>NZ_JARVXM010000021.1:0-779 GCF_048957655.1 Stenotrophomonas sp. AS1 | reverse complement strand
GGCGGCGCCACTTCCGGGTACATCGACACCGGCAGCTTGAGCACCGCCAGGCCACCGGCGAGCATGATGATGATCGCAATCACCCACGCGAAGATGGGGCGATCAATGAAAAAACGTGCCATGGAATTCTCCGGTTACTGCTGGGCGGCGGGAGCCGCCGGCGCGGCGGCCGGCTTGGCCGGGGCCGCGCCCATTTCGGTGGCCTGCACGGGCATGCCCGGCTGGATCTTCTGCAGGCCTTCGACGATGACCTTGTCACCGGCCTTCAGCCCGTCCTCCACCAGCCACTTGTCGCCGAGCGAGCGGCTGACCTTGACCTGCCGCACTTCGACCTTGTCGTCCTTGCCGACCACCATGGCGCTGGTATCGCCCTTGGGATCGCGGGCGATGCCCTGCATCGGCACCAGGATCGCGTTCTCGCGCACGCCGCTGCCGACCTGCGCACGCACGTACATGCCCGGCATCAGCACCTGGTCCGGGTTCTCGACCTTGACCCGCAGCGCGTAGCTGCCGGTGGTCGGGTCCACGCTGACTTCGGAGAATTCCAGGGTGCCCTTGTGGTCGAACTCGGTGCCGTCATCGAGCAGGATCGTCACCGGCAGGGTCTGGTTGTCCTGCAGGCGGCCGCTGGCCAGCTCGCGGCGCAGCTGCAGCAGCTCGCTGGCGGACTGGGTCAGATCGACATAAATCGGGTTCAACTGCTGCACGGTGGCCAGCGCTTCGGCCTGGCCGGCGCTGACCAGCGCGCCCTGGGTGACCGAGGACTTGCCGATGCGGCC
>NZ_JARVXM010000020.1:0-840 GCF_048957655.1 Stenotrophomonas sp. AS1 | reverse complement strand
GCGCAATGCGGCGTGGTGACCCTGATCCAGCGCTTCGGCAGCGCGCTGAACCTGAATGTTCACTTCCACATGCTGTGGCTCGACGGCGTGTACGACGCGAACGTCGAGCCCCCGCGGCGCAAGCCGCGCCTGCGCCGCGCCCCCACCTCTGCGCAACTGACGCAGCTCGCCAACACCATCGCGCATCGCGTCTGCCGGCACCTGTCGCGCCGCGGCTGGCTCGAAGGCGAAGACGAATCCGTGTTCCTGTCCGACAGCGCGGGTAGCGACGACGGCATGGATGGGCTGCGGATGAGTTCGATGACCTACCGCATCGCCACCGGTCGCGACGCTGGCCGCAAGGTCGTCACGCTGCAAACATTGCCCGGTGACGCAGGCTCGCTGGAGGGCGATGCCGGCAAGGTCGGTGGCTTCTCGCTGCATGCCGGCGTGGCCGCGGAAGCACACGAAAGCCACAAGCTCGAAAAGCTGTGCCGCTACATCACGCGCCCGGCGATCAGCGAGCAGCGGCTGTCGATCTCACCGCAGGGTAGGGTGCGGTATCAGCTCAAGACGCCGTGGCGAAATGGGACCACGCATGTCGAATGGGATGCGGTGGACTTCATCGCCAAGCTGGCGGCACTGGTCCCGCCACCTCGCGCGCATCTCACCCGCTTCCACGGCGTATTCGCCCCGAATGCAAACCTGCGCGCGCAGGTGACGCCATCGGGGCGCGGCAAGCGGCCTGCGGGCGATGCGGCGCCGGTTGACGCAAGCGCCCACGACGAGCCGCGCAGCCCCGAGCAGAAGCGCCGTGCGATGAGCTGGGCGCAACGGCTCAAGCGGGTCTTTTCCATCGAC
>NZ_JARVXM010000019.1:0-1108 GCF_048957655.1 Stenotrophomonas sp. AS1 | reverse complement strand
GGCCTTGGATTCAACCGGTCGACGCAACACACTGAAGACTGCTTACCGGCAGCAGGAGTGTTGCAGATGGAGCGCAGGCCAAGGATCTACTACAGCGACGCCCAGAAGGCTCTGATGTGGGAGCGATGGCGACGAGGCGAATCGCTGCACAAGATTGCAACTCTATTTGACCGTCACCATAGCTCGGTTCGCTCGGTTCTGTCCGAGTCCGGAGGTATCCAGCCAGTCCCACGCCGCCGATCAGAGCGCGTATTAAGCTTGGCGGAGCGTGAAGAAATCTCCCGGGGTGTGGCTGTTGGGAAGTCCATGCGTGCCATTGCGAGCTCGCTCGGACGGGCCCCTGCGATGAGAGTGGCAGCAAAGCTGAAGCAGCAATGGTCACCACAGCAGGTGTCCGGTTGGTTGAAACGCACCAATCCTGAAGATACGAGCCGCCAGGTGTCTCACGAGACAATCTACCGAACGCTCTACATCCAGTCCCGAGGAGCCCTGAAGCAGGAGCTGTTGGCGCACCTACGGCGGACTCGTGCCATGCGCCGCTCACGGCATCACACACAGAAAACAGCTGATCACGGCAGGATCAAAGACACGATCTCCATCAGTGAGCGTCCGCCTTCGGTTGAGGACCGGGCAGTACCTGGCCACTGGGAGGGCGACCTGCTATTTGGTGACCGCGATAGCCAGATTGCGACGCTCGTGGAGCGCAAAACCCGTTACGTCATGCTGGTCAAAGTTGACGGAAAGGACTCTGAGACCGTGGTGAATGCGCTGATCAAAAGTGCCCGCCGCCTGCCTCGGGAACTGTACCGATCTCTGACTTGGGATCGCGGCAAAGAGATGGCGGCGCATCGCCGCTTTACGCTCGCCACCGACATCCAAGTCTACTTCTGCGACCCACACCATCCCTGGCAACGCGGCACCAATGAGAACACCAACGGACTACTGCGACAGTACTTCCCTAAGGGCGTCAGCCTTGCCAATATCTCTCAAGCTCAGCTTGATGCAGTTGCCCGCCAACTGAACGAGCGGCCCCGCAAGACGTTAGGCTACGAAACACCCGTCGAGCGATACCGACGAACCGTTGCGTCGATCGGTTGAATCCAAGGCC
>NZ_JARVXM010000018.1:0-2537 GCF_048957655.1 Stenotrophomonas sp. AS1 | reverse complement strand
TCCTCGCGGACATATCCGGGCAGCGAGCGGCCCTCCGCTTCGATCCGTACAATGAAGTCCGGGTAGTGCGCCTCTACCAACGCGTACAGCAGCGTGCGCTCGGGCGCGTGGCGCGCGTACCGCGAACCGGTGTGGGCGGACGGCAGTGGCGCGCATCCCGCGGCTTGCCGCCGGGATGTGGCGAGGCGCGGCACGCAGCGCTCCGGTGCGGGGACGGCTGCTCAGTGTTGCGCCTGTGTTCGCACGTTCGTATCGGTGCGTTCTGATCTTCGCGTCAGACATTGCCGCGGGACGGTGCAAATAATCCCTGGGTGTTTGCCCCCTTAAAAAATCCGGAAATTTTCATGCTGCGCCGACTCTATGACTGGACGATCTCGCTTGCTGCCCGAAAGTCCGCCGAATACTGGCTCGCCTTCATCGCCTTTATAGAAAGCTCGGTATTTCTGGTGCCCGCCGATGTGCTCTTTCTTCCGATGGCGCTTGCGCGCCCGGAACGGGCCTATCGTTACGCGCTCGTCGCAACCATCTTTTCCGTTCTTGGCGGCATAGCAGGCTGGTATTTGGGCTATCATGCCTATGAGCAGGTCGCAAAGCCTGTGCTTGAAATGTATGGCAAGCTCGACACCTTCGAGCAAATGCGCGGAACGACCAGCGCCGACATGATTCTGCTGATGCTCATCACATCAGGCCTCGCGCATCTGCCGCCGATCAAGGTTGTCACCATCCTCTCCGGCGCGGCAGGCATCAATATCTGGCTGTTCATTGCATCCGCGATCATTGCGCGCGGCGCACGATTCTTCTTCCTCGCATGGCTGTTGAAGCGTTATGGTGAACCGATCCGCGAATTTATCGAAAAGCGTCTCGGCCTGCTGGCTGGTCTCGTTGCTGTTTTGCTGATCGTGCTCTTCGTCGGGATTAAATATCTGAACGCCTGATTTTGCCTCAAGCCGGTCAAATTTAATTGCTTGGAGGCGAAGCAGTATTTTAGGCTAAAGAAATAAGGCCAGCATGGCGCAGGAAATTTCATATGACATTTGCACTTAACAAGCCGGTTGGCAAAATTCAGTCTTGGACCGCAGGCATCATGGCAGTCGGAATGGCTGCAACAGTCGGAACGGCTTTGGGCTTCGAGCATCTGGCTGGTTTCATGCCCTGCAAACTCTGCCTTGAAGAACGCACGCCTTATTATATCGGCGTTCCGGTTCTGGCCGCAGCCTGGGTTTCTTATAGATTGAAATGGCCTCCGGTTCTCACGCGCGGTCTGATCCTGATTGGTGCACTGCTGATGACCTTTGGCCTTGCGCTTGCCATCTATCACACCGGTGTCGAACTCAAATACTGGCCGGGTCCGGCTGATTGCAGCGCAGCCACCATGAAGCTCACGCTGGATGCCGGCAATCTGCTCGGCGATCTCAACGCGACCCGCCCGCCTGCATGTGACAGCGCACCGGGCTTCTTTCTCGGCCTGTCATTTGCAGGATGGAACGTGGTCGCAAGCCTGTTTTTTGCAGCGATTGGCTACTACGGCGCTTTTGCAAAAGGTGGAAAGTAAGAGGGAATTCTGAGGAAGTTGTTCTTTCTGGGATCCGAATCAAAAAGCGGCAGGCCATGGCGAAAATGGTGGTTCTCGAATGCCGAAGCGAAATATAATTTTGGGTGCATGAGCATCAGAACGTAGACAAATTGCCATTTGCAGACCGGCATGGCGACTTTTGGAGCAGACACTAAGGCTCCAGCTCGACATCCCAATACAGAAAATCGAGCCAGCTTTCATGAAGATGGTTGGGTGGGAAAAGACGGCCATTTTTGTGCAGATCCTGCACGCTCGGCATGACCGGCTTCTGACGCGGCCACATATGTGCTTGAGCTGGCATCAACCCGCCTTTGCGCAGATTGCAAGGGGAGCACGCGGCGACCACATTTTCCCACGTCGTCTCGCCGCCATGGCAACGCGGGGTAACGTGATCAAAGGTCAGATCATGCGGAGAGCCGCAATACTGACATTCAAAACGATCACGCAGAAACAGATTGAAGCGCGTAAACGCCGGATGACGCGGCGGCTTTACATATTCTTTCAGGCAAATCACGCTCGGCAAACGCATGGAAAACGATGGCGAAGATACGACCTGATCATATTCCGCCACGATATGCACACGTTCAAGAAAGACTGCCTTGATCGCATCCTGCCAGGACCAGAGCGACAAAGGGTAATAGCTGAGCGGCCGATAGTCCGCATTGAGAACCAGAGCAGGCAAACCACTGCTCGAAACGGTTCGGGGAGAGACGGCTACATTCAAGGGCACACCTCCTTCAGAGCAACTCCGAAAGGAAAAGTGCGAATGGCTTTCCATGCGGAACTGCGCTCTTCACCGAAGCGCCCCGCACCCGTTATGGGCGCAACCTACAACGCTCCAGCTTTGTGAAAGCGGCAGCGCGATAGGCAGGAGATCAAGTTTCTGCGGGGTATAGGAAGTTCAACCGCCCTTTTTTGCGAGTCTGGCGGGTAGGAAGCGGCCGCGCAAGCGCCGCTTTGGGCA
>NZ_JARVXM010000017.1:0-3650 GCF_048957655.1 Stenotrophomonas sp. AS1 | reverse complement strand
TGCGGCGGCGCGGTGCGGATCGTCGCCAGCATCGAGGAACCCAAAACCATCCGCGCCATCCTCGCCCACTTCGAGAAACACGGCGCGCCCGCCTGGCGCATGTCACCCGCGTGCGTTTCGAGTGGCTGGCCACCGGCCGTGGCCCGCTGGCCTGGGAGGCGGATCCGGACGACATTCCGGCACTCGACGCCGAACTGGTCCACGACCCGCTCGAGCGACGCCTGCTGCAGGCGTTCCGCTGCGGCGGCCGCGAAACGCGGCGCCTGCTGCTGGGACTGGCCGACGCGCAGCTGGCCTCGATCCAGCCGCGCCGCGCCTGAGCATCGTGCCGGGCGGCGCCGTCACGCCGCGCACGTGCGCTCAGAACGACCCGAACATCGTCCCCAGCACGATCACCACCACCAGCGCCACGATCGAGCCGAGCACCGCGGTCACCGCGATGTCGCCGTAGCTGTCGCGGTGGGTGCAGCCGCACACCGCCAGCAGAGTCACCACCGCGCCGTTGTGCGGCAGGCTGTCCAGGGTGCCGGCGCCGATCACCGCCACCCGATGCATCAGCTCCGGCGACAGTCCGGTCTCGTAGGCGATGGCCATGAAAGTCGGACCCAGCGCATCCAGGGCGATGGTCAGGCCGCCGGACGCCGAGCCGGTGAGGCCGGCGAGGATGTTGGTCGCCACCGCCAGCGACACCAGCGGACCGCCGCCGATGCCCAGTACCCAGTCGCGCACGATCTCGAAGGCCGGCATCGCCGCGACCACCGCGCCGAAACCGACCAGGCTGCCCACCGCCAGGATCGGCAGCACCGAGGCGTTGGCGCCGGAGTCCATGCTCGAACGCAGCGAGGGGAAGCGGCGCAGGTTCAGCGCGATGGTGGTGGCGATCGCCGCGGCCAGCGCCACCGACACCGACCACACGCCCGCCACCTCGGACAGCGAGGTTTCGCCGAAGCGCGCGTACTGCAGGTAGGACACGTCCATCCGCGGCAGGATCAGCAGCGACATCAGCAGGTTCACCCCGATCACCACCGCCAGCGGCGCGAACGCAACCAGCGCCGACGGCAGGCCGCTGCCCTGGACGCCATGCGCCGCCTCGGCCGGATCGAAGGGCTGCGCCACCGCCGCGCGTTCGCGCACGATCTCGTCCTCGGCCACCATGCCGGCGTCGGGCGTGGCCAACTCGCCGAAGCCTTCGCCCGCCAGCCGCGCGCGACGTTCGGCGCGGGCCAGCCACCACAGGCCGAACGCCAGCATGATCGCCGAGGCGATCAGGCCCAGCCCGGGCGCGGCGAACGGCGTGGTGCCGAAGAACGGCATCGGGATCGCGTTCTGGATCGAGGGCGTGCCGGGCATGGCCGACATGGTGAAGGTCATCGTGCCCAGCGCCAGCGCCGGCGGCATCAGCCGACGCGGGATGCCGGCGCCGCGGAACAGCACCGCGGCCATCGGCACCAGCACGAAGATCGCCACGAACAGGCTCACCCCGCCGTAGGTCACCAGCGCGCCGGACAGCACCACCGCCAGCATCGCCCGCCGGGTGCCGAGCTTGGCGGTCATGAACGCGGCGATGGCCTCGACCGAGCCGCTGTCCTCCATCAGCTTTCCGAACAGCGCGCCGAGCAGGAACAGCGGGAAGAACTGGGAGATGAATCCGGCGGCGGCCGACATGAAGGTCAAGGTCCAGTGCGCCAGCAGCGGCTCGCCGGAGAACGCCGCCACCACCAACGCCGCGGCCGGCGCCAGCAGCAGCACGCTCCAGCCCCGGTAGGACAGGTACATCAACAGGCCGAGGCCGACCAGCATGCCCAGCAGTCCCATGCTCACACTCCTTCCAGCAGCACGTTCAGGTCGATCGATGAGCGCTTGCCCAGGTTGGCGCCGTCCTGCGCCAGGAAGGACTCGGCCACGCGCCGCCCCTCCTTGTGCAACATCTCCAGGAACGCCCACTCGGCGCTCATCTTCGACGAGGAATCCAGCACGGTGGCCAGGTCGTTGCGCACCAGGTGGATGCGCTTGCTCGCCCAGCGCGCGCCCTCGCAGTTGCCCACGTCGGCCACCTGGCGCAGCAGCGCGATCATGCGCAGTTCCTTGAGCAGGCCGGCGTTGAAGGAAATCTCGTTGATCCGGTTGAGGATCTCGCGCGCGCCGGTCGGCCGGTCGGGACGCTCGACCGGGTTGACCGCGACCAGGATCACGTCGTCCGAATTGCAGTCGCGCACCAGCGGGGTCATGGTCGGGTTGCCGGAGTAGCCGCCGTCCCAGTAGTACTCGCCGTCCACCTCCACCGCCTGGAACATGTTCGGCAGGCAGGCCGAGGCCAGCAGCACGTCCGGGCTCAGTTCGGCGTTGCGGAACACCTTGCCGCGGCCGGTACGCACGTTGGTGGCGGTGATGAACAGCTTGATGTCCGACTTCGACAGCGCGTCGAAATCGAGTGAGCGCTCCAGGATGTCGCGCAGCGGATTGACGCCGAACGGATTGAGGTCGTAGGGCGACCACAGCCGCGACACCAGGTCCATGGCCAGGAACGCCGGCGAGCCCTCCAGGCTCCAGCGTCCCATCAGCACGTCCAGCGGCCCGCGCTGCAGCGGACTGAAGCGCGCTGCGTCGGACACCGCGCGCCAGAACCGGGCCAGCGCCTCGCGCGCGCCCTGGCGACTGCCACGTTCGAAGCCATCGACCAGCACGGCCGCGTTCATCGCGCCTGCGGAAGTACCGGACACGCCATCGATCCGCAGCCACTCCTCTTCCAGCAAGCGGTCGAGCACGCCCCAGGTGAAGGCGCCGTGCGAGCCGCCGCCCTGCAAGGCCAGGTCGATGGACAGGAGTTCGGGCGGCGGCGCCGCACGGCTCTTGCGGCGCGGCGCCGGCTTGGACGCAGCGGTCTTCCTGGCCGGGGTGGCCTTGCGGGTGCGGGCCGGAGTGCTCATGGGTGGATCCGTAGGGACGGGGGAAAACTACAGGGACACACGCAGCGCGTAAAGGAAAACGCCGTTCAATCGGGACCGGTACCGTCGGCACGTCGCACTTCCGCCACGAAGCGGCGCATCTTCTCGCCGTCCTTGACTCCCGGCGCGACTTCGATCCCGCTGGCCACGTCCACCGCCCACGGCGAGGTGGCGCGGATCGCGTCGTGCACGTTGTCCGGCGTGATCCCGCCGGCCAGCACGAACGGCCGGTGCAGTCCGCCGGGGATCGCGCTCCAGTCGAACGTGTGGCCGGTACCGCCGGCTGCGCCCTTGCCGTGGCTGTCGAACAGGAAACCGTCGGCGTTCGGCCAGCGCTCTTGCAGCGCGGCCGCATCCCAACGCTCGCCCCCGCCCATCGGCACCGCCTTCAGCCAGGGCATGCGGAAGGCGCTGCAGAACGCATCCTCTTCGTCGCCGTGGAACTGCAGCAACGCCGGTCGCACCATGCGCACCACTTCACGCACCTCGGCCACGGTGTTGTCGCGGAACAGCGCCACCGCGCCGACCATCGGCGCCAGCGCCAGGCGCAGTTGCCGCGCCTCGGCCGCGCTGACCCGGCGCGGACTGCCTTCGGCGAACACGAAACCGACCGCGTCCACGCCCAGTTGGGTATAGGAAGTTCAACCGCCCTTTTTTGCGAGTCTGGCGGGTAGGAAGCGGCCGCGCAAGCGCCGCTTTGGGCAC
>NZ_JARVXM010000016.1:0-3716 GCF_048957655.1 Stenotrophomonas sp. AS1 | reverse complement strand
TTGCTGGCGAACAGGAAACGCAAGGGGTACGGAAAGCTCAGCACCCATTGCCGCACAGGCCGCGGGCCGAACACCTCGTCCACCAGATGCCGCGCCGACTCGGCCATGCGCCGTGCGCCGCAGCTCGGGCACAGCCCGCGCTTCTTGCAGGAATACGCCACCAGCCTCTCCTTCCTGCGCTGCATCGAACTGCCCGAGGCCATGGCGGACTGGTCGTTGACCAGCCTGCAACTCAAGCTGATCAAGATCGGCGCCCGCGTCGTCCGCCACGCCCGCGCCATTACCTTCCAGTTGGCCGAGGTCGCCGTCACCGGCCCGATGGTGCGGGCCGTCCTTGCCGCCATCCGCCGTCTTCGAACGCCTCCGTCATGCGCATGACCACGATCCATGCCCAAGCTGAACGAAAGCGGCAGGACAGGTCCGTCTGCCGCGCGGAAAAGCGGCTCTGCCGGGCCAGAATGCTGCGGGTTCGAGGCTTGATCCACCCGACTTCGGCCGTTTGCGCGACGACAGACACCGCTCGGGGCGAAAAACGCTTGCCCAGCGAGCAAAATCAGGCGATCTTGAAGTCAAGCGGCAGGCCACTTGGGGAATGTCGGCTCTAGATTAATTATTGGAGACTATCATGAAGTTTGAAAAGTCACAGACAGCAGTTGACCGCCTGACCCCCGAGCAACGCCGGATTACCCAGGAGTCGGGGACCGAAAGGCCCTTCACGGGCGAGCACAACGACAACAAGGAGCCTGGCATCTACGTCGACATAGTGTCGGGCGAGCCGCTGTTCGCTTCAACGGACAAGTTCGATTCGGGTACTGGCTGGCCCAGCTTCACCAAGCCGATCGTTCCGGCAAACGTGAACGAGGTGCGGGACAGCGCACACGGCATGGTCCGGACGGAGGTCAGGTCGGTACATGCCGACAGCCATCTCGGCCACGTGTTCCCAGATGGTCCTTCCGACCGCGGCGGTCTGCGCTACTGCATCAACTCAGCGTCCCTTCGCTTCATCCCGCGCGACGAAATGGAGGCCGAGGGATACGGTGAATATCTCGATCAGGTAGAGGAGGCTTAACATGCATCAGCGCGCTATTCTCGCAGGCGGATGTTTCTGGGGCATGCAGGATCTGATCCGCAAGCGGCCCGGCATCGTCTCGACTCGTGTAGGTTACACTGGCGGCGATGTTCCGAACGCCACTTATCGCAATCACGGCACGCATGCCGAGGCGATCGAGATCGTTTTCGACCCGGCGGTGACGAGCTACCGGAACATCCTGGAATATTTCTTCCAGATCCACGATCCGACGACCAAGAACCGCCAGGGCGGTGATATTGGGCTCTCCTACCGGTCGGGCATCTATTACGTCGACGAGGAGCAGAAGCGCGTCGCCGAGGACACGATCGCCGACGTGGATGCCTCCGGGCTGTGGAAAGGCATAGTGGTCACTGAAGTCGTCCCGGTCGGAGATTTCTGGGAGGCCGAGCCCGACCACCAAGATTATCTGGAGAAACGGCCGGGTGGCTACACATGCCACTTCCCCCGTCCCGACTGGGTTCTTCCGAAGCGGCGTGAGGCCGGCGATATGAGCCCTGCGGCCGGGGCTGCAGCGGAATAAGCTTCGCTGCCGTCCGTGTCGCGTCGATCCGGTTCGCAACCTTCGACGACCGCGTCAATCGACGCGGTCGTCGAACCTGGCCTTGAAGCAGATCATTTCATTCAGCCGCCGTCGCAGTGCCAGGATCCAGATATGACAGACCTCTCCTCCTTTCCCATCACGCAGCGCTGGCCAGCATCTTATCCGGATCGCCTGCAACTATACGCGGCCCCCACGCCCAACGGCGTCAAGGTCTCGATGATGCTGGAGGAGACTGGCCTGCCGTACGAGCCCCACTTCGTCGACATCTCGAACAACGAATCGAAAGATCCAGCGTTCGTGTCGTTGAATCCCAACGGCCGCATACCCGCGATCATCGATCCGGCTGGCCCTGACGGCCAGCCCATTGGCATATGGGAAACCGGTGCGATCCTCGTCTATCTGGCCGAAAAGACTGGCCAGTTCATCTCAACCACACCCACCCAACGATACGAGACTCTGGCCTGGGTGTTCTTTCAAGTGTCCGGCATCGGGCCGACCTTCGGCCAGCTTGGCTTTTTCCTGCGATCTGCTGGCAAGGATTATGAGGACAAGCGGCCTCGGCAGCGCTTTATCGATGAATCCAAGCGTCTTCTCGGGGTCCTAGATCGCCGCCTGGAAGACCGCGAATGGATTGTCGATGATTACTCGATCGCGGACATCGCGACGTTTGGCTGGGTGAATGCGCTGGTTGAATTTTACGCTGCTGGCGACATCCTCGGCCTTAGCAGCTATCCTAACGTCCAGGCATGGGTCGGGCGCGGGCTGGCGCGGCCCGCGGTACAGCGTGGCCTGCGAATTCCTGCGAGGCCTGCATGACCATCATCGCCGCTTATTATTACAACGAAGGCAAGCGAGTCCGGGAAATCGCGCTCGACGAGCGCATTGAACTGGGCGAGAGTCGTTCGGGCTTCTGCTGGATCGCGCTCAGCGAGCCTACCGACGACGAACTTCGCGCGATCCAAACGACGTACAATCTGCATCCGCTGGCAATCGACAACGCGATGCACCCGCTGTGCCCGCCCAAGCTCGAAGTCTACAACGATGAGCTATACATCGTCGCGCAGACCGCCGAACTGGTCGGCGACCGGATCAGCTACGGCAAGATGGCGATCTTCACCGGTCACAATCACCTCATCACCGTGCGGCACGGCAACGCCGGAGCGCTGGGCAAACTTCGGGCGCAACTCGAGGCATCGCCGACGCAGTTCGGCAAGGGTGTCGACTATGTGCTGCATGCGATCCTGCACCGCGTGGTCGACCAGTATCTGCCCATCTTCGAAATGATCGAGGACGACGTCCTGGCCATGGAACGACGGTCGCTGCACGACTTCCTCGGGCCAGAAGAGGTGGCGCGAATCTTCGAACTAAGGTCCGAACTCACGCGGTTCCAGCGCACGCTCGGGGCTATGGCCGAGCTGGTGCGAAAGCTCGTTCGCGGCCACTTTCCCTGCATCAGCGCCGAAATGACACCATATTTCCACGACGTCGCGGACCATGTCCACCGCGTGCAGTCCATGGTCGACGGCCTCCTGCTTGTCCTGTCCACGGTCTTTGAGGCCAGCAGCCTTCTGGAAGCGCAAAGGATCGGGGTGGTCACCCGCCAGCTCGCTGCCTGGGCGGCGATACTCGCAGTCCCGACGGCGATCGCCGGAATATACGGCATGAACTTCAAGAACATGCCGGAACTGAACACGACCTATGGCTACTTCGTCGTGCTCGGGCTGATCGCGGTGTCCAGCCTCATCCTGTTCGTGCGCTTCAAGAAGTCCAAGTGGCTATGAACTCCGCACTCCGCGCTCTTCTCCGTCATCTGATGGACCAAAGCACGACTTGTGCGGAAGCGCGTCCAATCCAACTCGATATGAAAGTGCGCGCATGACATCCGAAGTGACCGACGTTCTAGAAGCAGTCCAGTCGTTCATCGCCAAGGGCTATGACCGCGAATACCGCGTCAAGGACGGCAATCTCGTTGATCTCGAACTTGGATCGATCCTCGACGCGTGCACCATTGGGTATAGGAAGTTCAACCGCCCTTTTTTGCGAGTCTGGCGGGTAGGAAGCGGCCGCGCAAGCGCCGCTTTGGGC
>NZ_JARVXM010000015.1:0-3796 GCF_048957655.1 Stenotrophomonas sp. AS1 | reverse complement strand
CACAGCATGTGGAAGTGAACATTCAGGTTCAGCGCGCTGCCGAAGCGCTGGATCAGGGTCACCACGCCGCATTGCGCGCTGGCGTGGTCGACGCCGACTTGATCGGCTAACCAGCCGGCGATGACGCGCTGCACGATCACCAGCACCGGGCCGATGGCCTCCGGCTTGCTGGCGAACAGGAAGCGCAGCGGGTACGGAAAACTCAGCACCCATTGCCGCACCGGCCGCGGGCCAAACACCTCCTCCACCAGGTGCCGCGCGCTCTCGGCCATGCGCCGCGCCCCGCAGCTGGGGCAGAAGCCGCGCTTCTTGCAGGAGAAGGCCACCAGCCTCTCGGCCCGGCACTGCTCGCAGACCACGCGCAGGAAGCCGTGCTCGAGCACGCCGCAGCGCAGGTAGGTCTCGAACTCCTCGCGGACATATCCGGGCAGCGAGCGGCCCTCCGCTTCGATCCGTACAATGAAGTCCGGGTAGTGCGCCTCTACGCCAGCTGGTGGCCGGCGGTGGCGCGCCTGCTGCCGCCGCCCGGCGCGTGGATGGACACGTTCAAGAAGTTCATGGCCTTCCCGATGTTCGGCACCGCGGTGTGGCTGCTGTGGGTGCTGGGCCAGCAGACCGGCATCGACGGCGCGGGCGCGCTGCTGGCGCTGCTGGTGACGCTGGCGCTGGTGCTGTGGGCGTTCGGCCTGCAGGGCCGCACGCGCCTGCTGATTGCTTCGCTTTCGGTAGCGTTCGGCGCTTTCCTGCTGGCCACCATCGGCCCGAACGTCATCCACACGGCGCTGCCCGCCGCGCAGGCCGCAGCGGCGGCGGGCGAGCGCTGGCAACCCTGGTCGCCCGAGCGCGTGCAGGCCGTGCTGGGCACCGGCCAGCCGGTGTTCGTCGACTTCACCGCCGCCTGGTGCGTGACCTGCCAGTACAACAAGAAGACCACGCTGGCCAACGACGAGGTGCTGAACGCGTTCGACGCTGCCAAGGTGCAGACCTTCCGCGCCGACTGGACGCGGCGCGACGCCACCATCACCGCCGAGCTGAACAAGCTCGGCCGCAGCGGCGTGCCGGTGTACGTGCTGCAGGCGCCCGGCAAGCCGCCCATCGTGCTGAGCGAAATCCTCAGCGTGGCCGACGTGAAGGCGGCACTGGGCCAGCTGTAGCGGCAGGCATCAGCGGCCGCCCTCGGGCAGGGCGAACACCACCAGACTGTCGCCCAGCTTGGTTTCGAAGCGCGCGTGGCCGCCGGCGGCAATGGCCACGTACTGCCGCCCCTGGTGCATGTAGGTCATGGCCGAGGCCTGGGCGCCGGCGGGCAGGCGCCCTTCCCACAGCAGCTCGCCGCTTCGGGTGTCGAAGGCGCGCAGGTAGTTGTCCTGCGCGGCGGCGATGAAGGTGAGGCCCGAGCGCGTCACCACCGCGCCGCCGAGGTTGGGCGTGCCGATGGTGATCTTCAGCCGCGTCGGTATGCCCAGCGGCCCGGTGTCGAAGCCGGTGCCCAGGGGGCGCGACCACAGCAGCCGGCCGCTGCGCAGGTCGGTGGCCGACAGAAAGCCCCAGGGCGGGTCGATGCAGGGCACCTGCAGCGGCGACATCCAGTTGGGCCGCGCCACGCCATAGGGCGTGCCGGCCTGCGGCGCGATGCGCTGGTCGGCGCGCGCGCCGCCGTCGCCCAGCGCCCGGTCCTCCACCTGCGCGCGCGGCGTCAGCGTGATGCGGTTCGGCAGGCGGCTGTGGTTGGTGATGAGCAGCTGTGCCTCGGGGTCGACCGCCAGCCCGCCCCAGTTCATGCCGCCCACGATGCCGGGAAACAGCAGGATGCCGCCGGGGTTCTCGCTGGGCGGCGTGTACATGCCCTCGTACTCCATCTGGCGGAAGGCGATGCGGCACAGCGCGGCGTCGATGGGCGTCAGGCCGAAGCTGTTGGCCTCGGTCAGCACCTCGGGCTCGGGGCCGGGCATGCCGGCGAAGTTGGGCATGCCGACCGATTGCGGCTGCGTCGGCGCGTAGCGCTCGCCCGGCAGCGTGCCGGCGGGCACCGGGCGCTCCTGCACCGGCTTGACGGCCTCGCCGGTGCGCGCGTCCAGCACGAACACCGAGCCGGTCTTGGTGCCCTGCACCACCACGCGGCGTGGCGTGCCGTCGACGTCGATGTCGGTCACCAGGGGCTGCGCGCCCAGGTCGTAGTCCCACAGGTCGTGGTGCACGGTGTTGACGTGCCAGCGCGTGTTGCCGGTGTGCATGTCGAGCGCCACCACGGCCGAGGTGAAGGCGTCCTCGGCCGCCGTGCGGTCGCCGCCGTAATGGTCGGCGGCGGCGTTGCCGGTGCCCATGAACACCAGGCCCAGACGCTCGTCGGCCGAGATCACGTTCCACACGTTGGGCGTGCCGCGCGGCCACAGCTCGCCTGCGGCCAGCGGGGCCTGCGCATCGTCGGCACGCTTGGCGTCCCAGGCCCAGCGCAGCGCGCCGGTAACGGCGTCGTAGGCGCGCACCACGCCGCCCGGCGCGTCGCGGCGCTGGTTGTCGCTGACCTGCTGGCCCACGATGACCAGCCCACCCACCACCGCCGGCCCCGAGGTGTTGGACGAGAAGCCGATCACCTGGTTGCCCATGCGCTCGGCCAGGTTCACGGTGCCGCCGTGGCCGAAGCCGGGACACACCTGCCCGCTGGCCGCGTCCAGCGCGATCAGCCGGCTGTCGGTGGTGGCCAGCAGGATGCGGCGCGCGCACAGCTCGCCAGCGGGCGCCTGCGCCTGCTCGTGGTAGCCGACGGCGCGGCAGGTGGCGCTGAACAGCGGCTCCATCGCGGCCGGCGGCACCTGGGGGTCGAAGTGCCACTGCTGGCGGCCGGTGGCCGGGTCGAGCGCGAACACCTGGCTGCTGGGCGAGCACACGTACAGGCTGTCGCCGATCTTCAGCGGCGTGTTCTGGAAGGCGTAGTACACGCGCTCGTTGGGCGCCCAGTCGTTGGTGTGGAACGCCCAGGCCTGCTCGAGTTGCCCAACGTTGCGCGGCGTGATCTGCGCCGCCTCGGAAAAGCGCTGGCCCAGGTTGGAGCCGCCGAAGGCCAGCCACTCGTCGGCACCGCGCTTCAAGGCGGTGCGGCCCAGCGCATCGGGCGCGGCGGCTTGCGGCGCCGCCTGCGCCTGCGCCGGCCACAGGCGCGGGGCCAGCGCCGTCAGGGCCAGCGTGCCCAGCACCGTCACCGCGGCCACCGGTGCCCAGGCCGGTGACCGGCGTCGTGGCCCGCGGTCGCCCGCGCGGCGGCGCATCCACCACCAGGCCAGCGCCATCAGCAGCCACAGGCCGGCCAGCAGGCCCACGCGCCCCGCCAGGTCGAAACCCCAGGCCGGGCGCCAGCCCTTGCCGTGAATCTCCCACAGCGCCCACGCCAGGGTGGCCAGCACGGTGAGCCCGTAGCACCACAGGCCGGCGCTGACCCGGCGCCGCAACACCAGCAGCGCGCCGGCCAGCGCCGCCACGCCGGCCAGCAGGTAGTAGGCGCTGCCGCCCAGCGCCAGCAGTTGCACGCCCAGCGCCGCCATGGCCAGCGCCAGCAGCAGCAACAGCCAGGCCAGCACGATCTGCAGCCACCAGGCAGGGCCGCTGAACAGGGTGGCAGGGGCGGCGGCGGTGGGGTGGTGTGGTGGAGTCATGGGCGGTCGGCAAGGGTGGGGCCAGCGGGAAGGAGCATGCGACCAATGCTACGCGCCATACTGACAGGGGGGTATAGGAAGTTCAACCGCCCTTTTTTGCGAGTCTGGCGGGTAGGAAGCGGCCGCGCAAGCGCCGCTTTGGGCAC
>NZ_JARVXM010000014.1:0-5469 GCF_048957655.1 Stenotrophomonas sp. AS1 | reverse complement strand
TCACTTCGGTGAAACGGCCTTGAAAAAAGGTGTTGACGAGGCGGAAAAGCCGGCTATAATGGGCGGCTCGCAACGACGGAAACGTCGGGGCACACGGAGGAAGGCGCTGAGGCCGACTCCAAGGTTCTTTGACAGTATGCGCAGGTATCTTGTGAAGGCGCCTGCAGGAAGGATGATTGTCCATCTTGCAGACGTTTGATCAAGCAACATATCAATTGTTTTAAAGCAAGCGAAACGTTGCCAGCGGTCAAGCATCTGCAGCTTTAAATTTTTAGTCTTCGGACTATGCGTTTTTAAGTGAAGAGTTTGATCCTGGCTCAGAGTGAACGCTGGCGGTAGGCCTAACACATGCAAGTCGAACGGCAGCACAGTAAGAGCTTGCTCTTATGGGTGGCGAGTGGCGGACGGGTGAGGAATACATCGGAATCTACCTTTTCGTGGGGGATAACGTAGGGAAACTTACGCTAATACCGCATACGACCTTCGGGTGAAAGCAGGGGACCTTCGGGCCTTGCGCGGATAGATGAGCCGATGTCGGATTAGCTAGTTGGCGGGGTAAAGGCCCACCAAGGCGACGATCCGTAGCTGGTCTGAGAGGATGATCAGCCACACTGGAACTGAGACACGGTCCAGACTCCTACGGGAGGCAGCAGTGGGGAATATTGGACAATGGGCGCAAGCCTGATCCAGCCATACCGCGTGGGTGAAGAAGGCCTTCGGGTTGTAAAGCCCTTTTGTTGGGAAAGAAAAGCAGTCGGCTAATACCCGGTTGTTCTGACGGTACCCAAAGAATAAGCACCGGCTAACTTCGTGCCAGCAGCCGCGGTAATACGAAGGGTGCAAGCGTTACTCGGAATTACTGGGCGTAAAGCGTGCGTAGGTGGTTGTTTAAGTCTGTTGTGAAAGCCCTGGGCTCAACCTGGGAATTGCAGTGGATACTGGGCGACTAGAGTGTGGTAGAGGGTAGTGGAATTCCCGGTGTAGCAGTGAAATGCGTAGAGATCGGGAGGAACATCCATGGCGAAGGCAGCTACCTGGACCAACACTGACACTGAGGCACGAAAGCGTGGGGAGCAAACAGGATTAGATACCCTGGTAGTCCACGCCCTAAACGATGCGAACTGGATGTTGGGTGCAATTTGGCACGCAGTATCGAAGCTAACGCGTTAAGTTCGCCGCCTGGGGAGTACGGTCGCAAGACTGAAACTCAAAGGAATTGACGGGGGCCCGCACAAGCGGTGGAGTATGTGGTTTAATTCGATGCAACGCGAAGAACCTTACCTGGTCTTGACATGTCGAGAACTTTCCAGAGATGGATTGGTGCCTTCGGGAACTCGAACACAGGTGCTGCATGGCTGTCGTCAGCTCGTGTCGTGAGATGTTGGGTTAAGTCCCGCAACGAGCGCAACCCTTGTCCTTAGTTGCCAGCACGTAATGGTGGGAACTCTAAGGAGACCGCCGGTGACAAACCGGAGGAAGGTGGGGATGACGTCAAGTCATCATGGCCCTTACGACCAGGGCTACACACGTACTACAATGGTAGGGACAGAGGGCTGCAAACCCGCGAGGGCAAGCCAATCCCAGAAACCCTATCTCAGTCCGGATTGGAGTCTGCAACTCGACTCCATGAAGTCGGAATCGCTAGTAATCGCAGATCAGCATTGCTGCGGTGAATACGTTCCCGGGCCTTGTACACACCGCCCGTCACACCATGGGAGTTTGTTGCACCAGAAGCAGGTAGCTTAACCTTCGGGAGGGCGCTTGCCACGGTGTGGCCGATGACTGGGGTGAAGTCGTAACAAGGTAGCCGTATCGGAAGGTGCGGCTGGATCACCTCCTTTTGAGCAAAGACAGCATCGTCCTGTCGGGCGTCTTCACAAGTAACCTGCATTCAGAGTTTCACGTCGGCCTGGCCGATGTGGATAGTCCCGTATATGGGGCCTTAGCTCAGCTGGGAGAGCACCTGCTTTGCAAGCAGGGGGTCGTCGGTTCGATCCCGACAGGCTCCACCACACGCCGCGAGTTTATCGACGCGGTAGCAATGAGCTGAACGGACATTGGGTCTGTAGCTCAGGTGGTTAGAGCGCACCCCTGATAAGGGTGAGGTCGGTAGTTCGAGTCTACCCAGACCCACCACTCTGAATGACTAGCGCATACAAAGAATTTATTACGGATCAGCATTGTGGCTGGTACGTGTTCTTTTAAAACTTGTGACGTAGCGAGCGTTTTGAGATTCTATCTTAGACGTGTCGTGAGGCTAAGGCGGAAGACTTAAATGTCTTCTTATTAATTGAGTCGTTATATTTCGTATCTGGGCTTTGTACCCCCAGGTCATATATGTAACCCAAGGCAACTTGCGGTTATATGGTCAAGCGAATAAGCGCACACGGTGGATGCCTTGGCGGTCAGAGGCGATGAAGGACGTGGCAGCCTGCGAAAAGTATCGGGGAGCTGGCAACAAGCTTTGATCCGGTAATGTCCGAATGGGGAAACCCACCCGCTTGCGGGTATCCTGCAGTGAATACATAGCTGCTGGAAGCGAACCTGGTGAACTGAAATATCTAAGTAACCAGAGGAAAAGAAATCAACCGAGATTCCCTGAGTAGCGACGAGCGAACGGGGACTAGCCCTTAAGCTGGAATGGTTCTAGAAAAACAGCCTGGAACGGCTGGCCATAGAAGGTGATAGCCCTGTATTTAAAAGGGCCACTCCAGTGAAGACGAGTAGGGCGGGGCACGTGAAACCCTGTCTGAACATGGGGGGACCATCCTCCAAGGCTAAATACTACTGACCGACCGATAGTGAACCAGTACCGTGAGGGAAAGGCGAAAAGAACCCCGGAGAGGGGAGTGAAATAGATCCTGAAACCGTGTGCGTACAAGCAGTAGGAGCTCGAAAGAGTGACTGCGTACCTTTTGTATAATGGGTCAGCGACTTACTGTTCGTGGCAAGCTTAACCGTATAGGGGAGGCGAAGGGAAACCGAGTCTGATAAGGGCGCATAGTCGCGGGCAGTAGACCCGAAACCGGGTGATCTAGTCATGGCCAGGGTGAAGGTGCCGTAACAGGTACTGGAGGCCCGAACCCACGTCTGTTGCAAAAGACGGGGATGAGCTGTGATTAGGAGTGAAAAGCTAATCGAACCCGGAGATAGCTGGTTCTCCTCGAAAGCTATTTAGGTAGCGCCTCATATGTATCCTCTCGGGGGTAGAGCACTGTTATGGCTAGGGGGTCATCGCGACTTACCAAACCATTGCAAACTCCGAATACCGAGACGGACTGTATGGGAGACACACGGCGGGTGCTAACGTCCGTCGTGAAAAGGGAAACAACCCAGACCCACAGCTAAGGTCCCAAATTCACTGCTAAGTGGAAAACCATGTGGAAAGGCACAGACAGCCAGGAGGTTGGCTTAGAAGCAGCCACCCTTTAAAGAAAGCGTAATAGCTCACTGGTCGAGTCGGTCTGCGGGGAAGATTTAACGGGGCTAAGCAGTGAACCGAAGCTTGGGGTGTGCATATTTATATGTACGCGGTAGAGGAGCGTTCCGTAAGCCGTTGAAGGTGGATTGAGAAGTCTGCTGGAGGTATCGGAAGTGCGAATGCTGACATGAGTAACGATAATGCGGGTGAAAAACCCGCACGCCGAAAGCCCAAGGTTTCCTTGCGCAACGTTAATCGGCGCAGGGTGAGTCGGCCCCTAAGGCGAGGACGAAAGTCGTAGTCGATGGGAAGCAGGTTAATATTCCTGCACCTCGCGTAAGTGCGATGGAGGGACGGAGAAGGTTAGGTGTACCCGGCGTTGGTTGTCCGGGGGAAAGGCGGTAGGTTTGGATCTTTGGCAAATCCGGGATCCTTTAAGACCGAGCACCGAGACGAGCCTTTAAGGCGAAGTCACTGATACCACGCTTCCAGGAAAAGCTCCTAAGCTTCAGCTTACGCAGACCGTACCGTAAACCGACACAGGTGGGTAGGATGAGAATTCTCAGGCGCTTGAGAGAACTCGGGTGAAGGAACTAGGCAACATGGCACCGTAACTTCGGGAGAAGGTGCGCCCTTTTTGGTGGCTCATGCGAGCTATAGCTGAAGAGGGCCGCAGTAACCAGGCCGCTGCGACTGTTTATCAAAAACACAGCACTCTGCAAACACGAAAGTGGACGTATAGGGTGTGACGCCTGCCCGGTGCTGGAAGGTTAATTGATGGGGTCAGCCGCAAGGCGAAGCTCTTGATCGAAGCCCCAGTAAACGGCGGCCGTAACTATAACGGTCCTAAGGTAGCGAAATTCCTTGTCGGGTAAGTTCCGACCTGCACGAATGGCGTAACGACAGCGGCGCTGTCTCCACCCGAGACTCAGTGAAATTGAAATCGCTGTGAAGATGCAGCGTTCCCGTGGCAAGACGGAAAGACCCCGTGAACCTTTACTATAGCTTTACACTGAACGTTGAGTTCGTCTGTGTAGGATAGGTGGGAGGCTATGAAACCATGGCGCTAGCTGTGGTGGAGCCATCCTTGAAATACCACCCTGTCGTGCTTGACGTTCTAACCTAGGTCCATAATCTGGATCGGGGACCGTGTATGGTGGGTAGTTTGACTGGGGCGGTCTCCTCCTAAAGAGTAACGGAGGAGCTCGAAGGTACGCTCAGCGCGGTCGGACATCGCGCACTGTGTGCAAAGGCATAAGCGTGCTTGACTGCAAGATCGACGGATCAAGCAGGTAGGAAACTAGGACTTAGTGATCCGGTGGTTCTGTATGGAAGGGCCATCGCTCAACGGATAAAAGGTACTCCGGGGATAACAGGCTGATACCGCCCAAGAGTTCATATCGACGGCGGTGTTTGGCACCTCGATGTCGGCTCATCACATCCTGGGGCTGTAGTCGGTCCCAAGGGTATGGCTGTTCGCCATTTAAAGTGGTACGCGAGCTGGGTTCAGAACGTCGTGAGACAGTTCGGTCCCTATCTGCCATGGGCGTTGGAGATTTGAGAGGGGCTGCTCCTAGTACGAGAGGACCGGAGTGGACGAACCTCTGGTGTTCCGGTTGTCACGCCAGTGGCATTGCCGGGTAGCTATGTTCGGAAGCGATAACCGCTGAAAGCATCTAAGCGGGAAGCGCGCCTCAAGATGAGATCTCCCGGGGCACAAGCCCCCTGAAGGAACCATATAGACTATGTGGTTGATAGGTCAGGTGTGTAAGTACAGCAATGTATTGAGCTAACTGATACTAATGATCCGTGTGGCTTGACCATATAACCTCAAGTTGCCTTGGCCGACATGACATGTCGATAGATCCCAAGTGCACGCTACGTCACAAGACTTACGAGAGGCAGGCGCCTTATCCGTTCCTTAGGATGGCGACGCTCCAACTGTCTCCCTGGTGAAATTAGCGCTGTGGAACCACCCGATCCCATCCCGAACTCGGAAGTGAAACGCAGCTGCGCCGATGGTAGTGTGGCCTAAGCCATGCGAGAGT
>NZ_JARVXM010000013.1:0-6500 GCF_048957655.1 Stenotrophomonas sp. AS1 | reverse complement strand
AATAGCGGACTAAGTGCACGCTCAGACGTCATCTTCGCCCCTTTGACCCATAGGCTGGGCCGCTGGATGCTGCTACATGCAGCGTTGCGAGTAAAAGCACATTGGGGCCGCCGTTGCGGAACCATCAGTTCTTTCTGCCCCCCTCTTCTAACGCTTGCAGGGCCTTATCCACGCTGAGCGACCCGGACACCTGGCTGGGCGGATAGTCCTTGAAGGTGGCTAGAAACGCACCGACGACGCCCGTGGCGGGCATCATTACCCACAGTTTTTCGCCCCACCACTGGCCGTAGGACGTGGACTCGGTCTGGTAGCGCTCCCACGGATCAACCCGCAGGTTAGTTACCAGTGGCACGTTGGTTGAATCTTCCTTGCCGCTGAACAGGTTGCCTACGATGGTCTTGAAGGTGATCTTCCACTGGTTGTAACGCACCGCCATCAGATCGGCGTTGTCGCTGAAGTAGAAGAATTCGCGACGCGGGCTCTGCGATACCGTTCCCTCAAAGAAGGGCTTGAAGTTGTAACCGTCAAGATGGTTCCTGAAGGTCGAAGTGCCTGCTTGGTAGCCCTTAAGCAATTTTTCCTTGAGTTCCGGCTCGCCAGCGGCCGCTACCAGCGTCGGCATCCAGTCTTCGGCAGACATGATCTCGTTGATGATGACCCCGGGTGGGATCACACCGGGCCAGCGGGCCAGCATCGGCACCCGGAAGCCGCCTTCGTACACAGTGCCCTTTTCGCCCCGAAACGGATGATTGCCTCCGTCGGGCCAGCTGAAGATCTCGGCACCGTTGTCGCTGGTGAACAGCACCACCGTGTTGTCGGCCACGCCTAGCGCGTCCAGTTTGGCCAGTAATTCCCCCACGATCCAGTCAAGTTCGGCCATTGCATCTGCAAACAGGCCGAACCCGGTCTTCCCGGCCCATTCTTTGGACAGATGCGTCCAGGAATGGCACCGCGTGGAGTTATGCCAGAGGAAGAACGGCTGGCCCGCGCTGACCGAGCGCTCGATGAATTCGCAGGACCGCTTGACCAGGTCGGCGTCGATATCCTCCATGCTCACCTGGGCAGCCTCATCCATGCCTGGATGTGGTGGCAACGGTCCTGCATCGCTGATCTTCTGCCTGCCGACTCGCCCCCAGCGTGGATCTTCGGTGGCGTCGTCCTCGTCGGTCGCTACGCTGTGGATGATGTTGCGGGGCCCGAACTTCTCGCGGAAGCTGGCGTCCTTCGGATACTCCGGATCGTACGGCTCCTCCATCGCGTTGAGGTGATAGAGAATTCCGTGGAACTCATCAAAACCGTGCACCGTGGGCAGGTATTCATTGCGATCGCCGAGATGATTCTTGCCGATCTGCGCCGTCGCATAGCCCAACGGCTTGAGGATCTCCGCAATGGTCGGATCGGAAGGCTGCAGTCCCTGCTTGGCGGCAGGCAGGCCCACTTTGAGCAGGCCGGTGCGAAAGGGTGTCTGCCCGGTGATGAAGGCCGCGCGTCCGGCTGTGCAGGACTGTTGCCCGTAGTAATCAGTGAACAGCGCACCCTCGCTGGCCAATCTGTCGATGTTCGGCGTGTTCCCGCCCATCATGCCTCGATGGTAGGCGCTGACGTTCCAGATGCCGACATCATCGGCCATGATCATGACGATGTTGGGCTTTTTGGTGGTATCCATCGAGCAGCTCCGTTGACCAGGCAAAACGCCGGCCACTGGATGGATTCTGGACGCTGCCAGCGCTCACTGCCGCCGAATTAGTACGTGGCGTGACTCGGTAATACTACTGAGACCAGTGAATCCGTACCGACACCCGGCCTTTCAGGCGAGCCAAGATTGGCATCCAGGTTGTGCCATAGCGCCTGGGACGGCGATTGCCCGACCGCTTCCCGGGACGACGAGCGTCTGACCTGCGCCGCGCTTCGCGGGGCGCGCTCTAGCCTTAAGCGTTGCCGTATTCACGCAACGCATGACCACGACATGGGTGAGCAAGATTCAGCATATTTACTGAGAGTATCCCCATCGAAAACCCCGGAAGATACGCTTGCCTCGGCTGTCACTTCGATCACAGCCGGGTCCCTCGGCGGCAGAAGGAAATCGTCATGCGCATTCGGCCTAAACCTAGCGCCGCGGCAGTCCAACCGCTGCCGCGCCCCCGCTGTCTGGCGCTTTTCGTTTCGCTCGCCTTAGCCTGGCAAGTCAATGCACAAACCTGCCCCAACCCCGCGGTGGCAAGCGGGGTGGAGTGCACAGTGCCGCCGGGCACCACGATGAACATTGCTGCCAACTCGACGGGACTTTCCGCGTCGAATATTGGGCGCATCATAGGCGACGGCGTCGCACTCAACCTCGCCGGCACCAGTGCCACCGCAGTATTGGCGCAGTCGGGCGGAACCAGCAGTGTAAATGACAGCGTCATCATGACCACCTCCACCGCCGGCAACGCCACTGGTCAGATGGGTCTGCGTGCCACCGGCGCCGGCAGTCGCATCACCGGCAGCGGCACCACAATCACGATGGCGCCCGGCGGCAACGCGGCGCCGGCCAACCTGAAAGGCGTCAGCGCGGAGGCAGGTGGATCGATCAACCTGACCAACGCGCAGATCCAGCTGCGTGGCGGCACGAACGCGACCAACAACTATGGCGCGCAAGCGATCGGCGGCGGGAGCTCGCTGACGCTGACCGGCGGCAGTGTGGATGCTTCCTCGCGCGGCGCGTTCGGCGTCGCCGCATTGGAGGGCGGTTTGGTCGGCCTCGATGGCACGCAAATCACTTCGACGGGCGCCCAGAATCTGACGACGCTCGATTACGCTCACGCCATCGTGGCGCGCGGGGCCAGTAGCCGGGCCACCGGCACAAACGTGACAGCGACCGCGCTGAGCAACTTCGGCAACGGCCTGCGCGTCGACGACGGGGCAAGCGCAGAGTTTTCCTCAAGCACGCTCAGGAGCAACGGGGCGGGCAATATCGGCGCGCCTGCGGCCGCGGTGCGGGTTACCGGCGGCGGTTCGTTGGCGCTCAACGGCAGCAGTTCTATCTTTGCCGCCGGATTGAACGGCTCGCCCGGCCTCGTGGTCGACGGCACCGGCTCGGTGGCCCGCCTCGAGAACTCGTCGGTGACCGTCAGTGGCCTGCGATCAGTCGCAGTGTATGTCCAGGCCGGAGCGTCGGCCTCGCTTGTCGATACGGATGTGGCCGCGTCCTACATCAATGCCACTGGCTCGCAGCAGGCCGCGGTCCAGGCCGAAGGCCCAGGCTCGATCATCGATATCGAGCGGGGGACGATCTCCACGACGAACCCTACCTCGGCCGGCGTGCGCTCGTTCGACGGCGCCACGGTCACTCTGGACGGGACGAGCCTTGCCATGCTGGGCAAAGATGCCGCCGGCATCGAAGCTGGCCTGGCCACCGTTGTCGCCAGCAATTTCACCATCGTCACCCGGGGCGCCGACAACGCGATGGGCGCGCTGGCGGACCTGGGCGGCCTCGTCAACCTGACCGGGGGCTCCATCACCACGTATGGCAACCAAGTGCGGCAGGCTTCGTTCGCGCATGCGCTGGGTGCGCGCAACCCCGGCGGCACATTGAATGCCCAAGGCACGACCGCGCAAACCTTCGGCACCTATGCGATGGGCGTATGGGCTGATGATGGGGGCACCGCGACGGTCAACGATGTAGTGGTCACCACGGAGGGCAACGGCGCCATTGGCGTGTTCGCCGTCACCGAGCAGACCGGCGCGCAGTTTCCTGCCACGGTGGTCTACAACCGCGGCAGCGTGGTCACTTCCGGCGCGCTCGCCCACGGCGCGTCTGCCCAGGCGCGCAACGACATCTCCACCGAGCTGGCGAAGATCACCCTCACCGGTACGCCGATCACCACCTCCGGCAACGACGCGGTTGGCCTGCGTGCGGTGCTGGCGAATTACGGAACGGCCCCGGCTACGGGACGAGGCGAGGCGCAGCTCTACGCCAACAGCCTGACCATCACCACTTCCGGCCCCGGTGCGCACGGCGCGCTGTCACGTGACAACCCGACGCTGGTGCAGATGGACAACGTGGTGCTGAGGCCCAGCGGCGCGGCTGCACACGGCGCGGTCTCAGTGATCGGTGGCCGCATCGTCGGCCAGGCCACTACAGTGGCGCCCACCGGGACCGATGCGATGGCGCTGTTCTTGGTTGGCACACCTACGGCCGTTTCGGAGGCCTACTTCAGTGCCAGCGAGTTGACCAATACCAGCGGCCCTACCGTGGGTGTCGCTGGCAACGGCAGGATCGGGTTGACCAACACCACCGTGACCGGCGCCGATCAGTGGCTGCGGGTCGGCGAACTGAGCAATTTCCCGGTGCTGGCGGTCAGCGATCCAGGTGTCCGTGGCCCGGCCGATTTCCCGGACGACGACGGCAACCTGCCCATGGACCCGCCGCCGCTTCCGCCCGGCGCCCCCGTGCCCCCCCATCCCGGCGCAGCTGACATCACCGCTACGGGCAGCACGCTGACCGGCTCCGCGTTCACCGCCGATGGCAGCGTGTCGAACCTTACCCTGGTCGAAACGCTGTGGAGGATGACCGGCAGCTCCAACCTCACCACGCTGGTGAATGACCCCAGCCGGATCGAATTCGCGCCCCCCGTCGGCGATCCTTCGCTCGCTTCCAGCTATAAGACCCTTACCGTCTCGAACTACAGCGGCGACGGGTCGCTCGCGCTCAACACTTGGCTGGCGAGCGACGGTGCGCCGTCCGACCAGTTGATCGTGGTCAACGGAAGCAGTAGCGGCCCCGGCTTCATCGAAGTCAGCAACACCGGCGGCCGGGGCGACCTCACCGTCGCGGATGGCATTCGCGTGGTGCAGACGATCAACTCCACCTCCACCGCCAACAACTTCGCGTTGGCCACGCCGGTGGTGGCCGGGCCGTATGAGTATTTCCTCTACCGTGGCGGCGCCGCCTCCGCCTCCACTGCCGATGTCGAGAACAGTTGGTACCTGCGTTCGGTGATCGACTGCTCGGTGCCGGGCGGACCTTCACCGCCATGTCCACCACCACCACCACCACCACCGCCGCCTCCGCCTCCGCCGCCGGATCCGCCTCCGCCACCGCCTCCGCCACCGCCTCCGCCTCCGCCACCGCCTCCGCCTCCGCCGCCGCCGGATCCGCCACCGCCACCGCCGCCGATCCCCGCTATCCGGCAGGAGGTCTCGTTGATCGCGGCCGTGCCGGCGATGGCGCAGATCTACGGGCGCACACTCATCGACACGCTGCATGAGCGCGTTGGCGACGAGGAGTTGCTGCGCCAGCGCGACGATCTCGATCCCGACCGCCGTGGCGTCAACGGCGCCTGGATGCGCTATGTCGGCCACGATGGCGAGCACGACGGTGGGCGCTTGGGCGTCTACGGCCGTCGGGGGCCCGACTTCGACTATCGCTTCGAAGCCCTGCAGGTCGGACTCGACCTGTATCGCCACATCGATAGCGACGACGACAGCCGAAAGCACGCCGGCTTCTATCTCGCTTATGGCAAGGGTGAGGGCGAGGTGCGCCATAACTTCTTGGAGTACCGGTTCCACGCAGGCACCGACAAATTCAAGGCGGGCTCGATCGGCGGCTACTGGACCGCCTTCAACGACAAGGGCGCCTATCTGGATGCAGTTAGCCAGTACACCTGGTACGACCTGCGCGTGGAGTCACTGCGGACTGACGACAGCTTCATCGACGCCAAAGGCCTAGCCTTGTCGCTGGAGGGCGGCTGGCCCTTCATCCTCAACGATGGCGACGGCCGCTCAATCGAGGACGGACGCTGGCGGCTGGAACCGCAGGGCCAGGTCATCTGGCAACGCATCGACGTGGACGACCTCAACGACGGCATCGCACAAGTGCGCTTCACCGACGGCGATTCGTTGGTCGCACGCATCGGCGCGCGTCTCAACCGCAATGGCCAGCGCGAGAACAATAGCGGCCAACTTCGAGCCAGCAACGCCTGGCTGCGGGCAAATATTTGGCGCGAATTTCGCGGCGAACCGCGTGCGGATTTCGCCACCAACAGCGGGTACGTGCCGTTCGCGGTGGACCTCGGCGGAAGCTGGGCAGAGGTAGGCATAGGAGGCGCTTGGCAAGTCTCGCAGACCGGCTACCTCTTCGCCGACATTGACTATAGCTGGGGCTTCGACGGCGATGAAACCGCGTGGAACGGAAAACTGGGGATGCGGTGGAATTGGTGAAGCGCGCTCGCCCGCCATGCAATAGCCGGCATTCGCGGAAGTGCATTTTCGATACCTCCGGCGTCCATGCGCATGCATGAAAACCGAACTCCGGGTTGAGCAGCAGCGTGGTGCACTCTTCGCGGCGAGAGCGCGTGGCGTGGCGGAGCTAATGGAGGCTGGTTTCGCCACCGCCGATACCTCTCCACACCTCGCAAGTATTTGGGACAGTGAAGGGCCCTTCTGGAAGAATGAATCAGACACAGTGCCACCCCGATAACTGTCCCCAGTCGCCTTGGGGCACCCGCGTGTCCGCTTTC
>NZ_JARVXM010000012.1:0-9181 GCF_048957655.1 Stenotrophomonas sp. AS1 | reverse complement strand
GTCGAAAACCCACGCATGAACCCCCGATCTGTGCCCGATCTGTGCCCAAAGCGGCGCTTGCGCGGCCGCTTCCTACCTGCCAGACTCGCAAAAAAGGGCGGTTGAACTTCCTATACCCGGCAGAGCTCTGGCAGAAATCGACTGTTCAGTCACGCCGTTCGCAACACATTGCTGTCGAACTCCTGCGCTGGCACTGGACTCTATTGTCAGTCCTAGCGCGTGCCACACCGCTATAACCGCCAATCAGACAGGAGCCCCGATGACGTCAACGCCAGCTTTCCCAGTGTCCAAGGCCTGGTTGACGATCATCGTCTGTGCGCTGCCGCTGCTCGGCGGTTGTTCCTCGGAGGCCGAGCCGGCGCCCGAGCCACCACGCGTGGCCTTGGTCGAGCCCTTGCAGCCGGCCGAGCCGAAGGCCGAGGCGCTGCGCTTTTCCGGCGTAGTGCGCAGTGTGACCACCACCCAGTTGTCCTTCGAGGTGGCTGGCCGCATCGAGCGCATCCTGATCGACGAAGGCACTCGTGTTCGTCGCGGGCAAGCCCTCGCACAGCTGGACCGCACCGACTATCGCCTGCAGATGCGTGAGGCCGAAGCGCGCCTGCGCCAGCTCGAAGCAGACCTGGCGCGCAAGCGCACCCTGCTCGCCGAAGGCATCCTCGCCCCCGCCGCCATCGAGGCGCTGGAGGCCAACACGGTGGCCGCCCGCGTGGCCCGCGACAGCGCCCAGCGCAATATCGATCACAGCACCCTGACGGCGCCATTCGATGGCGTCGTGGCTCGACGGCTCGCCGAACCGGACATGGTGGTCGCGGTCGGCACGCCGGTATTCGAGATGCAGGACAACCGCCATATCGAGGTCAGCGTCGATCTGCCGGAAAGCGCAGCACTGAGCATTCCGCTCGGGCCCGAGCTCAAGGCCGAGGCCGAGCTGGTGATCGCCGACCTGCGCCTGCCGCTGCGCTACAAGGAACACAGCACCCAGCCGCGTGAAGGCGCGCGCACCTACCGGCTGGTGCTGCAGGGCGAACCGCCGGAGGATTTCAACCTGCTGCCCGGTATGGCCATGCGCGTCAGTCTGGAGCGCCCCGCCCGGCCACAGACCGACGATGACGGCTTCCGTCTGCCGCTGTCGGCATTGCAGACCGACAGCGACGGCAAACACTTCGTCTGGCAGGCCGACGATGGCCGCGCCCGGCGCCATCCGGTTCAGCTGCAGCAAGTCGATGGCGATCAGGCGCTGATTCGCGGCGACGCACTGCAGGCGCAGATGCCAATCGTGGTAGCAGGTGGCAGCAAGTTGCACGAAGACCAGCCGATCGAAGCGCGGGAGCGGAACTGAGCCGATGGATTTTGCCCGTTACGCCATCACCCGACCGGTCAACATCTGGATTCTGGTACTGATATGCCTGCTCGGCGGCATCCTCGCCTTCTTCGAGATCGGCCGCCTGGAAGATCCGGAATTCACCATCAAGCAGGCTATCGTCAATGTGCAATACCCCGGCGCCACGGCGCTGGAGGTCGAGCAGCAGGTAACCGAGCCGCTGGAAAGCGCCATCCAGCAGATGTCGCAGATCAAGGAGATCCGCTCGCGCTCAATGCCGGGCATCGCCGAGATTCGCGTGGAAATGCAGGACCGATACGATGGCGATGCGCTGCCGCAGATCTGGGACGAGCTGCGCAACAAGATCGACGATGCCCAGGGCGACCTGCCGCCGGGGATCGAGCCGCCGATGGTGAATGACGATTTCGGTGACGTATACGGCATCTTCTACGCCCTGACCGGCGACGGGCTGACCCTCAAGGAGCTGCACGAAACGGCCAAGGACCTGCGCCGCGCCCTGCTCACTGCAGATGGCGTCGGCAAAGTGGAGATCGCCGGGGTACAGGAAGAACGCATTCTGGTGGAGGTCGATCAGGCGCAGCTGGCCGCACTGGGCGTCGCCCCGGACGAGATCGCCGCGGCCCTGACCGATACCGACGCCGCGGTGGATGCCGGTGGCGTCAATGCCGGCGACTTCTTTGTGCGCCTGCGCCCGAGCGGTGCCTTCGATTCTCTCGACGAGTTGCGTGCACTGCCGGTCGGCCAAGGGCCACAACGGGTCGAACTGGGCGCCATCGCCAAGCTATCGCGAGAATACGCCGAGCGGCCACAACAGATCATTCGCCACAACGGCCAGCAGGCGCTGACGCTCGGCATCAGCGGGGTATCCGGGGCGAATATCGTCGAGGTCGGGCATAGCGTCGAAGCTGTCCTGCAGGCCAACGAGCACCGTATGCCGCTGGGCGCCGACCTGCATCCGCTGTATGAACAGCACCAGATCGTCGACGAGTCGGTGAACAGTTTCGCGCTCAACGTGTTCCTCTCGGTGGCCATCGTGGTCGGCGTGCTGTGCATTGCCATGGGCATGCGCGCCGGCTTCATCATCGGTGCGGTGCTGTTCCTCACCGTGCTTGGCACACTGCTGGTGATGTGGCTGGTGGGCATCGAGCTGGAACGGATTTCCCTCGGCGCGCTGATCATCGCCATGGGCATGCTGGTGGATAACGCGGTGGTGGTCTGCGATGGCATGCTGGTGCGCCAGCGCCAGGGCAAGAGCATTCTCGAAGCCTCGCAGCAAACGCTGCAGCAAACGCAATGGCCGCTGCTTGGGGCGACCATCATCGGCATTCTCGCCTTCGCCGGGATCGGCCTGTCCCAGGACACCACCGGCGAATTCCTTTTCTCGCTGTTCTTTGTCATTGCCGTGTCGCTGCTGCTCAGCTGGTTGCTGGCCCTGCTGCTGGTACCGCTGTTCGGCCATTACCTGCTGCGCAATGCCGGCACCGACGAGGACCCCGATGCGGCCTACAACGGCCCCTGGTACAACCGTTATCGGCGCCTGGCCGGTGGCGTGCTGCATCGGCCCTGGCTGACCATCGGCGTGCTGCTGGTGCTGACGGTGGTCAGTGCCGTGATCTTCACCCGCCTGCCGCAGAGCTTCTTTCCGCCGTCAAGTACGCCGCTGTTCTACGTCAACCTGTTCCTGCCCCAGGGCACGCATATCCGCGATACCGCGCGCACCGCGACTGACGTCGAGGAGTACCTGGCGGAGATGGAGGGTGTCAGCGGCGTGTCCAGCTTCATCGGCGCCGGGGCCTCGCGCTTCATGCTCACTTACATGCCGGAGCAGCCGAATTCATCGCTGATGCACTTTCTCGTGCGCACCGAGGATGCGGATTTGATTGACGACCTGGTGCGGCAGATCAACCAGGAGTTGCCGCAGCGCTACCCATCGGCTGACGTCACGGCCGCTCAGTTCATGTTCGGTCCCAATGCCGAGGCCAAGCTGGAGGCGCGCATCAGCGGCCCGGATATCGACGTGCTACGGAGAATATCTGCCGAGGGTCGCAAGCGGTTGCAAGATGAGGGCAAGGTATTCAACGTGCGCGACGACTGGCGCCAGCCGGTGCTGGTGCTGCGCCCGCAGCTGGCACTGGATCGTCTTGCAGACGCCGGTCTGACCCGCCAGGCCGTGGCCCGCGCGCTCGCAGCCGGCAGCGAGGGCCAGCGGGTCAGTCTGCTGCGCGAGCGCGACGAACTGATCCCAGTGCTGCTGCGCGCCGCGCCCGACGACCGCATCGGCAGTGACAACCTGCTGCAGCGGCTGATCTGGAGCCCAGCGGGCAACGGCTACGTGCCGCTGGCGCAGGTCGCCGACGGCATCGAGCCGACCAGCGAGGACAGCATCATCGTGCGCTACGACCGCGAGCGCACCATCTCCATTCGCGCCGAGCCGCGGGATGGCGAGAACACCAACGAGGCGCACGAGCGCATTCGTCCGCTGATCGAGGGCATCGAACTGCCGGTCAACTACAGCCTGAAATGGGGCGGCGACTACGAACAGTCATCCGATGCCCAGCAGGCGTTGGCCAGTACGCTGGCAGTGCCCTATCTGGCGATGGTGCTGGTCACCGTGCTGCTGTTCGCCAAGGTGCGCCAGCCGTTGATGATCTGGCTGGTGGTACCCATGGCGATCTGCGGGGTGAGCTTCGGCCTGTTGCTCACCGGCCAGGCGTTCGGCTTCATGGCGCTGCTCGGCCTGCTCAGCCTGACCGGCATGCTGATCAAGAACGCCGTGGTGCTGGTGGACGAGATCGACCGGCAGATCGATGACGAAGTGCCACGCCTGACCGCCATCATCGAGGCCTCGGCGTCACGCCTGCGCCCGGTGATGATGGCTGCTGGCACCACGGTGCTGGGCATGGTGCCGCTGCTGTTCGACCCGTTCTTCGCCAACATGGCGGTTACCATCATGGGCGGCCTGGGCTTCGCCACGCTGCTGACCCTACTTGCGGTGCCATGTCTGTACCTGCTGTTCATGAAAGTGCGACCGGAGGAAACCGCATGACTGCCAAGGCCCTGGCCGCTCCGCTGCTGCTCGCCCTGGCCCTGAGCGCCTGCTCCAGCGCACCGCAGTATGCCGATCCGCAACTGCCGGAAGGTTGGTTCAGTGCCGCCGGCGCGCAAGCGGCGGATGCCGAAACGCTGGCCGCCTGGTGGCGCCAGTTCGATGACCCACAGCTCACCGCACTGGTCAGCCGCGCCATGCAGCAGAACCACGATGTGCGCCTGGCCATGGCACGTGTCACCGCAGCGCGGGCTCAGCTGCGCCAGTCGCGTGCCGGCCTGCTGCCGAGCTTCGACCTGCCCGGCTCGGCTAGCCGCCAGTGGGTCGAGAACGACCAGGACGCCGAACCTGGAAGCCCGCTGGCCGGCTTTATCCCTGACGATGATGTGATCAGCGTCGACACCTGGGAGCTGGCCTTGCAGGCCACCTGGGAGCTGGACCTGTTTGGCGCCACCCGCGCGCGGCGTGACAGCGCGGCCCGGCAACTGCGTTCGGCGGAGGCGCAGACGGTAGCGGCGCGGCTCGCCGTTGCCTCGAACACCGCGCAGGGCTATCTGCAAATGCGCGCGCTGCAGGGCCAGCGAGCCCTGCTGGTCGAAGGCATTGAAGTGGCGCGCGAGCTGGAGCGCATCGCCGGACTGCTCTTCCATGCCGGCGAAGTGACCCGACTGGATGTGGAAGCCACATCCGCCGAGCGCGCGTCGCGGGAAGCCGATCTGGATGAGCTGGATATCCACTTGGCCGAAGCGCAGCTGGCGCTGGACACCCTGCTCGCCGAGCCGCCGGGCAGCACCGCCGCGCGTTTCGCCGCCAACGCGCCGGTGCCACTGGCCGAACAGCGCATCGCCCCCGGCCAGCCCATCGACCTGCTGCGCCGCCGTCCGGACCTGATTGCCGAAGCGGCACGGCTGGACGCCGCCGAGCTGCAATCGCTGGCCGCTCGCCGCGACCTGTTTCCCAAGCTGGCGGTGCAGGCCGCAGTGGGCCGCTCCGGCTTCGCGCTGGGCGATGCAGTGTCCAGCGCGTCGAACTTCGCCCGAGTCGGTGCCACATTCGGCCTGCCGCTGCTGGACTATCCACGCCGCGGTGCAGCCATCGACCTTGCCGATGCCGAGGGCGAGACAGCCTATGTCGCATTCGAACAGGCGTTGGCCCGTGCGCTGGAGGAAGTCGAGCGTGGCCTGACGAGGATGGCTGGTCAGCAACGCCGACACGCATCCCTCAGCCGCACCCGCGAGCACCGCGAACGTGCGCATCGACTGGCGCAGCGCAGCTATGAGTTGGGTGAGGCCAACCTGAGTGAAGTGCTGGACGCCCAGCGTGGTGCACTACAGGCCAAGCGACAAGCGCTCGAGGGCAGGACGGAGCTAGCGACGGCCCAGGTGGCGTTGTATGTGGCGTTGGGAGGTGGGTGGCAGGCTGAGGCCGCAGATGCCGCGGCTAGGCCTGCAGAGAAATCGGCACAGTGAAGCCGTTGAAAAGCCAAAGCCTTTGGTCGCTCTAGCCAAACCGATTGCCAAGTCACTTGATAGCCTGGTTCGCCTCCTGGGAAACCAGGCGATCAAGCGGCTCAACGAAGCAGAGCCAGCAGTCTCCAGCTCTTGCTAGAGACTGCCAATTACCCTCTCATCCATGGCGGCTCCGGCGGCTCATCCTTCGGCGCATCGTCGGCCCCGCGCAAGGCCTCGCGGCGCTCCTGCTCGGCCAGCGTAGCCTTGATCTCGCGCATTACCGCATCGATATCTGCGGCATCTTCCGGCTCGGCAAACTCGCCGGTTGCTGCACCTCGCCGCCTGCCTGGCGATGGTGGGCGCGCTCGGGCGCGAACTGCGTGACGGCAGCGCGGGCACATGGCTGGCCGAGTGCGGCGATCGCCTGCTGCCGGCGGTGGCCGGCAAGCTGGCGCCGTACCTGCTGCTGTTCACCGCCTACGGCACGCTGTCGCTGCTCTGGCTGGCGGCGATCCGCGGCGGTGTGGCCGGCAGCGCGGTACTGCTGGTCGCCGCGCAGGCGGCGATGTACCTGGCCTACGGCGGCATCGCGCTGCTGCTGGTCGGGGCCACCCGCAATATGGGCACGTCGCTGTCGCTGACCGGACTGTATGCGGGCACGTCGCTGGCGTTCTCGGGCGCGACGTTCCCGGTGCAGGGAGCGCCGCTGTTCGCACAGGTCTGGAGCCAGCTGCTTCCCTTCACCGCCTACCTCAAGCTGCAGGCGCAGCAGCTCGACCTGGGTGCGGCATGGACGGCCTCGCTGTCGTTGCTGGGGACCTTGCTGCTGTTCGTGCTGGTGGCCGGCGGCGCGGGGCTGCGCCTGTATGCGCGCGGAGCGCGCGATCCGGCCTCCTGGGGGCAGCGATGAACCAGGTCAGGGCCGCCTTCCTGGAGACTCTGCGCGCCGTGTTCTCGGACCGCTACGCGGTGGTGACGCTGATCGGCGCCGTGGTGCTGTACTCGTTCTTCTACCCGGTCGCCTACCGGCACCAGGTGGCTTCGCAGTATCCGGTGCTGGTGGTCGACCTCGACCATAGCGCCATGAGCCGCGCCCTGGTGCGCAAGGCGGGCGCGGTGCGCGCGGTGAGGATCGTCGGCGATGCGACCTCGGTGGAGGAGGCCCGGCCAAGGATCGCCCGTGGTGAAGCGCAGGGCCTGCTGGTGGTGCCCGCGGGGTTCGAACGCGGGATCCTGCGCGGCGGGCAGGGGCAACTGGCGCTGTACGGCAGTGGTGCGTTCCTCGGTCGCGGCGGCGTGGTGCTCGAGGGCCTGGGCGAGGCCGCCGCCGCGTTCGCGCGCGAGGCCGCCGTGGTGCAGGCAGGTTTCGCAGGTGCGCCCGGCGCAGCGCCGCTGCAGGTGGTGGCGCGGCCGCTGTTCAACACCCGCGAGGGTTACGGCAGCGCCGTGGTGCCGGGCGTGGCACAGCTGATCGTGCAGCAGACACTGTTGATCGGCATGCTGGTCATGGCCGGCACGCGTCGCGAACGCCTGGGTCGGCTGGCGTTCTCGCGCCGCGGCCTGCTCGGCATCGCCGCCGCGTTCGCGCTGATCGGCGTGTGCAGCATGCTGTACTACAACGGTCTGGTGATGTGGCTCCAGGACTATCCGCGTGGCGGCAATCCGCCCGGTACGCTGGTGGGCGGAGCGCTGTACGTGGCCGCGGTGGTGGCGTTCGGGCTGTTCGCGGGCAGTTTCTTCCGCACCCGCGAACGGCCCTTCCAGCTGATGCTCGTCACCGCGCTGCCACTCTTCTTCCTGTCCGGGCTCTCATGGCCGGCCGTGGCGATGCCACAGCCCCTGGCGTGGCTGGCGAAGCTGGTTCCCTCCACGCCCGGCATCAACCTGATGGTGAAGTTCAACCAGATGGGCGCAAGCTTCGCCGAGGCGCTTCCCGAGTTGTGCAACCTCGCTTTTTTGACACTGCTGTATGGCGCGCTGGCGGTATGGCGCTACGCCCCGGCGCGGGACGGCGCCTGACGGGCCGGTCACGGAACACGGGGCCGGGGCGGCTTCTGCGCAGGTATCGGAGATCGTCTGCGCGCTGGATGTGCTGGCCGACAATATCGATCCGGCCGAAAGCTGCAAGGCCTTCCGCGTCCGCATGCCGAGCGCCGATGCCCTGCTGCGCAACCGCGGCCTGAAGTGACTTCGGCGGGTGCGGTAACGAAAAGGCGACCCGGGCGACCGGGTCGCCTTTTTCATGCTGCGGACGACGCACCGGAGACGCCGCGTCATCCGCCGCGCGGCCACGCACCGGTGCTCAGTCGCCGGCGGTCTTCCGGGTGCCGGCGCCCGCGAACTCCGGAAACGCCTCCTCCAGCGAGCCCTCGTCCGGCAGCACGTAGAACACGCCGCCGCGCGCGAAGGTGGGGCTGACGACCTGCTCGTAGAACGCCGGAGACACGTTGATGCAGCCGTGGGTGACCCGGTTGTCATCCGGCGTTGGCGAGGCCAGACGCTCGGGGCGCTTTTCCTCCGGCACGCCGGTCGCGGTCGGGTGGATCGAGACCGCGGAGTCGTAGTCGACCCACAGCACGCGGCCGGCATCGATGGACGGACCGTAGCCGCCGACGAAGCGGCCGGCCGGGGTGGTGCGGTCGCGGCCGGGGATCTCGCGCAGGGCGAGGCCCGCGATGCCGGGGGCGGTGTGGTCGCCCACGGCGGAGCCGAACAGGCCGGGCGCGGCGCCGCGCAGGCGGCCATCGCCGCCGAACACGAGGATCTGGGCGGCGGCCTTGTCCATGATCGCGAAGGGATAGCCCTGGCTGTCGCCGGAGGCGACGACCCAGCCGGCCAGTTCGATCACCGTGTCGGAGACGTCCTGGCCGCGGGGCAGTTCGTCCAGTGACGTCACCGGCGGGGTGCCGTCGTCGCGCGCGCTGGCGGTGGCGCCCACGCTGGCCAGCGCCAGCGCCAGCGCAACCGCGCGCCGGCCCGGGTGGGAGAGGGAGTGGGGGAAAGTACGGATGGGAAGCTCCTCGGGGGCGGAACACCATCCAACGCGGGGATCCGCGCCGCGCAGGCGACGGATCCCCGCGCCGGTCGGTCAAGCGGAGTGCGTGCTCACCCGCGCGGCACGCGGCGCGGCGACGATTCCAGCTGCTGCACGCGGCCTTCGATCTGGTCGAGGCGCTGGTTGGCGCGCTGGGCGCCCTGATTGGCGGATTCGGCGCTCTGGGCCGCGCCCTGCACCTGGGTGTCGAGGCGGTCGAGGCGGGAGTCGCCGCGGCAATGTCTGACGCGAAGATCAGAACGCACCGATACGAACGTGCGAACACAGGCGCAACACTGAGCAGCCGT
>NZ_JARVXM010000011.1:0-20673 GCF_048957655.1 Stenotrophomonas sp. AS1 | reverse complement strand
CTGCGCTCCATCTGCAACACTCCTGCTGCCGGTAAGCAGTCTTCAGTGTGTTGCGTCGACCGGTTGAATCCAAGGCCAAAACTCGACGCCTAGAGCGCGGCCGCTCTGAGCAACCGGGAAGCCGGCATTCGCAGAACCGCAGCGACCCGAAGAATAGTCGACAAGCGACAGTCCTTCCTCCCTTGCTCGATATGGCCTAACTGCGTCCGATGCATACCCAGGGCCTCCGCGAGCTCCTCTTGGCTCATGCCCATCCGCTGCCTCGCCGCCTGCACGGCGCGGCCAAAAGCTAGTTGGTGAGGGGCGGTAGTCACCCCTCAAAGCTTTGTCTCTGCAGTACTATTGGTCTACAGTACTTACGATAGCATTTAACTCGTGGGCAGCCGGTCCTCGGAAGACACGAGCCACATCTGCGGCCCCTTCGCCGCGTCGAAGGTAGCGACCATGAGCCTGTTCCTAGTAGATCCCGAATCGGACTTCACTCTGGAGTTGGCACTGACGCGTGAGGGCGTGGAGGATGTCAGGCGCCAAATTTCAAAGATCCAGAGTGGCGGGGATGCGGAGACCTTCTCCAGGAGACTCGCCCTGGAGTTGTCGAGGATTCTTCCTGAGCTGCTGGATTGGGACGTCAAGCGCCCGACGAAGGCTCAGATCGCATATGCCAAGACAATCTGCTACCAATTGAAGATCGACCTTCCGGAACAAGCTCTTAGGTCGCGTCAAGCAATGCATCTTTTCATTGCATCCAAAGGGCAATCCGCAAATTAAGCTGCCCTGTAAGGCGAGCTATTTTTCAAGGGGCCAGCGACAGGGACGATGTCCTCAGCCGTGCCGGTTCACACGATGCTCGCAGTACGAGCAGTTGACCAGGGTATCCATTGGGAACGACCCAATTCCCCTGGCCGCCGCTTAACCCTCTTTGACATTGACCAATACCCGCGTGACATCGGGCTGGGCGTGCCCCCGCGAACGGGAGCAAGCCACAATTCGTTAAGTTGCGGATAGAATCCGCTGATGCCTAGGCCAGTCCGCGCCAGCAATTGTACAGGCGCATGACCGCGCGTTATCGTGCGCGAAGATCGGCTGCGCATCAGCGTTTCTCATTAGCGATAAGGGGAAGGAAAATGGCAAGGATAACCATTACTCTTAAGGACTTTGCGAGCTACTCGGAGGCGACTCCGGCGACACTAGTGATCGAGAAGCCAATCGCGATGATCTACGGCACGAACGGTTCCGGGAAGAGCACGATCGCACGCGCATTGAGACATCACAGTAATCCAGCGTTGGGGCCGGCAGGAAAATGCCAGATCTCCGTGACCGGACTGGCAAATCCTGAAATCCTCATCTACGACACTGACTACGTGGAAGACACTTTTCAGCCCAAGGAAGGAGCCGGCATAAAGGGAATTTTCACACTGGGGAAAAAATCTGCAGAGGACCTTGCCGCGATAGCGGAAGCTGAGCAGTTGCTCACGGTGGCCCAAGCAAAACTCCCAGAGTTGGAAGCGCAGATTGCCCAGATTGGCACAGCGCTGGATGCAGCAGAGGTTGCGGCAAAGGAAGCCACTTGGCAGATCAAAAAGGACTATGCACTTAGCCCCCTTAGGTTCTGCTTGGAAAGTGAATCCCTGCTAGGGGACAAGGGTCGCCTGCTCACGCACCTTCTCAAGGTCCCCGCTGCTGACGGAAGCCATTCACTAGAGGAATTGCTCGCCACTGCACACGAGCTTGACGAGGACAACCCCACGGCAAAGCCGGAACCGGTTACGGAAGACTTTGTACACTTTGCACTGGAAGGCGATCCAACTCTCGGAGCCGTGATTGCGCCATCTACCGACAGCAGACTATCTCCGCTTATCGATAGGCTAGCATCGCAGAACTGGGTTAAGGAAGGCATTGAACTGTCGGCACAAACACAGGGTATTTGCCCCTTCTGCCAGCAGACTGAGCCTCATGACCTCAAGGCTGAGCTAGAGCGGATGTTTGATGATGCGTACGAATCGTCCACCTCTCATATCAATCACCTAGTCGATCAATACACCGCCGTGGCCGCGAGTCTCGAAACACTGGCTTCCAGCCCGGCTCTCCAGGACATCTATGCACTAGAAGACGCCGGCCTCCAGAAGGCACTCGGCGACACTCGCGCAATCGTTTCAACCAACCTGGGACTACTACGCTCCAAAGCCTCGTCCCCGAGCGTTCCAGTCTCTCTAACCGACTCCAGTGCAGAGTTTGCGTCACTTCGTGATCGCCTGGATGATCTGCGGGAGCGGGTTCACAAATACAACACCTCAATCGCAAGCATTGCCAATTCACGTAGAACACTCGCAAAACATTTCTGGTCCCGAATGAAGCATGATTACGCGACGGTTATTGCGGCCTACGAATCCGAACGGAATCGCCTAACCCACGAGAGGGAGACCCTCTTGGGCGAGCGCGCTGCCGCTTCGCAGGATGTGGGCATAAAACGGGAAAGTCTTGCGACACTGCGTAAAGATGCTACAAACATAGAATCCGCAGTAGAGAACATCAATAGGCGAATTCAATCCATTGGTCTCTCCGGCTTTGCTATCGAGAAAGATGCCACTCATCCCGGCTACTACCATATCGCCAGAGGCCACCAGGGCAAGGCCGCTTACAAATCCCTGAGCGAGGGTGAGAAGACGCTAGTGACCTTCCTCTACTTCATGGAATGGCTAGCCGGGTCGCACAACTCCAATGGCGCAGCCAACAAGTCCCAACGAATCGTGGTAGTTGACGACCCGATCTCAAGCCTATCGCACAACCACATTTACGATATTGCGTCACTCATTGGCTTAAAGATCATGAAGCCAGCGGAGTTCGCACAGGTGATCGTGTTGACGCATAGCCTGTTCTTCTTCCATGAGCTGCTCAAAGTAGCCTCATCTGAAAAGAAGAAGATGCAGACCTTCCAGGTTCGAAAGGATCCGCACTCTACAATTCAGTCGATTCAACCAGACGACTTGCGCAACGATTATCGAGCGTATTGGAAAGTCATTGCAGATGCTGTCGCATCCGGACGATACAGTGTCAGCCTCCCCATTGCGATGCGCTACGTCCTTGAACACTTCTTCAGCTTTGTCGGCGCACAGCAAAGTCTTGAAGAATGCCTCGTTGAGCTCGAGTCTGAAGCCGGTGAGTTCAAACCGTTCTTCCGCTACATCAACAGGCAATCCCATGCTGATGAGATAAATATCAACGACCTGCCCGCTGTCTCTCCTGAACTTTACCTGGGAAAATTCAGGGAGGTCTTCGTCAAGTGTCAGCAGGAACTTCACTTTGACCACATGATTCAGGTCGCTGCACCGTCTCCGTGACAGCAAGCCGATGCTTTTACGTGGATCGGTGACCAGGTGGCCGCAGCTGCGACAGCAATGAGTCCCATGGCTGGTGCTCAATGCAAGGTGGTTGTGTATTCGCTAGAGTCGGACCTGTTGTAGCTCTCGCTAACGCGATCCCAGCTCTCGTGCCAAGAGCCGGCAGTCGCGCTGTCGTTGTGAAGTCGCCTACCGTGGCTTTCCAACTGAGAGCCTGGCGAGTCTTTCATTGGTTCGGAGTTTGGCTAGTTCTAGGCCAAAAAACGTCAATCCCAGTGCAAGAATCGTCGGCTTCATTACACAGCTCCTGTAGATGGCGGGCTGCAGATTAGGCCCGGTCATCAGTATTTTCCAACCCTTGAGCTTCCAAGTATTGCCGCACGGCTGCAAGGTCGGCGGCCCGACCGCTACATAGCAGTGCCAGCGCAGGAGCACCTTCGAACAGGACGGCAGTGTTGGGCCTACTGAACCAGCGATCTGCTTGCTGCTGATTGGGGAAAATGGTGTGTAGAGCACGGTAGATACCCAGCACATAGCTCACCCGCTCGAGCGTATCGGGCCGAAGTTCGCTCACACCATCCTCATTCAAGGCAGCTAACACGGCGCTCATGGATTGCCCCAAAATTGCGGATTGCTCCGCTTCGGTCAAAGACCAAGCCTTGGCAATTCCAACGAACGCAAGCAGGGCTGGCCGCACCAAACGACGATCGTCAATCGCAAACTTGCTCAAGTTTTGGCCGTGGCAGCGCATAGCTAATAGTACCCGTCCCACATCAAATCCGCCCCCTCCCGAGCATCAGTATCCGAACGGTCACAATGACCTTGTTCCCCAGTCAAGCTGCCGGCCGCTGATTTCAGCATTGAGCAGGATAGGGCTATGTAACCCGAGACCCGGGCAGTCGACGCCGCACCCGTGCGGCAGTTTGAGCCCCCGCTCAATGAATGTGCTTACATCAACCTATTGAGCAGGTCAGTGCCGAGCGCACGGCTGCCACAAGTAGAAGGAGTTTCCGAGTGAACACTGCCGCACCTATGCTCCACGTAGCAAGGACATACGATCAGCTGAAGCTGGATGTTCAGCACTCCGAGACGGCAATCAGGCTTCTCTTGGCAGGTATGAGCGATCATCCGCCTTCGCCGCGTGGTCGGGCCTGTATCGGTCAATTGAGGAGCTGATCAATCTCCCGTTTGCTTTACGCGAATCCCTTGCCCTGCTTCGCACCCTACTTGGCCTTGATATGATCCAGCTCGACGTTCAAGGCTTGCGACGCCTAGCTCTTGATCTGGAGGCGCGCTTCGGAACGGCGCAGAGGGACCGCTTCATGATGGCCTTCTTACAATTTTCCGCAGTTGCAATGCACGCATTGCCTTCGTTGGTTGGCCGGGATGGAGTTCCTAGGAACGTGGGGCAGCTGATCGGATTCCTACAGGCCCACCGAAGGCATTTCCTGGCAGTTGGCTACTTGATCCCAAGATACTGCACTGGATCCATATCCGTCCTGCCTCAGGATGGTTTGAACATAATTCTTCCAATCGTCGCCGGCAATGGGCCACAGGTTACAGGCGCGCAACATGAAACGCTCATCAAGAAGGCGTGTGATTCACTTGGCATCACTCAAGCTGAGCAACACGAACTCGCCATGTTGGACGATCTATTCCTAGAGCCAGAGCGCCTAAGAATCACGGAGATCACCCCCCCCAATCGCTGGGATTGAAATGCTCAAGTCAAAAGAGCAGCTCCCTATAGCGGTCTTCTCAGCACAGGAGCTTCGTAACGAGATCATCGAGATAGAGGCTGCGTATGCCGAGTTTGATCTTTCAGGCACTGAGTTTGCATCCGTTGCAGTGCTTGCAAGGGCGCTTTCGAAGCATGCCAAAGACGGATACAACATCGCTCTCGCTCCAGCTGACTTTGACGAGGTAGTCGCCCGATGCCGGCCATCGAAGCGCCTGATAAACGAACTCAGCGCTGACGCGGATGATTACGCCTCTTCTCTGGATCGTGCCTCGCCGTTCATCTTTTCAGATGGCATGTTCAGGACAACGGTAACATTGGTTATGCGCTTCTGCTATCGCTGGAGGAGCATTTCGCTTGATCGCGGCAAGCGATATCAGATCAGATCCGGCTTTATTTTCGAGAAGGCCGTTGGCGATGCACTTGTTTCCCAGGGATTTACTGATTTGGGAGTAAAGCGGATTCAGAGCCAGGAGTTCGACGTTCTGATGATGCGAGAAGGCGTACTGTGGAATGTTCAGTGCAAGAACAACTTCACTAACCTCGCAACAGTGACCTCCACACCTGCCCTGTTTGCATCGTACAACAAGAGGCTAGTGCGCCAGTATGAGCGAGCGATTTCCAAAGAGCTGGCGCGCGAGCACCTCCTCAAGGAGCGATTCTCAGTCGATCGGATCTATCATTTGGTAGTGACTAGGTTCCCCGTCGTTTGCGCCGAGCGGAGGATCGTACCCTTCAGCAGGATCAGCGCGTTCTCCACGCTTGCCGATCAACTTGAGCGCGACAAGTCCTCCAAGTGAGCGCGGTATCTGCTGACAGCGACTTTGCGCCCAGGGATGGAATGCACCGGCGCTGCCATGTGACTTAAGACAGCGGCGGACCCGTCGAGGGATTCATCAACGTTGTCCCGTAGCCTGGCTCGGTCCTGCCGATAACTTGACGACATCGGGAGCTTCGTCCTTCCGCACCAGCATCGACAAGCCTGACTTTGCGATAGCCGGGGCGGCCAACTGCTTAGACTCAGCTTAGCTTTTTGAGGAGGAGTCTGACACCGGCAACTCCGAGTCTTGTGCCGATGTTGAGATCTGCGATCGATGTCCGGAAAAGTGGAGTTCGCACATGACTCGGGTTGGCCCTACTCCGCTCCGTCTTTGTCGACGGAGTCACGCCATGCTCGTCGAGCTTGGCCGACTGCGGAAGATCATCAGTGGCAGATGGTGATCGGCGCACGTACGGATCGTCTTCTTGGGGTCGAGGACTTAGCCTTCCTCATCGCGCATGTCCGCAAAGCGCGCGGATTCACCGTCTGCGGCCGCCGGGCCCCAGTTTCCATAGATGTCATCTTTCTTGCTTCTGATGATCTCTCCCAGGCTGGAGGTCATCTCGCTAGCTAGGTTGAGCATCCTTGCTGCAGCCTCGTAGCTGATCGAACGTCCACCGACTACCTCGTCGATGAGCACCATCAGACTTTCAATTGCAGCGCCTTGTCCTGGCTTGAGAACTCGCGTCCTCTCAAGCTCAGACAGGATTCTGCTCGATTCCAGCCTTATGTACTCACTAGGCAGACACATCATCCCCAGACGACGAACCCTGGTCTCAATTGCCGCGCGCTTCCTGGCCATTTCCACCCGGACACCGCTCGTATAAGACTTGTCATTCTCACCATTCAGACCAGCCACAACTGCCAGGATTTGATCACTCCACCCCTCTCCATCGGCCGATGAATAGGCTTCTCGTGACGTCTTCGAATAGCGGAGGGCGTCATGAGAATTCGGCGTCGGCTCAGCAATTGACCGGTCAGCAGAGAAGGCAGGCTCAGGGGCAGCAGGAGGCAGCTGCGCTCGTTTGCTTTTATCCCTGAGGAGCTCTTGAGAATCGTGCCCTGGTAGCAGTCCGGCATCCACTGCTTGCCCTTCGACCTCTGCAACGTCCTGGAGTTCGATCTTGCCTATTCCAGGCAGCTCGACGGATTTAACCAGAGGGGCAACCCAAGGAAGTGCCGCGATCACCAGCAGAACGAGCGTAATGATGTCGATCTTAATTTGGGGCCAAATGAGATGGGCGCCAGCTACCAGCAACGCCGAGATGGTCAGTGTCCAACGAATGCGCCTGCGTTCAACAAGCTCCATCTGCTTCTTCATCACGAACTGCTCCACTCTTGTCAGCGCATTGTCTTGACCTGACATGATCACATACGAGAGATGTGTAGCAAGTACTGCCTTTCTAGAACCATTCAACTGGGCCTCCAATTGAGGGGTATAGCGGCACAACGGATGCAGCCGATATCCCAACACTGGTTCTGCCGCATCATGGCTGTCGCCGGTGCGTCGATAAACGCTTGAGTCGCCCGCGGGAGCTCGCAGCCGACCTTGCCAACCCAACAGCTCTTGTAGCGCCAGCTGGGCCTCATGGGATGTATCATCATTCGGACGGAGGCGTCATCCACGCACACCACCATCTTGGTGACTTGTTAATCCTGGATAAGGATGCGATCTCGTGCTGCTCGGAGTCCTTACTACGGAATGGTGTTGGCCCCACGACTGGCACCTACAGTCGCAGATTACTTGGGCCTGCGAGTCGCCATGCCGCAGGCCTCCATGTATTCATTCTCAACGAGTTCCACAAAGCCGTATCTTCAGCGGAAGGCTCTCGGGTAGACACTGGCGGCGAGTCATCTCAGTAAGGCTGCTCTCGGAGATCTTCTCCGAACTCGCACTTAACAGCATGCAGAACGCGGGCAGGGTCGGCGCTCAGCATCGCGGCCGGTGTTGCACCGCAGAGTTGCGCGTGCGGTGACAAGAACCACTCGGCCTCGCCCCAGCCGGTACTGCGGCGCAGGCCATCCGTCTCGCGCTGGAAAGGACCAAAGTCGCGTAACACTGCTAGGATCTCGGCTAAGTGCTCAACAGGCCGGCCATCGGGGCGGAACTGCCAGGTCGGGTAGCGGTAACTAAGGGGGGATTGCGTGGTGTACACGCCCAGCAGCTTCCCCTGACGTCGCAACTCACTTGCGCGGTGGCAGCCTCTGCCGGGCTCTGAGTCCAGCCTGGCAGTAACCTGTGCTGCGCTAAGCCACTTTGCGGCGAGTTTTTCGCGCTGTGCTGCGGCGTCACGCAGGATCTGTTGTGTGGGCGCGGGGCGGATCATGCGAGCGTGGGCTGCGCTAACGATTGTTCATGCATGACTACGCCTCCCCGCTCCGGGCTACGGGGTGCACGTCATCGTCCACAACGCCTGTGCGATCAAGCAAACGATGGAGTACGAAGTTGAGACCATCATCATCTAGTGGGTAAGGAGATCCGAACAACGGGACCTGGACCCAAAGGTACTCCTGCCCGGGATGGACATAGGGGCCATGATCATCGAGCAGTAGTGCCTCGCCCAAATTTGGCGAGGCAAGGCGTAGATCCTTCGTCTTTCCTGACCACCTGATGCAAGGCAGTTCCATGAACCAAGCCGGGGCACTGCCTTCGCGCGCCAGCAGCGCGGCGATGCTGCGAAAGCGATCTTCGGGGACTGTTGTGAACATCGCCAGCTGATCAAACAGCGCGTGGATTTCCTCAAGGAACCAGTAGAGCCCGGGCCTGGGGATCTGGCTGATTGCATTTGAGATAAGCGTTCCCTCAAGATCAAGGGCCAAGATGGTCGGCTTCATATGCTGCCTCTGTCTTTGTTGCATGCGCTCAACCTTGCTCTCTTGGCCGATCGCTGTCTATCGCGTGAGCCTACTGGTACGCATGGGGCTCTTCTCTCGGTGCGGGCGCGGCGCATACAACCCACAGGTGTACCGCAGGAGCCACAAGTTTGAGGGCATCGTTGCTATCCCCATCCGGACGTCGAGGTTGCTGCGTTCTGGCCACGACCGCGGCGTTGTTTCGAGTGGCTCGCGCAACTCAGCTGCAGCTGAATGACGACGATTTGGTGTCCAGCACACGACAGCGATTACCTTTGTCTGTCCGGAAGTGCAAAGACCATGACATCTTCGTGGAATGAGGCATAGTCTGGTGCCGGTGGATCTGTCTATCCAGGTCTCTATACCGCAAAGAATTTGACGCCGTCACGCTGAGCTATGGAGATACCAGAGTTGCGCCTTTTCCCGCGCACAACGGAAGAAATCAGCCCTAATGAGCACATTTGCGCGCAAAGGAGTCACATGCCAATCCAGTCTCCTGAAGAAATTGCCGAGACCTTAGGAAAGCGAATAAGAGCCCGCCGCCTTCTGGCCAACGTTTCGCAAGTCGCGTTGGCGGACAAAGCAGGGATTTCTCGTAGAGCATTGGTGCAGCTTGAGAGCGGGCAAGGATCAACGGTCCACACGCTGATCTCCATCCTCAAAGCACTGGGCTTGGAGCAGCAGCTGGCCCTACTTGTACCAGCGCCGACGGTTAGCCCAATGGCTATGCTAAAGGCTAAACGGTTGCGCAGCCGGGCGAGCTAGGGCGGAGAGCGGCGCTTGGTAGCCTTCGACGCCGCAAGGGTCGCCATCTCTTACCTGTCCAATTCTGCAGAGGCTCGACCCTCTCGCGAGATCGTTATCGAATTTAGTGCACAGTTATTCGGTAGCGTACAGCTCTTGGCGAGGCGGTGCCACGTCAATCATTGCGAAATTTCTGCGACAAGAGTTTCTGTCGTGCATACCACCGCACAACCAGCGGCCCAGGATCTTGGCAGTAGCGGAACGCAGGCACCATACGCTCACTCTTTCACGGGCTTCGACTGATCGCGACTTGGCTTCGGCAGTGGGGCGTTCAGCATGAGCATGGTCACCCCCTTGCGCTCAGCGTTGAGAGCCCACGTTACAAACTGCTCCTTGAGCAGCATGTTCTCACTTTTGAGCCGCTGAACAGATCTTTGCAGCCGCTCCACCTGCTCCAAAGCAGCGCGCACCTTCTCGTCCCTCGGAATGGACTGCTCGCCCGCCCAAGTACCTCTCAAAGCCTCCTTCCGCAGCGTAAAGGCGTTGGCGATCTCTGGATACGCACTTAGCGTAAACCTGGAATATGCAATGCCCGTCGTCCTCTCCACTGCAGCGATAAGCAGGCCCCATGTCAGCTTGCCCTTCCAGCCGTCAATAGCATCGAGGACGCTACCCACGAGATCCTCTGTGAGGTCAGGAGCACGTTTCTTCTTCATTTGGCTAGCTTCAAATTCTTGGACCTGGACAAACTACGTTGAACTTCACTGCGGTCTACGATCAGTGCTGCATTGACGATGTTCAGCCGAATGCGTGCACCAGCGGAAACTGAATTGTCCTCCAATATAGCCAGCAGCGAATCAATTCTCTCCAGCGTCAGCTCCTGATGCTTCACCCATGTGTCTGCGCCGTACTCCTCTTCTTCAAGTGCAAGCTTGGCAGCCACCAGAAGCGACTCGGTCTCCTTCTTCAATGCACGCAGGTTCCGCTCCTTCTGCTCCTCCCCCTTCACGCACTCCTGCTCCTCGCAATTGATGCAATCGCGATACATCGGACATGGCTCGCTTGCGAAATCATGCACGCACCAGCCAAACGCGGTTGTGTGGGCGGCTGAGGCACCCGCCTCGGAGAATCGGCTTCGCAAGATGATGTGCTTGGACGGCTTGTCGACCAGATTGGCCATGAAGCCAGATGCGATGGCTTGACTCACTGGAGCTTGGACTTCGTCAGAGGTCATATGGTCGTATGCGCGGTTCTGCGCTACGTCCTTGCGGCCGGAGAAGATCGCAATCTCGACGTCACTCATACCTCCCATCTGAGCAAGCATATTCAAGTAGTGCCGAAGCGAATGCGTGTTCATGTTGATTGGGGTGCCGTCATCCTCGGCATATCCGAATCGCGTGAAGATGGACGGCTGGCCATCATGCGTAGTAAGCGCGTTTGCGATCGCCCCGTAGTCCACGCAACTGAACATACACGTATAGGTACCCCTGTGGGCATGAAGCTCATTGACAAGCACAACACCGATCGAGTCCCGACATAGCAGGTTAGGCGCGCCAGGGACAAATGGAAATGTGCGAGGAAGCATCGCGATCACTGCCTCCTCTACATCTGAAAAACGAAAGCACATCTGCCTTCCCCCCATCTGAACTGGTTCAAGCTTCTTCGCGCTCCTCGCCCAATGAAATGCAGAACGGAAAGCACTCTCGTCACCCCAAAGTATCAGCGCAATCTGAGCCGGAATCAGAACCTCTACCCCTCTAAGATGAGCTACATCATCACCTAGAAACAGCACGCCCGGATTCTTCGTGTACCACGTAGCAACTCGGTTCGCCGCATGCGTTGCAATCAGAAGCTTCCTCAGAGCTTCTCTCGCGATAGATGCCATCTGCGTGGGCAGCCACTTGATGGTGTCCTTCGCTCCCTTCGATCCCGGCCACCGGAAGCCCAGCTTTGCCTGAAAGCGCCCCGAGCCCTCAACTATGCAATTGCGCTCCAGTCGCAGCGCTTCGTTGATCCGTTCCGGCGCGCAGCTCAGAAGGGCCGAATAGCTCGAAACAAGGACGTCCAGAGGCTTGACCGCTTCTTGGAATATGCCACCGAGCCCGCGCAGCGCGGCAGCTGATGGCAGCTTGTCCTGTCGCGCCTGCATGGCCTGCTCGGATATTCGGGAACCGAGCTCCTTCGGCTTCACCAGGCTGCAGTTCCAATTCTGCGTCAGGCTGATGAAATTCTTTTCCCTCATGAACTTCGCAATGAGCTCCAGCTGGCCACCAACCCTATATGCTACCGAGGGCGAAACCGATCTCACAGCAAGCTCAACCGCACTATCCAGAACACCGATGTCAACTGCGGTCGGCCTAGATGCCTTGTTCCCCTGGCGCAAAGCGGCTTCTAGAAAGCGTAGAGCAGACACTCGAATGCTCTGCGAGACCACCGGCCGACAATCGTGAAGATAAATCAGAGTGGCCTTCGCAAAATCCAGAAATGGCTGTGGCATCGTCTCGACGCTTCGCCCGCCCCGCACAGATTCATAGGTACTGAAGACTGCCCTGTGTACTTTGTTGTGGCCCTTAAAACTACCCAGACTCCAGACATCGCTATCGAACTGACAGTTTGCTCCTAGGACCTTGCTTTTGCGGCAAATCGTTATGAACTGTTGAATGTTCTCGCGCGGCTCAAGCTCATCCCTCGGCGTAAAGTGGAGTACATTCTTTGTCATATATCCACCCCGCCGTCCCGCTGCTTCCGCACGTGCGCACAGTCTGCAATGACCTCCCGGATTGCCATGATCGCGAGATTGTTGATCGCCGCCATTCTAGGATCTGCTGCCCATTGATCACGCTCTCGCTCGAGGCGGGCCAGGACCAACTCGTGTGGACCGTCAAGCCAAGGTTCAAAGCGGAAGCATGTATAACAGGCAACCGGTTTATTCAGCGCACACCCCCGCCCACCGGCAGAGCAACTTGCTAACGGATTACTGGATACGCGGAAATCAATGATTCGGCTGCCTGCCCTACCCGCCTGTGTAGCTTGTTCTTCAGCATCGATCATGCGGCCACGGAAGGCTCGGGCCAGCGGAGCGAGCTGCTCTCCCATGGCGTGGTCAATGTTGTCCACGATGTCCGGAGATGCCTCAAAATACACGTCTACGTTCTGAAGGTCGGCATGACCCAACCTATCAGCGATCTCAGCCTTACTTGCCCCCTCTTCGGCTAAGCGCGTGCCGTACGTGTAGCGAAACCTCCTCGGATTGATTGGGATCTTCTCGAAATCCAGTCTGGAGGTAAGCGGAGCGATAGAGCCAAGAATTGTGCTGAAAATTCGACTCAATAGTTGTTGCGTGCAGTGGCCAAAGAACGGATCACCTTCAGCCCTTTGATCCCGACGAGGCCGACGCCACATCACCTCTTCCTGAAGAAAAAGCGCTGATTCGGCATCGCAATCAACACGACTCTCGATAAGATCAAGCACCAAGCGCGCAGTCGGATGGCTAATGGGGAATACCGTGAATGACTCGCGAGAGTGATCGAGGCCATTCTTTACTTGAGGAAGCTCCAGCAGATATGAGCCATTGACGCACGTGAAATCCTTCACCTTCAAGGATGCGAGCTGGGAGATCCGACCGCCTGTAGCGAACAGAAGTCGTGTTAAAACCAGTACCCAGAGAGGAATCTTCTCCTGCCCGTAGGCAGCATCTACTGATCTGTAAAGAGCAACGTACTCTTCATCTGAGTACGGGCCTTCGACAGGACAGCTTTGTCTTACTGCCCGGCCTTTGGCATTTCCTGGCTTGCGCCTTTCCCGAAGATACTCGGCGCAGTCGGCACGAACACCCGGCAACCCCAGCTTGACCCACTTTTGAATCAGTACATTCAGCCAACCTACGCGCCATGCCTCGTCTTCGGCCAACCGAGCCCTATAGGAAGACAAGTCCTCGACGCCAATTGATTCGACGGGCGACTCAAGTTCGGTTTCGCGGAGAAAATGGAGAAATTCGTTGAAGAGGTTAAGGGCGTATGTGGGAGCATTGCTTCTTACGAGGATGTGCAGCGTGTACTTTAATGATTCCACGAACTGATTGTCATGCATCGAAAGACGACTAAAGTCCATACGGATTGAGAACACACCGTCAACCCACTGCCACATGTCATCTCGAGGATTAAACACCAGGCCACTCCGAGTCAGCGCCCTTGAAGGGAGCCTCGTGAGTGACACCGCCCTGGCGAGATTACTGCTTGCCATTGATCTTCCCCTCCAAGTCCTCTTGAATCCTCAACGACAGCTGCTGTGCCTTCCTATCCGTGTGCCGCCGCGTGTATGTTGTCGCCGTCTTCGAGTTGTCGCTCCAACCTTGCTGGGAGTTCCGGGCCCGCTGCTCCGCAATCTCCGATAGGCCGATGGCATCTGCCTGCTCAGAGAATCGCTCGTTCCATGTGTGTCGCATCACATGGCTCGTTATCTTCACCGAGAGGTCCGGGCAAGCAGCCCTGATCTGCTGAAAAATCTTGTCGATGCTTTTCTGCGATAGCGCATCGCCCTCATCAGATACGATCAGCTGAGGGTGCCTTCGCGCCAACTTGATAACACGGCGCTCTTTCACATAAGCAAGCAGTACTCGCATGATCGACGGTGCGACCTCGAGGGTCCGATCACTGGTCTTCGTATTTGGTTGACTGAGCCTTGCGTCTTCCGGCGCATCAGCGCGCCTTATGATGTCGATCTTTGGCTGATCCGCGTGTATGTCTCTAAGCTGCAAGCCGAGCAGCTCACTTCGGCGAATGCCGATTGCCAAGAGGAGAACAACGATGAGCCAGTTTCGTCGACGGGTGAACCCACGCACCCACGGATTGGTGGGCGACTCCGGGTGAACGACCACGAGAACTCGATCCTGCTCCTCCATACTCAAGCCCACACGTGCGCCCAACTTGGCCCGCTTAGTGATGCGCGGAATATGCTCCCGAAAGCCTGCGAGTGCATGAAGGGTTTCGGCCCTTAGCTCGTCGCGCTGCACACGCGGCAAAGTTGCCCCAACGTAACTAGAGATGTATGACAGGAAGCCCGCTATGTAGCGTAAGCGCGAGGCACGGGTCTGAACGTCGACCACGCGTTTCAAGACCTCAGTATCGCTTCTGCCCCGTCTAGCGCTGATTGTCCGAACATTGATCGCGGAGGATGGCTTACTTACCTCCTCGTCGCCATCCTGCACCCAGTACTGGGCGGCCGTGGCTATGCGCGCTAGTTCCGGCGCCGTTAGAAACTCACCGTGGCAAAGGCGTTGAATCAGGTCGATCTTCTCAGATCTTAGGCTGTTGTAGAGGACAGCTATGCTTGCGCAAGCAAAGTGAATCGTGTTCGCCGCGAGCCCCTTCGTCCTGAACGTGCCCAGGTAGAGCGTCACTTCATGCGCAGGGAGGCCACTGGGTCCACGGAGCACCGAGTGCCGCTCTCCGTTTTCAAATCTGATTCGCTCAGCCGTGTAGCCAGTCATCTATCAACACCTCGGGTAGGTAGAAGGTTAGATCACAGCGAAATTCTGCCAGAAATAAATGTTGTTAACGAAAAAGGCCTCCAACCGTAGGGAAGGAGGCCTCTATCAACAACAAAACGCTTAAGTAGGACCTAGAACGGTTGTGAACCCACAGATCGCAGCGCTCTCAACGCGAAACCATCGCAAGTTCCTGTATCTAAAGGCTTTTTCTTGATCATTGAAACTCGCATTTATACATTGAGAGAGGTTTTTGTTGTAAAAGACGGATTTCGAGCCGAAAGCGACCGCCTTTTTCTACATAGGTAGCAATCCTAGCAGCGCGCAGAGGCAAGCGCTTACTTACCGCTTCGGGCACCACCTTTGGCGTGCTGGTCAAGGAACTTGCCCATCGCAACCTTTTTCTTCAGCACGTCGGCCGGGATCTCGAGCCCCTCTCGTCGCGCAATGGCAACCGCGTACTGGATCTGCGCCTGGGACGGTGGCCTCAAGTCATAGTCCAAGTACATGTCAACGACCGGACCGACAGCCTGCGCAACCCGATTGGCGAGTCGCTGAAGCTTGACCGGATCCGCTCTCGAACACTGCTCCCGACGTCCCCCCGCTTTCAGTAGCGGAGCTGTTTGGAGCCCGGCTTTATCGTAGCGGTTTCACCGCCAGCTGTTGGGCATAGGCGGCAGGCGTTAGCCCGCCGAGCGATTTCTTCGGCCGCTCTTCGTTGTACTCCCGCCGCCAGCGCTCGATCTCGGTGCGCGCGTGCAGCAGTGTCGGGAACCAGTGTTCGTTGAGGCATTCGTCGCGCAGGCGTCCGTTGAACGATTCAACGTAAGCGTTCTGATTCGGCTTGCCCGGCTGGATCAGACGCAGCGACACGCCACGTTCGTGCGCCCAGGCCACCATTGCCTTGCCGCAGAATTCCTTGCCGTTATCGGTCCGGATCACCTTCGGCAGGCCACGGCTGAGTGCCAGGCGGTCCAGCACGCGGCTGACGCCGTGGCCCGAAATCGCACGCTCGACCTCGATTGCCACCGCCTCGTGGCTGGCGTCATCCACAATCACCAGACACTTGATGACACGGCCGTCGGCTGTGCGATCGAAGATAAAGTCCATCGACCACACCTCGTTGGCCGCAACCGGACGAATCAGTGGTTGCCGTTCGCCCAGGGGCACCTTCTTGCGCTTGCGCCGCCGCACCTGCAGTTTCGCCTGCTGATACAGCCGCTCGACGCGCTTGTAGTTCACGACCTGGCCGCCTTGCCGCAGCTTGAGGTAGATCATGCCCACCCCGTAGCGCTTGTGCCGATGCGCCAAGGCCTGGATCTGCGCCCGCAGTTCTACATTGCGGTCCGGACGAGGCGTGTAGCGCAGTGCGCTGGCACTCATGCCGACCACGCGCAGAGCGCGCCGCTCGCTGAGTCCTTTTCTTGCCATGTAGCGCACCTGCTCGCGTCGGGCGGGTGCGCTCACCATTTTTTTCGCAGCACGTCCTTGATCACCTCGTTCTCGAGGACCTGCTCGGCCAACAGCTTCTTCAACCGCGCGTTCTCGGTCTCCAGTTCCTTCAGGCGCTTGGCCTCCGACACATTCATGCCGCCGAACTTGCTGCGCCACAGGTAGTACGACGCCTCGCTGAAGCCGTGCCGACGGCACAGCTCCTTGACCGGCAGCCCGGCCTCGGCCTCACGCAAGAAGCCGATGATCTGCTCTTCGCTGAAACGCTTTTTCACGTCCAATCTCCTTCTCGTTGGGGATTGGACTCCAAAGCAGCTTGCTACTCAATTGAGGGGGGGCGTCGCTCCTGAAGCGACTCCAGCAGACCAGCTTCCAGCGGAAGCTCGAGCATCACACCGCGTTCTGGGTCCAGCAACATTAGAGGCATAGTCACCGCCTGTTTTAGATAGGCGTCCCATAAGGGACTGGCGCTAAAGGTAGCATGCTGAGGGCGGAGCAAAGCTGAGCCAGCACGCGCTGAAGGACTTGCTGCCGCTAAAAGCTCCCTCAGGCTCAGCGGCCTGGCGATCGCTTCAGCTACCTAGGGATTCGGTGAGAAATGGCTACGCACTGAGCCGCTGCGCGGCCCCGCGATGTCGAAAACCCACGCATGAACCCCCGATCTGTGCCCGATCTGTGCCCAAAGCGGCGCTTGCGCGGCCGCTTCCTACCCGCCAGACTCGCAAAAAAGGGCGGTTGAACTTCCTATACCCGCTTCCGCATCGCCGGCCGGCTGAACTACGCCGACACCGACGACCATCGCGACCGCCTGGCGAACGCGCGCTTCATCGAAGGCAACGCCGGCTTCGCCTGGCGGCCGTGGGATAGCGCGCGCTGGGAAATGTTCGGCCGCTACACCTACCTGTACGACCTCTCCAGCCTGGGCCAGCGCGAGCAGGACTACGACCAGAAAACCCAGGTGCTGTCGGTGGAAGGCGTCTACCGCCACGACCAGCATTGGGAAGTGGCCGGCAAGCTCGCCCGGCGCGAGGGCGAGGTGCGCTACGGACGCGGCAGCGGGCCGTGGTTCGACTCGGCCACCGACTTCGCCGCGCTACAGCTGCGCTACGAGGTGGTCTACGCCTGGCACGCGCTGGCCGAATACCGCTGGCTGGACGTGCAGGCCGGCGGCACGCGGCAGGGCTGGCTGGTCGGACTGGACCGCGACATCGGCAAGAACTTCCGCATCGGCGCCGGCTACAACTTCACCGAGTTCAGCGACGACCTGACCGACTTCGACTACGACCACGAGGGCTGGTTCCTCAACATGGTCGGGATGTACTGAGGGTGCCGGTCCACGCAAGACCGTCGACGTTCAGCCGTCCACGGTCTCCTCGCCGCCATCCTTGGACAGCTCTTCGGCCCGGCGCTCATCCAGGTGGCGCTGCAGGCGGGCCACGTCTTCGGGCGACCAGTCGTCGATGCCGGTGACTTCCAGCCAGGCGTTGATGTAGTGCGATGGCGCGTAGACGTGGCCGAAACCCATTGGTGCGCTCATCGACAGCGAAGTATCCATTGCCATCTGCATCATCGTCACGACCGGATACCAGCGCATCGCCGGGGATACGTCCGGCGGGCGCGGGGCATCGAGCAGTTCCGGTTCGCGGAACAAGCCGTGACGGTCGAAGAACGTCACCGCGTCGCTGCCGTACTGCAGGTAGACCACGCGCATCGGGCCCCACGGCGTGCCGGGCGGGGTGGAGCTGCCGTCCTGGTTCATGAAGCGGACGAACGAGCCGTCCTGGAACTGCGGCAGCCACACCGGCGAACCGGGATTGCGCGAGCGGGTCAGCCCGGCCCACTTGCTGGCGGCGAACGGAGGTCCGCTCCAGACCGCGCCATCGAATGGTTCGCCGAGCAGCTCGAACATCTCGAACGAGCGTTCCGAATTGAGCGCGCCCAGGCTCAGGCCGTGCAGGTACAGCTTCGGCCGCCGCTCGGGCGGCAGCGTGCGCCAGTAGCCGTAGACCTCGCGGAACAGTGCGCGCGCGGTGACCCCGCCTGTGTCCGGATCCAGGAACAGCGTCAGCGGACTGGACAGGTACGAGTACTGCACCGCGACGCTGGCCACATCGCCGCGGTAGAGATATTCGATGCCGTCGATGCCGGACGGGTCGACCCAACCGGTGCCGGTCGGAGTGATGATGATCAGCGCCTTGCGCTCGAAGCCGCCGACGCGCTTGAGTTCTTCCAGCGCCAGCTGGGCGCGCTCTTCGGGCGTGTCGCCGGTGGGCAGGCCCGCGTACACGCGCAGCGGCGCCTTGGCGCCGGGACCGGCGTAGGCGGCGAGTTCGTCGGCGGTGGGGCGGGCATCGACGTAGCGCCGGCCCATGCGCCCGAGCTGGTTCCAGGCCACTAGCGACTGCGCGCTGCCGGGGCTGTCCCATTCGGTCGGCGGCGGCATGTCGGGCGGGATCAGTGCATCGGCCTGGCGATAGGAGGCGTCCAGGGTGTCCAGCAACGAGGACAGGATCACGCCGTTGACCAGGCCCACCAGCAGCAGCACGCCGGCGATCGCACCGACCACGTGCGCGATCCGTCGCGGCACCTTGTGGGTGACCAGGCGCATCACCGCCTTGATGATCATCAGCGCGATGCGGCCCAGCACGACCAGCAGCAGCGCCACGACCGCCGCACCCGCGAGTACGCCCAGGATGCGCGATGGACCGGCGGGAGCCAGGTGCATCAGTTCGCGGACGATGTTTTCCCAATGCTGGCTGCGCCAAAGCGCGAGCGCGGCGATGACCGCGCAGGCGACGACCGCGATACGGCGGCGACGCGGCTGTCCCGCCGGCCCGGGGAGCGGCAGCTCCAGGTATCCCCACAGCCAGCGCAGCAGCACGCCCAGGCCGTAGCCGGCGGCCAGGCACATGCCCGACAGCACCGCCTGCGCGACCGTGATCCGTGGCGTGAGGCTGGGCGTGAGCGAGGCGGCGAAGAACAACGTCCCCAGCACGAGCCCGGTATTGCCAAGGCGCGCCAGCAGCGAACGCCGGAGCCGGGTGAACCAGCCATCGGATGTAGTACCGGAAGCGAGTGCAGCGTCGTCGTCCTGTCGCATCAAGTATCCCCTGCGAGTGGTCCCCTTGGGCCAATATGCCGGCCACGGATAGGCGTTTTAACCGCATGAGGCCAAGTATCGCACCGCGGAAGCGCCATCAAGCCGGCTGAGACACTCGATTTTCCCGCCCAGGTGTCAGGTTCACCACCAGGGTTTGGCGTTCAGGAGAGTGATTTGCGGCGCTCGGCGTGTACCGGGCGCAGAGCCAGTTCGCGGCAAGTCAAAATCGCCGCTTTGTTCATTCACCAACTGATGCGCTGATCGACCTCAAAGTCCGGTGCCGGTTGCGCCGCTAGGTCCCAGTCTGCTGGCTCGGTTTGCGCCCCGTCATCCATCTGCGCATCACTACAGTCATCCCACAGCGGTGGCCCGCGCGCCGGGGAGATGCGGGGTGGCTCTGAATCTGCCCCGATGTGGTCCAGGATGTGCCGGATGTCAGCGCTGTGCGTAATGAACGCGATGATGCGCATATGCCCGCCACACAGCGGACACAAGAGGGGGAACACCTCGTAGATGCGGGCGATCAGCACCGCCCACAGGTAGTGCGCTGCACGCTTGGGCAGCACCGGCTCGCTCTGGGATGGCAGCGCGCTGCTCATCGGTACCACACCAGGCGCGCACTCCCCCGTGCTGATCGACGCGCCCAGCACGGGAGCGGCTCGCGCCGGTGTCGCCAGCGCCGTCACCGCAGCCCTGAGCGGCGAGTTGGGTGCCAACACGCCAAAATAGCGGTGCCGGTGGGTGCGTGGCGGGGGAACCAGCGCGGCAATGCGGTCGATCAGCTCCAGCGGTGTGAGGTGCAGCTCATAAAGGCCGATATGAACCGGCCGGGGCGGGCGCAAGCCTGAGCAGCCATTCCCTGCACCGGAGTGTTTCGTGCCGCGCCTCGCCGCGACCGTGTCGCAGCTGCAGGATGCCGTGGCGCACGCAACGTCGCCGGCAGCGCATCTGCCCACGGCTCGCTATGCGCCTCACCGTCCCGAGCGCACGCTGCTGTATTCGCTGGTGCAGGCGCATTGGCCGGACTTTCTCGCGCGCCGTGAGGTAGAAGACCGCCCGCTGCCCGAGCATGTGCGCGAGGAGTTCGAGACCTACCTGCGCTGCGGCGTGCTCGAGCACGGCTTCCTGCGCGTGGTCTGCGAGCAC
>NZ_JARVXM010000010.1:0-253249 GCF_048957655.1 Stenotrophomonas sp. AS1 | reverse complement strand
CGACCGTTGGTCGGCTGCTCTACGCGGCAGGACGGCAGCCGACCAACGGTCGGCTCTACGTGGGTGGGTCGGCAGCCGACCAACGGTCGGCTCTACCCCCCGCGCGTGGGGATTACACCGCGCTGGCGGACGGCCTCGAACAGGCTCACGCCGGTGGCGACGGAGACGTTCAGGCTCTCGATATCGCCCGGCATCGGAATCTTGACCAGGCCATCGCAGTTTTCACGGGTCAGGCGGCGCAGGCCGTCGGCTTCGCCACCCAGCACCAGCGCCACGTTGCCCTTGAGGTCGATTGCGTACAGCGACTCGGTGGCTTCACCGGCCAGGCCGTAGATCCACACGCCCAGCTTCTGCAGGTCCTTCAGGCAGCGCGAGAGGTTGGTCACCTGCACGACCGGGATGCGGTCGGCCGCGCCGGCCGAGGTCTTGCGCACGGTCGCGTTGACCGAGGCCGACTTGTCCTTGGGAATGATCACCGCCGTGGCACCGGCGGCCGCTGCGCTGCGCAGGCAGGCGCCGAGATTGTGCGGATCCTGCACTTCATCAAGGATCAGCAGCAGGGCCTTGCCCTCGGCCGCTTCGACCAGCCCTTCCAGTTCGTTCTCGCCCCAGGTCCGCGCGGCCTGGTAGCGCGCCGCCACGCCCTGGTGACGCACCGAACCGCCCACACCGTCCAGCGCCTGGGTGTTCACCTTGCGCACGTCGATGCCCTTGCGGCGTGCGTTTTCCTCGATCTCGGTCAGACGCGGATTCTTCGCACCGGCCTCGATGAGGACCTCGCGGACGTTCTCGGCATCATTCTCGATCGAAGAGGCGACGGCGTTGACGCCGACGATCCACTGGCTTTGCTTGCTCATTGCGGGGGGCGGGACCGGTAAAGGGGTTGGTAATGGTAGAGCATCAAGGCCCACCCTGCCCTGCCGGGCGTTCACGGGGGCGTTCACGGCCTGCCTTCAGCGGGGTGGCCAGTCGCTGGTGTCGTGGTCGGGGTGCTGGTGGGAAACGATATGCAGCAGGAAGTCGCCGGCCTCGGCATCCTCCTCGCTGCGCAACGCGCTCAGCGAGCCCAGGCGGTCCACGAAGGGCAGCTTGGCTTCGATCCCGTACTGGATCGTCGGCGGCAGGCGGGCCGGCTCGTCGAAAGCGCCCGCCGCGATCGCCACCCCATCCGGGGCTTCGTAGGTCAACGGGGTGCCACAGTCGGCGCAGAAGCCGCGCTGGACCATGTTGGAGGACTGGAAACGCCGGGGCTCGCCGCGGGTCCAGCGGAATTCGCTGCCACGCACCGATACCAGGGGGGCGTAGTACGCGCCGAACGCCTTCTGGCACATCCGGCAGTGGCAGATCGAGCTGTGGGTCAGCTCACCCACCACGTGGAAGCGGATCGCGCCGCACTGGCAGCCGCCGCTGTATTCGGGGAGGGACGGCATGGGATCGCTCCGACGGGGTCCGTGGGAAACACCATGCCACCCGCGGGGGCGGGTGGACGGTGTGCCGACCGACGGTCGGCACTACCGCGTACCGGCCGTGGGCCGGTACGCGTCGATCAGTACTTCTGTTTCTGGCGCTTGGCCGGCTGGCCGCGCGGCGGCAGCTCGGGCAGCGAATCGTCCTTCTCTTCGACCAGGCGGAAGTCGATCTTGCGCTCTTCCATGCTGGCCTTGAGCACCAGGATCCGCACCCGGTCGCCGAGACGGTAGATCTTGCCGCGGCGCTCGCCGTTGAGCGTCTTGCGCACCGCGTCGAACTGGTAATAGTCGTGCGGCAGCTGGGTCACGTGGACCAGGCCGTTGACCTTGGATTCGTCCAGTTCCACGAACAGGCCGAAGCTGGTCACGCCACTGATCACGCCATCGAACTGGCCACCGACGTGCTTTTCCATCCACGCGGCGCGGTAACGCTCGTCCACTTCGCGCTCGGCTTCATCGGCACGACGCGCACGCTCGGAGCATTGCAGCGCCAGTGCCGCCATCTCGCGCGGCGAGTAGGTGAACTTCTCCGGTGCGGCCCCGCTGAGCGCGTGCTTGATCGCACGGTGCACCAGCAGATCGGGGTAGCGGCGGATCGGCGAGGTGAAGTGCGCGTACGCATCCAGTGCCAGGCCGAAGTGGCCCAGGTTGTCCGGCGAATACACCGCCAGGCTCTGGCTGCGCAGCAGCACCGATTCCAGCAGTGCCGCGTCCGGTCGGTCGCGCACCTTCTTGAGCAGCTTGGTGAAATCGGCCGGCTGCACCTTCGACCACGGCGGCAGGCTCAGCTTGAATTCCTTCAGGAACTCGAGCAGGTCGGCGTACTTGGATTCCGGCGGGCGCTCATGGTCACGGAACGGCGCCGGCACGTGCTTGGCCAGCAGGTAGCGCGCAGCCTGCACGTTGGCCGCGATCATGCATTCTTCGATGAGCTTGTGCGCATCGTTGCGCACCATCATCCCGGCCTGGGTGACTTCGCCGGTGTTGTCCAGCACGAAGCGTACTTCGGAGGTTTCAAATTCGATCGCACCGCGGCGGGTACGGGCCTTGGCCAGCACGTGATACAGCTGGTACAGGCGATCCACCTGCGGCATCAGCGGACCGATCGCCTTGCGCGCGGCCGGGTCGTTCTCGCCCACCGCTTCCCAGACCTGGTTGTAGGTCAGGCGCGCGTGCGAGTTCATCACCGCTTCGTAGAAGCGCGAGTGGATGACCTCGCCCTCGCGGTTGACCTGCATGTCGCAGACGAAGCACATGCGGTCGACCTTGGGCATCAGCGAGCAGATGCCGTTGGACAGCGTCTCCGGCAGCATCGGCACCACGAAGCCCGGGAAGTAGACCGAGGTCGCGCGCTTCTGCGCTTCATCATCCAGCGGCGTACCAGGACGCACGTAGTTGGAAACATCGGCGATCGCCACGACCAGGCGGAAGCCTTCGGCATTCGGTTCGCAATAAACGGCGTCGTCGAAGTCCTTGGCATCCTCGCCATCGATGGTGACCAGCGGCGTGTTGCGCAGGTCTTCGCGATGGCCGATCTGTTCCGGGGTGACCACCATCGGCACTGCGGTGGCTTCAGCCAGCACTTCCGCCGGGAACTCGAACGGCAGTTCATGGCCGTGGATGGCGGTTTCCACCACCAGCGACGCGGTCAGCTTGTCACCAAGCACGGCGATGATGCGGCCGATCGGCGGGCGGCGGGTATCCGGCGCCTGGGTCAGCTCGCAGACCACCAGCTGGCCATCCCGGGCCTCGCCGGTCTGGTCGGGTGGGATCTGCACGTTGCGCTGCACGCGCTTGTCGTCGGGCACCACATAGTTGATGCCGAATTCGACGCTGAAGCGACCGATCAGGCGGCTCATGCCGCGCTCGAGCACACGCGAAATGCTCGCCTCGCGGCGGCCACGGCGATCGATGCCGGTCACGTTGACCAGCACGCGGTCGCCATGCAGCACCTTGCGCATTTCAAACGGCGGCAGGAACAGATCGTCGCCACCTTCGACCGGGCGGAGGAAGCCGAACCCTTCCGGGTTGGCGATCACCACGCCGGTGATCAGGTTGACCGCCTGCAGCGGCGCGAATCCGCCACGGCGGTTCTGCACCAGCTGGCCGTCACGGCACATCGCGCCCAGGCGCTTGCCCAGGGCATCTGCGCGGTCCGGCTCGGTCAGGCCGAGATGGATGGCGATCTCTTCGGCGGTCTGCGGGCCATCGCAGCGGTCGAGCAGCTGCAGGATCGCCTCGCGGCTGGCGATCGGCTGCGCATAGCGCTCGGCCTCGCGGGCGGCGAAGGGATCCAGCTGCACTTCACCGTCCAGCGGGGTGGGATGCGGGCGGCGGCGGGTCGGGATCGGCCCGGCGTGCGCGGGCTTGGGGCCCCGCTTGTTGCCACGCGGCGGCTCAGGAGTGTTCAGGGATTCGGGCATCCAGGGTGGCAGCTTGCCGGCCTTCTTGGCGGCAGCGCGGGGCTTGCCCGACGGACCGGCTGCCTTCTTGGGCGCCGGGGACTTGGGGGCTTTCGCGCCCTGGGTCGGTTTCTTTGGTTTCATTGACCTCAATAGTAACCGCTGCGGGTGTGCAGAACCGGTCAGCGGCACTGCCTGTGCAGGATTGTGAAGAAATTTCACAAAACCGTTGACAAGCCTCACGGACATGGCCAGAATTCGCCCCCTGAGTCGCCCAGGTGGCGGAATTGGTAGACGCACTAGCTTCAGGTGCTAGCGGGGGCAACTCCGTGGAGGTTCGAGTCCTCTCCTGGGCACCATGACTCGGAAAATGATCAAACCCGCGCAAGCGGGTTTTTTCGTTTCTGGCGTCCGCGCCACGCACGATTCGCGCGGGATGGACCGCGATGACGCTGCAATGCGTGGCAAATGAAATTTCCTGCGAAATCCTGTTGACACAATTCCGGATCTCCCGCAGAATTCTCCTCCTGAGTCGCCCAGGTGGCGGAATTGGTAGACGCACTAGCTTCAGGTGCTAGCGGGGGCAACTCCGTGGAGGTTCGAGTCCTCTCCTGGGCACCATGACTCAGAAAATGATCAAACCCGCGCAAGCGGGTTTTTTCGTTTCCGGGCGTCGGCGATGCGCGGCCCTGACCTGCGCCGACGCGCGACGCCCGATGGTCGCCGCATCGAACGTGCGATGACGCGACGAACGATCTGGCACGAAAAAATTTCCACCCGATCCTGTTGACACAATCACGCTTCTCCCGCAGAATTCTCCTCCTGAGTCGCCCAGGTGGCGGAATTGGTAGACGCACTAGCTTCAGGTGCTAGCGGGGGCAACTTCGTGGAGGTTCGAGTCCTCTCCTGGGCACCATGACTCGGAAAATGATCAAACCCGCGCAAGCGGGTTTTTTCGTTTCTGGCCGCCGCGCCCGGAAAGGCACGGAGCGCATTCCACGCTGGTCAGGAACCACAAAAAAACCCCGCCTTTCAGCGGGGTTTTTTCGTTTCAGCTTACCGCGAACACCTCAATGCCCACCGGCCGAGGCAGCACCCGCGCCTGCGCCGAACGGCGGCTTGGCAAGCCACAGGAAGGCGATGATGGCCAGGAAGATCCAGCCCAGCAGGAAGAAGATGTCGTTGAAGCCCATCTGCGACGCCTGGTGGTTGATCATGTTGTTGAGCGCGGCCGCGCCATGCTGCAAGTCGCCCTGCCCCATCGCGGTCACCTGGTCCTGCATGCCCGGGGTGTAGCCGGAGATGTGTTCGGTCAGATGCGCGTGGTGTTCCTGGGTACGGCGTGCCCACAACCACGTGGTCAGCGAGGCGGCGAAGCTGCCGCCCAGCGTGCGCAGGAAGGTGGCCAGGCCGGAGCCCGCGGCGATCTCGCGACCGTCCAGATCCGACAGCAGGATCTGCAGTACCGGCATGAAGAACAGCGCCACACCGATACCCATGATCAGCTGGATGCCGGCCACGTGGCCGAAGTCCACCTGCAGGTTGAACCCCGAGCGCAGGAAGCTGGTGAAGGACAGGAAGATGAAGGCGATCGTGGCCAGCATGCGCATGTCGAACCGCGAGGCGTACTTGCCCACGAACGGCGTCATGATCACCGGCAGCACGCCGATCGGCGCGGTCGCCAGACCGGCCCAGATCGCGGTGTAGCCCATGTCACGCTGCAGCCACTGCGGAATCAACAAGGCCACGCTGAAGAACGCCGCGTAGGCCACCACCATCGCCAGCGTACCGGCGCGGAAGTTGCGGTGCCGGAACAGGCGCAGGTCGACGATGGGATCCTTGTCGGTCAGTTCCCAGATCAGGAACACCGCCAACGCCACCACCGACACACAGGCCAGCACGATGATCTTGGTCGAACTGAACCAGTCTTCGTCGTTGCCCAGATCGAGCACCAGCTGCAGCGCGCCCACGCCGATCACCAGGGTGATCAGGCCGACGTAATCCATCTTCGGCTTTTCAACGTGCTCCGGGCGACCCTTGAGCTGGTTGCCCACCACCAGCGCGGCGAAAATGCCGAGCGGCACGTTGATCAGGAAGATCCATTCCCAACTGTAGTTGTCGGTGATCCAGCCGCCGAGGATCGGGCCGGCGATCGGCGCGACCACGGTGATCATCGCCAGCAACGCCAGCGCCTGCCCGCGTTTCTCACGCGGGTACAGCGAGACCAGCAGGCTCTGGGTGATCGGGTACATCGGGCCGGCGACGAAGCCCTGGATCGCACGCGACACCACCAGCATGCCCATGCTCTGGGCCAGCCCGCACAGCAGCGAGGCCAGGGTGAAGGCCAGCGTGGCCCATACGAACAGCTTGGTCTCGCCGAAACGGCGGCTGAGGTAACCGGTCAGCGGCAGCGCGATCGCGGTGCTGACCGCGAACGAGGTGATGACCCAGGTGGCCTGCTGCGAACTGGCACCGAGATTACCGGCGATGGTCGGCAACGAGACGTTGGCGATGGTAGTGTCCAGGACCTGCATGAACGAGGCCATCGCCAGCCCTGCGGTACACAGGGCGACGTTGGCCGGCCGGAAGGCCATGCCTGGCGCCGCGGGGGCGCCCGGCGCGGCGGGAGCTTGTGCGGACATGGTGGCCTCAGCTCGCCTTGGCCTGCTGCGGCAGGTTGCTCTGGATGATCTGGTGGATCACGTCGTCGGCGCTGTGCAGCTGCTTGGCGTAGACGTCGGTATCGAACACCTGGCCCTTGGCGGTTTCGGTCGGCAGCACGGTGCCCTTCTGGTCACGCAGGCTCACTTCGGCCTTGATCGACAGGCCGATGCGCAGCGGATGCTCGGCCAGCTGCTTGGCGTCGATGGCGATACGCACCGGCACGCGCTGCACGATCTTGATCCAGTTGCCGCTGGCATTCTGCGCCGGCAGCAGCGAGAACGCCGAGCCGGTGCCCAGGCCCAGGCTGTCGATGCGGCCCTTGTAGGTCACGTCGCCGCCGTACAGGTCCGAACGCAGTTCCACTTCCTGGCCCAGGCGCATGTGGCGCAACTGGGTTTCCTTGAAGTTCGCTTCCACCCACATCTGCTCGGTCGGCACCACGGCCATCAGGGCAGTGCCCGGCTGCACGCGCTGGCCGACCTGCACCGAACGACGCGCCACGTAACCAGTGACCGGTGCGACGATACCGGCGCGGGCATTGTTGAGGTACGCCTGGCGCAACTGCGCGGCGGCGGCCTGCACGTCCGGCTGGGTCGCGATCACGGTGTCATCCACCAGCGCATTGCTGCGCTCGAAGGTTTCGCGCGAGCCGGCCACGGCTGCTTCGGCAGCGGCCAGTTCGGTGCGGGCATGCGCCAGTTCTTCGTTGGAGATCGCGCCGGTGCTGGCCAGATCCTTGCGGCGGTTGAAGTCTTCGCGCACGCGCTTGAGGGTGACCTGGCGCGCGTTCAATTCGGCCTGCGCACCTTCTACGCTGCGGTACAGACCGCGCACCTGGCGGACCGTCTTGGCGAGGTTGGCTTCAGCCTGCTGCAGGGCGACTTCGGTATCGGCCGGGTCCAGCTGGACCAGCAACTGGCCGCGCTCGACCCGCATGCCGTCATCGGCATTGATCCCGACCACGGTGCCGCTGATCAGCGGGGTGATCTGGACCTGGTTGCCCTGCACGTAGGCATCGTCGGTTTCTTCGAACCAGCGGCCGAACATGAAGTACCACAGGGCCAACGCGGCCAACAGCAGCACCACGATGACCAGCAGGCCGCGCAGCAGCTTGCCGCGACGGGAGGGAGCTGCCTTCTCGGCAGCAGGAGCGGAGGTCTGACTCATGGGGATGACTCTCAGGAATGCGAGGATTCGGGGGTGGCGGCGACCGTGGCGGCATCGCTGGTCGGGGTGAAACCACCGCCCAACGCCTGGCTCAGGCGGACCGAAACAAGGATCTGGCGCGACTGCAGGTCGGCCAGCCGCTGCTGGGAGACCAGCAGCTGCTCTTCGACACTGAGCACGTCCAGGTAGCTGCCGATGCCGGCGCGGTAGCGCTGCTCGGCCAGGTCATGGGCGGCGCGTGCGGTGCTGACGGCCTGGGCCTGGGCACTGGCCTGGTCGGCCAGCGAATGCACCGCGTTGACCTGATCGGCGACGTCGCGCAGCGCGTTGACCACCGACTGGTTGTAGTCGGCCACGGCCAGGTCGTACTGCGCGTCGGTCTTGCCCAGGTTGGCGCGCAGGCGGCCACCGTCGAAGATCGGCAGGCTCAGCGCCGGGCCGAGGAAGGCGAATGTCGAGCCGCTCTTGAGCAGCTGGTCCACTTCACTGGAGACCACACCGCCAAGGGCGGTCAGATTGAGGCTGGGATAGAACTCGGCCTTGGCCGCATGGATCTGGCGGTTGGCCGCTTCCACGCGCCAACGCGCGGCGACGATGTCCGGGCGGCGGCCCAGCAGTTCGCTGGGCAGCACGCCGGGCAGCTGCAGCGCCAGCGGGTTCAACACTTGCGGGCGCTGGATCTGCAGCCCGCGGTCCGGGCCCTGCCCGACCAGCGCGGCGAGCGCGGTGCGCGCCTCGTCGATCTGCTGCTGTGCAGCCTGCTGCTGCTGTTGCGCGGCTGGAATGCGCGCTTCGGCCTGGCGGGTCTGCAGGTCGCTGTCGATGCCGGCAGCACGACGCTGGCGGGTCAGATCCAGGGTCTTCTGCGAACGTGCCAGTTCTTCGCTGGCCACGTCATGCAGCTTCCACGCGTAGCCCAGCTGCGCGTACGCCTCGGCGATGGCGGCAGAGAGGTTCAGGCGCGCGGCCTGGGCGTCCACTTCGGCGGCATGGCCGCTGTCCACGGCCGCTTCCCAGGCGGCGCGCTTGCCGCCCCACAGGTCGATGCCGTAGCTGAAGCTCAAGTAGGCCTGGCCACTGCCGGCATAGCTGCCACCCAGTTCGTCGCCAACCATCGATTCGGGCAGGCGCACACCGGTGTAGCCCCCGGAAGCAGAGAGGCTGGGCAGGCGTGCGGCACGCGCGGTACCGATCTGGGCACGCGCCTGGCGCAGGCGCGCATCGGCCGCCTCCAGGCCAGGATTGCGCTGCAGGCCTTCGGCGATCAGCGCATCGAGCTGGGGGTCGCCCAGCGCGCGCCACCAGTCGGTGGCCGGCCAGCCGGGCTGGCTCAGGCCGTTGGCGGCCAGGGTGCGCTGGGTCTGCAGGCTGTCGGCGTCGAGCAGGCGGCCCTGCGGCTCCAGGCCGCGGCTGCTGGCACACGCGGCCAGCGCAAGCGCCAGCGCGGAGACCAGCACCGGCCGCAGCGGGCGCAGTGAATGAGAGCGTTCAAACATGGAAGTCATGGCGTTACCAGTGAGTCGCGTACACGGGTCATGAGGGAAAGCAGCTGTGCGCGTTCGTCCGAAGACAGGTCACGCATGGCGTCGTCGATGGTCTGGTCGCCCCGCTGTTTGAGGCGGGCCCACAACTGGCGACCCGGCTCGGTCAGCACGATCTGCAGTGCCCGCCGGTCCTGGGCATGCGGTTCGCGCCGCACGCAGTCCAGGGCTTCCAGCTTGTCCAGCAGGCGGGTGACCGCGCTGGGCACCTGGTCCAGGGCCTGGGCCAACTCGTTGGCGGTACACGGGGCACGCGCCGCGAGCACCTTCAGGCCGAGGTAGTGGGTGAAGCCAATGCCGAGGTTTTCCTCGGCCATCGACGTGTCTAGCTGACGGACCAGTCCATCGCGCACTTGGCGCAGCAGGAGTCCGAAGCTGGGGGGATGGGCATCAGGGCAGATCATGGGTGAGCATTCTCTTCCAAAAAATATATTTCTCAATAGAAATATTTAATCTGGAACCAAATGCTGTGTTGCAGCAATCAGAACAATGGGCAGGCGGCTACCTTAATGGCGGCCTAGACTGGCCGGGTATTACAATCTGGACAATGGATAACACTTTCAGGCCAGAGCGGGAGACGGCCGCCACCCAGATGATCCGCAACCAGGTGCTGGATTGGTTCGAGCGGGATGACGGGCTGGGGGTACTCGGCTTCCGGATCGAAAGCGCCCGCGGGCTGGACCGGGAGATCGACTGGCACCGGCACCGGCGTGCCCAGCTGATCTGCGTGGAAGCCGGGCTGCTGACCGTCCGCACCCGGCACGGCACCTGGTCGCTGCCGCCCGGCTGCGCCGGCTGGATGCCGCCGGGCGAGCCGCACACGGTGGATATCTGCGGTCCCTTGCGCGGCTGGGGGGTGATCGTCAGCGCCGCGATGGCCCATGACCTGCCCGACGCGCCGTGCGTGGTGGCCATCTCCGATCTGCTGCAGGCGCTCGCGCTGCGCGTCACCGAATGGGTGCCGGCGGCCGCGCCCAGCCTGCGCCAGCAGCACATGATCGAGGTGCTGCTGGACGAGATCCGCAATGCCCCGCGCCAGCGCATGCACCTGCCGATGCCGCAGGACCGCCGCCTGCTGCGCATCGCCTCGCAGCTGATCGCCAACCCGGCCGATGGCCGCAGCCTGGACCAATGGGCGCAGTGGGCCGGCCTCTCGCCGCGTACACTGACCCGGCACTTCCGCGATGAAACCACGCTCAGCTTCGCGCAGTGGCGTCAGCAGGCCAGGCTGGCCGAGGGCCTGCGGCGCCTGTCCGATGGCCAGAGCGTGTCCGATATCGCGCACGAACTGGGGTTCAGCAGCCCCAGCGCCTTCGTCACGGTCTTCCGCCGCCACTTCGGCAGCCCGCCCGGGCGCTATCTGGCACGCAGTGGACACCCCCTGAACCCATCACGCGGCTTGGCATCCCCGGCCGCATCCGGATAATCGTCCGCCTGCGAGGGCGACAGCCGTCGCCGTCCCTTGCCACAGGTAACAATCCCGCATGACCGATCTTGCCCGCCCCGCGTTCCACGGCTTTGAACAGCTGCCCCTGCGCGAGTACGCCGAACGGGCGTACCTGGACTATTCGATGTACGTGGTGCTCGACCGCGCATTGCCGTTCCTCGGCGACGGTCTAAAGCCGGTGCAGCGCCGCATCATCTATGCGATGAGCGAGCTGGGCCTGAATGCCGCCTCCAAGCCGAAGAAGTCCGCGCGTACCGTCGGTGACGTGATCGGTAAATACCATCCGCACGGTGACAGCGCGTGCTACGAGGCGCTGGTGCTGATGGCCCAGCCGTTCTCGTACCGCTACCCGCTGATCGAAGGCCAGGGCAACTTTGGTTCGACCGACGATCCCAAGTCGTTCGCGGCGATGCGCTACACCGAGTCCAAGCTGACCCCGATCGCCGAAGTGCTGCTGGGCGAGATCAACCAGGGCACCACCGACTGGACCCCGAACTTCGACGGCACGCTGGAAGAGCCGACCTGGATGCCGGCGCGCCTGCCGCACCTGCTGCTCAACGGCACCACCGGCATCGCCGTGGGCATGGCTACCGACGTGCCGCCGCACAACCTCAACGAGATCGTCAGCGCGCTGCTGCACCTGCTCGACGACCCCGATGCGACGGTCGCCGAGCTGTGCGAGCACGTGAAGGGCCCGGATTACCCGAGCTTCGCCGAGATCATCACCCCGATCGCCGATCTGCGCACCATGTACGAAACCGGCTACGGCAGCGTGCGCGCGCGTTCCACCTTCCTGAAGGAGAACGGCAACATCGTGGTCAACGCGCTGCCGTTCCAGGTGTCGCCTTCGAAGGTGATCGAGCAGATCGCCGCGCAGATGCGCGCCAAGAAGCTGCCGTGGCTGGAGGACATCCGCGATGAGTCCGACCACGCCAACCCGGTGCGCGTGGTGCTGGTGCCGCGCTCCAACCGCGTGGACGCCGAACAGCTGATGGGCCACCTGTTCGCCACCACCGACCTGGAGCGCAGCTACCGGGTCAACCTCAACGTGATCGGCCTGGACGGCCGCCCGCAGGTCAAGAACCTCAAGACCCTGCTCAGCGAGTGGCTGCAGTTCCGTGGCACCACCGTGACCCGCCGCCTCAACCACCGCCTGCAGAAGGTCGAGCGCCGCCTGCACATGTTGGAAGGCCTGCTGGTGGCCTTCCTCAACCTGGATGAAGTGATCCACATCATCCGCACCGAGGATGAGCCCAAGCCGGCGCTGATCGCACGCTTCGGGCTGAGCGAGGAGCAGACCGAGTACATCCTGGACACCAAGCTGAAGCAGCTGGCGCGCCTGGAAGAGATGAAGATCCGTGGCGAGCAGGAGGAGCTGGCCAAGGAACGCGACAAGATCCTGGCCATCCTGGACAGCAAGGCCAAGCTGAAGAAGCTGATCCGCGATGAGCTGGTGGCGGACGCGAAGAAATTCGGCGATGACCGTCGCTCGCCGCTGGTGCAACGTGGCGCAGCGCAGGCCATCGACGAAACCGAGCTGGTGCCAAGCGAGCCGATGACGGTGGTGCTGTCGGAGAAGGGCTGGATCCGTGCGGCCAAGGGCCACGACATGGACCCGTCGACCCTGTCCTATCGCGATGGCGATGCGCTGCTGGGCTCGGTGCGGGCCCGCAGCACGCAGCAGGTGGCGTTCCTGGACAGCGAGGGCCGCGCGTATTCGACCCTGATCCACACCCTGCCCTCGGCACGCGGCAATGGCGAGCCCCTGACCGGTCGCTTCTCGCCGGCCCCGGGCAGCGCCTTCATGACCCTGGCCAGTGGCGAGAACAACACCCGCTTCGTGCTGGCCTCCACGCACGGCTACGGCTTCGTGACCCGCTTCGAGAACCTCACCGGCCGCAACAAGGCCGGCAAGGCGATGCTCAACCTGACCTCCGGCTCCAAGGTGCTGACCCCGGCCGTGGTCGCCAACCCGGAAACCGACCGCATCGTGGCGGTGACCAGCTCGGGCAACCTGCTGGCCATCGCCGCCAGCGACCTGCCGGAACTGGACAAGGGCAAGGGCAACAAGATCATCGACATCCCCAAGGCCAAGCTCGCCACCGAGCGCGTGGTCGCGGTGGTCTCGGTGGCGCCGGGCAACACGCTGCTGGTGCGCAGCGGCCAGCGCACGATGAACCTGTCGTTCAAGGATCTGGATACCTACCTGGGCACCCGCGCCACCCGTGGCCATCTGCTGCCGCGTGGCTGGCAGAAGGTGGAAGGGCTGGCGGTGGAGTAACGTTCCAGCGTCGACGTGAATCGGAACGGCCGGGGAAACCCGGCCGTTTTTTGTTCTTCTCCCAGCGAAGGGAGCGCCTGCGGTGCATTTTAGATCTGGTGGTGTCTCCGCTCGGGTCTACCGCGAACGTGAGGGGCCCCGTAGCGGCCGGCAGGCCCCTCGGCAAATGTCCCCCGGCCGCCGCCTGACGGCGACGGCCTCCTCCTTGATTTTGCCCAGGAGCCTGCCGGCCGCTACGGGGCTCGGCTCGCGGTACGCAGGCCGAAAACCAGGCTCTCCTTGCTGCCGCTGATGGCTCTCACACAGGCCGCTCCTGACCAGCTAAGAGCGCGCTTCATGCTTGCCAGGCAGATAGGGAAGAACCTTCTATTTCTGTCAGTCCCAAGTGGCAAGCGAACCAAGCTGAATTTTCATGCTGCCAAGACGCTTCGCGTCCCCGACATAGCCAAATCTAGAGGTGCGAGGCCTCAACCTCGACAAGGCATCTGAATATGAAGGGTTTAACCATTGAACTGTAAGCGGGCCCACCCGCCGGACCAGACTTAACCAAATGCTATGTCTGCTTTGTAATCTTCTGAACTTCCGAAAGGATCTTCAGGAGCTTCTCAGCCCCATCAAATTCACCTGCTTTATCTCGCGCGGCGTCAGCCTTGCCCTGCGTCCTAAGCGGGTTCGTATGAATCTCCGCCAGAACCGTCCTGATGTAGTGCGAATGATCGCTCTCAGCATCATTGTCCCTAGACATCTGCCCAGAGAATCCGACAATGGATTTCGACAGCACACTTTTGTATGCGTACTCTTCTGAAATGTTCGCCAGCTTTACGTACTGATGGGCGCAGAACCAAGCACCCGCAATAAGAATAGGAATCAAAGAAACCCGGCCCGCCACCACTGCAATTGTCACACTGGTATCCCATGTAATCCAGATACCAAGCGCAACTGCCAAGACGACCAGCACCCCGGCCACGATTATCCAAACCTTTCGTTGCGAGTCACTCTTCGTCTCATTGTATCGCTCGTTAAAAGCAGCACTAAGGCCTTCGGCGGTCTTGTAAGACAGTGCTGTTCTAGCCGACTCAATTATTCCGCGAGCATCTTCCTCAATTGCGCTCATCGCAGCTCGATGCTTCGTTAGCTCTTCCGTGAAAGCATCGGTCTTCACCTGCTGGTCAAGAAGCTGTGACTCTCTAACCGATACTTTCTTCAAGAACTCGTCTATCAGCTCTTTGTTCGAATTCGCACTGGCCTGAGACTCTTCCGCTGCGCTAGACGCCAACGATGCTGCCTTCTTGAACTGAGTAATCTCAGCTTCGCTGGCCGAAGCGGAGGACAAAACATCACCCAAAGATGTGCTCGCCGCGTCGATGTCTTTCAACCGCGCCCCACACTCGTCGAGCTTGACCGAGACGGCCGAGGACAATTCGAGCAATCTTGCCTGCTCATCGGCGATTTTCCTTCGCTCATCTTTGATGGCTGCAACCTGCAAGTGAAGAGCTTCCACTGCCAACTCGAGTTGCTCCCTAGTTTCGGGAGAGCCACGAAGCTGGAAAGGCCTTAGAGTTACCTTCAGCTCTTGGAGTACCACAGCAGCAGCCGACATTTGCTCTTCATGCAATGAAGATCTAAGCACATTCAGATTAGCCGCAATCGAACGCCTCTCTGTCATTGTCAAAAGCTTCAAGAGTCGCCCAGGCTTTTCGATCTGCCCGCGGATGTCAGTGACTAGAGCCCTGGATCCAACAACCAGAGACTTCGCAGTGAACTCGTGCTCCTCTCCGAATTTCTGTCCTTTGAACTTGGAGAGATCAACTGACTCTAGGACCTCTTCGAAGCCTGTCAAAGTGTCTTTGATGTCCTCAATGGTTTGCGCCTGCATGCCCCCCTCCCTGTATTTGACTCAGCGAGATTCTCAAATGCTCGCGAGTTGGTCAACGGAGCCGATTTTCATAACAATTGAAATTGTCCTATCTGCTGTAGAACCAAAGAACTGTCCTATCCAAACAAAATGAAAAAAGCCGGGGATTTCCCGGCTTTTTTCCGCGTCCGCTGGCTGGCAGAGGCTGGCGGGCGGACGAGGGTTCAGCAGCTGACTGGCGAAGGCTGGCTGGCGCGCGGAACCCGATGCCGTACTCAGTGCGCAGCGGTACCCTTCGCATCCATCTTGCTGGTCTGGTACAGCGCCAGGCCGATGCGCTTGATCAGGCCCAGCTGCTGCTCCAGCCACCAGGCATGGTCTTCTTCGGTGTCCTTCAACTGCACCAGCAGCATGTCGCGGCTGACGTAGTCCTGGTGCTGTTCGCACAGCTTCATGCCGGCGGCCAGGTTGTCGCGGACGCTGTATTCGGTATCCAGGTCCTTCTGCAGCATCTCTTCCACGGTCACGCCGGGCTCGAACACATGCGGGCGCATGTCCGGATCGCCGCCGAGGAAGAGGATGCGACGCAGCAGCGCATCGGCGTGCTGGGTCTCCTCTTCCATCTCGTGGTTGAGGCGCTCATAGAGCGCGAACAGGCCCTGGTCTTCGTAGCGGCGCGAGTGGATGAAGTACTGGTCGCGCGCGGCCAACTCGCCGCGCAGCAGTTCCTTCAAGCAGGCGATGACGTCCGGGTTGCCTTTCATGGGGGTGCTCCTGATGAATCAATGCGCGCATGGTGCCCTATCTGAAAATCCGGTGGTCTAATCGGAATCAGTTGCAGTTGCGCTTCGCTAGCCGTGCACAGGGCGTTCACGCCTCCCCTACAATCAAGCCCTACCTACACGGGGATGCGCAGGATGCGGCACTGGCTGAAGCGGTTGCTCTGGGGCGTGCTGATCCTGGCGCTGGCGGCGGTGTTCACGGCGTGGTGGCTGCTGCGCGGCAGTCTCCCCCCCCTGGAAGGCGAGCAGGCCATGGCCGGCCTGCAGGCGCCGGTGAGCATCACCCGTGATGCCTTGGGCGTGGTCACCATCGACGCGGCAAGCCAGGCCGATGCGATGCGGGCGCTGGGTCTGGTACATGCGCAGGAGCGCTATTTCGAGATGGACCTGATGCGCCGTACCGCCGCTGGCGAGCTGGCCGAGCTGTTCGGCCCGGCGGCGATCGAGATGGACAAGCGCATGCGTGTGCACCGGCTGCGGGCGCGCACCAGGGCCCACCTGGAGGTTGCCACGGGCAGCAGTGCCGGCGCCCTGCAGGCCTATGTGGAGGGTATCAACCAGGGCGTTGCCGAGCTTCGGGTACGTCCTTGGCCGTATCTGCTGCTGCGCCAGGCGCCGGCACCGTGGCGTGCCGAAGACAGCGTGCTGACCGGGCTGGCGATGTATGCCGACCTGCAGGACCCCACCAATCAGAACGAACTGGCGATGGCTCGGATCCGTGCGGTGGTGCCACCGGCGCTGTATGCCCTGCTCAGCCACGATGGCAGCGAATGGGATGCGCCGCTGTTTGGCGAAGCGCGCGGCAACGCGCCGTTACCGGAGGCCGCCGTCCTCGATCTCCGGCGGGCCGATCCGGCGCAGACCACCGGTGCCGTCACGGCCGGTCATCTGGATCCCGACGTGCTGGGCAGCAACAACTTCGCCGTGGCCGGTGCACTGACCGCGGACGGTCGCGCCATCGTCGCCGACGATATGCACCTGGGACTGCGCGCCCCCAATCTCTGGTTCCGGGTACGGCTGCGCTATCCCGATGCACAGGCTCCCGACGGCCGCGTCGATGTCAGTGGCTTCTCGCTGCCCGGCCTGCCGGCCATCGTGGTGGGCAGCAACGGACACGTGGCCTGGGGCTTCACCAACAGTTACATCGACACGGCCGATTTCCGCAGCGTACCCGCCAATGCGGCGGGCATCACCACGCACGAGGAGCGTATCCGCGTCGTCGGCCAGGCACCGGTGACATTGCGCGTGCGCGAGACCGCCTGGGGTCCGGTGCTGCACACGCGGCAGGACGGCAGTGGCGAAGCACTGCGCTGGACGGCACAACTCCCCGGTGCGGTGCGCCTGGACTTCGCCGAGATGGCGCGCGCGGCGACGCTTGACGAGGCGTTCGAGGTGGCCGACCGCAGCGGCATTCCCGCGCAGAACCTGGTGCTCGCCGACCGCAGCGGTCGCATCGCCTGGCGGTTGATCGGCACACGCCCTGACCGCGCTGCGGACTGCCCGCCGAACGGCAACACCGCCACCGCGCCTGCACGCTGTGCGCCGTGGCCAATCCGCAGCGATGGCGCGCCCGCATTGATCGATCCCCCCACGCATCGGCTGTGGACCGCCAACGGCCGCGTGCTCGATGGGGACGCCCTGGCCATTGCCGGGAACGGTGGCTACGACCTGGGCGCACGCGGTCGGCAGATCCGCGATGGCCTGCTGGCGAAAGAGCGCTTCACCGAGGCAGACCTGCTGGCGATCCAGCTCGACGATCGCGCCCTGTTGCTCACGCGCTGGTGGCATCTGCTGCGCGAGGTCGTCACCACCAGCGACGACCCTGCCCTGCAGCGGCTGGAGGTCGCAACCCGGCGGTGGGACGGCCGTGCGGGGGTGGACTCGGTCAGCTACCGGGTCACCCGCGGTTTCCGCGGCATGCTGATCGACCGCGTTGGCGAAGGCCTGCTCGCCCCGGCGAAAGCACAGCTCGGGGAGGACTATCTGGAGCCACGACTGGGGCAGTTCGAGGGCGTGTTGTGGCCGCTGGTGAGCGAACGTCCCGCGCATCTGCTGCCGCCCCCCTATTCCAGTTGGGATGCACTGCTGGTCGATACCGCCAAGGCGCTGGAAGCAGACCTGAGCAGTCAAGGCCCGCTGGACGCGCGTACGTGGGGCGAACGCAATACCGCCGCGATCTGTCACCCGGTCAGTCGCGCCCTGCCTGCCTTTGCCCGGTCGTGGCTGTGCATGCCGGCCGACCGCCTGCCCGGCGACCGCGACATGCCCCGCGTGCAGGGCCCCGCGTTTGGCGCCTCGCAGCGCATGGTGGTGTCGCCCGGGCACGAGGCCGAGGGATGGATCCACATGCCCGGTGGGCAGAGCGGTCACCCGTTGTCACCGTTCTGGGGCGCGGGACACGAGGACTGGGTCAACGGCAGGCCGACGCCGTTCCTCCCCGGCACGACGGTGCATACCCTCAGGTTGGTGCCGGCGCGGGAGTGACACGCGAGGTGGCACCGCATGCCGCCCGCCTCAACGCCGGCAACGCTCGATCAGGTTCAACAACGGCCCGGTCATGGCGGTGGTCACCAGCGCCATGATCACCAGCACGGCGAACAGGCGGTCGCCAAGGAAGCCCAGTTCGTAGCCCAGGTTGAGCACGATCAGCTCCATCAGGCCACGGGTGTTCATCAGCGCACCCAGTCTCCACGCGTCATGGTTGTCCATGCCGGCACTGCGCGCTGCGCTCCAGGTGCCGATCAGCTTGCCCACCGTGGCGACCACGATCACGATCAGGCACAGCACCAGGTCGCTGGCCTGCAGGGCGTCGGCGCGCATGCGCAGGCCAGTCATGGCGAAGAACAACGGCAGCAGCAGCGTGACGGCGAACGGCTCCACGCGCTCGGCCACGGTGTGCCGCAGCGTCGCGTTGCCCGACACCGCGACGCCGGCCGCGAACGCGCCGAACAGCGCATGGATGCCCAGCATCTCGGTGACCAGCGCGCAGCCCAGCGCCATCAGCAACATGATCAGCAGCCAGCGTCCTTCCTGGCCCGGTGCGATCACCAGGCGCGAGAACCACGGCCGCACCACCCCCAGCATCAGTGCGACGAAGGCGACCACGCAGACCAGGTTGATCGTGGCCGGCACCCAGCCCTGCGACTGCGCGGCGGCCACGATCAGCGCCAGCAGGCACCACGCGGTGGCATCGCCGAGGGCGGCGCAGGCGATCGCGGTCTGGCCCAGCGGTGTGCCGGTCATGCCGCGGTCGGCAAGGATGTGCAGCAGCACCGGGAAGGCCGTGATGCTCAATGAAATACCGACGAACAGCGCGAAACCGGTGAAGCCCACGCCGGGCGGTGCGTGCGCGCCATACAGCCAGATCGCCAGCAGCACCCCGAGCACGAAGGGCACGGCGATGCCGGCGTGGCTGACCACGAAAGCGAAACGACGCCGCCCTCGCAATCCGCCCAGATCCAGTTCCGCCCCCGCCACCAGCAGGAACATCAGCACGCCAAGCTGGCTGAGCAGGCCGAGCGAGCCGAGGGAGGCGGCCGGGAACAGCACGCCATGCACCTGGGGCAGCACGGCCCCAAGCACCAGCGGCCCCATCATCAGACCGGCCGCCATTTCCCCGATCACCCCGGGTTGACCCAGCCGGCGGAACAGCCACCCCGCACCCTTGGCCACCAGCAGCAGGACCAGCAACTGCAGCAGGAACAGACCGAGCGGCGCATGCAGGTGCGCGGCCCAGTCGGCCCCCAGCGACGCCTCGGCACGGGCCACCTGTGCCGAGACGGCCGGACCGGCAAACCGTGCCAGGCCCAGGCCGATCAACAGGGGCAGCGCCACCCAGCCCAGATAACGCCAGGCCAGCCCGCTGCGGCGCATGCCGGTGGTGTCAGAGTCCATGATCGATCCCCATCGATTGAAGGGGCGATTCTACGGGCTGCACGCGCTGCCACACCACCGCGATCGACGCGGCGGCGTGGCACCTCGATCAGGCCAGCGCCTGCTCGTGCACACCGGCGATCGCGCGTCCGGAGGGATCGGCCATCGCCGCGAAGCTGGCATCCCAGGCAATGGCCGCCGGCGAGGAGCATGCGATCGACTTGCCACCCGGCACCGTTTCCGCCGCCGCCTGGGTCGGGAAATACTGCTCGAACACGTGGCGGTAGAAGTAGGCTTCCTTGGTCTGCGGCGGGTTGTGCACGAAGCGCTTGTCCGCCGCGGCCATCACCCGGTCACTGACCTGGGCTTCGGCATGCGCCTTGAGTCCGTCGATCCAGCCGTAGCCGACACCATCGCTGAACTGTTCCTTCTGGCGCCACAGGATCGAGTCCGGCAGGTAACCTTCGAAGGCCTCGCGCAGCACCGCCTTCTCGATCCGGCGTGCACCGGCGGGGCCCTGCCCGACCATCTTGTGCCTGGCATCGATGCGCATCGCTACATCGAGGAACTCGCGGTCCAGGAACGGCACGCGCGGCTCCACGCCCCAGGCCATCATCGACTTGTTGGCGCGCAGGCAGTCGTAGTTGTTGAGCGCGTCGAGCTTGCGCACCAGTTCTTCATGGAACTCACGTGCGTTGGGGGCTTTGTGGAAGTACAGGTAGCCACCGAAGATCTCGTCGCTGCCCTCGCCGGACAGCACCATCTTCACCCCCATGGCCTTGATCCGCCGCGCCAGCAGGAACATCGGGGTGGAGGCGCGGATCGTGGTGACGTCATAGGTTTCCACATGGCGGATCACTTCCGGCAGTGCGTCCAGGCCTTCTTCGAAGGTGTACTCGAAGCCGTGATGCACGGTGCCCAGTGCTTCGGCCGCGATCGCCGCGGCGGCCAGATCGGGCGAGCCCTTCAGGCCGATCGCGAAGGAATGCAGGCGCGGCCACCACGCTTCGCTCTGGTCGCCATCCTCAACGCGGTGGCGGGCATAGCGTGCGGCCACCGCTGCCACCAGCGACGAATCCAGGCCGCCGGAGAGCAGCACGCCATAGGGCACATCGGTCATCAGTTGGCGGTGTACCGCGCGCTCGAAGGCCTCACGCAGTTCGACCCGGTCGGCCTCGACGCCTTCGACCGCGTCGTAGTCGCGCCATGGGCGCTCGTAGTAGCGGGTCAGGGTGTCGGTGGCGCTGTCGTACCAGTGGCCCGGCGGGAACTGCGCCGCGTCGGCGCAGATGTCCACCAGCGACTTCAGTTCGGAGGCCACCACCAGCCGGCCATCCTTGTCGTGGCCCCAGTACAGCGGCACCACGCCGATCGGATCACGGGCAATCAGCACGCGCTGCGCGGCACGGTCCCACAAGGCGAAGGCGAAGATGCCGTTGAGGCGGTTCAGGAACGAGGCCGGGCTGTCTTCGCGGTACAGGGCGTTGATCACCTCGCAGTCCGAGCCGGTCTGGAAGGCGTAGGGCTGGGCCAGCTCGGCCTTCAGTTCGCGGTGGTTGTAGATCTCGCCGTTGACCGCCAGCGCCAGGCCGCCGTCTTCGGAGAGCAGCGGCTGCGAACCGCCGGCCGGGTCCACGATGGCCAGGCGCTCGTGGACCAGGATGGCGCCGTCATCGACGTACACCCCGCTCCAGTCCGGGCCGCGATGGCGCTGGCGCTGCGAGAGGTCCAGCGCATGGCGGCGCAATGCGGTGAGGTCGTCGCCGGCCTGCAGGCCGAAAATACCGAAGATCGAACACATGGGAACAGCTCCTGATGATGGGGGAATACACGTATTGCAGGCATTCGACCGGCCACCCAGGCCCGGAAGGGGTAAACCCGGGCCACAAAAAAACCCGCATCGGTCGATGCGGGTTTTCTGGGGTCCGGGCGTGTTGCTTGTACTAGCCCTGGTCGCAGTCCCGCATCGGCCGCGCACGATTATTCGCGCGCAGATTATTGCGGTTGGTATTGCTGACAGCGGTAGCCGGGAACGAGGACATGGACCGACCGTAACCGGGTTTTGACGGCGGCGCAACTGTTGCGATGGCAACCAAACCAGCCGCCGCGGACAACCCCGCACTTCGGGACCGCGCGATAATCACGGTCCTTCTGCACCATCCGGCTGGCATGATCCCTCGCATTGGACGCATCGCTACACGCCTGGGCGGCATCGCCCTGGCCCTTTCCCTGATTGCCTGCAGCAGCACCCCTGCACGGACGCCTGCGAGCATCGTGCAGTCGGTCGAGGCCAAGGCGGCCGATGGCAGCTTCGACAGTGCCTGGGAGGCAGCCAGGACCTTTGAAACCTTCAACGACCCGCGCGCCGTGGGCTGGTACGAGCGTGCGGCAGCCGTCACCCCGTGGACCTTCCACAACCCGCAGGCCGAAGAGGCCCTGGGCAGGATCTGGACCCACGGTGAGCTGCTGCATGGCACCGGCCCGAACATCCGCCAGGGCACTGCCCTGCGCGCCTCACCGCGCAAGGCAGAGCGCTGGTATCGCGCCGCTGCCGAGCACGGCAACCCGATGGCGATGCTGATGCTGGCCAAGTTCCATCGCGACCACGGTGACGCGGCCAGCGCGCTGCGCTGGGACCTGCGCGCGACGATCTACCATCACATGCCGTCCGAATCCTCGCGACTGCCACAGGCGATCGCAGCGCGGCCGGATGGCACCGTGCATTCGCTGGTCGCCGAGATCCAGCGACGTGCGCAGCGTGGCGATGCCGACGCCCAGGTGGATCTGGGCGCCATGTACGAACTCGGCATGGGCCTGCCGCGCGATGGCGTGGAAGCGCTGCGCTGGTACCGGCTGGCGGCCGACCAGGGCAATGTGTACGGGCAGTATTTCAGCGGCCTGCTGCTGGGCCGTGGCCGCGCCGGCGTAACGCGCGATCTGGACGCAGCCGCCGGCTGGTTCGCGAAGGCGTCTGCGCAGAAGTTCTACCTGGCCGGGGAGACGTATTGGCGCGACCGGATCAAAGCCCCGTTCTGGACCTTCGACTGACAGGATAACCACGCGGTAGAGCCGACCGTTGGTCGGCTGCACGTGTCGCCCCATGTGTCTGCACCAACGGCAGCCGGCCAACGGTCGGCTCTACGCCGGGGGGACCACGTATGCGCGCCGGTGACGCTGTACACACTCCGCCGCTGCCTTCAAGACTGCCGCCTGCGCCGCCCATCACCCAGAATGGCCGCATGACCACCGCCATTTTCCGCGACGACACGCTCACCCGCGAGCGCATGCAGGCCATCATTGCCGCGCATCCGCGTGCGGCCGCCTTCGAGAACTGCACGTTCGATCACGGCGACTTCTCGCGGCTGGACATGGATGGGTTCCAGTTCAACCAGTGCTCGGTCACCGGTGCGAACTGGCTGGCCGCCTCGCTGGAAGAAACCCAGTGGACGAAGTGCCGCGGCAGCCAGTGCGATTTCAGCTCGGCGCTGCTCAGCGACGCACGCTTCTCGCACTGCGATCTCAACAACAGTCATTGGCGCCGCGCGACGCTGTCCTCGGTGCGGTTCCAGGACTGCAAGCTGACCGGCGCGCATCTGCAGGAAGTGACCGGCTGGGCGCTGGAGTTCCGCGAGTGCCTGCTGGTCAGCGCCGACCTGCGCGGGATGTCATTCCGCAAAGCGCAGCTGGACGGCATGGACTTTTCCGAAGCGGAGTTGTCCGGCTGCGATTTCCGCGATGCGGTGTTCAACGGCGGCAGCCTGCGCAATGCACAGACGCGGCTGACGCGCTTCGAAGGTGCCGACCTGCGTGGCACCGACATCAGCGGACTCAACGTGATGGATGCCAAGCTGTTCAAGAAGGCGGTGATTTCGCAGCGCCAGGCGGCGGCCGCGTTGGCGTCGTTCGGGTTGATCGTGGCGTAAGGGCAAACCGACCCTCGGGCGGTTGCTGCCGCACGGTAGCCGCCGACCGCGGCTCGGCGCAGCACTGCACCCGGTCGTGCCGGCCGCTGGCCGGCTCTCATGACTGCCAGACCGACGGAGCAGCCGGCCAGCGGCCGGCACTACCGCGACCGTCGGTTCCATCCGCTGTATTCAGGCCAACAGGCGCTCGATCAAGCGCTGGTACAACGCCGGCAGCGCTTCCAGATCCGCCACGCGGATGTTCTCGTCGACCTGATGGATGCTCGCATTGACCGGCCCTACTTCGATGCACTGCGCGCCCAGCGGTGCGATGAAGCGCGCATCGGAGGTGCCACCGCCCGTGCTCTCTTCCGGCGGCGCACCGGCGAACTCGCCGAGCACCTCGCGGGCGACACGGCGAAGCGTGCCTTCCGGGGTGTAGAACGGCTCGCCGCTGCGATGCCACTTCAGCGTGTACTCCAGCGCATGGCGGTCCAGCAGCGCGGCGATCTCCTGCTCCAGCGCCGGCGCATTCCAGTGCGGGTTGTAGCGCAGGTTGAACAGCACCTGCAGCTCGCCGGGGATCACATTGTTGGCGCCGGTCCCGGCATGGACGTTGGAGACTTGCAGGCTGGTCGGCGGGAAGCTTTCGAAACCGTCATCCCAGTGCCGGGCGGTGAGTTCGGCCAGGGCGGCAGCGGCCAGATGGATTGGATTGCGTGCCTTGTCCGGGTAGGCGACATGGCCCTGCACGCCCTTCACCGTCAGCGTGGCCGAGAGGCTGCCGCGCCGGCCGACGCGCAGCAGATCGCCAAGCACCGCGGTGGAAGACGGCTCACCGGTGATGCACCAGTCGATGGCCTGGCCGCGCTCGCGGAAGAGGTCGGCCACCCGGCGCACACCGTCGATGGCATCGCCTTCCTCATCGCTGGTCAGCAGCACCGCCAGCGTGCCGGGGTGATCCGGATGCGCGGCGACGAACTGCTCGGCGGCCACCACGAAGGCGGCCACGCTGCCTTTCATGTCCGCCGCACCGCGCCCGTACAGCACGCCATCACAGATCTGCGGATCGAACGGATCGCTGGCCCAGGCCGAGACCGGGCCGGTCGGCACCACATCGGTATGCCCGAGCAGCACCAGTACCGGCGCGCCCTGGCCATGCGTGGCCCACAGGTTGTCGACCTCGCCCAGGCGCAGGTGTTCGCAGTGGAACCCTGCGCGCTCAAGACGGCCCGCCAGCAACGGCTGGCAGCCGGCATCCTCCGGCGTGACCGAAGCGCGCGCGATCAGGTCACAGGTCAGCGCGACGACGTCATTCACGCGCCCACTCCGAACCGCTGCTTGAAACCATTGTCCGAAAAGCCCTGGGTCATTGCCCCGTCCGCGCTCACCACCACCGGACGCTTGATCAGCTGCGGGTACTCGCGCAGCAGCAGCTTCCACTCAGCCTCCGAATCGGCCGCCTTGCGGTTCTCCGGCAGCTGCCGCCACGTGGTGGAGGACCGGTTGATCAATGCGGGGAATCCACCCGCCTGGGCGGCCCAGTCGATCAGGGTTTCCGGCGTTGGCTTGTGCTCGCGGTAGTCTACGAAGGTGTACGGCACCTGGAAACGGTCCAGCCACTTGGTGGCCTTCTTGCAGGTGTCGCAGTTCTTCAATCCATACACAGTGGTGGTCATGGCGTGCCCGGCTCAGTCGGCCAGGCCGCGCAGCAGGTCGTTCACGCTGGTCTTGCTGCGGGTCTTGGCATCGACCTGCTTGACGATCACCGCGCAGTACAGCGAGTGCGAGCCGTCCTTGGACGGCAGCTGGCCGGACACCACCACGCTGTACGGCGGCACCGAGCCGTAGCTGATTTCGCCGGTGGCGCGGTTGTAGACGCGGGTGCTCTGGCCGAGGAACACGCCCATGCCGATCACGCTGTGGTGGCCGACCACGAAGCCTTCCACCACTTCCGAACGCGCACCGATGAAGCAATGGTCTTCGATGATGGTCGGGCTGGCCTGCAGCGGCTCGAGCACGCCGCCGATGCCGGCGCCGCCGGACAGATGGCAGTGCTTGCCGATCTGCGCGCACGAACCCACCGTGGCCCAGGTGTCGACCATGGTGCCCTCGCCCACGTAGGCGCCGATGTTGGTGAAGCTCGGCATCAGCACCACGTCCTTGCCGAAGTAGCTGCCGCGGCGCGCGATCGCGCCGGGCACCACGCGCACGCCGGCGCGGCGGAACTTGGCTTCATCGAAGCCGGCGAAGCGCGATTCGACCTTGTCCCAGAACGGCGCCGGACGCGCGTCGACCACGGCCATGTCGTTGACGCGGAAGTACAGCAGCACCGCCTTCTTCAGCCATTCGTTGACCTTCCAGCCACCGTGGCCATCGGGCTCGGCGACGCGGAATTCGCCGGTTTCCAGGCCATCGATGACGCGGCCGACCAGCGGCTTGGTGGAGCCTTCGATCTCGTGCAGGGTCAGCGTCGCGCGGCGCTCGAACGCGCTTTCGATGCCAAACTTGAGTTCTTCCACGCCCGGCGTGGCCGGCTTGCGCAGCGACTTGCGCGCAATGGTGGCATCACGGCTGGCGCTGCGCTTGGCAGCGCTCTCGGCCGGAGTGGCGGCGACCTTGCGTGCCGGCGCCTTTTTCGCGGCGGCCTTCTTGACTGCCGGCACCGCCTTCTTTGCCGCGGCGGTGGTCTTCTTCACCGCGGGTGCGGCAGCAGTGGTCTTGGCCGCCGGGGTCTTCGCGGCGGTCTTCTTGGCAGGCTTGGTGGCCATCAGTGGGGGTCTCCGGCTTTTCGATCAGGGTCCAGGCAGGCGAGCATGGCGTCTTGCAGCTGCTGTCTGGCGGATTCGGTGAGGGCGTGATCATGCTCATCGCTGATCACGAACATGTCTTCGGCGCGTTCGCCGAAGGTGGCGATGCGCGCATCATGCACGCGCAGCCGCTGGTTGCGCAGCACGAACGCCACGTCGGCCAGCAGGCCGGGGCGGTCGGGCGCGACCAGGCTGAAACGGGTGCTGGTGGTCTCGCCATCGGTGACATCGCGGAACTCGATGCGCGGGGCGAAACGGAAGTGCCGCAGCTGGCGCGGAATGACCCGCCGCGACGGGCGCAGCCGGGTCAGGTCGCCGGACAGCGCTTCACGCAGGCCGGCCTCCAGGCGCAGCGCATCGCCATCGGCGAAGCTGTCGGCCGGGGTCACTTCGAACGTATCGAAGATGGTGTCCACCGGGCCGTCCAGCACACGCGCGCGGTGGATGCCGTAGCCCTTGCGGTCCAACGTCATCACGATCGCGGCGAACAGGCCATCGCGATCCGGCGAGTGCACGAACACCTCCAGCGCGTGGTCGTCCGGGGTGATCCGGCGCACCTTGACCAGGGTCTGGCCCTGCTTGACCGGTACCAGCGCGGCGGCCTGCCAGGCAAGCTGCTCGGGCCGCAGCCGGATGAAGCTCTCATCGGGCATCACGGTGAACTGACGCTCGATCGTCGCGTCGTCGTAGCCGCGCTCGCGCACCAGCTGGCGCACCGATTCGCGCGCTTCGGCAACACGCTCGGCGGCCGGCATCTGGTTCTCCAGCCCGTCGCGCAGCGCGCGCCGCGCCGCGAAATACAGGTCGGCCAGCAAGCGGTCTTTCCATGCATTCCACAGTTTGGGGCTGGTCCCGGCAATGTCGGCGCAGGTCAGCAGATACAGGTAATCGAGCCGGTCGCGGCTGGCCACCAGGGTGGCGAAGCGGTGGATCACGTCCGGATCGGAGATGTCCTGCTTCTGCGCGGTGACCGACATGCGCAGGTGCTGTTCGACCAGCCACGCCACCAGTTCGGTGTCGGAACTGCTCAGCGCCAGCGCCTGGCAGAATTCACGCGCGTCCACCGCACCGAGTTCGGAATGATCGCCGCCGCGGCCCTTGGCGATGTCATGGAACAGGCCGGCCAGCAGCAGCAGCTCCGGTTTGCGCAGGCGCGGCCAGACCTCATGCGCGATCGAGAAACGCTCGTCGGCGCGGCTGCTGGCGAACAGGCCGATGTTCCGCAGCACCATCAGGGTGTGCTGGTCCACGGTGTAGACGTGGAACAGATCGAACTGCATGCGCCCGGAGACCTGCGCGAATGCGGGGATCCACTGACCGAGCACGCCCAGGCGCGCCATCCGCGCCAGCGTGTCGACCGCGCGCGGGCTGCGCAGCAGGGCCAGGAACTGCTCGCGTGCGGCGGGACTGGCGTCGGTATACGCGGCCAGGTCCGGCAGCGCTTCGGCCAGCGCGCGGGCGGTCAGCGAGTGCAGGCCGCGCACATCCGGGTTGTAGGCCCAGCTGGAGAACAGCGCGAACACCTGTTCGATGTCGCCCTCGGGCCAGGCCGGATCGTTGGCCGCCAGGTAACCACGGCGCAGCGAGAACCCCACGCTGACCGGCTCGGGCACCGCCTCGCCATCGAACTGTTCCTCGAAGCGCTGCAGCAGGCGGTCGCTGATCCGCCGCACCACGGTGGCACTGCGGTAGAAGCCCTGCATCATTTTTTCCACGGCCAGGCTTTCGATGTCGTCTTCAAAACCCAGGCGGGCGGCAAGTGTCTTCTGGTAATCGAAACGCAGGCGCTCTTCGGGCCGGTTGGCGACCAGATGCAGGCCGAAGCGCAGCCGGGCCAGGGCGCAGCGTTCGCGCTTGAGCGCGGCCGCTTCATCCGGGCCGAGGTGGCCCAGGCCGACCAGTGCTTCCAGGTCGCGCACGCCGAAGGCACGCAACGCCATCCAGCCCAGGGTGTTGAGATCGCGCAGACCGCCGGGACCGTCCTTGATGTCCGGTTCCAGGTTGTCGGCGGTATCACCGAAGCGCTGATGGCGGGCCAGCAGCTCTTCACGCTTGGCGAGGAAAAACTCGCGCGGCGGCCACAGGCCGTCCACGTTCACCGCGGCCTTCAAGGCCGCGCGCGCGGTGTCGTCGGCAACCACCGGGCGCGATTCGATCAGTGCGGTCAGCACGGTCTGGTCGGCGCTGGCCTGGGTGCACTCGGCTGGCGAACGCACCGCGTGACTCACGGGCAGGCCGCAATCCCACAGCAGCGCGAAAAAGCGCGCAAGCCCGGATTCGTGCCGCCGCTGCTGTTCCGGCGTACCCAGCACCAGCACGTCGATATCCGAGCGCGGGAACAACTCACCGCGCCCATACCCACCGACGGCAAACAAGGCCAGTCCAGACCCGGCCGGCAGGCAGCGGTGCCACGCCAACCGGATCAGGTGGTCGGCCGCGCGGGCGCGCAACGCGAGCAGGCGCTCGATGTTGTCGCCCTGGTCGAAACGGCGGTACAGCCGTGCGTCGGTCTGTTGCAGCGACTGGCGCGCCAGCGCCGCCCAGTCCGGGTCGGCGACGGATTCGGCCGGCGCGTCCAGCATCGGGCTCGCCGGCAGCATGCTCAGACCTGCGATTCGCCGGGCGAGAGGGTCAGCACGTCGACGCCGGTCTCGGTGACCGCGACCATGTGCTCCCACTGCGCCGACAACTTGCGGTCCTTGGTGACCACGGTCCAGCCATCGGGCAGCACCTTGTTGTAGCGGGTGCCCTCGTTGATCATCGGCTCGATGGTGAAGGTCATGCCCGGCTGCAGGACCAGGCCCTGGCCCGGACGACCGTAATGCACCACCTGCGGCTCGTCGTGGTAGACCTTGCCGATGCCATGGCCGCAGTACTCGCGCACCACGCTGAAACGCTCGGATTCGGCATAGCTCTGGATCGCGTGGCCGATGTCGCCCAGCGTCGCGCCCGGCTTGACCGCGCGGATGCCGCGCCACATGGCTTCGTAGGTCGCATCGACCAGGCGCTTGGCCATGACCGACGGCGTGCCCACGTAGTACATGCGGCTGGTATCGCCGTGCCAGCCATCCTTGATCACGGTGACATCGATGTTGACGATGTCGCCGTCCTTGAGGACCTTGGCTTCACTGGGAATACCGTGGCAGATCACGTTGTTGACCGACGTGCAGACCGTCTTGGGAAAGCCGCGGTAGCCGACATTGGCCGGTGTGGCCTTCTGCACGTTGATGATGTGGTCGTGGCAGATGCGGTCCAGCTCTTCGGTCGTCACGCCCGGCTTGACGTGGGGGGTGACGATGTCGAGCACTTCGCTGGCCAGACGGCCGGCGATGCGCATCAGTTCGATTTCCTCGGGGGTTTTCAGATTCACGCTCATGGCGCCCATTATCGCCGATCCGGGGCCAATCTGAACGGGATCGGATAGAACGCTGACAGCCGCGGTTTGGGCGGCCGGGCCGGTCAGGTCCATGAATGACTGCGATGCACGTCCCAGAACGCAGGATTGTGCCGAAAACGGCCATTGAATCTGTCAAATCTCACGGCCTCCCAACAAGGCGAAACCTATAACCGGGTCAACACCGTTCCATCGCCCCACCCGTTCGGCAGCATCGTGTTGTTCAGCAAGGACCCGCGTCCAAGGAGCATGCCCATGCGATTTCTCTGTCCTGCCCTGTTGAGCCTGGCCATTGCCAGCCTCGCTGCGCCCGCCCTGGCGGCCGATACCACGACCTTCAACGTCAAGATCATCATCACCAAGGCCTGCACGATCACCGCAGCGGCCGCCACCGATGTGGATTTCGGCTCGGCCCTCTCCACGGCCACCACCCCGTCCAACGCCCAGGGCACGATCACCGCCCAGTGCTCGGCATTGACCCCGTACACCGTCGCCCTCAATGCCGGTGCGAACGCGGGAACCGCCAATGACGTGACCACCCGCCGGATGAAGAACACCGATGCGAGCGTGACGGCGAACAATTTCGTCGGCTACCAGCTCTATCGCGATGCCGCCCATACCAATGTGTGGGGCGCGACCACCGGCACCAATACGACGGCGGGCATCGGCACTGGCCTGGCGCAGACATTGAATGTCTACGGCCAGATCGCCAACCCCAGCGTCAACAACGCCGCTGCGGGTAACTATCAGGACACGATCACCGCCACCATCACCTATTGAGGTCCGCCATGCCGATTTCCGCAGGGCGTCGCCCTGGGCGGTTCGGGTGCGCGGTGCTGGGCTGGCTGTGGCTGCTGATGGGGAGCGCCACCGCCGCAAGCCTGCAGGTCGCCCCCACCTCATTGCAGCTGACGCCACGGCAGAACGCCGATGCGCTCTGGCTGACCAACAGCGGTACGACGCCGGTGCAGGTGCAGGTGCGGGTCTTCGAGTGGCGCCAGGACACCGGCCAGGACCAGCTCCTGCCCACCACCGACCTGCTGGTGAGTCCGCCGATGCAGTCGTTGGCGGCCGGCCAGCAGCAGCTGATCCGCGTGGTGCGCAGCGACGCTGAGGCACCCTCATCGCAGCGCGCTTACCGGGTGATCGTCGATGAACTGCCCACGGTGGATCCGCGTCGCAGCGGGATGCAGTTCGTGCTGCGCTATTCGATGCCGGTGTTTGTCCAGCCCGGTGCGGAGGGCCCGCTCGAACACGCGCTGCAGGTACGCCTGATACGCCTGGATGACGGGCGCCCGGCCCTGGAGGTGCACAACAGCGGCAACAGTTACGCGCAGCTGGCCGACATCGGCCTGGGGCCCGTCGACCGACCGCAGATCGTCCATCCTGGCCTGCTCGGTTACGTACTCGGTGGACAGACCATGCGCTGGCCGCTGGATGTCCCGGCCGCCCGCCTGGCGGGCGCCACAGTCTCGGCAAAGATCAATGGCGAGTCGGCCCAGACGCCACTGCCCGCCGCGCCGCCGGCTCGCTGAGGCCTGCATGCGGATGCTGCTTACCGCGACGCTGGCCCCGTGCGCCGCGATGGCAGCGGACGCCGACGCGGGCATCGACGCATCGGCCGACACCCTGTTGCCGCCGCCGACGCCGTTGACGGCCGCACAGACGCTGTACCTGGATGTGACCCTCAACCAGGCACCGCGTGGCCTGCTGCCATTCACCGAGCTGCAGGGCAGGCTGATGGCCTCGGGCGCGACGCTGCGCCAGCTCGGGTTTTCCGCACGGGGCGAAGAGCAGGTCGCGCTGGACCAGCTCAGCGGGATTGTCGTGCGCTACGACGCAGCGCTGCAGACGCTGGCCCTGGACGTCCCGCTGGAACAGCTGTCGTTGCCTACCACGCGGCTGGAGCGTGCAGCCGATACTGCGCCGCCTGCGGCGTCCTCGCTTGGCATGCTGGTCAACTACGACCTTTACGGCAGCCACAACGAGGGCGGCGGCAACCTGGCCCTGACCACCGAACTGCGCCTGTTCGGGGTGGGCCACGGCGTACTGGAAACGAGTGCATTGCAGCGCACCTGGCAGGATCCGGCCGATCGTCGGTGGCGGGGCGAAAGCGTGCGGCTGGATACGGCGTGGCGCCTGGACTTCCCGGACGCGGCCGTGTCGCTGACGGTGGGCGATTTCTACAGCGGCTTCGTCGACTGGAGCCGGCCGGTGCGCATGGGCGGTGTGCAGATCGGCCGCAACTATGGCCTCCAGCCCTATCGCGTGCTGAGCCCCACCCCCACGTTCCTGGGGGAAGCCGTGGTTCCGTCCAACGTGGAGCTGTATGTGGATGGCCTGCGCCAGTACAACGGCGAGGTCCCGGTCGGGCCCTTCCAGCTGGCGGCCCAGCCGGGCATCAACGGGACCGGCAATGCCCAGGTCGTGATCACCGATGCGTTCGGCCGGATGCAGACCCTGGACTTCGCCTTCTATGGCACGCAGCAACTGCTCGCCAAGGGCCTGTCCGACTGGTCGGCCGGCGTGGGCAGGATGCGGAAGGACTACGGCATCCGTTCGTTCGCCTATGAAACGCCCGTGATCGGCAGCGCCACCTGGCGCTACGGCGCCAGCGATCGCTTCACGGCCGAAGCGCACGTGGAAGGGGGCGGCGGCGTGGTCAATGGCGGCGCTGGCGGCTGGTGGCTGCTGGGCGGTGCCGGCGTGGTCAACGCCGCCTACGCACACAGCCGCCATGACGCTCTCCAGGGAGGGCAATACGCGCTGGGCTACAGCTGGAACAACCGCCGGTTCAACGTCAACCTGCTGACCCGGCGAACCCACGGCCACTACCGCGACCTGGGCGCGCTGCAGGACACCCTGCCCCCGGATATCAGCGAACAGGCTACCCTGGGCATCAACCTGCAGCGCGCCGGCTCGCTCAGCGCCAGCTACCTCCGGCTGCGTTACCCCGACGGCGACGACAACCGCTACGCCAGCGTGTTCTGGTCGCGCAGCTTCGGCGATCGCTGGTCGGCCTATCTCTCGTTCAACCAGAACCTGGCCGACAGCGATGACCGCAGTGCCTATCTGTCGGTCTCCGCTGCGCTGGGACGCAACCGCCAGAGCAGCCTGTCGGCACAACGCAACGGCGAACGGATGACCTATGTCGCCGATCTGTCCCAGCCCGTGCCCGGCGATGGCAGCCAGGGCGGCTACGGGTGGCGGGTGCAGGCGCGCGGCGGCGACGATGGCGGCGGCGGCCTGGCCGAACTCGGCTGGCTCAACCGGGTCGGGCGCTACTCGATGGGCTACGCGCGCCAGGGCGATCTTGACTACGGCTACGCCAGCGCCAGTGGCAGCGTGGTGTGGATGGGCGGACATGTATTCGCCGCGCGCGAGGTGCCCGACGCCTTCGCCGTGGTCTCCACCGACGGCTACCCGGGCATCCCGGTGCGGCTGGAAAACCGGCTGATCGGCAGTACCGACAGGAACGGCCTGCTGCTGGTGACCCCGCTGCTGTCGTGGCAGCGCAACCGGCTCTCCATCGATACGCTGGACCTGCCGGCGGACATGCGCGCCGACCGGGTGGACACCTGGGTGACGCCGCGACAGAGCGCCGGGCTGGGCGTCGACTTCGGCCTGCGCCGCACCCGGGCCATTCGCGTGATCCTGCACGATGACGCCGGGGCCCCGCTGCCGGTCGGCAGCAGCGTGCGCCTGCCCGCTGGCGGCACTGCCACGGTGGGCTACGACGGGGAGACCTATCTGGAAGATGTCGTGCTGCCGGCCCAGTTGCAGGTCGAGTTGCCCGAAGGGCACTGCAGCGTACGCCTGGACCCGCCCGTCACCGCCACCTCCCCCGGCGTACCCCGAGTCGGGCCGCTGCGCTGCGTGCCGACCTCCCGACCATGACCGGCGCGCGTACGCTCATGGTCGTGCTGATGCTGATGGCCCTGTGCTGGGCACCCGGGGCACGTGCGGATACGACCTGCACGGCCACGGCGCCAGGCGCGTTGGCGTTCGGCACCATCACCAATGGCGCGGCCAGCGCGACCGATGCCATGACCAGCTTCACCATCACCTGCAACACCACCGCGCTGAGCGTGCTGGGCAGCGCCAGCGTGCGCGCCTGCCTGAAGATCGGCACCGGCAGCACCGGCAGCACGCTGCTGCCGAGCCGAAGCATGAGCAACACCACCGCCGATCCGATGGCATTCCAGCTCTATACCAACGGTGGCCGCACCACGGTGTGGGGCGCGGTGCCGGGCGGTTCGCCGCCGGCAGCCATCGTGACCCTCGGCTACAGCGTGCCATTGATCACCGGCGGCAGCGGCGCCCAATCGGTCACGCTCTACGGGCAGGTGCCCGCCGCGCAGGTGCTGTCGGCCGGCGCCTTTGCCAGCAGCTTCACCGCCGCCAACGTCAGCCTGGAGTATGCCTACAACGAGAGCATCATCGGCACCGCCCAGCCGCCGGCGCTGTGCACCAGCACCAGCGGGGTCAGCGGCCACAAAACAGCCGATGGCGCCTTCCCGTTCACGGTCAGCGCCAACGTCCTGCCCCAGTGCAGTACCTACGTCACGACCGACATGGATTTCGGCAGCAACGCGGGGGCGATCACCGCCAACCTGGACCGCACCTCGACGATCGGCCTGACCTGCATCAACCGCACCGCCTACAGCATCGGCCTGAACAACGGGCAGAACGCATCGGGCAACGTGCGCCGCATGCGCTTCACTGCACTGGACGGCAGCGTCTACTACATCCCCTACGAGCTGTACCGGAACGCTGCGCGCTCCCAGCGCTGGGGCAACACGCTCAACACCGACACCCTGGCCGGCACCGGCACTGGCGCCGCGCAGACCCTCACCGTGTATGGGCGTGCCCCGCCGAGCGTCGGCGCGGTGCCCGCCCAGGGCAGCTACAGCGACGTCATCACGGTCACGATCACCTACTGAACAGCGCCGGCCAGGCCCTCAAGCCGTGGCCGTCGCGGCCGCTAACGCTCGCATCCCTCCGCAGTGCGATGCACGATGCCCGCGCGACCACCCTCCTTCGTCCTCGCCTGGCTGCTGGCCGTATACGCCGCTGTGTACGCCGCCGTACCGGCCGCCGCGCGGCCCGGCGCAGGCAGCGCGGCCACGTTGCAGGTGGCGGTAAGGATCGTTGCCGATTGCGGCAGCCCCGGGGCGGAGGCGCTGCCCACCTGCCGGCCCGCGCGCCAGCGAGGCGACGCGCTGCATCCGGTGCCCGCGCAGGTGGCCGCATTGAGTCCGGCCATCGCGGATACCGGGCGCACCGCGCCGGTCACCGTGACCTACTGATGCAGTGGCTGCCGGCTGCCCTGCTGATCGCCGTGACCGCCCTGCCCGCGCAGGCACTGGAAATCCGTCCGGTCCGTGTCTCGGTGCCGGCCGATGCGGCACAGGCCGACCTGTGGCTGGACAACCCCGGAAGCACCGCCTGGCGCGGCCAGGCCCGGCTGTACCGATGGGAGCAGGCGGGCGACCAGGAACGCCTGCTCCCCGCCGACGACGTGGCCGTGAGCCCGACCCATCTGGCCATCGCCCCGGGCGGCGGCCAGCGCGTGCGCGTGGTCCGGCTGGGGACGGCGCCGGCGGCCGTTGAACAGGGATACCGGCTGGTGCTCAGCCCCGGGCCGGAAGCCGCCGCCGGCGCCGCGCGCTATTCCCTGCCGGTCTTCCTCGAACCCAGCATCCCTGCCACCGGCTCGCGCCTGCGCGTGGCGGCGACCGGCAGCCCCGCCGCGCCGGTGTTGCGCCTCTATAATGAAGGCGCGGCCCATGCCCACCTTGCCGATCTGGTGTACGTGGATGCGCGCGGCCGACGCCAGCCCCTGATCGATGGACTGGCCGGGTACGTCCTGCCGCACAGTACCCGCAGCTGGGCCCTGTCGCCCCGCCCTGACGGCTATGCCAACGGCCGTTTCCTTGCCCGCCTGGACCATGCCGCCGAAGCGATCCTGGCCGCCCCGCCCGCCGAGATTGCGGCGCGGGCCGGGGCCGGGCTATAATCGACCGGATCTCCTGCCTCATCGAAGCAGGGAACACGTCAACACCGGACGTCACCGGTGAATCCACACCTGCCGCCCATATCCGTGCCGGGGTGCTCCGCAAGGAGTTCGGTCACGGAAGCGACAGGGAAGCCAAACCCCGGAACCACCCGCCTTGCGGCGGACCGCCCAACTATTACCCGTGGCGGCCGGTTCCCTATCAGGAGTTACTGCAATGCCCCAGGTCACCATGCGTCAGATGCTGGAAGCCGGCGTCCATTTCGGCCACCAGACCCGTTACTGGAACCCCAAGATGGGCCAGTACATCTTCGGCGCCCGCGGCAAGATCCACATCATCAACCTGGAAAAGACCGTTCCGCTCTTCAATGACGCGATGAACTTCATTTCCAGCGTTGCGCAGAAGCGCGGCACCATCCTGTTCCTGGGCACCAAGCGCAGCGCCCGCGAGTCGATCCGTGAAGAAGCCGAGCGTTGCGGCATGCCGTTCATGAACCAGCGTTGGCTGGGCGGCACCCTGACCAACTTCCGTACCGTGAAGCAGTCGGTTGCCCGCCTGAAGGAACTGGAAGCCGGTGAGACCGACGGCAGCTTCGACAAGCTGGTCAAGCACGAAGTGCTGGGCCTGCGTCGCGAGCGCGACAAGCTGGAAGCTTCGCTGGGCGGCATCAAGGACATGAACCGTCTGCCGGACGCGATCTTCGTCATCGATATCGGCCACGAAGACATCGCCATCAAGGAAGCCAAGAAGCTCGGCATCCCGGTGATCGCTGTGGTCGATACCAACTACAACCCGGAACTGGTCGACTACGCGATCCCGGGCAACGACGACGCCATCCGTGCCGTGCAGCTGTACGCCCGCGCCGCTGCCGACGCCGTGCTGGAAGGCAAGGCTGCTGCGCCGCACGCTGCCACCGTCCGTGAAGAAGAGTTCAGCGAAGCCGCTGCTGGCGAAGAAGCCAAGCCGGCCCGCCGCGCTCCGGCCAAGAAGGCTGCTGCTGCTCCGGCCGCCGACGCGCCGGCTGCTGGCGAAGCCCAGGCCTGATCCAGGCCCGCGGTGGGCGCAGCGCGCCCACCGCTCCTGTCCGCTGCCGATGGCGCGACGACAGGACACTGTCATACGGGCCGGCCACCATGCCGGCCCAACCCCTTTCTTTCGTGAGGAAATCCCGTGGAAATCACTGCTTCCCTGGTCAAGGAACTGCGCGAGCGCACTGGCGCCGGCATGATGGAGTGCAAGAAGGCACTCGTCGAAAACGGCGGCGACATCGACGCCTCGGCCGAATGGCTGCGCAAGTCCGGCCTGGCCAAGGCCGACAAGAAGGCTGACCGCGTGGCTGCCGAAGGCATCATCGTGGCGGCCCAGGACGGCGGCAAGGCCGTGCTGGTCGAAGTCAACTCGGAAACCGACTTCGTCGCCAAGGACAGCAACTTCCTGGACTTCACCAAGGCTGTTGCTGCCACCGCGCTGAGCTCGGGCGCTGCCGACATCGACACCCTGAAGGCCGCCAAGCTGCCGTCCGGCGAGACGATCGAAGAAGCCCGCGCCGCCGTCATCGCCAAGGTTGGCGAGAAGGTCGACGTGCGTCGCATCGTGCGCCTGGAATCGACCAACAACGTCGCTGCCTACGTGCACGGCGGCCGCATCGGCGTGCTGGTCGAGCTGGCCGGTGGCAACGAAGAGCTGGCCCGTGGCCTGGCCATGCACGTGGCTGCCATGAACCCGCCGCACAACAAGGCCGCCGATGTGCCGGCCGAGTTCGTTGCCAAGGAAAAGGAAATCGAACTGGCCAAGATGTCCGACAAGGACAAGTCCAAGCCGGCCGATATCCTGGAAAAGATCATCAGCGGCAAGATCGCCAAGATCGTCAACGAAGTGACCCTGTACGGCCAGCCGTACGTGCTGGACACCAACCAGTCGGTCGAGCAGGTCCTCAAGGCCGCCGGTGCCGACGTGGTCGGCTTCCAGCGTCTGGCGGTCGGCGAAGGCATCGAGAAGGTGGTGGAAGACTACGCCGCCGAAGTGATGAAGCAGGCCGGCCTGGCCTGATCTTCACCGCTCGAATGTGTTACGAAAGAAGCCGCGGACTCCGCGGCTTCTTTTTTTTGTCCACTGGCTTTGCTTTGTGTGCCGGATCAGGGCAATACTCCCAAACCGATCTGCCGCGTCAACGCAAGAAATCAAGGACGAAACTGTGATGCACCTCAGGTATTCTTGCCCCAACATACTGACAACCCCGCCATGCCTCCCGAGCTGACAGCCGCCCTGGCGCTCTGCCGCAACCTGCCCTCCCCGCCCGGTATTGCCCTGCGCATCATCGAACTGGCGCAGGATCCGGAAGCGGACATCACCACCGCCGCCGACATCATCGCCATCGACATGGCGCTGAGTGCCCGCATGCTGCGCATCGCCAATTCGCCGCTGTATGCCAGCCGCCGCCGGATCGAGAATCTCGGTCAGGCGCTGACGATGCTCGGTCTGAATGCCACGGTCAGCCTGGCCCTCGGCTTCACCGTGACCCAGAACCTGACCGCCGCCGGCGACGGCCAGGACCTGCGCGAGCGCGCGTGGCGCCGCAGCATCCTCAGCGCCCTGGCCGCCAGCCTGCTGGGGCAGGCGCGCGGCCTGCGCAAAGCCGAAGAGCTGATGCTGGCCGGCCTGCTGCAGGATATCGGCGTGCTGGCCCTGGCCCAGGCGCAACCGGACACCTACCTGCCGCTGCTGCGCCAGGCCACCGACAACGACGCGCTGGTCGCCCTGGAGCGCGAACACCTGCAGTGCAGCCACGCCGACGTCGGCGCGTGGGTCGCCGAAGAATGGGGCCTGCCGCGCTACCTGGTGGACAGCATCGCGCACAGCGAATCGCCCGCCACCGGCGATGACAATTTCCAGAACTGCGTCGCCCTGTCCGGCGCGGTGGCCGATATCTGGCTCGGCACCGATGCCGATGCCGCGCGCGAGCACGCCCTGCAGCAGGTACATGACACGCTCGGCCTGGACAGCGCCCAGTTCGACCAGGTGCTGGCCCGCATCGGTGAATCGCTCCCGGACATCAGCACCCTGTTCGAGACCCCGCTGTTCTCGCCCTCGCGCGTGCAGCAGCTGATCGACCATGCCCAGGAGCTGGCCACCCTGCGCAACCTGCGCGAGATGCAGGACGCCGCCCTGGCCCGCAAGCGGGCGGATGAATTCGAAGCGCGCGCCAACCGGCTGGCCGAGCAGGCGCACCGTGACGCCCTCACCGGCGTGCTCAACCGCCGCCAGCTGGAAGCCGTGCTCGAGCAGGAATTCCTGCGCGCCACCCGGCATGGCTGGCCGCTTTCGGTCGCCTTCATCGACCTGGACGACTTCAAGAAGATCAACGACGCCCATGGCCACCTGATGGGTGACCAGGTGCTGCGCATGTTCGCCACCAAGCTGCAGGAGCAGCTGCGCAACAGCGACACGGTGGCCCGCTTCGGCGGCGAGGAATTCATCGCGCTGCTGCCCAACACCACCGAGCCGGTCGCGCTGGAAGTGGTGCGCCGGGTCCTGGCCAGCATCGTCAACACGCCGATGGCCGAAGTCGCCAGCGGCCCGCTGTTCGTGACCTTCTCGGCAGGCGTGGCGACCCAGGGGGGCTATGAGCGTTTCGCCGATGTCCAGGATCTGCTCAAGGCCGCCGACGACGTGCTGTACCGCTCCAAGAACCTGGGCCGCAACCGGGTCATCGCGCGCTCGCCCAGCACCGCACCGGCCTGAGCGTTAGCCCCGCGCGGGGCCGTCATCACGGCCCCCACAGCGCCCCCATGCGCCGCACCGCAGCAAATTTATGCTGCCCGATGGCCCGGCTTCCAGTAGAATCCGGGCGTTTTCCACGCACCCAGAGATCGCCATGTCAAAGCTCGCCTATCGCCGCATCCTGTTGAAAGTTTCCGGGGAGGCGCTGATGGGAGACGAGGACTACGGCATCGACCCCAAGGTGATCCACCGCCTCGCCCGTGAGGTGATGGAAGCCCAGGCGGCCGGCGCCGAAGTGGCCCTGGTGATCGGCGGCGGCAACATCTTCCGCGGCGCCGGCCTGGCCGCAGGCGGCATGGACCGGGTCACCGGCGACCAGATGGGCATGCTCGCCACCGTCATCAACGCGCTGGCCATGCAGGACGCCCTGGAAAAGCTGGGCGCCAAGGCCCGCGTGATGAGCGCGATCAAGATCAATGACGTCTGCGAGGATTACATCCGCCGCCGCGCCATCCGCCACCTGGAAAAGGGCCGCCTGGTGATCTTCGCCGCCGGCGTCGGCAGCCCGTTCTTCACCACCGATTCCGGCGCTGCCCTGCGCGCGATCGAGATCGGCGCGGACCTGCTGCTGAAGGCTACCAAGGTCGACGGCGTGTACGACAAGGACCCGAACAAGTACAGCGACGCGGTCCGTTTCGACAGCCTGACCTACGACGAAGTGATCCGCCGGGGCCTTGAAGTCATGGATACCGCCGCCTTCGCGCTGGCCCGCGACAGCGACCTGCCGCTGCGCGTGTTCGACATGGGCCAGCCGGGCGAGCTGCTCAAGATCCTGCACGGCGACAACATCGGCACCCTGGTCCAGGGCCGCGACAACGCCTGAGCCTGAGCGGCGCCCGACGCCGGGCGCCCTGAACGGCCCGGAAAGGGTCGGTATTCGCCTATAATCGCCCGATTCCCAGTTACATCCAGGATTCGGGCGATGCTCAACGAAATCAAGCAGGACGCGCAGACGCGCATGGCAAAGAGCATCGATGCTCTGAAGCACACCCTCACCTCCATCCGCACCGGCCGTGCTTCCCCGGCCCTGCTGGACCGCATCACCGTCAAGGCCTACGGCACCGACACCCCCCTGAACCAGGTCGCCTCGATCAGCGTTTCCGAGGGCCACTCGCTGGTCATCACGCTGTTCGACAAGGGCATGATCAAGGACGTCGAGAAGGCGATCTACGCCTCCGATCTGGGCCTGACCCCGAACGTGGCCGGCACCGTCATCCGCCTGAACCTGCCGCCGCCGACCGAAGAGCGCCGCAAGGAGCTGGGCAAGCAGGTCCAGAAGGAAGGCGAAGGCGCCAAGATCGCCATCCGCAACATCCGCCAGGATGCCAACAAGGCGATCGCCAACCTGATCAAGGACAAGGCGATCAGCGAAGACGACAAGAAGCGCGGCGAAGATGACATCCAGAAGCTGACCGACAAGTCCATCAAGGACGTCGACAGTGTGGTCGCCGAGAAAGAAAAGGAACTGATGGCGGTCTGAGCCCCATGTCCCAGGCCCCGACCAGCGGCACTGCCGCGCCCATGCCGCGCCACGTTGCCATCATCATGGATGGCAACGGGCGTTGGGCACAGAAGCGTCGTCGCCCGCGCGTGATCGGCCATCGTGCCGGCGCGCGCGCGGTCAACCGCACCATCGATTTCTGCCTCGACAACGGCATCGCCGCATTGACCCTGTTCGCCTTCTCCAGTGAAAACTGGGGCCGGCCGACCGATGAGGTCGATGCGTTGATGAAGCTGTTCCTCAATGCGCTCGACCGCGAAGTGGACGAGCTGCATCGCCGTGGCGTGCGCGTGCGTTTCATCGGCGAGCGCGAGCGCTTCGGCGCCGGGCTGGTCAGCCGCATGCAGCTGGCCGAACAACGCACCGCCGACAACCGTGCGATGACCCTGAGCATCGCCGCCAGCTATGGTGGCCGCCAGGACATCGCCCGCGCCGCTCGCGAACTGGCCGCCGAGGTCGCGGCCGGCCGCCTGCTGCCCGAGCAGATCGACGAAGCGATGCTGAGCAGCCGCGTGGCCCTGGCAGACCTGCCGCCGCCGGACCTGTTCATCCGCACCGGTGGCGACACCCGCATCAGCAATTTCCTGCTCTGGCAGCTGGCTTACACCGAACTGTGGTTCACCGACGTACTGTGGCCCGAGTTCGACGCCGCCGTCCTGCAGCAGGCGATCGACGCCTATGCTTCGCGTGAACGCCGTTTCGGCCTGACCAGCGCCCAGATCGCCGCCTTGGCCACCGAGACCTCTTCCCCATGACCAAGACCCGAGTCATCGCCGCGCTGATCATGGCGCCGGTCGCCATCCTCGCCATCCTGATGCTGCCGACCCAGTGGCTGGCCGCTGCCGCTGCCGCGGTGTTCCTGATCGGCCTGTGGGAATGGCTGAAGCTGGCCGACGTGGAAGACACCCTGGCCCGCACCATCCTGCTGGTGCTGAACCTGGTGCTGATGGTGCTGATCGTGTGGGCCGATGCCGGCTCGCTGGTGCTGTACCAGATCGCCGCGCTGGTCGGCATCGGGTGGTGGTTGCTGGCCCTGCTGTGGCTGCGCTTCTTCAACTTCGGCGCCAGCCCCAGCAGCCCGGCGCGTGCCCTCAAGCTGCTCGCCGGCACCCTGGCGATCGTGCCCGCCTGGGCATCGCTGGTGCTGATCCATGCCAGTGGCGAGAACGGCCACCTGTGGCTGCTGACCGCGCTGGCCGTGGTCTGGGCCGCCGATTCGGGCGCCTATTTCGCCGGCCGCACCTTCGGCCGCACCAAGCTCGCCCCGCGGATCAGCCCCAACAAGACCTGGGAAGGTCTCGGCGGCGGCATGGTCGCCGGCCTGATCGTGGCCCTGGGCTTCGGCTGGCTGGCCGGGATCGACAGCGGCCACCTGATCGGCCTGGTCATCACCGCCGTGGTGACCGTGTTCGCCTCGGTGCTGGGCGACCTGTACGAAAGCCTGATCAAGCGCCACGCCGGTGCCAAGGACTCGGGCCATATCATCCCGGGCCATGGCGGCGTGCTCGATCGTATCGACGGCGTCCTCGCCGCCCTGCCGGTGTTCGCACTCGGCAAGGAAATCTTCGGGTTCTAACCATGGCCAGCGCTTCCGCCCCCCGCCAGGTCGCCGTGTTCGGCGCCACCGGTTCGATCGGCGCATCCGCGCTGGACGTGATCGCACGCCATCCGGACCGCTACCAGGTCACCGTGCTCGCCGCCGGCCGCCAGGTCGATGCGCTGGTTGCCCTGTGCGCCCTGCATCGCCCGGCCCATGCCGTGATCGCCGATGAATCGCGGTACGCCGCCCTGCGCGACGGCCTGCGTGACGCCGGCCTGGCCACCCAGGCCCATGCCGGCGCCGGGGCGCTGGACCAGCTGGCCGCCAGCGATGTCTGCGACACGCTGGTCGCGGCGATCGTCGGCGCGGCCGGACTGTCCTCGACCCTGGCCGCCGCCGCGGCCGGCAAGCGGATCCTGCTGGCCAACAAGGAATCGCTGGTGCTGGCCGGCGAGCTGCTGATGCGCCAGGCCGCTGCCGCCGGAGCCGAGATCATCCCGATCGACAGCGAGCACAGCGCGATCTTCCAGTGCCTGCGTTCGCGCGATGCCAGCCTGGACGGTGCCGGCGTGCGCCGGATCATCCTGACCGCCTCCGGGGGCCCGTTCCGTGGCCGTACCCGCGAACAGCTGGCCCAGGTCACCCCGGCCCAGGCCGTGGCGCACCCGAAGTGGTCGATGGGCCCGAAGATCTCGGTCGATTCGGCGACGTTGATGAACAAAGGGCTGGAAGTCATCGAAGCCCACCACCTGTTCGGCGTGCCGGGCGAGCGTATTGACGTCCTGGTCCACCCGCAAAGCCTGGTGCATTCGCTGGTCGAGTTCGTCGACGGCTCGACCCTGGCCCAGATGGGCCTGCCGGACATGCGCACCACCCTGGCCGTCGGCCTGGGCTGGCCGCAGCGGATCGAATCCGGGGTCGGCGGGCTGGACCTGCTGACCCAGGGCCGGCTGGATTTCGAAGCCCCGGACACCGAGGCGTTCCCCTGCCTGAAGCTCGCCTGGCAGGCCATGGCCGCCGGCGGGACCGCCCCGGCGATCCTCAATGCCGCCAACGAAGTCGCGGTTTCAGCGTTTCTTCAGGGGCGGGCAGCTTTCCTTGCCATTCCAGCGCTGGTCGCTAACGCTCTGTCAACACTGTCCAGCGAGTCCGCCGATACACTGGAGGGCCTGCTGACCGCCGATCAGCGCGCCCGCCAGATCACCCAAGCCGCCATCGACCACGCCTGAATGCCCCACACGCCCCCTTACAGTGCTGATCACCATGGGTGATTTCATCGGATCCGTCTGGTGGATGATCGTCAGCCTTGGCCTGCTGGTGACGTTCCACGAGTTCGGTCACTACTGGGTCGCCCGCCGCTGCGGGATCAAGGTGCTGCGCTTCTCTGTCGGTTTCGGCAAGCCGCTGTGGTCGCGCCGCAACCGCGCGGGCACCGAATTCGCGATTGCCGCCATTCCACTGGGTGGCTACGTGAAGATGCTGGACGAGCGCGAGGTCGAAGTACATCCCGCCGAGCGCGGCCAGGCCTTCAACCACAAGACCGTGTGGCAGCGGATCGCGGTGGTCGCCGCCGGTCCGGCCGCCAACCTGATCCTGTGCATCGCCCTGCTGTGGGCGATGTTCGTGATCGGCAAACAGGATTACTCGGCCACCATCGGCCGCACCACCGGCATGGCCCAGACCGCGGGGCTGCAGGCCGGGGACCGTGTGGTCAAGGTCGATGGCCGCAGCGTGGCCACCGCCGGCGAGGCCAGCATGGCGCTGACCACCGCGGCGATGGATCGTCACGATGCCCAGGTCGAGGTCCTCGATGGCCTGGACCAGGTACGCACCCGCACCCTGCCCCTGTCGCAGCTGCCGACCGGCTTCGATGAACGCCGCGTTCCCCAGTTGACCGGGCTGAGCTGGCAGTTCTGGCTGCAGCCGGCGCTGGTGGACAAGGTCCTGCCCGATGCGGCTGCCCAGGGCGTGCTGCTGCCCGGCGACCTGATCGTGGCCGTGGACGGCCAGCGCATCGAAGGTGCCGACCAGGTCCCGGCGCAGATCGCCGCGCTCGGCCAGCGCGGTGGGCCCGGCATGATCGACGTCCTGCGCGGCGGCGAGCGTCTGGCGCTGGAGATCACCCCCCGCCAGGGCGTGGACGGCCGCGGCCAGCCGACCTGGCAGATCGGCATCGGTTTCCCCGAGACCCATGCCCCGGCATACGACGCTGAGCTCAAGTTCGGGCCGTTTGCGGCAGTGCCGGTCGCCCTGCGTGAAACCGCCCGGATGGCGGGGGATTCACTGGGGATGATGCGCCGCATCGTCACCGGCAATGCCTCGCTGCAGAACATCTCCGGCCCGGTCACCATTGCCCGGGTCGCCAATGTCTCGGCCAAACGTGGCCTGGACTGGTTCCTGTATTTCCTGGCCCTGCTGTCGCTGAGCCTGTGCATCATCAACCTGTTGCCCATCCCCATCTTGGACGGCGGGCACCTGCTGTATTACCTTATCGAGTTGGTCAAGGGCAGCCCGCTGAGCGAGCGCGCCATGGCTGCCGGGCAGTATGTGGGCCTGGCGCTGCTGGCCGGGCTGATGGGATTGGCGTTCTACAACGACATCCTCGGCCTGGTCCCGCGATGAACTTTTTTCCTTTTGTCGTCGTCTTATGCGCCGGCATCCCGCAATGTTGAAATCGACTCCAACCGGACGTGACATGACGCGACTCCCCAATCGCCGCCTGCTGGCCCTCGCACTCGTTGCCGGTTTCGGCGCGCCCGCCCTGGCGCAGGCAGCCGAGCCCTTCACCGTCAGCGACATCCGCGTGGATGGTCTGCAGCGCATCACCTCCGGTACCGTGTTCACCTACCTGCCGGTGGAACGTGGCGACACCATCACCGACAACAAGGTCGGTGAAACCATCCGTGCGCTGTACAAGACCGGCTTCTTCGAAGACGTCCAGCTCAACCGCCAGGGCGACATCCTCGTGGTCACGGTCAAGGAACGCCCGGCGATCAACAAGTTGACCGTCACCGGCAACAAGGACATCAAGAGCGACCAGCTGCTCAAGGGCCTGAGCGACATCGGCCTGACCGAGGGCGGCACCTTCGACCGCCTCAGCCTGGACCGCGTGACCCAGGAATTGCGCCGCCAGTACAACGACCGTGGCAAGTACAACGTGGACATCACCCCGACGGTGAGCCCGCTGGACCGCAACCGCGTGGACATCGCCATCGCGATCAAGGAAGGCAAGGCCGCCAAGATCCAGCACGTCAATCTGGTCGGCACCGAGAAGTTCCCGGCCAAGGACATCCTGGAAACCTGGGAATCCAAGGAGCACAACTGGGCCTCGTGGTACCGCCGCGATGACCAGTACTCCAAGGAAAAGCTGTCCGGCGACCTGGAAAAGCTCAACGGCTGGTACCTGGACCGCGGCTACGTGGATTTCAGCATCGATTCCACCCAGGTCTCGATCAGCCCGGACAAGCGCGACATGTTCATCACCGCCGGCGTGACCGAGGGTGAGCAGTACAAGATCTCCGAGATCAAGGTCACCGGCGACACCATCCTGCCGCAGGAAGATGTCGAGCGCATGGTGATCCAGAAGTCCGGCGACACGTTCTCGCGTGCGCTGCTGGAATTCAGCTCGGACCAGATCACCAATTCGCTGTCCAACATCGGCTACGCGTTCGCCAAGGTGAACCCGATCCCGACCAGCAACCGTGCCGACCGCACGGTGGCCATCAACATGCAGGTCGTTCCCGGCCCGCGCGTGTCGGTGCGCCGCATCACCTTCAAGGGCAACACCCGCACCTCCGACGAAGTGCTGCGTCGTGAAATGCGCCAGTTCGAGAACAGCTGGTACTCCCAGGCTGCGATCGACCGCTCCAAGATCCGCCTGCAGCGCCTGGGCTACTTCGAATCGGTGGACGTGGAAACGCCGCCGGTCACCGGCAGCAACGACCAGGTCGACGTGGTCTACAACGTCAAGGAAACCACCTCGGGCAGCTTCGTGTTCGGCCTGGGCTATTCCCAGTCCTACGGCATGACCACCTCGGTGCAGCTGTCGCAGAACAACTTCCTCGGCGGCGGCAACCGCGTGTCGGTCGAAGCCTCGCGCAGCAGCTACCTGCAGCGCTACGGCTTCAGCTACACCAACCCGTACTTCACCGATGACGGCGTCTCGCTGGGCTACAACCTGTCCTGGCGCGAACTGGATTACTCCGACTTCAACACCGCGCAGTACAACAGCACCAACGGTGCCGCGCAGGTGGTGTTCGGCGTGCCGATCACCGAGAACGACACCGTCTCGCTGATGGTGGGCATCGACAGCAACCAGATCACCACCTACCAGGGCTCGACCCCGCAGGCGATCATCGATTACATCGACGCCATCGGCCAGCGCACGTTCCATTCCTGGCGCACCGAGCTGGGCTGGGCGCGCGATACCCGCAACGACTACTTCATGCCGACCCGCGGTACCTACCAGCGCGTGGGCCTGGAAACCACGCTGCCGGGCTCGACCGTTGAGTACTACAAGCTGAACTACCAGTTCTCCAAGTACTGGCCGATCATCCCGCAGCTGGTCATCAACACCCGGGCCGAAGTCGGCTACGGCGACAGCTACGGCAATGACACCACCCGCGTGATCACCAACCCGGATGGCAGCACCCGCGTGGTGACCGCCTCGGGCCTGCCGTTCTACGAGAACTTCTACGCCGGTGGTACCAACTCGGTGCGCGGCTTCGAGGACAACACCCTCGGCCCGCGTTCGGAACCGACCCTGAGCTACAACCGCGGCCAGCCGCTGGGTGGCTCGCTGAAGACCGTCGGTTCGGTCGAAGCCTACTTCCCGCGCCTGTTCGACAGCCCCTCGGCCCGCATCTCGGCCTTCGTGGACTTCGGCAACGTCTACAACGGCGTGGACAACTTCAAGGCCAACGAACTGCGCGTCTCCACCGGTGTGGCCCTGCTGTGGCGCGCCCCGGTCGGCCCGATCTCGATCAGCTACGCCTTCCCGCTCAAGAAGGAAGACGGCGACGAAGTCGAGCGTCTGCAATTCACGTTCGGCGGTCAGTTCTGACCGCCGAACGTGAATTGCCCAAGGTTTGCGCAGCAAACCTTGGGGCCCAACGATTCCTCCTATCCCCCGCGCCGTCGGCGCGGCCCCCTTGACAGAAGGGGGCCTCTCCACCAGACGCGGTACGCATTCGCCGGGCTTTGCCCGGCGTTTTCGTTTGGGCGCTGGGAGCGATCATGGCTCCGTGCCGATCGGGGTTCGAACCAATCATGGGTCGGCGCCGCTTTGGGTTGGGATTGATCGTTCGATGCCGCTTTGGGGTGGCACTGGTCGTTCGATGCCGCTTTGGGTAGGTGCCGACCGTTGGTCGGCACGAACGTCCGGGATCAATGCGAGCCGGCCAGCGGCCGGCACTACCCTGCCGCGCGCGGGTTGAACCATCGGGGTCCGTGGTGGCTGCCCGCCACGGAGCCGCGCGATCGCCCCGGATGCGCCGGGCCGCAACAAACCGCCCAACACACCCCGGAACCCCCGCCCCGCATGACCGTTTCGGCATCACACGGTAAACTCCCCCGGTGAACACTCCTACCTATACCGCCCAGCAACTCGCCGAGCAGTTTGGCCTGCAGGTCCATGGTGATGGCAGCACTGCCATCCATGGCGTGGCTACGCTCGCCCATGCCGGCCCCGGCCAGCTCACCTTCCTGGCCAACCCGCGCTACCGCGCGCAGCTGGCCGATAGCCAGGCCTCCATCGTCGTGCTGCGTGCCGAGGATGCCGAGGCCGCGCCCGGCGCCGCCCTGGTCGCCAAGGACCCGTACACCACCTTCGCCAAGATCGCCGCGCTGTTCGACATCGCACCGCCGCGCGCGCCGGGCATCCACCCCAGCGCCTGTATCGATCCGGACGCCCAGGTCGCCGCCAGCGCCCACATCGGCCCGTTCGTCACCATCGGTGCCCGCAGCGTGGTCGGTGAGAACTGCATCGTCGGCCCCGGCAGCGTGATCGGCGAAGACTGCACCCTGGAGACCGGCTGCGAACTGATCGCCCGCGTGACCCTGGTCACCCGCGTGAAGCTCGGCAAGCGCGTGCGCATCCATCCCGGCGCCGTGCTCGGTGCCGACGGCTTCGGCCTGGCCATGGATGCCGGCCACTGGATCAAGGTGCCCCAGCTGGGTGGCGTACGCATCGGCGACGACTGCGAGATCGGCGCCAACACCTGCGTCGACCGTGGCGCGCTGGAAGACACCGTGCTGGAAAACGACGTGCGCCTGGACAACCTCGTCCAGATCGCCCACAACGTCCAGATCGGCGCCCACTCGGCCATCGCCGGCTGCACCGGCATCGCCGGCAGCGCCAAGATCGGCCGTTACTGCCTGCTGGGCGGCGCCGTCGGCGTCGTCGGTCACCTCGAAATCTGCGACAAGGTCGTCATCACCGGCAAATCGGTGGTGCGCAACTCCATTCATGAGCCGGGCGAGTACTCCTCCGGCACCCCACTGACCGACAACCGCACGTGGCGCAAGAATGCCGCGCGCTTCAAGCAGCTCGATGCGCTCGCCCGGCGCATCCTGTCTGTGAGCAAGGAGAAGGAATGAGCAACAACCAGAATCTGCCGGACATCAACCAGATCCAGCAGTTGATCCCGCACCGCTATCCGTTCCTGCTGGTGGACAAGGTGATCTCGCTCGATTTCGAGAACCGGAAGATCGTCGCCACCAAGAACGTCAGCATCAACGAGCCGTTCTTCCAGGGCCACTTCCCGGGCCAGCCGATCATGCCCGGCGTGCTGATCATCGAAGCCATGGCCCAGGCCGGCGGCGTGCTCACCCAGCTCACCCTTGGCCGCGATGCGCAGTCCAAGCTGTTCTACATGGTCAAGGTGGACAAGGCCCGTTTCAGCAAGCAGGTCGTGCCCGGCGATGTGCTGGAAATGCACGTGGAGATCAAGCGCGTGATCCGCAACATGGCGGTGTACGACTGCGTGGCCAAGGTCGATGGCGAGATCGTCGCCTGCGCCGAAGTGCTGTGCGCCGGCACCCGCGAATGATCCTGGCAGGAGAACTGCAATGAGTGACAACGCCCCTCTCATCCACCCCACCGCGGTCATCGACCCGTCGGCGACGCTGGCTGCGGATGTGCGCGTGGGTGCGTTCTGCCTGATCGGTGCGGACGTGGAGATCGGTGCCGGTACCGAGATCGGTCCGCACTGCTCGATCCATGGCCCGACCCGGATCGGCCGCAACAACCGCTTCATCGGCCATGCCGCGATCGGTGGCGAGCCGCAGGACAAGAAGTACAAAGGCGAGCGCACCGAACTGGTGATCGGCGATGACAACGTCATCCGCGAATTCGTCACCATCAACCGTGGCACCGCCGGTGGCGGCGGCATCACCACGGTCGGCAACGACAACTGGATGCTGGCCTATACCCACGTGGCGCATGACTGCCACGTCGGCAGCCACTGCGTGTTCTCCAACAACACCACGCTGGCCGGCCACGTCACCGTGGGCGACTACGTGATCATCAGCGGCTTCGCCGGCGCCCACCAGTTCTGCCGCATCGGTGCCCACGCCTTCCTCGGCATGGGTGCGCTGACCAACGGCGACGTGCCGCCGTTCACCATGGTCGGCAGCGACAGCCTGGGCCGCCCGCGCGGCATCAACAGCGAAGGCCTCAAGCGCCGTGGCTTCGACGCCGAACGCATCGCCAGCATCAAGCGCGCCTACCGCACGCTGTACGTGGCCGGCCTGCCGCTGGCCGAAGCCAAGGTGCAGCTGGCCGAACAGGCCAGCCACAGCGCCGATGTGAAGGACCTGCTGGACTTCATCGAAAGCGCCGAGAGGCCCCTGCTGCGATGACGGGTCCAGGCGGGCACACCCCGGGCATCACGACCGCCGAGATCATTCCGCTCGCTGCGATGGCGACCAGCGTCGAACAGACGCTGGCCGTGCGCACCTCCGACCGCCCGGTGCGGATCGCCCTGGTGGCCGGCGAAGCCTCCGGCGACCTGCTCGGTGCCGGCCTGGTCCGCGAACTGCGCCTGCGCTTCCCGAACGCCGAGTTCGCCGGCATCGGCGGCGATGCCATGCGCAGCGCCGGCTGCCAGACCTGGTTCGATGCCAGCGAACTGGCGGTGATGGGGCTGACCGAAATCCTGCGCCACCTGCCGCGTCTGCTCAAACTGCGCCGCGAGTTCCGCGCGCGTGCGCTGGAGTGGCAGCCGGACGTGTTCATCGGCATCGACGCACCGGACTTCAACCTCGGCGTCGAGCGCTGGCTGAAGGACCGCGGCATCCGCACCGTTCATTACGTCAGCCCTTCCGTCTGGGCCTGGCGTGAGAAGCGGGCCGAGAAGATCGGGGCCAGCGCCGACCTGGTGCTGTGCCTGTTCCCGATGGAACCGCCGATCTACGCCAAGCACGGCATCGACGCCCGCTTCGTGGGCCACCCGATGGCCGATGACATCCCGCTGCACAATGATCGCGAACAGGCGCGTGCCGAGCTCGGCCTGCCCTCCAATGCCAAGGTGCTGGCGGTCCTGCCGGGCAGCCGCCTGGGCGAGATCGGCAAGCTCGGCGAGCCGTTCTTCGAAGCCGCCTGGCAGGTCTCCGAACGCATTCCGGGCCTGCACGTGGTGGTGCCGGCGGCCAACGCCGCCTGCCGCCAGCTGATCAGCGAACAGCTCTCCGCCTCGGCCCTGCCGGTCGCCCATTCGCACCTGCTCGACGGCAACGCGCGCACCGCGATGATCGCCGCCGACGTGGTCGTGCTCGCGTCCGGTACCGCCACCCTGGAGACGATGCTGGTCAAGCGCCCGATGGTGGTCGGCTACCGCGTGGCCGAACTCACCTACCGCATCGTCAAAGCGCTGGGCCTGCTCAAGGTCGACCGCTTCGCCCTGCCCAACATCCTGGCCGGCAAGGACCTTGCCCCGGAACTGATGCAGCACGACTGCACGCCGGACAAACTGGCCGCCGCGATCCTGCAGTGGTTCGACCACCCCCAGCGCGTGATCGACCTGCACGACACCTACGAACGCCTGCACCTGCAACTGCGCCGCGATGCCTCCGCACGCGCCGCCGACGCGGTGACCGACCTGCTCGAACGCGGCCCCAACGGCGGTCGCGCCGCATGAGCCGTCGCCACGCCGCTGCCGCCTCGCTGGCCCTGTTCGACGGCGCCGCCCTGGCCACCGTCGCCCCGCGCTACGTGGCCGGCGTGGATGAAGCCGGCCGCGGCCCCCTGGCCGGCCCGGTCGCCGTCGCCGCCGTCGTGTTCTGCCCCGACCGCCCACGCCTGAACGGCCTGGACGACTCCAAGCAGCTCACCGCTGCCCGCCGCGACCAGCTCTACGACAAGATCTTGGACCGCGCCCTGGCCTGGCACGTGGTGATGGTGGACGTCAGCGAAATCGACACGCTCAACATCTACCAGGCCACGATGCTCGGCATGCGCCGCGCCGTCGAAGGCGTCGCCCACGTCGCCCAGTTCGCCCGCATCGACGGCAACGTCGTCCCCAAGGGCCTGCCCTGCCCGGCCCAGGCGTTGATCGGCGGCGATGCCCTGGACCGCGCCATCATGGCCGCCTCGATCCTGGCCAAAGTCAGCCGCGACCGCTTCATGCAGCGCCTGCACGACGCCCATCCCGAGTACGGCTTCGACCAGCACAAGGGCTACGGCACCCCGGCCCACCTCGCCGCCCTGCGCAACCACGGCCCCTGCCCCCAGCACCGGCGCAGCTTCGCCCCCGTGCGCGCGTGCCTGGAACCTGCGCTGAGCAGCCTCCCCGCCTGAGCGCTGCCATGGCCGGACGGCACCCGGCACCACAGCGCTGGACATACGGGGGTTGCCCGCCACTGCGCATCGGCCAGCGGTGGCGTCGGATGCCCCGGCAAACCTGAACCCCAGCGCCCGCGCGCGCCCCCGCAACACCCCTGTCAAGCCTTGTTAGCGTCCACCACCACCGCTACCCTGACCGGGCATCACATTGGTTCGGCATGTCCACTTCCCGTTTCGTACATCTCCACGTCCACACCGAATTTTCGCTGGCGGATTCGACCATCCGTGTCCCGGCGAAGCCGGATCAGGCTGACCCGAAAAAAGCCAAGCAGGCCAACCTGCTCAGCCGCGCGGTCGAACTGAAGCTGCCTGCACTGGCAGTGACGGATCTCAACAACCTGTTCGCGCTGGTCAAGTTCTACAAAGCCGCCGAAACCGTGGGCATCAAGCCCATCGCCGGCGCGGACATCATGATCGCCGAAGAAGGCATGACGCCCTGGCGCATGACCCTGCTCTGCCGCGACCGCGAAGGCTACCTCAGCCTCTCCAGGCTGCTCACCCGCGCCTGGATGGAAGGCCACCGCCCCGAAGGCGGCGTCGCTGTGCACCCGGAGTGGCTCAAAGCCGGCTGCCACAACCTGTTTGCACTGGCCGGCCGCGACAGCCTTGCCGGCCGCCTGGCCGGCGATGGCCGCCATGACCTGGCCGAGCAGCAACTGGCCGACTGGCAGCGCGTGTTCGGCGATGGCCTGCACCTGGAGCTGACCCGTACCGGCCGCGACGGCGAAGAAGCCTTCAACCAGTTCGCCCTGCAGGCCGCCGGCCAGCGCGGCCTGCCGGTGATCGCCAGCAACGATGTGCGCTTCCTGCAGCCGGAAGACTTCAACGCCCACGAAGCCCGCGTGTGCATCTCCTCCGGCCGCGTGCTGGACGACCCCAAGCGCCCGCGCGACTACAGCGACCAGCAGTACCTCAAGTCCGCCGAGGACATGTGCGCGCTGTTCGCCGACATCCCCGACGCGATCGACAACACGCTCGCGCTGGCCGAGCGCTGCAACATCGAAATGCGCCTGGGCACCTACTTCCTGCCCAACTACCCGGTGCCCGAGGACGAAACCCTCGACAGCTGGATCTGCAGCGAATCGCGCAAGGGCCTGGAAGCGCGCCTCGAAAAGAATCCGCTGGCGCCGGGCAAGACCCGCGCCGATTATTTCGAGCGCCTCGAGTTCGAACTGGCCACCATCATCAAGATGGGCTTCCCCGGCTACTTCCTGATCGTGGCCGACTTCATCCAGTGGGGAAAGAACCAGGGCATTCCGATCGGCCCCGGCCGCGGTTCCGGTGCCGGCTCGCTGGTCGCCTGGGCGCTGCAGATCACCGATCTGGATCCGATCCCGTACAACCTGCTGTTCGAGCGCTTCCTCAACCCCGAACGCGTGTCGATGCCCGACTTCGACATCGACTTCTGCATGGACCGCCGCGACGAGGTCATCGACTACGTCGCGCGTAAATACGGGCGCGACCGGGTCAGCCAGATCATCACCTACGGCACCATGGCGGCCAAGGCCGTGGTGCGCGACTCCGGCCGCGTGCTCGGCTTCCCGTACGGCCTGGTCGACGGCGTTTCCAAGCTGATCCCGAACATCCTGGGCATCTCGCTCAAGGATGCGATGGGCGAAGGCAAGGATTCGGAAATGGCCTCGCCGGAGCTGATCCAGCGCTACCAGAACGAAGATGATGTCCGCGACCTGATCGACCTGGCACGCCAGCTCGAAGACCTCACCCGCAACGCCGGCAAGCACGCCGGCGGCGTGGTGATCGCACCCGAGCCGCTGGCCGAATTCTGCCCGCTGTTCGCCGAACATGACGAAGGCGGCCGCGGCCGCAACCCGGTCACCCAGTTCGACAAGAACGACGTCGAAGAAATCGGCCTGGTGAAGTTCGACTTCCTCGGCCTGCGCACGCTGACGATCATCGACTGGGCGGTCAAGGCGATCAACAAGCGCCACGAACGCGCTGGCATTCCGCCGGTGGACATCACCGCGCTGCCGCTGGATGACGTCCCGACCTACAAGGACATCTTCGCCAACGGCAACACCGGCGCGGTATTCCAGTTCGAATCCTCGGGCATGCGCCGCCTGCTGAAGGACGCGCGCCCCGACCGTTTCGAAGACCTCATCGCGCTGGTGTCGCTGTACCGCCCCGGCCCGATGGACCTGATTCCCTCCTTCAACGCGCGTAAGCACGGGCAGGAAGAGATCATCTACCCCGATCCGCGCACCGAAGCGATCCTGAAAGACACCTACGGCATCATGGTGTACCAGGAGCAGGTGATGCAGATGGCGCAGATCGTGGGCGGTTACTCGCTCGGCGGCGCCGACCTGCTGCGCCGCGCGATGGGCAAGAAGGTGCCGGCCGAAATGGCCAAGCACCGCGAGATCTTCCGCGAAGGCGCGGCCAAGGACGGCGTCGTCGAAGCCAAGGCCGACGCGATCTTCGACCTGATGGAGAAGTTCGCCGGCTACGGCTTCAACAAGTCGCACGCCGCCGCCTACGCGCTGGTCAGCTACCAGACCGCCTGGCTCAAGCGCCATTACCCGGCCGAGTTCATGGCCGCGACGCTGTCCTCGGACATGGACAACACCGACAAGGTGGTCGGCTTCCTCGCCGAAGTGCGCAACCTCGGCCTGACCGTGCTGCCGCCGCGCGTGAACGAATCGGCGTACATGTTCGAAGCCTCCAGCGCCGACACCATCGTGTACGGCCTGGGCGCGATCAAGGGCGTCGGCCAGGGCGCCTGCGAAGCGATCGTGGAGGAGCGCCAGCGTGGCGGCCGCTATGCATCGCTGCTGGATTTCTGCATGCGCGCCGAGTCCGGCAAGCTCAACCGCCGCACGCTCGAAGCGATGATCAACTGCGGCGCGATGGACGGGCTCGGCAAGAACCGCGCTTCGCTGATGCTGCAGCTGCCCGAAGTGCTCAAGGCCACCGACCAGATGGCACGCGAGAAGGCCTCCGGCCAGAACTCGTTGTTCGGTGCGCCCGATCCGGTCACCACCGCGATGCAGCTGGAACTGCCCGAAGCCAAAGAGTGGGCGCTGGGCCAGCTGCTGGAAGGCGAACGCGAAACGCTGGGTTTCTACCTCAGCGGCCACCCGTTCGATCCCTACGCCGATGACGTCAAGGATCTGGTCGGCACCGACCTGGGCATGCTCGAGAAGCTGATCCCGCCGGCACGCCCGAGCAAGGATGGCGAGAAGCGTGCCTGGCGCCAGGAAACCCCGGTGATCCTCGCCGGCCTGGTGGTCGGGGTGCGCCGCAAGGGCGAGAGCCAGATCTTCATGCAGCTCGAAGACGGCAAGGGCCGCGTGGAGTGCAGCGCCTTCACCGATGGCCTGGCCGAGTTCGGCCACCTGATGACCAAGGACCGCATCCTGGTGGTCAAGGGTGGCCTGCGCGAAGACGAGTTCAACGGTGGCTACGCGCTGCGCATCCGCCAGGTCTGGGATTACGAAGACATCTGCGCCAACTACGCCACGCGCCTGTCGCTGCGGCTGGACCTGCGCCAGGACGGCGCCGTGTGGAACCGCATCAACGCCCTGCTCGACCGCCACCGCCCGGGCCGCACGCCGCTGCGCCTGGATCTGCTGCTCGGCTCGGCGCAGGGCCCGGTGGCCGGCATGCTCGATGTGGCCGGTGAGATCGCCGTGCGCGTGGACAGCCAGCTGGTCGATGCGCTGCGCGCCGACCCTGCGGTACGCACGGTGAAAGTGCGCTACAGCCCGCCCTGGGCGAACTGATTCTTTTTTTCTGTTGCAACACAGGTGTTTTGTTTTGATCAAGCGTTTTACCGGGCTGCTGATCGCAGCCGCTGCCCTCACCGGCTGTTCCAGCCCCGCCCAGACGTTCGAGATCGACAACCCGGGCGATACCCCGCTGACCCTGCGCATCGATGGCAACGAACTGCCGATCGCCGCGCACGCCTCGCGCCCGGTCAAGCTCAAGCCCGGTGAACATCATCTGCAGACCGAACGCCTCGGCGACGTGCGCTTCATCGTCTACGCCAAGGGCAAGGGTGGCCTGATCAACCCGACCCTGGCCGAGTACGTGATCGCCAACGAGATCTACGTCACCGGCGAAGACAAGCTGAAGAACTTCGGCGACCTGAACAACCAGATCGAGCTGGGCGGCGTCAACTTCGAGGGGCCGTACCAGAGTACCCACGCGCTGTTCATCGACAAGACGTGGAACTTCGGCGTCCACGAGCCGTTCCCCGAAGAGCAGACCGTGATGCACGTGGACGCCAGCGGCGGCCGGATCAACGCCAAGATCTTCACCGCCCCGGCCTTCATCGACTATGTCGAAGACAACCTGGGCGACCCCGGCGTCTATGTGCGCCACCAGCCCAAGGGCTATGTCGCGCCCACCTACACGCTGGAAGCCGCTCCGACCGCCCTGCCTGCGCTGGACCCGGCCTTCGAGGCCCATGCCGGCCCGCTGCGCGAGCTGTACACCCGCTACCTGCATGCCACCACCGCCGATGCGCAGCTGCAGCTCCAGCAGGAGGCCTTCCAGGCGCAGATGGCCTTCACCGCCGCGACCGCCACGCTGGGCTCGGGCCTGCCCAAGGAGGCCAACGAGGGCTACAACACCTTCGTGCAGACCCGCAGCAGGCTGATGGGCAGCGCGGCGTTGGTCGTGCCCTGACCTCACTGGCGCCCCTGGCCCCGCTGCGCTACCGTCGGTTTCCAGACGACGGCGTACGGGGCTTTTCGGCGCATTCGGCTACACTTTCCCTCTTTTCTTCACGACGGTTTCCGATGAATCCGAACTACCTCGACTTCGAGCAACCCATCGCTGATCTGGAGGCGAAGATCCAGGAACTGCGCAGCGCCAGCGCCGGACCTGCGGTCAATGTCGAGGCCGAGGTCAATGCCCTGCAGGACAAGCTGCGGGTGCGCACCGCGCAGATCTTCCGCAACCTGACCTCCTGGCAGGTCCTGCAGCTGGCCCGGCATCCGTCCCGCCCGTACACCGAGGACTACATCCGCATCATCTGCGATGAGTTCCAGGAACTGGCCGGCGACCGCGCCTTCGCCGACGACAAGGCGATCATCGGCGGCCTGGCCCGTATCGGCGGCCGCTCGGTGATGCTGATCGGCCATCAGAAGGGCCGCGACACCAAGGAAAAGATCAAGCGCAACTTCGGCATGCCCAAGCCGGAGGGCTACCGCAAGGCGCTGCGCCTGATGAAGATGGCCGAACGCTTCGGCCTGCCGGTGCTGACCCTGATCGACACCGCCGGTGCCTGGCCGGGCATCGACGCCGAATCGCGCGGCCAGTCCGAAGCGATCGCACGCAACCTGATGGAAATGGCCGAACTGAAGGTGCCGGTGGTCTGCACCGTGATCGGTGAAGGCGGCTCCGGTGGCGCACTGGCGCTGGGCGTGGGCGACCGCACCGTGATGCTGGGATACAGCGTCTACTCGACCATCAGCCCGGAAGGCTGCGCCTCGATCCTGTGGAAGGACCCGGCCAAGGCCAAGGATGCCGCCGAACAGCTCGGCCTGACCGCCCCGCGCCTGAAGAGCCTGGGCCTGGTGGACAAGGTCGTGCGTGAGCCCACCGGCGGCGCCCACCGCAACCCGAACCAGATGGCCAAGCGCCTGAAGGCTGTGCTGCTCAACGAGCTGGACGTGCTGGAGAAGCTGCCCGTGGATGAGCTGCTGCAGAAGCGTTACGAGCGCCTGCGCAGCTACGGAACCTACGAAGTAGCCTGACCGGGCTGCGGCGGAAACGAAAAAGCCGGACGCGCGAGCGCCCGGCTTTTTTTGTGCTGCACGCCGGCGGCCTGGCTCGGCGGTAGTGCCGGCCGCTGGCCGGCTCCTCCGTTATCCGGCATCCCCGGCATCACCGTGAGCCGGCCAGCGGCCGGCACTACCCGGTTTCGCACGCGGGTCCGAGGTAATTGGCCTGCGGCCGGCACCACCGCTGCGGATCGCTTAGAACGGCTTGGCGATCACCAGCCACACCACGCCGATGAACAGCACCAGCGGCAGTTCGTTGAACCAGCGCAGCGCGCGCGAGGACGGCAGCACCCTGCCCTTCACCGCGCCTTTCAACAGCCGGCCGGTCCACGAGTAGTACACCAGCAGCAGCACCACCAGGCCGAGCTTGGCATGCAGCCAGCCTGCCGCACCGGGGGCGACCATGGTCGGGAAGTCCGGAATCACGCGATAGCCCAGCCACAGCACCACGCCCAGGATCAGCGCAAGGCCGAACATCATGTGCCCGAACCTGTACAGGCGCAGGCCCATCAGCTGCAGCCGCTCGGTCACCGGCAACTGGCCGGCGGTCTCGCTGAGGTTGACCAGGATCCGGGGCAGATAGAACACCGCCGCCATCCATGCCACCACGAACAGCAGGTGGAAGGTCTTGACCCAGTAATAGGACTGCATGCGCTTGCTCCCGCGGCTGGCGTAGGTTGGCCGCCATTCTCGCATGCCCGGTTGCGCCGCCCCACGGGTGGCCGACGCGACCCTTCGCCGCACCCCGGCTGCGCATCCGCGGGCGTCACACCGTACGATAGGCGCCGCTTTCGCCCACGTGCAGATCCCCATGGACAAAACCTACGACGCCGCCTACTTCCAGCGCTGGTACCAGCCTGACCAGACCGGTGGCGCCGCGCGCCTGGCGCGCAAGGTGGCACTCGCCGTGGCCAGTGCCGAGTACTACCTGGAACGCCCGATCCGCAGCGTGCTGGATATCGGCTGCGGCGAAGGCGCCTGGCGTGCGCCGCTGCTCAAGCTGCGCCCGCGCGTGCAGTACCTGGGGTTCGACAGCAGCGATTACGCGGTGCATCGCTACGGCCGCAGCCGCAACCTACACCCGGCCAGAGTCGGCGATTTCGCCTGGCTGCGTCCGTGCGCGCCGGTCGATCTGCTGATCTGTTCGGATGTGATGCACTACGTGCCCAGCCGCGAACTGCGCCCGGCCTTGGAAGGCTTCGCCGAACTCACCGCCGGCGTCGCGTTCCTGGAGGCGTTCACCGCCGAGGATGACTTCGATGGCGACCATGAAGGCTTTCAGGCCCGTCCGGCGCGCTGGTACCGCAGCCAGCTCAAGCGGGTCGGATTCACCGCGTTGGGCTCGCATTGCTGGCTGTCACCCGCACTGTCCGGGCAGGCGGCGGCACTGGAGCGCGGCGCGCCCTGAGTCTCGATAACAATTGAGACAGGACCCGCATTAACGCGCCCGCGCGACGGGTGCGCTATGCTGCGCGGCAACATAAGACCATACATATCGGACGTCATGCTATATCAGCTGCATGAGTTGACCCGCAACCTGCTCGCCCCGTGGGTGCACCAGGCCCAGGCCAACGCGAAGTTCTTCGCCAATCAAGGTCATTGGTGGTCGCAGATGCCCGGCGCGGATCGCCTGGCCGCTGTGAACGAGCTGTTCCACCGCATCGGCAAGGATTACGAGAAGCCCGAATGGGGCATCAACGAGATCGACGTCGAGGGCGAGCGCGTGCCGATCGTCGTCCACGAAGAGGTCAGCAAGCCGTTCTGCAAGCTGCTGCGCTTCAAGCGCCACAGCAATGAAGCCGACCAGCTGCACACCATGCTCAACCAGCCGTTCGTGCTGGTGGTGGCGCCGCTGTCCGGCCACCACGCCACGCTGTTGCGCGATACCGTGCGCACCCTGCTGCGCGACCACCGCGTGTACGTGACCGACTGGGTCGATGCGCGCATGGTGCCCGGCAGCGAAGGCGAGTTCGGGCTGGAGGATTACATCGCCTATGTGCAGGAATTCATCCGCCACCTCGGCGCGGAAAAACTGCACGTGGTCAGCGTCTGCCAGCCGACCGTGCCGGTGCTCGCCGCCGTCTCGCTGATGGCCAGCCGTGGTGAAGCCACGCCGCGTTCGCTGGTGATGATGGGCGGCCCGATCGATGCGCGTTGCAGCCCGACCGCGGTCAACAACCTGGCCACGCAGAACCCGATGTCGTGGTTCGAAAACAACGTCATCCACACCGTGCCGGCCACCTTCCCGGGTGCAGGCCGCCGCGTGTATCCCGGCTTCCTGCAGCATGCCGGTTTCCTGTCGATGAACCCGAGCCGCCATTTCAGTTCGCACTGGGATTTCTATGCCGACCTGGTCAAGGGCGACATGGAAGATGCCGACGCGCACCGACGTTTCTACGACGAGTACAACGCTGTGCTCGACATGCCGGCCAAGTACTACCTCGACACCATCCGCGTGGTCTTCCAGGAGTTCCTGCTGCCGCGCGGCGAGTGGTACGTGCAGGGGGAACGCGTGGATCCCAGCGCGATCACCGGCACCGCGCTGCTGAGCATCGAAGGCGAGCTGGACGATATCGCCGGCCTTGGCCAGACCGAAGCGGCGCAGGAACTGTGCACCGGCATTCCGGCTGCGCACCGCGAGCATTTCATCGTGGAAGGCGCCGGCCATTACGGCATTTTCAGCGGCCGCCGCTGGCGCGAAACCGTCTACCCGAAGGTGCGTGATTTCTTCGCGGCCCACGCGCAGACCGTGGCCAGCAAGCCGAAGAAGGCCGCGAAGATCGCGAGCAACGTGACGCCGCTGCGGCGTAAAGCCGGCTGACGCCACGCGATATGCGGTAGTGCCGGCCGCTGGCCGGCTCCACGCAACGCAGAACGAAACCAGGTAGTGCCGGCCGCTGGCCGGCTCCACGCAACGCAGAACGAAACCAGGTAGTGCCGGCCGCTGGCCGGCTGCGCTTTCATCCAGCAGTCTGGCGAGCCGGCCAGCGGCCGGCACTACCGGATCCTCGGGTTCTGCAGCGCCGGTAGGTGGCGACCGTTGGTCGTCACCCTCGCCATCCTCGTGTCCCGTTTACAACCGCACCAGCAGCTGCTTGGCCATCATCCCGTGCAGGCGGCCGATGCCGCGGGCCAGGTGCAGCGTGGCGAACAGCAGCAGCACGCCGACCACGGCCAGCAGCGGCGTGATCCAGACCGGCAGCATCTGGATGCCGTCGATGTGGATGCCCACGTAGTCGCTGGAGAACAGCGCCGCCACCGGCGCCCAGATGAAGCCGATCGAGGTCGACAGCAGCGTGGTGGCGATCGTGAAGTAGACGATGCCCAGCGGCAGCATCAGCACGAAGTACAGCAGGGTCAGCCAGGTCCGCCCGTCGGTGAACATGTCGCCGATGCGCTGCAGCCAAGTGCGGCTGCGGTCGGAGTACGTCGGCCGGCGCGGCATGCGCTCGCCCAGCAGCGCTTCCACCAGGCGCCCTTCCAGCAGGGACAGGCCGCGCACCGAGCCGAAGAACAACACCGCCACCGGGATGCCGATGATCAGCACCATCAGGCCCAGCGACAGCGACAGCCCGGTCACCACCCAGGTGAAGAAAAACGTGCCGGTGGCCAGCGACAGCAGCATGTAGAACAGCGCGCCGTAGGTGCGGGCCTCCAGTGCGACACCAAAGAAGCTGGCCAGCGCAGAGCGCGGCCTGGGCGGGGCATGCGGGGGCGGCACGGCGCCCATGCCGGGGCCGCTGGGCGCCGCCTGGCGCAGGGGTGCCGCGCCGGCGCTCGGCGTGCGCAGCGCGCGGTTCACCGTGATCTCGGTTTCGCGGTAGATCTCGGCCACCTCTTCCGGCGCCCCGTAGCTGCCGGCGACATCGGCGATCACCTCGGCCTCGCTGCGGCCCGGCTGTGCGGCCAGTTCCGAGCGCAGGTATTCCTCGGCGTCGTAGAGCGCGTCCTGCACCATCGCCGGATCGGCGTCGTGCAGTGCCGCACGCAGCTGCGCCAGATACGCGGGAATGGTGGTCGGCAAGGCTCGACCGGCCACGGATTCGATGTTCATTCGGTTACCCCTTCCAGGACGGAATCGACGGAATCACGGGTGGCACGCCACGCGGCGGTCCAGTGCCTGAGCACTTCGCGCCCCGTGTCATTGATGCGGTAATAGCGACGCGGCGGACCGGCCACCGACGGTTCAACATGGCTTTCCAGCAACCCGGCCCCTTCCAGGTTGCGCAGCACCGGGTACAGCGCGCTCTGCTTGCCGCTCAGCACCCCCTCGCCGACCCGCTCCAGCTCCTTGGCGATCAGGTAGCCGTACAGCGGCTCGCCCGCCCTGGCCAGCACCGCCAGCAAGGCCAGGGAGACCGTGCCGGAGCTGAGCTCTTTCTGGAACTTCTTGAGATGGACCTCGTGGTCGCTCATGGCGGTCTCCGCTAGCGTGGAGTCCACACTAGTCCGAAGTTCGCTATAGCGGATGTGTCGTTAGTCACCGTGCCGGTTGGGCAGGGCCGGGTGGCGGTGGCCGGCGTGCTTCGCGCACAATCGGGGAACACCTTCCTGAACGGGTCTGCCATGTCGCCACGTCGTCCTGCCCTGCTTGCCCTCGCCCTGGCCTGCCTGCTGCCCCCCGGGGCCGGTGCGGCCACGCCCTACCGCAGCCCGCAGCAGATTCTGGACGCCTCGCCGGACAGCGACTGGCGTACACCGGACCCGGCCAACCTGCTGTACATGAACCTGCCCACTGGCCGGGTCATCATCGAGCTGGCCCCGGCATTCGCGCCGCAGCATGTGGCCAACATCCAGACGCTGGCCCACGAGCACTTCTGGGATGGCGAAAGCATCTACCGTGCACAGGACAACTTCGTGGTGCAGTTCGGCGATGCCGACGCTGATGATGCCGCCAAGGCAAAGCCGCTCGGCAGCGCCAAACGCAAGCTCCCCGCCGAGTTCCAGCGCGACAGCAAGGGGCTCACGGTCAGCCTCCTGCCCGATCGTGACGGCTGGGCCGACCAGACTGGCTTTGTCGATGGTTTCCCGGTGGGACGGGACCGCAAGGACGGCAAGACCTGGCTGGCGCATTGCTATGGCGCGCTGGGCGCTGGTCGCAACAACGAGGAAGACAGCAGCATCGGTGCCGAGCTGTACGTCGTGACCGGGCAGTCACCGCGCCAGCTGGACCGCAACATCACCCTGGTCGGCCGCGTACTGCAGGGCATGGAGCTGCTCAGCGCGCTGCCGCGTGGACCGGCACCGATGGGCTTCTACACCGACCCGGCGCAGCGCACCGCGATCCAGTCGATCCAGCGCGCCAGCGATGTCCCGGCTGCGCAGCGACCCAGACTGCAGGTGCTGCGCACCGACTCCAGGACCTTCGCCGAGGCGACCGAAGCGCGCCGCAACCGTGTCGACGATTTCTACAAGCGCCCGGCCGGCCACATCGACCTGTGCAACATCCCGGTGCCGGTGCGCTGAGGATGAGATAACCGACGCGTCAGCGTCCGGATGCCTCGGTAGAGCCACCTCATGGGTGGCTGCACGCGGACCCGACGGCCTATCGCTGCGACACCGCCACGCTCCCAAGAATCAACACGCCCGCGATGACCATCGCGCCGGTCACCGGTTCGCCCAGGAACAGCCAGGCGAACAGGGCGCCGAACATCGGCACCAGGTAGGTCACGGTCGAAGCGCGGGCCGGGCCGATGCGGGCGATCAGGCGGTAGAACATCAGGAACGCCAGACCGGTGCAGACCACGCCCAGCGCGATCGCGCAGGCCCAGGACAGCATCGGGATCGGTGCGGCCGGCCAGTGGGTCAGCGCCATCGGCAGCAGCAGGATCGCCGCGCAGCCCAGCGTGGCACCGGCGGAGGCGGCCGGCGGCAGGCCGGTCATGTGGCGCTTCACCAGGTTGACGCCCAGCCCGTACAGCAACGCGGCCAGCGCACCGGCGACCACCGCTGCGCCGATGCTCAGCCCGGCAACCTTGGCCGTGGCCAGCACGACCACGCCGGCAAAGCCGACCAGCAGGGCGATCGCGCGGCGCACGCCGATTTTTTCGCCGAAGAACAGGAAGGCGATCAGGGCGGCAAACAGCACCGTCATCGCGTTGCAGATCGCCCCGATCGCGGCGGGGGCGCGCTGCGCGGCCCAGGCGAACAGCACGAACGGAACCGCCGAATTGATCAGGCCGATCGGCGCCAGCCACAGCCAGCGCTGCGCCGGGAACTGCGCCCGCGCCTGCCACAGGAACGGCAGCAGCACCAAGGCACCAAGCAGCAGCCGTACCTCCACCAGTGCGTAGGGCCCGAAGGCGGGCACGGCCACGCGCATGAACAGGAACGAGCAGCCCCAGATCGCGCCGAGCACGGTCAACTCCAGCGGCGTGCGCCAATCACGATCCACGCTGCCCGCCGCCAGCGGCGCCCCGCTCACGCCGGGTCTCCGCAAGGACGCTTACATGCTGGAGTAGCGGTAAAGGACGGCAACATGCGCGTGGATCCGGAGAGGAAGGGCGACAGCATCCGCCTGCCGTCGCGCGCCCACAAGCGCGTAGTATCCGTGCAAGCCACAAATATGATTTGGGTCTCGACCATGATCCTTCGCCCTGCCCTGCTGCCCGCGCTGGGGGTGTTCGCGGTGGCTGCACGCCATCAGAATTTCGCCCGTGCCGCCCAGGAGCTGCACCTGACCGCCAGCGCGGTCAGCCACCATGTGCGCCGGCTGGAAGAGCTGCTGGGCACGGTCCTGTTCCAGCGCCACGCGCGCGGCGTGCGGCTGACCGCCGAGGGACGCCAATTGGCCGATGCGGCGGCCGCCGCGCTGAGCGATCTCAATGCCGTGGCCGGCAACCTCCACCCGCAGGCGGACATCGTGCCGCTGCGGGTCACCACCATCCGCTCGCTGTCGTACTGCTGGCTGATCCCGCGGTTGCCGCGCTTCACCCGACAGCATCCACGCATGCGCATCGAGCTGCAGACCAGCACGGAGCTGGTGCGCTTCGACGAGAGCGGCCCGGAGCTGGGCATCCGTTACGGCCTGGGCCAGTGGCCGGGAATGACCGCGCACCACCTGATGGACGACGAACTCTGCCCGGTCGCCTCGCCGGCATTGGCGGGGGTTTCGGCGCTGCGCGACGCCGCGCAGATCGCCGCGCTGCCCCTGCTCAGCGACATGTCCCCGCAGGGCTGGCGCGACTGGTTCCGCGCTGCCGGTGTCCGCGGCCTGGACCTGCCCTCGCTGCACACCTTCAGCGACAGCACCGATGCGATGCGCGCAGCGGTGTACGGCATCGGCGCGGTGCTGGCGCGCAAGCACATCGCGCAACCCTATCTGCAGCGTTACGAACTGGTGCGCCTGCCTGGCCCTACGCTCAAGGCACGCTACGCTTACTACGTGGTGCACGCCGAGCACCGTCCGCTCAGCCCGACCGCGCAGGCCTTCATGGATTGGCTCAAGCGCGAAGCGCTGGATGAGCGCACCCCGCTGCCGGCCCTGCCTGACGAACTGCTGGGCCTGCCACCCGCCGACCCGACGCGCGACTGAACCGGACACCACGGCCCAGCGCGCATCCTCACCCGACCTTTTCCGACCGCTGGCTAGGCTGGAGTCCCTTTCCCCGAGGCTCACCCCATGGCCCTGTTGCGACTGCGAATCACCGGCACCGAAGACGATGCGCGTGCCATAACCGACCTGCTGCAGAGCATCGAGGGGATCGAACACGTCGAAGAAACCGACGACCTGATGCCGCACATGGACGACGACGATTCCAGCTCGGCCGGCCTGTCCGATGACATCGGCCCGGGCACCCACGAACTGGAAGTGGAAGTCGGCAATGCGCTCGGCGCCCAGCGCGTGCGCGACGCCGTGCAGGAACTGGCGCTGGAGCTGGACGTCTTCGTGGAATACGAGCAGGACGAAGGCTGACTCGACCGTCGTGCCGCGCTGTCACGCGCGGCACGACAGGCAGGCTCAGCGTGCGGCCGCCGCAGCCTTGCGTCGCTTGCGGCGGCGCCACAGCGCCACGACCACGGCACCGACTGCCCAGGCCACCACACCAACCGGCAGCAGCGCGGCAACCGCGCGGATCACGAACGCGATGCTGGTGGTGACGATGGAGCCGAACTCACTGACCGCCTTGCCGATCTCGCTGCGGCTGCGCTGCCCGGCCGGGCCTTCGAAGCGCATCGTAACCAGCTGGGTATCGATCCGGCGACGCTGCTGCGCGGCGTCCTTGTTGGCCTGCTCCAGCCCCGCTTCAATCTCGGCCATGCGCTGTGAGACCGCCAACAGATCGGCAACCTTCATGTCGCTGCGCTGCTGGTACGCCTGCAACTGGGCATGCTCCTTCTGCAGCCGCGCCTGGGTCAGCGCGGTATCGGCCACCTGCTGGGCAAGATCTTCGGCATGGGTATTGCGCGAGGCCACATCGCCGCCTTCACCGGCCAGGGCGATGATCGGCTCGACACCCTTGGGCGCGATGCGCACGCGGATCGAGCCGGAGCGGGTCTCACCGCCCTCTTCGCCCACCTGCAGCACGGCGCAGTCGCCGAACCGGTTGCTCTGGCACGCGTCGGACACGGCCTTGACCCGCTCGCTGATGCGCTTGGCATCGAGCTGGATGCGGATGTCATGTTCATAGGCCAGGAACGCACCCTCCGGCGAGGCGACCGCCCCGGCGGCCGCATCGGCCGCGTAATCCTGTCCGCCGCGGCCACAGGCCACCAGGCCCAACAACAGCATCCCTGCCAGCCCGGCGCGGGCCCGTCGTGTCCATCCAGTCACAGTGCAGCTCCAGTCAATACGGTGATCTTCACGGCGCATGGTAATCCAATGGCACGGGGACAACGGGGGCCATCGGCCCTATGCTCGGGGATTGTCCCCAGTACAGGAACACCGATGCGCCAGCATCTGCTTGCCCTCGCCCTGATCGCCGCCCTTGGTGGCTGCCAGCAGGCCGACTCCCCTGCGCCCGCCACCGGCACCGAAGCGGCTGCCCCCGCCGGCGATGCCGCGGTCGATGCGGCCTTCGCCGATCTGTCCAAGCGCGCCCTGGACACCTGGATGCAGCTGTCCCCGATCAGCGCCACGCAGATCGGCGACCACCGCTATGACAGCGAGATCGATGACCTGAGCGCCGCCGGCCAGCAGAAGGTGCTGACCGCGTACAAGGCCCTGCTCGCCGATCTGGACAAGATCGACGTGAGCAAGCTCTCGCGCGAGAACCAGGTGGACGCGGCGATCCTGCGCAACCAGCTGCAGTCCGAAGTCTGGACCGCCGAAGTGCTGCAGTCGCCGAAGTGGGACCCGCAGATGTACAACGGCATGGCCGGCAGCGCGCTGTACGGCCTGATGGCGCGTGAGTTCGCGCCGCTGCCCGAGCGCCTGAAGTCGGCCACCGCGCGCATGGAGAAGCTGCCGAAGATCTTCGCCCAGGCCCGTGAGAACCTGGACCCGGCCCGCGTGCCGAAGATCCACGCCGAAACCGTGGCCAAGCAGAACCGCGGCATCCTGAGCATCGTCGATACCTTCATCACCCCGCATATCGGTGAGCTGCCGGCCGAAGACCAGAAGCGCCTGCAGGCGGCGATCGAGGGCCTGAAGAAGGCCGTCGAGGAGCAGCAGACCTGGCTGGACAAGACCCTGGTGCCGAATGCCAAGGGCGACTTCCGCATCGGCGCGGACCTGTATGACCAGAAGCTCAAGTTCGCGCTGAACTCCTCGCTGTCGCGTGCCGAGATCGGCGAGCGCGCGCGTGCCGAACTCAAGCGCGTGCGGCAGGACATGTACGGCATCGCGCAGACCGTGCTCAAGGACAAGCCGGGCGCCCCGGCGCTGCCGGCCAACCCGAGTGACGAGCAGCAGCAGGCGGCGATCGAAGCCGCGCTGGAGCTGGCCTATGCCGACAAACCGGCCCGCGACAAGGTCGTCGAAGACGCCAAGGCCGCGCTGGAACAGTCCACCGAATTCGTGCGCAAGCATGACCTGATGACGCTGCCGGATTCACCGGTGGACATCATCCTGATGCCGGAATTCCAGCGCGGCGTGGCCGTGGCCTACTGCGATTCGCCGGGCCCGCTCGACAAGAACCTGAAGACCTTCTACGCGGTCTCGCCGATTCCCGACGACTGGACCGACAAGCAGGTCGATTCGTTCCTGCGCGAATACAACAGCCGCATGATCCACCTGCTGAGCATCCACGAAGGCACGCCGGGCCACTACCTGGAAGGCTGGCACTCGGGCAAGTTCCCCTCTACGCTGCGCGCGGTGCTGCGTTCGGGCCTGTTTGCCGAAGGCTGGGCGGTCTACACCGAGCGGATGATGCAGGAACAGGGTTACCTGGACAACGATCCGCTGTTCCACCTGGTGCAGCTGAAGTTCTACCTGCGCACCATCTCCAACGCGATCCTGGACCAGGGCGTGCACGTGGACAACTGGACGCGCGAGCAGGCGATGCACCTGATGACCCACGACGCCTTCCAGCAGGAAAGCGAAGCCTCGGGCAAGTGGGTGCGTGCGCAGCTGACCTCCGCGCAGCTGCCCACCTACTTCGTCGGTGCGCAGGAGCACTTCGACACGCGCAAGGCCGTGCAGGACAAGCAGGGGGCCAAGTTCAACCTGAAGGCCTACCACGACCAGATGCTGTCCTACGGCGCGCCGCCGGTGCGTTTCGCGCGCCAGCTGATGCTGGACCAGCCGATCGAGTAAGTACTGCCTGGTTCCTCGTCAGACAGGCAAACGGCCCGGGGTGACCCGGGCCGTTTCTTTATCTGCACAGCGCCCGTGGATGCAGGTAACGGGCACGTGGGGCGAGTGCGACGTGGGTGAATCGAGGGTTACGCGTCGGCGGCCACGAATCCACCGGTCTGCCGCGCCCACAGACGGGCATACAAGCCGCCGGCCGCGATCAGTTCGGCGTGCGTGCCGGTCTCCACAATGCGGCCCTGGTCCATCACCACCAGCCGGTCCATGCGCGCGATCGTGGACAACCGGTGCGCGATCGCGATCACTGTCTTGCCGGTCATCAGTTCGTCCAGGTTGTCCTGGATCGCCGCTTCCACTTCCGAATCCAGCGCCGAGGTCGCCTCGTCCAGGACCAGGATCGGGGCGTCCTTGAGCAGCACCCGCGCGATCGCGATGCGCTGGCGCTGGCCACCGGACAGCTTCACCCCGCGTTCGCCGACGTGCGCGTCGTAACCCTGCCGTCCTTCGCCATCACGCAGGGTGTCGATGAAGGCCGACGCCCGTGCCTTGGCCACCGCGGCATGCAGCTGTTCCTCGGTCGCGTCCGGGCGGCCGTAAAGCAGGTTGTCGCGGATCGAGCGGTGCAGCAGCGAGGTGTCCTGGGTGACCACGCCGATCTGCCGGCGCAGGCTTTCCTGGGTCACGCCGGCGATGTCCTGGCCGTCGATGCGGATCTGCCCGCTCTCCAGGTCGTACAGCCGCAGCAGCACATTGACCAGGGTCGACTTGCCGGCACCGGAGGGGCCGACCAGACCGATCTTTTCACCGGGCTTCACCTGCAGGTCCAGCCCGGCGATGACGCCACCGCTTTTGCCGTAGTGGAAATGGATGTGATCGAAATGCACGGCGCCCTGGCTGACCACCAGCGGCACGGCATCGGCGCGGTCCTGCACAGTGAGCGGCTGGGATATGGTGGTGATGCCGTCCTGCACCGTGCCGATATCCTCGAAGATGCCGTTGATCGTCCACATGATCCAGCCGGACATGTTGTGGATGCGGATCACCAGGCCGGTGGCCAGGGTGATCGCACCGACCGTGATGTGCCCGCCGTTCCACAGCCACAGCGCCAGGCCGCAGGTGCCCACGATGAGGAAGCCGTTGACGATGGCGATGGTGACTTCCAGCCCGGTGGTGACCCGGGTCTGGCCACGGTGCTTGACCGCCAGTTCGTCGATCGCCTCGGCCACGTAGGCCTGCTCGCGGCCGCCATGGGCGAACAGCTTCAGCGTGGGCACGTTGGTGTAGCCATCCACGATGCGGCCCATCGCCTTGGAGCGCGCCTCCGAGGCGATCCACGCGCGCTCTTTGGCCCGCGGCACGAAGTACCACATGATTACCGCATAGCCGGCCATCCACAGCCCCAGCGGAATCATCAGCCGCCAGTCGGCCTGCGCGAACAGGTACAGCGCGGTGCCGGTGTAGACGATGATGTACCAGAGCGAATCGACCATCTGCACGGCCGATTCGCGCAGCGAGGTACCGGTCTGCATGACCCGGTTGGCCATGCTGCCGGCGAAATCGTTCTGGAAGAAGCTCAGGCTCTGCCGCACCACGTAGTTGTGCATCAGCCAGCGCGAGCGGTTGCTCAACCCCGGCACGATCGCCTGGTTGACCAGCAGGCTGTGCAGCGAGACCAGCAGCGGCCGCGCAATCAGGGTGATGCCGGCCATCCACATCAACGTGTTGGCATGCCGGGCGAAGAAGTCGCTGCCTGGCTGCTCGGCGACCATGTCGACGATGCGGCCCAGGAAATCGAACATCGCCACTTCCACCAGCGCCAGCAGCAGCCCGGCGATCAACGTGGCCAGCAGCACCGGCCACACCGGACGCAGATAGTGGATGTAGAACGGCACCACCTTGCGCGGCGGCATGCGCCCATCGATCGGCGGGAAAACCGGAATCAGCGATTCGAACCAGCGGAACATCGCAGTGCACCGAAAACAAAACAGGCCGCGATTATCCCACCGCGGCCTGCCCTTTTACTCTCACCTCCATCACACGCCGGCGACGGGGTTCAGCCCTTGGTCTCCGGCGCGATCGGGGTCAGCAGCAGGTCCTGGAAATCGAAGCTGAAATCGGTCAGCGACGACACCGCCTGCATGCGCACCTCGCGGACCTTGCCGTCCGGATCCAGGCTGAAATTCACGAAGGCATCGGCATTGAGCGAGCGGTCGTCCCAGCGCACCAGGAAGGTGTCGTGCTGCCAATGTTCCAGCGTCCCGATCAACTGCGCGGTCCTGCCGAAGCGCAGGCGCAGTTTGCCGCCCTGCTGTTCAACGAATACGTCGCCGTACCACGCATCGCGGTAACCGCCCGCGTAGCGTGCCAGCGGCAGCGACGGCGTGGACTTCGCATCGCGCGCCGCCTGGTGCCTGGCCCAGCCCTCGTCCGCCTTCTCCTGCGACTTGGCCACGGCTGCCGCATAGGCGGCGACCCAGTCGGTGGCCGGCGCCTGCAGGTAGGCATCCAGCGCTTCCATGGTGATTGCGTTGAAGGCGGCACCCACTTCCTGGTTGGTCAGCACCACGATGCCGAGCTTGTGCTCCGGCACCAGGGTCACGCGCGAGACCATGCCCGGCCAGCCGCCGGTGTGCCAGACCAGCTTCTGGCCACGGTAATCACTCAGGCTCCAGCCCTCGCCATAACCGGCGAAATTCGGCCGTGCCGCCGCAAGCTGCGGCACGCTCGGCTCGGGCACGACCTGCGGGGTGATCATCTGCCACATCGCCTGCTGGGTCTTGGCGGTGAACAGCGGCTGGCCGTTCTCCAGCGTGCCCTGGGCCAATTGCACGTTCATCCAGCGCGCCATGTCATGCACGCTGGAATAGATGCCGCCGGCGCCGGCATTGTTGGACCAGGTCAGCGGGGCGACGGTGCGCAGCTGGCTGAAATCGTACTTGGCATGACCGACCGCGGCGTTGTCGCCGGGCTGCAGATGATCGGCGTTGTAACGTGTGCCGCGCATCCCCACCGGGGTGAAGATGTGCTGCTGCAGGAAGTCCGCATAAGTCTGCCCGGACACCTGTTCGATCACCTGCTGGGCGACCGCGTAGAGAATGTTGTCGTAGGCGTAGCGATCGCGGAACCCGGCCTTGAGCGGCACCTTGCCCAGACGCTGCACCACCTCTTTGTTGCTGTAGGAGGTGGTCGGCCAGAACAGCAGGTCGCCCGCGCCCAGGCTCAAGCCACTGCGATGCGAGAGCAGATCGCGGATCCGCATTTCACCGGTCACATACGGATCGGACATGCGGAAGCCCGGCAGATGATCGATCACGCGATCGTCCATCTTCAGCTTGCCCTGCTCGGCCAGCAGGTTCAGCGAGGTCGCGGTGAACGCCTTGGTGTTGGAGGCAATCGCGAACAGCGTGTCGGCCTGGACCGGCGCCGGCTTGCCCAGCTCGCGCACACCGTAACCGCGTTCCATCACGACCTTGCCGTCCTTGACCACCGCCACGGCGATGCCGGGGATGTCGAACTCGGCGCGGGCCCGTTCGATGGTGGCGTCCAGCCGCTGCAGTTCGGCCGGCACGGCGGCCGATGCCAAGGGTGCGCATGCGAGCAGCACGGCGCCTCCGATCCAGGATGTGTTCAAGCAGTGTCTCCGGTTGCGTGTGGCGGGGGCGTCGAAGGTGCCGATGCCCCGGTTTCGCACGATGGTAACGCGGGCCGGATCAGGCTCGCCTGTGCCAGAAGGAGGCCCGCCATGACCGCGCCCGCGCAGACCACCGCCACGATCATTCCCTGCCTGCGCTACCGCGATGCACACGCCGCCATTGCCTGGCTGCAGCGCGCGTTCGGGTTCCAGCAACAGGCGGTGTACGCCGAGGGCGATATCGTCCACCACGCCCAGCTGGTGTATGGCCACGGCATGATCATGCTCGGCTCGGTCGACAACGCCAGCGAATGGGGCCGCTACAGCGTGCACCCCGATGAGGTTGACGGCCGCCAGACCCAGACGGCCTGCGTGATCGTGGCCGATCCGGATGCGCATCATGCGCGCGCGGTTGCCGCCGGCGCCCGGATCGTGATCGACATCGCCGACCAGCCCTATGGCGGCCGTGGCTATGCCTGCCGCGATCCGGAGGGCTACCTGTGGTGGTTCGGCAGCTACGACCCGTGGGCCGGCCACGCGGGCGGCGCATGAGCGCACCGCCCGGCATCATCCGCACCGGTATCGGCGGCTGGGTCTTCCCGGCGTGGCGTGGTGGCACCTTCTATCCGGCCGGGCTGCCGCAGCGCGAAGAGCTGGCCTATGCCAGCGAGCAGCTCGGCTGCATTGAAATCAACAGCACCTTCTACCGCGCGCAGAAGCCTGCCATCTATGCACAGTGGCGCGAACAGACGCCCGAGGGTTTCCGCTTCTCGGCCAAGGCGCCGCGCACGATCACCCAGACCCATGACCTGACCACCGTCGGCGAACGTGCCGAGCGCTTCATCGAGGGCATCAGCGCGCTGGAGGACCGGCTGGGGCCGCTGATCTGGCAGTTCGGCGAAAACCACCCGGCCGCCGCGGCCGAGTTCGATGCGTTCCTGGGCATGCTTCCGCGCAAGGTTGGCGGCGAGCGCCTGCAGCACGCGCTGGAGGTGCGCAACCCGGCTGCCTGGACACCGGAACTGCTGGCTGCTGCCCGGGCCCACGGCGCCGCGCTGGTGTTCAGCGGCTCGGACGATTACCCCAGCTTCGCCGACCCGACCGCGGACTTCATCTATGCGCGGCTGATGCGCTCACGCGCCAACCTGCGTGCCGGCTATCCAGCGCGGGCGATGGAGCAGTGGTGCCTGCGTGCGATGCGCTGGGCGCGCGGCGAGGACAATGCAGACCTGCCCCACCTCGCCGCCGACGTGCCCGCGCAGTCGCCGCGCGAGGTCTATGTGCTGTTCATTGGCGCCGCCAAGCAGCGCAATCCCGGCGCGGCGATGGCTCTGCGCGACCAACTGCGGCAGCTCGGCGGCGGCTGATCCTTCACCGCTGCCGGCGGCGCGCCGCGAGCGCCGCATCCAGCCACCACAGCAGGGCACCGGCCACAATGAACACCACCGCCACGGCCAGCACATTGCGCGCGACCAAGCCGATGCCCAGCGCGCCCAGGTCCAGGAACGGGTACGGGTACTGTCCGCTGAGCCGCCCGACCAGCAGCGCCCAGCCCAGGTAAACGATCGGAATCGCCAGAACGCCGGCCAGCCCGCGCCGAGGCAGCCGGCCGTGCGGCCCGGCCAGCCAGCCCAGCAGATACATCACGGGCACCGCGTAATGCAGGCCGGCATCGGCCCACCATTGCGCACCCTGCGGGTGCCACAGCGGACGCAGGATGATCACGTAGATCAACCCGGTGATGCCGATGAACAGCGCCACTGCCACGCGCGGGACCGGCGCGGCCAGGCCAGTGCGACGGCCGCAGGCCAGGGCAACGCAGACCACGGCCACCCCGATGTTGCTGAGGATGGTGAAGTAGCCCAGGTAGCGCAGCGTCGCCTCCGCTGCACCCGTGCCGGGGATGCGCAGCAGCAGGTGATACTGCAGCAGCAGCGAGGCCACTGCGACCACGGCGGTGAGGCCGGCCCAGGCGCGCAGCGCGGGTGGCGTTGAGGGGGCAAGGGAATCGCTTTGCAGAGGTGTCATGGGCGCAGGATGCCACGGCCCGGAAAAGATCACGTGGAAGGCGTCCGCCACGTCGCGGCTTGTCGCACAATACGCCGATGCCGATGACCGATACCCGCAGAGCCCTGCTGCAAATCCATTTCTGTGTGCTGCTGTGGGGCGTCACCGCCATCCTCGGCAAGCTGATCACCCTGCCCGCCCTGCCCCTGGTGTGGTGGCGCATGCTGCTGGTGGTGGCCATGCTGGCGCTGGTGCCACGGGTGTGGCGCGGGCTGCGGCAACTCTCGCCGCGATTGGTCGCCGGGTACTGCGGCGTCGGCGCGCTGGTCGCGCTGCATTGGCTCACCTTCTATGGCGCCGTGAAACTGGCCAATGCCTCGGTGGCCGCGACCTGCATCGCGCTGGCGCCGGTGTTCACGGCGGTGATCGAACCGTGGGTGGCCAAGCGACCCTTCCAGTTCCGCGAGCTGGCCTTCGGCATCCTGGTGCTGCCCGGCGTCGCACTGGTGGTGGGGGGCGTTCCCGATGGCATGCGCCTGGGCGTGCTGATCGGCGCACTGTCGGCATTGCTGGTGGCCGTGTTCGGCTCGCTCAACAAGCGCCTGGTCAGCCATGCCGACCCGCTCACCGTGACCGCGCTGGAACTCGGCGCGGGCACGCTCACCCTGACCCTGCTGGCGCCGGTGCTGCCCTTCCTGCTGCCGGCGCTGGCCAGCGACCTGTGGGTGATCCCGGATCTGCACGACGGCCTGCTGCTGTTGGCCCTGGCCGGTCTCTGCACGCTGCTGCCGTTTGCGCTGGCGCTGGTCGCGCTGCGCCACATCAGCGCCTACACCTCCCAGCTGGTGACCAATCTGGAACCGGTCTACGCGATCCTGCTGGCGATGGTGCTGCTCAGCGAGCAGCGTGAGCTGACGCCGCTGTTCTACGCCGGCGTGGCGATCATCGTCGGGGCGGTGTTCCTGCACCCGCTGCTCAACCGCCGCCGGAAGGTGCAGCACCCGGAAATCCTGGCAACCTCGGAAGCGCGCAACATCGCCGATTGAGCGCGCGTACCGGCCAACACCCGGCACGCCAGGGATAGGCCGTGCGCTTCAGTCGGCGCGCAGGACCCGGTTGCGGCCCTCGCCCTTGGCCCGGTACAACGCCGCGTCGGCCCGTGCCAGGGTCTGCTCGATCGCATCGCCGTGGCGGTGCGCGGCCACCCCGATGCTGATCGTCAACGGCAGGCCCAGTGGCAGGTCGGCCACCGCCATGCGCAGGAAATCACACTGCAGCTCAGCGGTGGCCAGCGGCGTATCGGGCATCAGCACTACGAATTCTTCGCCACCGTAACGCGCGGCCAGGCCGTGCCCGGCGAAATGCGCACGCAGCAGCCGGGCCAGTTCGGCCAGCACGTGATCGCCGGTGGCATGGCCGTAAAGATCGTTGACGGTCTTGAAGTGATCGATGTCCAGCAAGGCGACGGCCGTGGCGCGTGGCTGGCCGTCGCCGTCCACCACCGCCGCTTCCAGCGCAGTGCTCATCGCACGGCGGTTCGGCAGGCCGGTGAGCGGGTCGGTGCGGCTCTGTTCGGCCAGGTCGGCGTTCTGCTGTTCCAGCAGTTCGTTGTACTCGGCCAGGCGCTGCTCGTACCAGGCGCGGTCGGTCATGTGCTGCTGTATCTCGTGCGCGTAGCGGCGCAGCTCCATCACCAGCGAGACCTGCCGGGACAACGCGGACAACGCGTCGCGCTGGCCCGGGCTGAGCTGCCGGGGCGCCGCATCGAACACGCACAGGGTGCCCAGGGGCAGCCCCTCGCTGCTCAGCAGCGGCGCACCGGCGTAGAAGCGGACATGCGGGTCATCGACCACCACCGGGTTGTCGAAGAAGCGCGGATCGTTGCGCGCATCCTCGACCACCATCACCTGGTCCGGCTGCAGGATGGCGTGGCCGCAGAAGGAGATGTCGCGACTGGTTTCGGCCGCCTCCAGCAGCTGGCGCGCCTTGAACCACTGGCGGTCCTGGTCGACCAGGGTGACCGCGCCCATGCGCGTGCCGCACAACGCCGTGGCGATCGTGACCAGATCGTCGAACGACCGCTCGCGGGGGGAATCCAGGATCTGGTAGCGCTGCAGCGCCAGCAGGCGCTGCGCTTCATTGTCCGGCTTGGACGGCTTGATCATCGTGGCAGGCAGTAGCGTGTGCCTGCGCAGTCTAGCCCGAGTATCGCGCCATCACGTGACGCACAGCATCACCAGTCCAGCTGCTTGGGCAGCAGGCCCTTGAGCTCGGCGTCGGTGAGGTTGCGCCACTGGCCCGGCTTGAGCGCCCCGAGCTTGATGTTGTCGATGCGCACGCGGCGCAGCTGGGTGACCCGGAAGCCGAACGCAGCCGCCATCAGGCGGATCTGGCGGTTCAGGCCCTGCTGCAGGGTGATCCGGAACCCGAACTTGGCCAGCTTGCTGGTCCGGCACGGCAATGTGACTTCGTCACGGATGCGCACGCCGCGGGCCATGCCACGCAGGAACTCATCGGTGACGGCCTTGTTGACCGCGACCATGTATTCCTTCTGGTGGCCATTTTCGGCGCGCAGGATCTGATTGACGATGTTGCCGTTGCTGGTGAGCAGGATCAGGCCTTCGGAATCCTTGTCCAGGCGGCCGATCGGGAAGATGCGCTGCTCGTGGCCGACGAACTCCACGATGTTGCCCTTGACCGAGCTTTCGGTGGTGCAGGTGATGCCCACCGGCTTGTTCAGCGCGATATAGACGTGCTTGCGGCCACCGGCCTTCTTCGCTTCACGGGCGCGCAGCGGCTGGCCGTCGACCAGCACCACGTCCTGTTCGCCCACCACCGCACCGGTACCGGCCGGATGGCCGTTGACGGTGACGCGGCGCTCGCCGATCAGGCGGTCGGCTTCGCGGCGGGAACAGAAGCCGGTATCGGCGATATGCTTGTTGAGTCGGGTTGTCATCGGCCCATTATCGGGCAAAAGGTGGCCGCCGCTGCGTTTTTCCACGTGCCGGTGGTTCAGGCCGGCAATGGATCGCCGGCGGTCGTGGTGCGTTCGCCGTCGTGGATCTGGTTGCGGCCGTTGCGCTTGGCGCAGTACATGGCGTGGTCGGCCCGGCGCAGCAACCCGGCCAGATCGTCGCTGCCCGGCTGGAGTACCGCCAGGCCGATGCTGGCCGAGACGGTCAGGCCCGGGATGCCCAGCGTCTGGGTCACCGCCGCCACCTGCTGACGGACCGTCTCCAGCCGGGCCACGGCCGCGGCATGGCCGGCACCGGGCAGCAGCACCAGGAATTCCTCACCGCCCATCCGGATCACATCGTCATGGTTGCGCACCGAGCCGCGCAGCGCGCGCGCCACCGCGACCAGCACCTGGTCGCCCACCTCATGCCCGAACTGGTCGTTGATGTCCTTGAACAGATCGATGTCCAGGAAGCCGATCGCCAGCGCATGCGGCTGCTGGCGCGCCCGTTCAAGGTACTGCGCGAGCAGGCGCAGGCCGGCGCGACGGTTGGGCAGGCCGGTGAGCACGTCGGTGTCGGCCAGCTGGCGCATTTCATCGCGCTGGCGGCGCAGCCTGCCCAGCCGGAGATTCAGGGCGTAGGCGGCCATCATCAAGAACCAGGTGGCCGACAACTGCAGCGCTTCGATCCGATAGGCCACCAGCCAGCGCGCGTCCAGCGCGTCGGCCCCGATCATGATCCACCAGGGGGCCAGCGCGGCCAGCCCCGGCAGCGCATGCGCATCGCCCCGCCACAGCCCCCACAGGCCCGCACCGAGGCACAGCGTGCAGACGACCAGGAAACTGCCTTCCAGCGCTGCCGCCCCGGCGCTCAGCCCGTCCAGCCCCCAGAGCGGCACGCTCAGCCCGAGCGCGATCAGGCCCCACAGCACGAGGTGCTGGGCCGGACGCGAGCGCGGCCAGCGCCGGTCACCGCCGGTGAGGCGCCACAGGATCGGCAGCAGCAAGGCCTGGCTGAACGCAGTGAGTGCGATCAGCCACCAGGAGGCGCGGTCGTACACCGGCAACCACGGCTCGGGATAGCCGCTCAGCCCGCCAAGCACCGCCTGCCAGAGCACGAACACAACGCAGGCGCCGACATACACCAGGAAAGACCGGTCGCGGGTGGTGGCCCAGCCCATCAGCGCAGACAGCGCCAGGGCGATCGCCACGGCGATGCAGGCTGCGCGCACCAGCAGCCGGGCGGTGTCGTTCTGCTGCACCGGACTGGGCGCGCCAAGCTGGATGGTCGGTACCCAGCGCGGCTTCAGCGGCCGGGTCCAGGACACCACGATCGGCTCGTGATCGCCGGCCTTGGGCACCACCACCAACCCGACCCCGGCCCGGAAGCGCGAATCGCGCGTGCGGGCATCGTGCATGCTGCCGCAGATCTCGCGATCGCCATGGCTGATGCGGACCTCGCCGGTAAGGACCCCGAATACGTCCACGGCCTGTGGCTTGCCCGACCAGCCGGCGGCGGGCGCCGGGATCGAGAGGACTTCCTGGTGGCGTGCCAGTACATCCGGCGCGCAGGCGCGCTGCGGCGTCACCTCATCGGTGGCCCCGCCCAGCAACAGGAAGTCCTGCCCCACGCGCGGCGCCGCCTGCAGGCTCCAGGGCAACAGCCACAGCAGCACCAGCGCGAACGCCATCCACCCGATTGAGTCACCGACCCCGTTGCTCACACCTGCGTCCTGCCCGCCCGTGTTCGTCCGCGCACACCGTGTCCGGAACCGTCGACGGCGATTATCGCATCATGGCATGCCCCGCCAGGCGTCGGAGGACAGGCCCGCCCGCACCGGCCGTATCGCCAGCTGGGTCATCCGCTCCAGCGGGATCGGGCGCTCGATCGCATACCCCTGCAAACCCTCCACGCCCATCTGTGCCAGCTGGTCGGCCACCACCGCCGATTCGACCCACTCGGCGACGACCATCATGTGCAGCTCGCGGCCCACCTCGGTGATCGCGCGCACGGCGGCGCGGTTGACCGGATCCACGTTCATGTCGCGCACGAACACGCCATCGATCTTGAGCATGTCCGCCGGCAACTGGCGCAGATAGCCGAACGAGGACAACCCGGAGCCGAAATCATCCAGCGCCATGCGGCAGCCGCGCGCCTTGACCGCGTCGATGAAGGCACGCGCCTGGGCCAGATTGCTGACCGCGGCGGTTTCGGTGATTTCAAAGCAGAGCTTGCGGGCCAGGCCGCGGTTGCGTTCCAGCAGATCGGTGACGAAGGCCAGGAAGCTGGGCTCGGCGATCGACTGCGCCGACACGTTGACGTTGCACAGGCCCAGTTGCTGCACGTGGCTCGGGCACACCTGCAGATGCCGGAACAGCAGCGACAACACGTGCCGGTCCAGCGCCATGCCCATGCCGTAACGTTCCACCGCGCCCATGAACTCGGCCGGCCCCTGCAGGGCACCCTCCGGGCTGCGCATGCGCACCAGCACTTCGTAATGCAGGAACTCCGGATCGCCGACCCGCTCGATGCGCTGGGCATACAGCAGCATGCGGTTCTCGGCCATCGCGCTGGAGACATTGGCCAGGCGCTCGGCTTCGCGCCGACGTTCGTCCAGCGCCATGCGGCTTTCGTTGTAGCAATGCACACGGTTGCGACCGGCCTCCTTGGCGGCATAGCAGGCGCTGTCGGCCGCGCTCATCAGCCAGTTCACATCTGGTGCCTCGGCAGTCACTTCCACCACGCCGACGCTGCAGCTCACCCGGGGGGCGCCGTCGCCGTGATGCAGGCTGACCTGGCCCAGCGTGCGGATCACCCGTTGCAGCACCTGCTTGGCCTCGTCCTGGCCGGCGTTGGCCAGGAACAGGGCAAACTCGTCCCCGCCCAGGCGGCCCACCCAGTCGCCATCGCGCACGGCGCCGACCAGGTAATCGGCGAAACTGCGCAGCAGCTGGTCGCCTGCGGCATGGCCGAGCCCGTCGTTGACCAGCTTGAAGTAATCCAGATCGATGTAGCACAGCGAGTGGATCCCGCCCTCGGCGCGTACCGCCACCAGCGCCTGATCGAGCAGCCGCTCGATCTCGCGGCGGTTGATCAGCCCGGTCAGCGGGTCATGACTGGCGTGGTGTTCCACTTCCCGCGCCAGCGCATGGTTCTGCGAGACATCCTCCACCAGCGCGAACACCGCCGGCGCGCGCGCCCGGGTATGCACCACCGTCCCGCTCCAGCGCCCCCACATCAGGCTGCCATCGGCGCGCAGGAAGCGCAGCTCGCCCGGGCGCAGCTGGCGTGGCCAGTCGATCCGGCCGCGCTCGTCCAGAACCAGTTCCCCCTCCACCAGCAGATCGGCCAGCGACAGGCTGAGCAGCGCCTCACGGCGATGGTCGAGGATATCGGCCATGGCCTGGTTGGCCTCCATGATGCCGCCCTCCTCGTCGAGCTTGAGCATGCCGACCGTGGCCTGGTAGAACGCCGCGCGGAACCGGCTTTCCTGCTCGGTCAGGTCGTTGCGCACGCGCCGCGCGAGCAGCACCGCGATCAGCGTGATCGCCAGCACCGACAGCCCCCCGACGATGAAGGTGGTCATGCGCACCATCGCCGCGGTATGCAGCAACGCGCTGGAGAACGCCCGCGCCTGGTTCTGCATGTCCACGTCCAGCGCCTGCACCCGGCGCAGCAGTGCCTGCTGTACCGCCGGGGTCAGGCTGCCGGCGGCGTGTCCGGCCTGGACCCGGTCGGTGATGGCCACCAGCTGCAGCAGATCGTCGTCGGTGTCGCGCCACAGGCGCACCGCGTCGCGGAAATACGGCTGATCGCGCAGGTAGCGATACGACAGGATCAACCGGTTGATGTCGCCGCGGGCGTTGCCGCCTTCGATGAAGCCCCGGCGTGCGGCAGCGATGTCCGGGGCGGCCTGTTCCAGTGCACGGCGGGCGGTGAGGTCGCCCAGCGGCACCCGCAGCGCCTGCCGGGTCAGCGCAAGATCGGCCGGATCGGCCGAGGTGATGTACCGCGACAGCGCGTGGGTGGCCTGCTGCTGGCCGCGCGACCAGTGGCTCTGGCCCATGATCCATGCGGTGGAGGCCGCCTGCAGCTCCTGGATCAGGGCGGAAATGCCGACCAGGCCGATGGCCATGCCGGTCAACAGCACGAAGCGCAGGGTCAGGCCCCGCATGGAATACGGTATCGCGGTGCCGCCACTCTCCCTGCGACCTCCATACATCGCCGATCCCCCCGGGGCTGCGGATGTGGAAACTCATTCCATTGGAGCATGGTCCAACCCGCAGGCTAGGGCCAGTGTTGTTGAGACGGCGCGAAACCGGTGGCCAGGGACGTGGGGGCCGGAAACGACGACGCCAGCCCGGAGGCTGGCGTCGCGTCGATCACCCGAGGGGGGATCAGAAGTTGCGCGGACCGCGCGGCTTGAAGCCATCACGGCGCGGCGGACGGTCGTTGCCGCCGGGACCGCTGCGCGGGCCACCCGGACCACGCGGCTTGCCCTGGCCGAACTTCGGCTTGAACGCCGGACGCGGCGACGGGGTCAGGTCTTCACCCGGCTCGACCTTGCGCATCTGAAGCTGCTGGCCCGAGACCCACACCTTCTTCAGGTGGGTCAGCAGGTCCTGCGGCATTTCGGCCGGCAGGTCCAGCACCGAGAAGTCGTCGTGGATGTCGATGCGGCCGATGAAGCGGCTTTCCAGCCCGGCTTCGTTGGCGATCGCGCCGACGATGTTGCCCGGCTTCACACCGTGCACGTGGCCCACTTCGATGCGGAAGGTTTCCATGCCCGGCTCGGCGGCACCGCGCGGGGCGATGTCACGGCGCGGTGCGCGCTCGAAGCCGCCTTCGCTGTTGCCGAAGTCGCCTTCCGGACGCGGCGGGCGCGGGCCGCGGTCGTCTTCACGACGCGGGCCACGCTCGAAGCGCGGCTCGAAACGGGCCGGGCGCTCGCCACGGTCGTTGCTGCGCTCGTTGCGCTGGTGCGGCGCACGCTCTTCACGGGCACCACGCACCGGCGGGGTCAGCAGGAACGGCGAATCGCCCTGCAGCAGCTTGGCCAGTGCAGCGGCGATGTCGATCGCCGGCACGTTCTTCTCGCCTTCCAGCTTCTGCAGCAGGTCGCGGTAGAACTCGGTACCACCGGCATCCAGGGCATCGCTGATGCGGCTCATGAACTTGGTGATGCGGGTATCGTTGACCGCATCCACGCTCGGCAGCTGCATTTCTTCGATCGGCTGGCGGGTGGCGCGCTCGATCGCACGCAGCATGCCCTTTTCGCGCGGGGTGGCGAACAGGATCGCGTCACCGGTGCGGCCGGCACGACCGGTACGGCCGATGCGGTGCACATAGCTTTCGGTGTCGTACGGGATGTCGTAGTTCAGCACGTGGCTGATGCGCTCCACGTCCAGGCCACGGGCGGCCACGTCGGTGGCCACCAGGATGTCCAGCTTGCCTTCCTTGAGCATGCCGATGGTGCGTTCGCGCTGGGCCTGCTGCATGTCGCCGTTGATGGCGGCCGCGGCCAGGCCACGTGCCTGCAGCTTCTCGGCCAGCTCTTCGGTGGCCGCCTTGGTACGCGAGAAGATGATCATCGCGTCGAAGGGTTCCACTTCCAGGATGCGGGTCAGCGCGTCCAGCTTGTGCATGCCGCTCACCCACCAGTAGCGCTGGCGGATGTTGGCCGAGGTCGTCGTCTTGCTGACGATGGTGACTTCAGCCGGGTTCTTCAGGTAGGTCTGCGCGATGCGGCGGATCTGCGACGGCATGGTGGCCGAGAACAGGGCGACCTGGCGGGTCTCCGGCAGCTTCTTCAGCACGGCTTCGACGTCGTCGATGAAGCCCATGCGCAGCATTTCATCGGCTTCGTCCAGCACCAGCGTCTTCAGCTCGGACAGGTCCAGGGTGCCGCGCTCGAGGTGATCGATCACACGGCCCGGGGTACCGACGATGACGTGCACGCCACGGCGCAGGGCCTGCAGCTGCTGGCCATACGGCTGACCGCCGTACACCGGCAGCACGCGGAAGCCGGGGATGCCGGAGGAATAGGTCTGGAACGCCTCGGCGACCTGGATGGCCAGTTCGCGGGTCGGTGCCAGCACCAGCACCTGCGGCTTGGTCTGGTTGAAATCGAGGTTGGACAGCACCGGCAGCGCGAAGGCGGCGGTCTTGCCGGTACCGGTCTGGGCCTGGCCCAGCACGTCACGGCCTTCCAGCATCGCCGGAATGGTGGCGGCCTGGATCGGCGAGGGGGTTTCGTAACCGACGGTGGCGACGGCCTGCATGACAGCGTCGGACAGGCCGAGATCTGCGAACCGCAGCGGCGTGGTGGAATCTTGGGACATGGGGAACTCCGAAACACCGCCGTTTTACGCGGCAGTGAGATAAAAAAGGGGGATGGTCCGCGCTTTGGGCGCCCTTTCTTATCGCGTGCCCTGGCGCTGCTCGGTCGGAGGAGAATTCACTCACTCAGGGGGCGATGATACCGCATCGTTCCTGAACAACGTGTACAGATTGCCACGTGGATGCCGTTCTGCCGCGTGCTGGCGCACAATACGCGCCCTCTCCCGGCCGGGCCCAACGCCCGCGCCTCTTCCCAGGATACCCGTTTTCATGCAGACCCTCGAATTTGAACTGGACCGCGACTACGTCGAGCTCAAGCAGCTGCTCAAGCTGGCCGACCTGGTCACCAGCGGGGGCGAAGCCAAGACCGTGATCGGCGACGGCCAGGTCCTGGTGGATGGTGAAGTGGAGCTGCGCAAGGCCTGCAAGATCCGCGCGGGCCAGCAGGTGCAGTTCGCCGACACCGTCATCCACGTGATCGCCGACAGCGACGCGCCCTGACCCTGTGTGACGACCAACGGTCGTCACCTACCGGTGAGGTGGGCGGCGATCAACTGGCGGAACGGGGCCACGCCGTGCGCCAGCCGCAGCCCGGCCCGGCGCAGGAGCCGCGCCGGCAGGCGGTCATCGGTATACAGCGAGGCGATCGCATTGGTCGCCTCGTAGAGCGGCCGCGAGGCCAACCGGTGGCCGCGCTCGTACGCGGTCAGCCCGGACGGCGCGGCGATGTCGCGCCCCTGCCCCGCCGCCCTGCGCACGATCCCGGCCAGCCGATGCTGGCTCTGCAGGCCCAGATTGAAGCCATGGGCCGTCACCGGATGCATGCCGACCGCGGCATCGCCGATCAACGCGCAGCGGTCGCCGGCGAACGCGTGCGCGTAAACGCCCACCAGCGGATACGCGACCGGCGTGGCCAGCGGCCGCATCGCGCCCAGTCGATGCTCGAAGAACGCGCTGATGCTGCGGCCGAAGTCGCCTTCGTCCTGGGCAATCAAGCCTGCGATCTGGCGCGGCGGCAGGGTGATCACCGCCGAGGCCTGGTCGCCGTTGAGTGGCAGCAGCGCCATCGTGCGGCCATAGCCGAACCACTCCCAGGCCGTGTGCCGGTGCGGCACCTCGATCTGCATCCGGCACACCAGCATCGATTTACCGAAGTCGCGCATCTGCGCCCCGATCCCCAGCAGGCGACGGGTCGCGGAGAAGCGGCTGTCAGCGGCGACCACCAGGCGCGCGGCCAACTGGCGGCCATCGGCCAGGGTGACCGTGCTGTGGGTGGGGCCGGGGGCGACGGCCGTCACGCTGGCCTGGTCCACGATGTCCAGCCCGGCCTGGCCCTGCACGCTCTGCCACGCGGCGCGGCGGATCAGATGATTGGGCACCAGCCAGCCCAGGTCATCGCCGGTACGCTCGTGCGCAGCGAAGGTCAGCGCGAACGGCGAGCCGCCGTCCATCACCTTGGCATCGCGCAGCGGGGAAATCTCGGCCGGGTCCAGCCGCTCCCACAGGCCCAACGATTCCAGGATCTGGCGCGAGGCGTGGGTCAGCGCGATCTCGCGGCCATCGAAGGCCGGGTCGGCCAGCGCCGCGCGCGGCTGCTGTTCGATCAGCGTCACGCTCAGGCCGGTATCGGCCAGCGCGCGTGCGAAGCACAGCCCGGTCGGGCCGGCACCCACCACCACCACATCCACAGACTGCATGATCCCATCCTGCCGTTACGTGTCAGGTGCAGCTTAGCGCCGTGGCGTCGGCGCCGTCCTTGATCTGGATCAGGCGCGCCAGCACCGGTTCACAGCAACGCCCACAGCAGCATCACGATGCCCAGCAGCGAGACCAGCCACACCAGGCTGCGCACATAAGGCACGCCGGCGGCGTACAGCGGCAGGTAGATCAGGCGCGCCCAGAAATACAGCTGCACGGCCACGGCAGTCATCCCATCCTGGCGCTGGGTCAGCACCACCGCCAGCACCGCGGCCGCAAAGAACGGGAAGGTTTCCATGAAGTTGCTCTGCGCGCGCTGCAGGCGGCCGGCCAGCGGGCCCGGCGGTGGCATCGGCTGATCGCGCGCGGAGGCGTTCCAGCCGATGCCGCGCTCGCGGGTGATCAGCGTGGAGGGCGCGAACACGTGCACCAGACCGAGCACCATCGACCACACCAGCATCTGGATCTCGATACTCATCTGCGCAGGCTCCGGCAATCAGGGGGTGGCGGCACGCACGCTGTAACCGGCCAGGCGCCAGATGCGGTCTTCGTCGAACCGGAAGGAGACCAGTTCGCGCACCGGCTGGGCACTGTTGGCAAAGCGTGTGGGGAAACTGACGTTGATGTAGAGCCCTTCGGGAACGGTTGCCCCGGCGGCGTACTTGACCCGGGTCACCACCGGTTGGCCGCGCGAGGCCAGTGCGCCAAGACGTTGGCGATCAGCGCTGAGCTGGCTGACGAACGCCTGCTCGGTCACCGACTTCTTCGCCACGGCCGAAGCGCCTTTCCACGCCTCGCCGGCGCGGTTGGCATCGACCAGCTTGGCCACCTGCAACGCGGCGGCGGTCATTTCCGCATCCTGCTTCTGCACCTGCGCCTGCTGCGCCGGGCTCAGTGCCGGACGCGCTGCGGGCGCGGCCGCAGGCGCGGAGCGTGCCGGCGCGGGTGCAGGGGTGGCCGGTGGTGGCGCCTGGGCCAGCGTGGCGAAAGGCAGCAGAGCGGACAACAGCAGCAGCGGAACACGCATCAGGACACCGTTGGCTGGAAGGAACGGGCCCAGTCTACGGGAAGCACGTGAGTCCTCCGTCAGTTGCGTTCGGCGGCCTCGGCCGATGCCGGACGGGCGTCACCGAGGGTCCGCTCGGCGGTCTCCGGCTGGTCCGGGGCCACGGTGGTCGGCAGCAGAGTGGAGACATCGATTTCCGACAGCGGACTCTCGTCCGGACACGTCTCGTCGGGGAAACCGAAGCGCTGCTTAAGCGCCTGCCCGCAGCTGTTGACGGCCTCCAGCTCGCTGCCCTCGCGCTTGCACTCCTGATCGAAGGCGACCAGGAAGGCATCCTTGCGGCGCACGAACGCATCGCCGCATTTGCGCATCTGCTTGATCCGCTCCAGATCGTCCTGCACGGCGTTGGTGCCGTCCAGCCCGAACTGACGCAGCTCCTCGGCGGTCAACAGGCGCAGGCTGCGGTTGGGCACGGTCATCATCAGGTCGGCCACGCCCACCGCCACGCCGTTGCGCTGCAGGTAATCCTTCACGTTGTCATAGACCTCGTGGAGTTCGCGGTTGAGTTCAGCGCGCGAGGTCGCCTTGGAACTGATCCGCATCATGCGATGGATGCCGACCTTGCCCGAGACCAGCCGGTTGTCGCCGGCGGCGAGCACGAACACGCAGGCACTGTGGCAGACCGAGCCTTCGCGCACCCAGATCGTCCAGTTGGATTCACCGATGCGGTCGCCGGCCACGATGGCGGCTTCGACCTGGCCGCCACTGGAATCCAGGTCCAGGATGCGCCGCGAAATCCGCTGCGCATCGGCGACCACCGCCAGCCGGGCGACCAGCTCGGAGAAGCCCGGATTGATCTTGCCCACATAGCGCACGCGCAGCAGGCCGCGCTCGGCGCAGGGCTGCAGCGCGGCCTCGATGCTGGCCCGGTCCAGCGCCTCCAGCGGGGCGCCATCGCCGGCGTCACCGGCGTAGTCGGTATCGCAGCTGATCCACGCCTTGCCGTTTTCCAGCGCGGCCTGCGGCCAGCTCAGATCGCCCCGCTTGGGCGCGGGCGGCGGCGGTGGCGGCGCATCGGCTGCATTGATGGACACCATGTGATCGCCATCGGCCGTCTGCGCCCGCACGGCCTTGTCGGCGGCGGTGACATTGCCCGGGTTCTCCAGCTGGCTGCAACCGGCCAGGCCCAGGTACAACAACGGCAACCACCACGACTTGAGCAACATGGACAACCCGGAATCCTTGCAAGGGGGGAATGCGCGGCAAAATGAGCGCGCACGCACAGTCTAGTGCGCGGCCGGCGCATCGCGGCAACCTGCCCTGAACCGGGCGACCCTGGCATGGCATTGCTGTCCGAAAATGGCGAGCCAGGCCCGGGCGGCGGGCATAGACTGGCCCCCATGGAGACCGCCCTGCCCCTGGACCACACCGCCTGCGAACGTGCCCGCCTGTCCCGCGACGCGCGCTTTGACGGGGTGTTCTTCACCGCCGTGCGCAGTACCGGCATCTACTGCCGTCCGGTCTGCCCGGCACCGGCGCCGAAGCCTTCCAATGTCACCTACTACCCGACCGCGGCCGCCGCAGCGGCAGCCGGTTACCGCCCCTGCCTGCGCTGCCGTCCCGAGCTGGCGCCCGAGGCCCAGGACGCGCTGGACAATGAAACCCTGCAGCGCGCGTTGGCGCTGATCCATGAGGGTTATCTGCAGGATCAGCCGGTCGCCGATCTGGCCGCGCACGTCGGCCTGAGTGCCCGCCAGCTGCAGCGCCTGTTCGTCGCCCGCCTCGGCGCCGCGCCAGCGCAGATCCACGCCACGCGGCGGCTGCTGCTGGCCAAGCAATTGCTGACCGAAACCGCGCTCCCCGTGACCGATGTCGCGATGGCATCGGGCTACAACAGCCTGCGCCGTTTCAACGCGGCCTTCCTGGATGGCTGCGGCATGCCCCCGACCGCGATCCGCCGCCAGCGTGGCGCGCTGACCGATGGCGCGCTCACGCTGCGCCTGGGCTATCGGCCGCCGCTCGATTTCACCGCGATGCTCGGTTTCCTGCGCCGCCGCGCGATTCCCGGCATCGAGCAGATCGGCACGGACAGCTACCAGCGCGTGATCGGGCCGCCCGAGCGCCCCTCACTGCTGAGCGTGACCGCCGATCCACGGCGCCCCGAACTGCTGCTGCAGCTGGGCCAGGTCGATCCGCGCGCGATTCCGGGCATCGTCCGGCGCGTGCGGCGCATCTTCGATCTGGATGCAGATCTGCTCAGGGTGCACGCCACGCTGATGCAGGAGCCGCTGCTCGCTGCGGGCATCGCGCAGCGCCCGGGGCTGCGCGTGCCCGGCGGTTGGGATGGCTTTGAAGTGGCCGTGCGCGCCGTGCTCGGCCAACAGGTCAGCGTGGCCGCCGCCGCGACGCTGGCACGCCGCGTGGTGGACCGCTTCGGGGCCACCCTGGAAGGCATGCCGGCAGGACTGGACCGCCAGTTCCCCTCGCCCGCGGTGCTGGCCCAGGCGCCGCTGGAAACGATCGGCCTGCCGCGTACCCGGGCCGCCACCGTGCGCGGTGTCGCCCAGGCGGTGGTCGAGGGCCGGCTCGATTTTGGCGTCGGCCAGTCGTTGGCCGGCTTCGTCGAACGCTGCGTCGCCCTGCCCGGGATCGGCCCATGGACCGCACACTACATCGCGCTGCGCGCCTTGGCCCTGCCCGATGCGTTCCCCGCCGGCGATCTGGTCCTGCAACAGGTGCTCGGCTATGGCACGCGCTTGAGCGAGCGCGCCACCGAGGCACGTTCGCAATCGTGGCGCCCCTGGCGCGCCTACGCCGTTCTGCACCTGTGGCACCTGGCCACCCCTGCTCCGGGAGTTCCCTCATGACCCTGCTCTACGACACCTTCGACAGCCCGATCGGCGCCCTCACCGTGGCCGGCGACAGCCAGGGCATCCACCACATCCTGTTCCAGAACAACCTTTACGACGCCAAAGGCCGCGAGCACTGGCAGCGCGACGCCCACGCCCTGCGCGGCGCACGCGGGCAGCTGCTGGAGTACCTGCGCGGCGAACGCATGCGCTTCGATCTGCCACTCGCCCCGCACGGAACGCCGTTCCAGCTGCGCGTGTGGAAAGCGCTGGCCGATATTCCCTTCGGCCAGACCTGGAGCTACGTCGAACTGGCGCGTCACATCGATCACCCCACCGCCAGCCGCGCAGTCGGTGCCGCAAATGGCCGCAATCCGCTGCCGATCGTGCTGCCCTGCCACCGCGTGATCGGCGCCGGGGGCGCATTGACCGGTTTCGGCGGCGGACTGGAAACCAAGGCGGCCCTGCTGCAGCTGGAAGCCCGGCACGATTCATTGTTCGCGTAGCTGCAGGTCATGCGTCATGCGTGGCGTGTGCCATTGGTTGTCTTCGACGCGTCACCGCCACGCACTATCATGGCGCGATGATTTCCGCTCGCCTTTCCCTGGCGCTTGCCGCCGCTCTTTCGTTGGCCGCCTGCGCCACGACATCATCCACCCCGCCTGTCGCGCCTGTCGCCAGCGCAGCGCCGAGTGTCCCGGCCGCGCAGCAGAAAGTGCTGTTGATCTCCATCGATGGCCTGCGGGCGGACATGATCGATCGGGGCATCACCCCGAACATCAGCCGGCTTGTCCAGGAGGGTGTGCGGGCGCAATGGATGACACCGTCGTATCCGGCACTGACCTTTCCCAATCACTACACGATCGTGACCGGACTGCGCCCGGATCACCACGGCATCATCCACAACAGCATGCACGAGGACGGACTGGGCCAGTTCCAGCTGCACATGCGCGATTCGGTGGCCGACTCGCGCTGGTGGGGCGGTGAGCCGATCTGGGTCGGTGCGGAAAAGGCCGGCCTACGTACTGCCGTGTGGTCCTGGCCTGGCAGCGAAGCCGCGATCCAAGGCATCCGCCCCAGCCAGCTGCATGGTTACGATGAAGCCGTGGCCCTGCCCGATCGCGTTGACCAGGTGCTGGGCTGGCTGGGCCAGCAGGGCCCGCAGGCGCCGCGCCTGGTCACGTTGTACATGGAGCAGGTCGACAAGGCCGGCCACAATCACGGCCCGGAATCTCCGGCGTACGCCGCCGCGGTGGCATTGGCCGACAGCGCGCTGGGTCGCCTGCTCGATGGTCTGCAGGCCGAAGGACTGGCCGATACCACCAACGTGATCCTGGTGTCCGATCACGGGATGGCCAGCGTACCGGCTGGCCACGTGGTGGCGACCGAAGACATGATCGATCCGACGATTGCCCGCGACATTTCGGTAGGGCAGTCGATCGGGTTCGCGCCCTTGCCAGGCAAGCAGGCCCAGGCCGAGCAGATCCTGCTGGGCGCGCATGCGAACTACGATTGCTGGACGCGTGAAACCCTGCCGGCGCGTTGGAAGTACGGCAGCAACCCGCGCATTCCACCGATCATCTGCCAGATGCATGAGGGCTGGGATGCCCTGACCCGGGAGCGGATGGCCAAACGCGGCCCAGGTGACCGGGGTTCGCACGGCTATGACAACGCCCTGCCGTCGATGCGCGCGGTGTTCGTCGCGCGCGGTCCGGCATTCAAGCAGGGGCAGTCGCTGCCTGCCTTCGACAACGTGGATGTGTATCCGCTGCTGACCCGCCTGCTCGGCATTCCGGCCGCACCCAATGACGGCAACCCCGAGCGCCTGCTGCCCGCATTGCGCTGAGGCGATCCCGGCGCGCAGGCAAAAAAAAACGCGGCGCAAGCGCCGCGTTTTTCATGGACCCGCCTGGCTGGATCAGCCGGCCTTGGCCACCGCTTTCTTGGCAACGGCCTTCTTGGCCGGCGCCTTCGTCACGGTCTTCTTGGCAACCGGCGCAGCTGCGCCCACGGCCGCCTTGCTCACGACGTGCGAACGCGAATTGCCGTAGCTGGCATTGAAGCGCTTGCCCTTGGCGGTCTTGCGGTCACCCTTACCCATGTCGTAACTCCTTAGTCTGAATGCTGCGAAATCTGATTACCCCGTACTGACACGGGTTCGGCGGGGCCGCCCTCTCAGGCGCCCCCGCGCACGATCGGAAAGCCTACCATGCGCGCTCTCAATGAGCACAGCTGGCGTCGTGGACGTGGCCGTGGCCGTGGTTCAGCCGCAGATTCACCAGATGGGCCACACCGACCAGCACGCCGCCCAGGGTCATCACCACCGCATGCGGCACCGCCGAGTGGTGCAGCGGGTCGTACAACAGCCCCGCCCAGAGGGCGCTCAGGCCTGGAATCAGGAAGCCCAGCGCGCGCAATGCGCCATGACGGCGCCAGCCCCAGACCAGGCTGAACAGGCCCAGCAGGGTGACGAAGCTGACCAGGGCCAGCTCCACCCCGTCGCTCATCCACACGGACAGGCCGAGCGATGGCGCAGCGGCCAGCAGCACCGGAAGCACAGCGCAGTGCACGGCACACAGCAGCGAGCCGGTGGCACCGAAACGATCCAGCAGATGGCGAACTCGAGCGAACAGGGGCATGACTTCCAGCAGGGTCGGCGAAGCGTTATGGAATAATATAACATCAATCCCGACGCGCACCCTGCCTCCCCCTGACTTGCCCTCTACCCGTCCCATGACGGGATTCGCGCGCCCCACCATTGATATATTGTAACAATTGACCGAAGGCCCTTGCCCTATGCGCTCCAGCTCCCTCCTGCTCAAACCCCATGCCCTCTCCCTGGCCCTTGCCGCGGCGATGCTGCCTTCGCTGGCGCTTGCCGCCGATGACGCCAGCAGCCACCGTGACCGTCACCTGACCGAACTGTCCACCGTGAAGGTCACCGCCTCGCCGCTGCAGGGCGATGCCGAATCGCTGGCCCGCCCGGTCGACGTGCTGGCCGGTGAGCGCCTGGACGAGCAGAAGGCCGGCACCCTTGGCGACACCGTGGCCAAGCTGCCCGGCGTGCAGAGCACGTTCTTCGGCCCCGGTGTCGGCCGCCCGATCATCCGGGGCCAGGAAGGCCCGCGCGTGGCGGTGCTGTCCAACGGCATGGGCAACATGGATGCCTCCACCGTGAGCGCCGACCATGCCACCAGCATCGAACCCTTCCTGGCCGATCAGATCGAAGTGCTCAAAGGCCCGGCCACCCTGCTGTTCGGCAGCGGCGCAATCGGTGGTGCGGTGAACGTGGTCGATGGCCGCATCGCCCGCGAACTGCCGGACCGTCCGCTCAGCGGCCGCGCCGAACTGCGTGGCAACTCGGTCAACGACGAGCGCAGCGGCATGTTCCGGCTGGATGGTGTCAGTGGCAACGTCGTGCTGCATGTCGATGGCCTGGTCCGCAATGGCGATGACTACCGGATTCCCGGCTATGCCGTGATCGATGGCCTGGAAGACCACAGCGGCCACGACCACGAGGAAGGCGATTCGGACGAGCCGCGCCGCGGCCGCCTGGACAACAGCTCGGTCCGCACCCGCGCCGGCGGCGTCGGTGCCACGTGGCTGGGCGATGACGGCTACTTCGGCGTCTCGGCCAGCACCTACCGCACCAACTACGGCATTCCCAACGGCGCGCACGTGCATGCCGAGGACGACCACGGTCATGACCACGATCATGATCACGACCATGGCGACGAGGAAGAAGGCGACGAGCATGACGTCCGCATCGACATGGTGCAGAACCGCTTCGAGACCAAGGCCGGCATTTACAACCCGGTCTCGTTCCTGAAGAACATCAACGCGCGCGTGGCCTATACCGACTACGAACACGTGGAGCTGGAGGCGGGCACCCCGGCCACCCGCTTCACCAACCGGGGCATCGAAGGCCGCCTGGAAGCCGTGCAGGAGCAGATCGGCGGCTGGGATGGCGCGTTCGGCCTGCAGTTCGGCAACAGTGATTTCGGTGCCAAGGGTGAAGAGGCGTTCGTTCCGGATACCGGCACGAAGAACATCGGCCTGTTCGTCCTGCAGGAAAAGCAGTTCGGCCCGTTCAAGCTGGAACTGGGCGGCCGCCACGACCAGGTCAAGCTGGACCCGACCGGTGATTACCGCGCCCGCAGGTTCGACGCCACCAACCTCTCCGCGGCCGGAATCTGGACGCTCAACGATGCCGTCGACCTGCGCTTCGGCATCGACAGTTCCGAGCGCGCCCCGACCAACGAAGAGCTGTACGCCGCAGGTGCGCACATCGCCACCCGTTCGCTGGAAATCGGCGATGCCAACCTGAAGACCGAGCGCGGCCAGCGCGTCGAGCTGGGCATCCACACCCACAGCGACCGCGTCGACTTCTCCGCCTCGATCTACCAGACCAGGTTCAAGGACTTCATCTACCTGGCCGACACCGGCGTGGTCGAATCGCTGCCGGTCCGCCTGTGGACCCAGCAGGACGCCACCTTCAAGGGGGCCGAAGCCGAAGCCCTGTTCCACCTCTTCGAAGGCAACGCGGGCGACTGGGACCTGCGCGTGTTCGGCGATTACGTGAAAGCCGAACTGGATGGCAGCGGCAGCCGCAGCGTCGACATCGCCGTCCCGCACGGTGACCACAACCACAACTACACCGTGGACCTGGCCAACACCGGTTACCTGCCGCGGATCGCGCCGGGCCGGGTGGGCGCGGACCTGCGCTGGTCGCGTGACGGCTGGCGGGCATCGGTGGGCGCGGTGCGTTACAGCAGCCAGAAGGATGTGGCGCAGAACGAGGATCCGAGCAAGGGCTACACGCTGGTGGACGCACACCTGGCCTACCGCTGGGACCGCAACGACAGCAATAGTTACGAGATCTTCCTGGACGGCAGCAACCTGACCAACCAGGAAGTGCGCCCGCACACCTCGCTGCTGCGCGACTACTCCCCCCTGCCGGGCCGCGGCGTCGCCTTCGGCATCCGCGCGTACTTCTGATCGACTTGCGGGATTTCTGTATCGCTAAAGGGGGGCCGAATGGCCCCTCCTTTTGTCGCAAATGGCACGAACTTCAAGGAGTGGTGCGCCTCCACCAGATCCCCATCGGCGCCTCAGCTAGACTTATCCAGAATGCGATTCAATGTACAACTGTAGGAGACATCCACATGGCTCTGAGCCTCGGCGCGGATCTGGAAGAGCGCTTCCTTGCCATAGCCAAGCGCGGGAGAACCGCGTGGCTGACGGGAGATATTGCTGAGGCGGAGCATCATTTCCTTGAAGGCTGGGGAATGATCCCTGAGCCGAAATCTGCGTATGACTACGGGCAGATGTCATCGTATGGCATTGCGGTCTTCTATCGCGACACCGCCCAGTTTGAGAAGGCCAAGGAGTGGGCAGCGATGGCCAGAAACACTTATGGAGAAGGCGAAGCCTCGACCGAGTACATGGATGAGCTTGCCGCCACCATCGAGTTCGAATCGGGAAACCTGGATGCGGCCTTCGCCCTGTTCGAGCCTCAGTATCGGAAGTACGGCCGTCGCGTCTTTGAGGGCCATAAGAAGGAGTTCATCGATTTTATCAAGAGCAGAAAGAAGACAGGATAAGCGCCCAGCGCGTGGAACTTGGCATCCGCCTCCACAGCGAGCGCCTGGACTTCTCTGCGACTACCAGACCAAATTCACGGACTTCATCCACCTGGCCGACACCGACGCTAACGAAAACCTGCCGGTCCGTCCGCGCCTTGACTCAGCGGGACGCGGTGTTTCCGCGGATCCTCGGCGTCGCGTTCGGCATCCGCGCGTACTTCTGATCGATTCATTGGGTGGTTGTGTTACCCGAGGGGGCCGAAAGGCCCCCTTTTTTGTGCGCGGCCATCGGCGTGCTATGCCCTGCCCGCACACTGTGGCAACGTGCACACCGAGCGTGCCGTTCGCCCACGCCCTGCCCGCCGGAGCCGACGCATGAGCACGTCCACCACCGCTGCCCGCGCCCCTACCCTGCACTGGGCCCTGCTGGTCGCCGCCTCGGCCATTCTCATGGTCACCATGGGCGTGCGCCAGACCTCCGGCCTGTATGTCGATCCCATCCACCGCGGCACCGGCGTCAGCATCGTCGAGATCAGCTTCGCGCTGGCCATCGGCCAGTTTGTCTGGGGCGCGGTGCAACCCGTCTTTGGCGCCGTTGCCGACCAGCGCGGCGCATTGCCCGTGCTCATCGTCGGCGCCCTGCTGCTGGCCGCCGGCCTGCTGCTCGCACCGCTGCTGACCAGCCCGCTCGGCATGACCTTCACCCTTGGCCTGCTCATGGCCGCCGGTGCCGGGGCCGGCAGTTTCTCCGTGCTGATCGGCGCTACCGCGCACCGCCTGCCGGCCGAAAAACGCTCGTTCGCCGCTGGCCTCATCAATGCCGGCGGCTCGCTGGGCCAGTTCGTGTTCGCGCCGCTGGTCCAATGGATCATCGGCACCGCCGGCTGGGCCCGCGCCATGATCACGATGGCCGTCATCACCCTGCTCTCAGTGCCCTTGGCCTGGCCGCTGCGGCGTCGCGCCGGTGACCATGCGCCTGCTGCCGGTGCCACCGATGACGGGGGCCTGCGCGCACAACTGCGCATCGCCCTGCGCGACCGCAGCTACTGGTACCTGCACCTGGGCTTTTTCACCTGCGGCCTGCACATCGCGTTCCTGGTCACCCATCTGCCCGGCGAAATCGCGCTGTGCGGCCTCTCGCCCACCGTCGCCTCGTCCTCCATCGCCCTGATCGGCCTGTTCAACGTCGCCGGCAGCCTGATCATTGGCGCGCTCGGTCAGCGCTACCGCATGAAGTACCTGTTGTTCTGGATGTACACCAGCCGCGCCGTGATGATCGGCGTCTATCTCGTCTCGCCGCCGACACCGCTGACCTTCTACCTCTTCTCCGCCGCGCTCGGCTTCACCTGGCTGGCCACCGTTCCGCCCACCGCCGGCCTGGTCGGCAAACTGTTCGGCCCGCGCTACCTCGGCACCCTGTTCGGCCTGACCTTGCTCTCGCACCAGCTCGGCGGCTTCTTCGGTGCCTGGCTCGGCGGCCTTGCCTTGGCGCATACCGGCAACTACCTGTGGATGTGGTACGCCGACATGGGCCTGGCCATCCTTGCTGCGCTGGTCAACCTGCCGATCCGTGAAGCCCGGATGGGCGGCTGTCACGGCGTGGCCGCCCCGCGCTGAGCTCACCTGCCGTCGACATTGCCAAGCGCGGGCCAACCAAGGCGCGCGGTAAGCGACATCTCCCCTTCCGCCCCGGACAGTTCTGTCCGATGATGGCGCATGCCTACCCAACGTGCCGATGCGGCGGCCCGCCGCGCCCAGATCCTCGACGCTGCCGATGCCGTGTTCGGCCAGCATGGCGTGAACGCACCGCTGGACCTGGTGGTCGAACGCGCCCAGGTCGGCCGGGCCACGCTGTACCGCAACTTCCCCGACCGCACCGCACTGGTCGAGGCGCTGCTCCAGCGCACCGTCAACCGCATCGCGCGCCAGGTACAGAGCCTGGGCGATCGCGACGACGCGCTGTTCGAGGTGCTCGAAGGCATGGCCAACCGAATCGTCCAGTCGCCCGCGCTGTCGGACTACTGGCGCGCGGTGGATCCAGATCAGATCCCGATCCGGACCGCGCGCGAGACCATCTACGAACTGCTGCGCGAACCGATCGCCCGCGCGGTCGCCGCCGGCCTGTGCCGCCCGGACCTGGAAACGACGGACATTTCACTCATCTCAGGCATGCTGGGAGCCGCGCTGCGTGGCAAGACGCGTGACGAACGCGCCCGGCTGGCCACGCGCGCCCTGCAATTGCTGCGTGGCGGATTGCGGGGGCCTGCCGACGGGGAGGGATGATGCCGCAGTACCTCAAGCCGGTTCCGGACTGGGAGGAGCACGAAAAACCGACCCTGCCGGGCTCGGCTTCGATGCCGTGGCATCCGCCGCACCGCCGCCTCGCCTATGCCCTGGTCGCGCTGCTGGTCGGCATCACCGGCGGCCTGGGCAACGCCCTGGTCAGCGCCAACCTGCCGTTCCTGCAGGGCCAGCTCGGGCTGACCCCGGCGCAGGGCAGCTGGCTGGTGGCCGCCTATGCGATGGTCAACGTCACCGCCAATCTGCTCGCCTTCAAGTTCCGCCAGCAGTACGGCATCCGCCTGTTCGCCGAGATCGGGCTGGGCCTGTATGCCGCGCTTGCGGTACTGCACCTGTTTGTCGGCACCTTTGAAACCACCGTGCTGATGCGCGCGGCCAGCGGCTTCGCCGGCGCGGCCTGCAGCACCCTGGGCACGCTGTACATGCTGCAGTCGCTGCCGCGCAAATACACCGGCAACCTGCTGGTGATCGGCGTCGGTATCGCGCAGTTGGCCGTGCCGATCGCCTGGCTGGTCTCGCCGGGCCTGGTCGATACCGGGCAGTGGCACAACCTGTATCTGTTCGAGGCCGGCCTGGCGCTGTGCGCATTCGCCGCCGTCGTGGTGCTCAAGCTGCCGCCCGGTGCGCAGATCAAGGCCTTCGAGCCGCTGGACTTCCTCACCTTTGCCCTGCTTGCCCCCGCGGTCGGGTTGCTCGTGGTGGTGCTCGCGCAGGGCTACACGCGCTGGTGGCTGGACACGCCATGGCTGGGCTGGGCGCTGGTCGCCTCGATCGCGCTGTCCACCACCGCTTTCATCATCGAACACTACCGCCGCAATCCGCTGCTGCAGACGCGGTGGTTGGCCAGCCTGCCGGTGATCCACTTCATCATCGGCGCGTTCCTGATCCGCTTCCTGACCACCGAGCAGTCCTACGGCGTGGTCGGCCTGATGCGCACGCTGGGCATGGGCCCGGACCAGATGCGCCCGTTGTTCGCGGTGATCCTGGCCGGCGTGATCACCGGCATCGCCGCCAGCTCGCTGACCTTCGGGCCGAAGCGGCTGATCCCGCAGTTGCTGATGGCGATCCTGCTGCTCGGCAGCGCCGCCCTGCTCGACCAGAGCCGCACCAGCCAGGACCGTCCGCACGACTTTTTCGCCAGCCAGTTCCTGGCCTCGGTCGGTGCCGGCATGTTCATGGGACCGCTGATCATGCTCGGCATCACCCAGGCGCTGAAACAGGGCGTGGACCACATGATCACCTTCCTGGTCACGCTCTCCATCACCCAGACCCTGGGCGGTCTGGCCGGCTCGGCCGTGCTGGGCACCTATCAGCTGCACCGCGAACAGGTGTATTCCGGCGCGCTGGTCAGCCAGCTGGATCCGGCCGACAACGTGGTCGCCCAGCGCCTGAAGCAGCAACAACAGGTTTACGCCAGGCTGATCACCGATCCGGTGCAGCGCAGCGCGCAGGGCACCGCGCAGCTGGCCCAGATCACCCGCCGCGAAGCCAACGTGCGCGCGTTCAATGACGTGTTCGCGCTCAGCGGCCGCGTCGCGCTGGTCTTCCTTGGCTGGTTGCTGCTGCTGGCGGTCCGCACCGCCGTGCTCAAGCAATGGCGCAAACGCCACGCGCCGACACCTCCCCTTTCCGCGCCGACGCCTGGCAGCGTCGCGCCCCGATGAGCCCGCCCATGTCGACCCAACCTCCGCACGACGATAACGCCCCGGAAAACGTCAATCCGCCGCCACCGACCGACGCCGCGCCCGCTCCCGCGCCGCCACCGGCGGCCGCGCCCTCCGGCGTGCCCAAGTACCTCAAGCCCAGCCTGCGGAGTGTCATCATCATGATCGTGATCGCGCTGATCGGCATCGCACTGATCCTGCGCGCGTGGTCGCTGTGGCCGTTCGAAACCTCGCGGGTGACCACCGACAACGCCTATGTGCGCGGCCAGATCACCGTGCTGGCACCACAGGTCAGCGGCTACGTCACCGAGGTGCTGGTGAAGGACTTCCAGCACGTCAAACAAGGCGAACCGCTGCTGCGCATCGACGACCGCATCTACCGCGAGAAAGTCGTCCAGGCCGAAGCCGATCTGGACAGCGCCAAGGCAGCACTGGCCAACTCCGATCAGTCGCAGGCGCAGAACCGCGCGCAGATCCAGGCGGCGCAGGCCAACCTTTCCGCCGGCCAGGCCGAGCTCTCGCGCTCGCGCACTGAACTCAAGCGCTACGAAGAGCTTGCCGCCCAGCAGCTGATCGCCCTCAACGACCGCGACAAGTTCCGCACCACCACCCAGTCCGCGCAGGCCAGCGTGCTGCAGTCGCAGGCGCAGATCCGCATCGCCGAAGAAACCCTGACCTCCACCCAGGTTGCCCGCAAAGGCCTGGAAGCCCGCGTCGAAACCGCCCAGGCCCAGCTGGAGCTGGCGAAGATCGACCTCGCCAACACCGTGATCCAGGCGCCGCGCGACGGCCAGGTCAGCGAGGCCTCGGTGCGCCTGGGCCAGTACGTCACGGCCGGCTCGCAGCTGCTGTTCCTGGTGCCCGACGCCCTGTGGGTGGTGGCCAACTTCAAGGAAGGCCAGACCTGGAAGATGCGCATCGGGCAACCGGCCACCTTCTCCGTGGATGCCTTCGACGGTCAGAAACTGCATGGCCACATCGAACAGATCGCCCCGGCGACGGGCTCGGAGTTCAGCGTCCTGCGTCCGGACAACGCCAGCGGCAACTTCACCAAAGTGGTCCAGCGCCTGCCGATCCGCATCGCCATCGACCCCGACCAACCGCTGGCCCCGCGCCTGCGCCCCGGCATGTCGGTGATCGTCAAGGTGGATACCGCCGCGGAAGTGCATGAGCCGGCCGGTGCGAAGCGGTGATGCGCTTGCAGCCTTTCCTCGCCCCAGGCTGCGTTACATCCGCTCTCGTGCAGAAACGAAAACGCCGCGCAGATGCGCGGCGTTTCAACATCAACAGCGTACCGACCAACGGTCGGTACCTACCGGCAGATGCAGCACCCCACGGTCGGTACCTGCCTTACCCCGCACACCGCGCGCACAGGCCATGCACTTCCAGCGTCTGCGCCTGCGGCTGGAAACCGAGCTCCTTGGCCCGCTTTTCCAGCTGACTGACAATCTCCTTGTCCTCCAGCTCCACCGCGCTGTGACAGCTGTTGCAGATCAGGAACGGCACCGAATGCTGGGCACTGCTCGGATGGTGGCAAGCCACGAAGGCATTCACCGATTCCAGCTTGTGCACAAAGCCATTGGCCATCAGGAAATCCAGCGCGCGGTACACCGTCGGCGGGGCGTCGGCACCGACGCCCTTGCCATTGCGCACCCACTCCAGCAACTCATACGCCTTGACCGGTTTCCCGGCCTCGGCGATCAGGCGCAGCACGTTCGCGCGGATCGGCGTCAGCCGCAGCCCGCGTTCCGAGCACACGCGTTCGACCACCTTCACGAAGTCGGAGGCGTCGTGAACGTGATGGTGCGGAGCGGTACAAGCGGTCTTGGCGGACATGCGCGGTCTCCTGTGGTCAGGCCGTCGGTACTTTAGTGAGTGCGACCTCGATGCGTTTCAAGGCCTCTTCACGCCCGGCCAGGAACACCGTCTGCGAAATGTCGGGGCTGACCTGGGTGCCGGTGATGGCCACGCGCAGCGGCTGCGCCACCTTGCCCATGCCGATCTCCAGCGCAGTGGCGACGTCGTGCAGTGCCGCCGAAACGCTCTCCACCGTCCACTCGCCGGCCGCGCCCAACAGCTCGCGGGCCTTGCCCAGCGCCAGTTCCGCACCCGGCTTGAAGTGCTTGGCCACCGCCGCTTCGTCGTACTCGGTCAGCGGCTGATACCAGACCACCGCCTTCTCGGCCATTTCCTTCAGCGTCTGCACGCGGTCGCGCAGCGCCACCACCACGTCCGCCGGCGCGGGACCAGCGTTCAGATCCAGGCCCAGCTTGTTCAGCTGGTAGACCAGGTGCGGGGCAATGCTGTCCGGCGCTTCGGTCTTCAGGAAGTGCTGGTTGACCCAGCCCAGCTTGGCCATGTCCAGGCGCGCGGCCTTGGAGTTGCAGTTGGTCACGTCGAACAGATCGATCAGCTCCTGGCGGCTGAACAGCTCCTGGTCACCGTGCGACCAGCCCAGCCGGGCCAGATAGCTCAGCAGCGCGTCGGGCAGGTAGCCGGCGTCCTTGTACTGCATCACATCGGCCGCGCCGGTGCGCTTGGACAGCTTGGCGCCCTGCTCGTCCAGGATCATCGGCATATGGCCGAACTTCGGCACGGGCGCACCAATGCCCTCGTACAGATTGATCTGGCGGGGGGTGTTGTTGATGTGGTCGTCGCCGCGGATGACCTCGCTGATGCGCATGTCCCAATCATCCACCACCACCGCGAAGTTGTAGGTGGGGAACCCGTCCGGACGGAAGATCACCATGTCGTCCAGTTCGCTGTTGGCGATCTCGATACGGCCCTTGATCAGGTCGTCGAACACCACCGTGCCCTCCAGCGGATTCTTGAAGCGGATCACGCGGTTCGGGTCGTCCTTGTACGGCAGGCCCAGATCGCGCGCGGCGCCGTTGTAACGCGGCTTTTCCTGCTTGGCCATGGCGGCCTCGCGCATCGCGTCCAGTTCTTCCTTGGTCTCGTAGGCGTAATACGCCTTGCCCTGCGCGACCAGCTGCTCGGCCACTTCCTGGTAACGGGCCACGCGCTGGGTCTGGTAGATCGGGCCTTCGTCATAGCCCAGGCCCAGCCATTCCATCGCCTCCAGGATCGCGTCGATCGCGCCCTGGGTGCTGCGCTCGCGGTCAGTGTCTTCAATGCGCAGCACGAATTCGCCGCCACGGTGACGGGCCTCCAGCCAGCAGTACAGCGCAGTGCGGGCGCCACCGATGTGCAGGTAGCCGGTGGGACTGGGGGCAAAACGGGTGCGGCAGGTCATGGGGGGCTCAGGGCGGGAAACGGAATCCCGGCAATTTTACCTGTCCGGGCCGGACCCTGCCTAAATCGGATAATCCCTACTGCCTACTGGGCGTGGACATGCTCTGATGGCGGGGTTGCCCGCTTTTCATCAATCGACCGTGACAATCTCCCGCCTTGAGCCGCCTTCCCTGCACCACACCGCCACACGCGCTGTCACCGCCCTGATCCTGCTCGCTGCGCTGGGCGCGTGTTCTGCACCGGGCACCGATGGCGCGGTGGCTGCCTCAGTGGCCACGACCCCACCCGCCCAGCAAGCGGTACCGGCGGACGCCGGGTCCAGCGCGTCCACGCGGCCACCCGGCACGGCCCCTTCGGGGACGCTCGCTCGCATGCAGACGCCAGCCGTCAACGCCTCGACGGCAGCCGGCGACACGGAACGGGCGCTCGGCCTGGCTGATGGCTTGGCTTCGGATGAGCTGCGGCAGTTGCTTATTGACGGCCCGCGCTTCGACCAGGCCATGGCGGCGCTGGACCGCGCCTACGCCACCGATGGGGACGCGCAGGACGTTCGCAGCAGCTATCAGCATGCCTTGCAGCAACGGCTGGGCACCGGCCCGGACGCGCCGCGGCTGAGCCGCCTTCACTGCGGCATTTCCCATTGTCTCGGCGAGATCACCGGCACGCTGGAGAATCCGTCCGTGCTGTTTGGCGCCCCCCGTGATGCGGTAGGCCGTCAGTTGCCGGTCAACGAGGCGATGGTGCGCAGCATTCTGGCCGCAGAAGGCGGGCCCACAGGCTACCGCCTCGCCTTCTCGCTCGATCCCACGCCCCGCACCGGGCCGTCGACGGCCCGGTAGACCGTGCCTCAGGGGGTCAGCAACGGCTTGCGCGGCAGCTTTTCATCGCGCATCGCCGCGTTGTAGACGAACGAAGCCACGATCGCGGCGGCCTGCTTCAGGTCCTCCGGCTCGGCGTGGTCCCAGGTATCCAGGTTGCTGTGGTGGACGTTGGTGAAGTAGTCCAGCCGATCCTGGATGAACTGGAACCCGGGCAGGCCGACGCGATCGAACGCGATGTGGTCGGTGCTGCCGGTATTGCGGGTCGCCACGGTGGTCGCGCCCACGTCATGGAACGGGGCCAGCCACGCTTCGAAGATCGGCACCGCGGCCAGGTTCTCCTGCGCGTAGATGCCGCGGAAGCGGCCCGAGCCGTTGTCCATGTTGAAGTACGCCGAGAACTTGTCGTAATCGCGCTGGCGCTGCAGGGCGCCGGTGGGTTCACGCATCGAGGCCGGCAACTTGAGCTGCGCCGGGTCGGTCGGTTCGGGGTAGCGCGCGAAGTGCCTGGACACGTAATCCTGCGAGCCGATCAGGCCCTGCTCCTCGCCACTCCACAGCGCCACGCGGATGGTGCGCTTGGGCTTGGCACCCACCGCCTTGAGGATGCGCATGGCTTCCATCATCACCGCCACGCCGGCGGCATTGTCGGCTGCGCCGGTGCCGGTGTGCCAGGAGTCCATGTGCGCGCCCAGCATGACGATCTCGTCCGCCTTGCCGCTGCCGCGGATTTCGGCCAGCGTGTTGTAGCCGGGCTTGTCCTGCTCGTCGGTGAAGCGGGCCTCGACATTCACGCGCAGCTTGACCGCCTGCTTCTGGTCCACCGCGCGCACCAGCTGGTTGTAGTGCTCGGCCATCATCGCCAGCTCGGGCACACCGACCGGTTCACCGGCCTTGCGCGAGCCGCCGCCACCGACACGGATGATGCCATTGTCCCAGCCGCTGATGCTGATCGTGGCCAGCACGCCCTGCTCGGCGAAGAACGCATTGGTGGCGCGGGTCAGTTCCTGCTTTTCAAGGTATTCCTTGGCCTTCTTGGCACGGTCGGCCTTGGCATCGGCGACGTCCTTGGGCACCGCGAAGACCTGCAGCTCGGCCAGGCCGGCGTCGTCGTGGCGGTGCGAATCGGACGTGGTGGCCCGCTCGTAATCGCGTGCATCGTTGAGCAGCAGGATCTTGCCGGCGAGCTTGCCCTTGTACTGATCCAGGTCGGCCAGCTTCTTGATCTCGACCTTGATCACCTCGCCTTCCACGGGGCCGTTGGTGCCCGGGGTCCAGGCCTTCGGCAGCGCATACAGCGGCGCCACGCGCGGGCTCAGCAGCTCCACGCTGGCGTTGCTGAACTCCCAGCCGCGGCCGAATGCATCGAAGGCCTCGTCATGCACATTGACCAGGCCCCACTCGTTGAACTTGCTGCGGGTCCAGGTATTGGCCTCGCCCATGGCCGGGGAATTGGTCAGGCGCGGACCGATCTGCTCGGTCAGATGGCTGAAGGTCGCCATTACCTGCGACCGGTGGAAGGCTTCCTGGCGGATGCGGCTGACCATGTCCAGGTCCACCGTTTCCTTCGTCTGTGCATCGGCGACGCCGCTCAATGCCAATGCCACGCTCAACATGCCCCACTTGAACACGATTACCCCCGCCTCTCGGCCAGACCACGAACAATCCCCGAGTCTATCCAGCACGGGGCCGGTGCCCCCGGGCCAAGAGTCATGGTCATTCCATCCAGCCGTACCAGAGCTGGCTGCGGGTGGGCAGCACCAGCAGCCAGCGGCTGCGGTCCACCGAGGCGCTGGCGTAGACCGGCGCATGCACCGGCCAGTCACCCGGCAGCCCGCGGATGCCGATCTCGCGCAGGGCCTGCGCGCCTTCGCGCCACGGCCGGTACGCGCCACACCAGTGCGGGATCGGCAGGCGCCCACGCGCCTGCCGTGCCTGTTCCAGGAAGCCAAGCCCGTGTGCGGCGATGGCCGCGCAGGTGGCCGGCGCCAGGCCGAAGCGCACCAGCCCCGGCGCTCCCTGCACGCCGGGCAGCGCCATCAACGGTGAGGGCCAGCCCGAAGCCTCCCCCTCCAGGAGTGAGGCCACCTCCAGCCGGGCAGGGAGCGCCCGGCGCACACGTTCGTGCAGACAGCGATGCAGGCTCATCATCGTTGCTCAGCTCAGGCGTGCGCCGAGTTCGTACCAATCCACCCGGCGGGTCACCCACATCACCGCGGCCAGCACGCCGAACAACAGCAGCGAGCCCATCAGCAGCGCGTTGTTCTCCGAGATCAGCAGGCCATACAGCGCGCCGTACAGGGCGCTGAGCATCACCGCGAAACCCAGGCCGCGTTGCCAGCTCTTCAGTACGCCGGACAGATACACGGTCTGGATGCCGATGCATGCCAGGGCCGAGAGCGCGTAGGCCTGCCAGAACGCGATGTGCTCGGAGAGGCTGAGCAGCAGCAGGAAGAAGATCGCCAGCGCCAGGCCCACCATCAGGTACTGCAGCGGGTGGATGCGCAGCTGCTTGATCAGCTCGAACAGGATGAAGCCGACGAAGGTGAGCAGGATGAAGAGGATGCCGTACTTGCTGGCACGATCAGCCTGGGTATACACGTCGACCGGATTGACCAGCTCAACGCTCACGGCCTCGGCATCGATGTCCGGGCGGTTGCGCAGCTGGTGCTGGGCGCGCGACGCCAGCGAGGACACCGCCCACTGTGCATCGAAGCCCTGTGCATCGACCTTGCGCTCGTTGGGCAGGAAGCTGCCACCGAACAGCGGATGCGGCCACGGCGAGCGCAGCGCGATGCGGCTGTCATCGCCCACCGGCACCACCGACAGCGAGCGCGTGCCATCCAGCACCAGCTCCAGCTCGACCTTGCTGCCCTTGAGCACGCCACCGCGCTCATCCTCCAGGCCCGGCAGGCCCACGTGCAGGCCAGTGCCGATGCCACTGACGCCGCCAGCGTCGGGCAGCAGCGCCAAGGCCGAGCCATCCACACGCAGGTTCGGCGAGCCGACCAGACCGCGCACGTCGGCGATGCCCACGGTCAGGAACGGGGCGCCATACACGCGGCCGGCCTTCACGGGATAGTCGTCATCGGCGAACTCGGCGCTGATCGTCGCCTTCCAGCTGTAGACCGGCACGCGGAACAGGCCGACGCGGCGCTCGTCCGGCTGCATCACGCCGTCCACCTTGAGCGTGGCCGGCATCTGCAGCCACTGCCCCTGCTCGACCTGCTTCTCCTTCTTCTTGGTGCCTGCCGCATCCACCACCTCGACCTCGCGGGTTTCGGTCCACGGCACCACCCGGATCGGGCCGGTCAGGATCTGCGCGCCGGCACGGCTCTGCGCCACGCGCTGGTAAGCCTCGTCGCGGTAGGCCTCGCGCTCGCGGATCACGCCCTTGATCAGGCTCAGCGGAATCAGCAGCAACAGGATCAGTCCGCCCACGATGGCGAACCGCAACAGCATCTTCAGGGATTTCATGACCCGTCCTCGGTTGGGAGGGGGCCAGCTTCCCGCGTGCCGGTGTGCGGGGTTTGTGCCGAGGTTGAAGTCTGTGTGAAGTGGCGCGGTCAGCGCCGCGGTGGTACCGAGGGCAGCCGCGACGGCAGCCACAACACCGCCTGCGCGCCGCCCTGCTCGCGGTTGCGCAGGCTGATGCGCCCGCCGTGCAGGCGCGCCACTTCCTGCACGAACGACAGGCCGAGACCGGAGCTGCGCTGGCCGGTGCCCGGGCGCGCCAGCGAATAGAAGCGCTCGAACACGCGGTCGAGCGCATAGTCCGGCACGCCACTGCCGTGGTCGGCCACGGTCAGGGCGAGGCCATCGTCTTCTGCATGGGCGCCAACCGTGATGACCGTGCCGGCCGGTGAGAAGGCCACCGCGTTCTCCAGCAGATTGTTCAGTGCCTGGCGCAGCAGATAGCCATCGCCCTGGATGCTTTCGGCCCCGGCTTCCACCCGGATCGCTACGCCGGCCGCCTGCGCACGCACCGCCACCGCATCGGCCGCGGCCTGCAGCAAGGGCGCCAACGCAAGGCGCTCACGCTTCTGCAGCCAGCCGTACTGCTCCACCTCGGCCAGCGCCAGCAGCTTGTCGATGGTTTCGGTGAGGCGCTGCGCCTGGCTTTCGATGCTGCGGGCGAAATGCGCGCGGTCGGCATCCGGCAGCGGCTCCTGCAGCAGCTCGGCCGCGCCGCGGATGGCCGCCAGTGGGCTCTTCATCTCATGCGTCAACGACTGCACGTACTGCTCGACGTAGGCCTTGCCCTCCAGCTTGCGGCGCATGGTTTCCAGGGCCTGGCCCAGATCGCCGATCTCATCGCGGCGCGGCTTCGGCGGCGGGACCGGTTCCCCGGCGCTGACGGCCTTGGCATAGCGGTTGAGCCGGTTCACCCCGTGCATCAGCCACGCCGTCATCAGCAGGCCGATCAGCGCTGACAAGCCGATCAACCACGCACCACGCTTCATGATGGCGCGCTGGCTGGCCGCGATGAAGGGATCGATGCTGCGGTTCGGCTGGGCCAGGCTGAGGACGCCGATCAAGCGGCGGCCATCGGCGGGATCGAAGATCGGCGCGGCCACGTGCATCACCGAGTGGGTATCGTCGCCGGGGGTTTCCGGGCTGGACCGCGCACCGTACTCGCCGCGCAGGGTGCGATAGACATCGTTCCAGCGCGAGTTGTCGCGGCCGACATCGCGGCCGGTCGAGTCATACACCACGATGCCCCTGGCATCGGTGATGGTGACCTGGTAATCCAGCGTGCGCTTGGGAAAGCGCCACACCATCGCCTTGGGGTCGCGTCGCTGCGCACGCGCCAGGTCGGCGACGAAGCGGCCGTCGCGGATGTGCCCGGCCTTGAGATCGGCCGCCGCCATTTCCGCCAGCACGTTGGCCGCATCGACCAGGGTCGATTCCATCGCCTGGCGCACGCCCGGCTTCACTTCGTTGACGAAGATGCGCATCACGAAGAACGCGGCGATGCCCACGATCAGGAAGAAGCCCAGGAACAGTTTCAGGCCCAGCCGCATGCCTACACCTCCAGTGCGTAGCCCAGGCCACGGTGGGTGCGGATCGGGTCGGTCTCGGCACCGGCGGCACGCAGCTTGGCGCGCAGGGTCTTGACGTGGGTATCGACGGTCCGGTCGGCACTGTCGGCGTCGCTGTCCCAGCCACGGTCCATCAACTGGGCGCGGCTGAGGATCGCGCCGGGTCGCTGCAGCAGGGCGGCCATCAGCGCGTATTCGTAGCGGGTCAGGTCCAGCGGCTGGTCGCCGAACCGGATCCGGCTGCCCTCGCGGTCGATCGCAAAGCGGCCGTGCTGCTGCCAGCCCGACGCCTCGGCGGGGGCCGCGGCACGGCGCAGGCGCGCGCGCACCCGTGCCACCAACTCGCGTGGCGAGAAGGGCTTGGCCATGTAGTCATCCGCACCCAGTTCCAGGCCGAGCACGCGATCGAACTCGTCGTTGCGGGCGGTCAGGAAGATCACCGGCACCTCGCTGAAGGTACGCAGGGTGCGGCAGACCTCGAAGCCACTCATGTCCGGCAGGCCGACATCCAGCACCACCACGTCGAAGGCGTGCTGGCGCAGGCGGGCCAGCGCCTGCCCGCCGAGCAGGCAGTGCTCGGCGCCGTAGCCTTCGCTGCGCAGCGCATACAGGACGGTGTCGGCGATGGCGGTTTCGTCCTCGACCACCAGGACGTTGTGCAGGGGGTGGCTCATGCGCGCAGCATAGCCGCTGGGCCCGCCGCCCCGTACACTGCGCCGATGAATTACCGCCACGCCTTCCATGCCGGCAACCATGCCGATGTGCTCAAGCACATCGTGCAGCTTGCCCTGCTCGACACCTTCAAGCGCAAGGACAGCCCGTTCTTCGTGCTGGACACCCACGGCGGCGCTGGCCGCTACCTGCTGGCCAGCGAGGAAAGCCGCAAGACGCTGGAGGCCGAAGACGGCGTGATGCGCCTGATGGCCCAGCCCCAGCTGCCGGCCGTGGTCGAGCGCTACCTCAAGGCGGTTCAGGCCGACAACCCGGTCGGGGCGATGATCAGCTATCCCGGCTCACCCCTGTTGACCGCCCAGACCCTGCGCGAGCAGGACCGCATGGCCGTCTGCGAAGTGCAGGACGCCGAGGCCGCGGCGCTGAAGGCACTGTTCGCCCATGACAGCCGGGTCGGCGTGTACCACGCCGATGGCTATGCCCAGAACAAGAAACTGCTGCCGCCCAAGGCCAACGGTGTGAAGATCGGCCGCGGGCTGGTCCTGATCGACCCGCCTTACGAAGGGCAGGACGCCGAGTACCAGGCCATCCTGGCCTCGGTGACCGAGATCCTGGGGCGCTGGCCGCAGGCCAGCTTCGCGATCTGGTTCCCGATCAAGCAGCGCCGGACGATCCTGCATTTCCTGCGCAAGGCCTGCGCCCTGCCGGTGAAATCGGTGCTGACCGCCGAGCTGCTGATCCGCCCGGACGACTCCCCGCTGCGGCTCAACGGCAGCGGCATGCTGCTGCTCAACCCGCCGTGGCAGTTCGACCAGGTGCTGGCCCCGGCGATGCCGGCGCTCAAGCAGCACCTGGGCGAGGCAGGCGCCTCGACCCGCCTGCAGTGGCTCAAGCAGGCCGAATGACCCCCGGAATCCCAGGCCGGCACCCCGGCCTGGCCGGCGCCTCCCGGCCGACACGGCGTGAGTGATCCGTTCACGGAACGCTGCCCCCGGGATGCGAGAATCCGAAGACCACCAAGGAATCACCGGTATGGCTACCCGTAACCGCATGCCGCCCTGGCACGAGATTTTCAAGGCACCCAGTGGCCACGAGCTGCTGATCCGCCCCATCCGGCCCGAAGACGGCCCGCCGCTGCATGCCGCGTTCAGTCTGTTCGGTCCCGAAGAGATCCGCGACCGTTTCCTGCAGTCGGTGACCGAACTGTCGCCGGAAACGACGCAGCGCCTGACCCACCCGAATCCCAAGAGCGAAATCACCCTGGTCGCGGCCGAGTCCCTGCCCGCCGGTGAAGCCGTGGTGGGTGCGGTTGCGCGCGCCTCGATCATTCCCGGCACCCGCGAAGCAGAGTACGCGATCCTGGTCAGCCGCTTCCTGGTCGGCCAGGGCCTGGGCCGCCAGCTGATGCGCAAACTGGTCAAATGGGCGCGCGGCAAGTACCTGGATCGTCTGTACGGCGATGTCGCCGAAGAGAACGAGCCGATGAAGCAGCTGGCCGCCTCGCTGGGCTTCCAGCCGATCCCGCACCCGAACGGCACCCCGGGCCTGGTGCGCATGGTGCTGGAACTGGACAGCTGAAACAGGGGCGCGTGTCCGCGCCCTGATCCTGATCCTGATCGGTAGAGTCGGCCGCTGGCCGGCTCGCGGACGTCATGCATCGCCTGGAGCCGGCCAGCGGCCGGCACTACCGCACTACCGGCACGATCGGCACGACCGGGAACGGGATCGTCCCTGCGCTTGCCGCTGCTGGATGACGCGGCCGCCACGTTGCGGTCTGCTAAAATCGACGGTTCATGTCACGCACCTCCTATCCCGCTCCGCCGCTGCCACGTCCTGGACAGCTCCGCGCCTGGTGGCGCGCTCCCGCTTCGGCGACAGCGCTGGCGTGGTACATCGCCCGCGCGGCACAGTCGCACGACGGGCCGTTGCTGGTGGTCGCGCGCGACAACCATGGCGCGAACCAGATCGAAGCCGACCTGCACACCCTGCTGGGCAGTGCCGGCGATGTACCGATCGTGGCCTTCCCGGACTGGGAAACCCTGCCCTACGATGCCTTCAGCCCGCACCCGGACATCATTTCCCAGCGCCTGGCGGCGCTGCACGCCCTGCCCGCGCTCAAGCGCGGCATCGTCGTGGTGCCGGTGCAGACGCTGCTGCAGCAGTTGGCCCCGCTCAAGTACGTCATCGGCGGCAGCTTCGACCTGACGGTTGGGCAGCGACTGGATCTGGATGCGGAAAAGCGCCGCCTGGAATCGGCCGGCTACCGCAACGTGCCGCAGGTGATGGACCCGGGTGATTTCGCCGTGCGTGGCGGCCTGCTGGATGTCTATCCGATGGGTGCCGATGCGCCGCTGCGGGTGGAACTGCTGGACGAAGACATCGATTCGATCCGCGCCTTCGATCCGGAATCGCAGCGTTCGCTGGACAAGGTCGAGGCCGTGCACATGCTGCCCGGCCGCGAAGTGCCGCTGGACGATCTCAGCGTCTCGCGGGTGCTCGCTACGCTGCGCGAACGCTTCGACGTGGATACCCGCCGCAGCGCGCTGTACCAGGATCTCAAGGCCGGCATCGCACCGGCCGGCATCGAGTATTACCTGCCGCTGTTCTTCGACCAGACCGCGACCCTGCTCGATTACCTGCAGCCCAACGTACTGCCGGTGCTCGCGCCGAACGTGTTCGATGCTGCGGCCGCCTTCTGGGCGCAGACCCAGAACCGCTACGAACAGCGCCGCCATGACGTGGAGCGCCCGCTGCTGGCCCCGGAAGAGCTGTACGCCAGCCCGGAACAACTGCGCGCCACGCTCAACGGGCTGGCCCGCGTTGAAGTCTGGCCGCCGGATCACGACCGCATCGCCGATGCGCAGCCGCTGGGTGACCAGCCGCTGCCTCCGCTGCCGGTCGCCGCGCGCGATGCGCCGGCCGGGGAAGCGCTCAAATCCTTCATCGGGCATTACCCGGGCCGGGTGCTGATCGCCGCCGATTCCGCCGGCCGCCGCGAAGCGCTGCTGGAAGTGCTGCTCGCCGCGGAGCTGAAGCCGCCGGTGGTCGCCGACCTGCCCGGCTTCCTGGCCGATGACAGCGTGCGCTTCGGCATCACCGTGGCGCCGCTGGAAGATGGCTTCGCACTGGAGAACCCGCCGATCGCGGTGCTCACCGAGCGCCAGCTGTTCCCGGAACGGGCCGGCCAGCAGCGCCGCAGCCGCCGTGCCGGGCGTGAGCCGGAAGCCATCATCCGCGACCTAGGCGAGCTCAGCGAAGGCTCGCCGATCGTGCATGAAGACCACGGTGTCGGCCGTTACCGCGGCCTGATCGTGCTCGATGCCGGCGGCATGCCCGGCGAGTTCCTGGAAATCGAATACGCCAAGGGCGACCGCCTGTACGTGCCGGTCGCCCAGCTGCACCTGATCAGCCGCTATTCCGGTGCCTCGCCGGAAACCGCTCCGCTGCATTCGCTCGGTGGCGAGCAGTGGACCAAGGCCAAGCGCAAGGCGGCCGAAAAGGTCCGCGACGTCGCCGCCGAACTGCTGGAAATCCAGGCGCGCCGCCGTGCCCGTGCCGGCCTTGCGCTGCATGTGGACCGCGCGATGTACGAGCCGTTCGCGGCCGGGTTCCCGTTCGAGGAGACGCCCGACCAGCTGGCCGCGATCGACGCGACGCTGCGCGATCTGGCCAGCAGCCAGCCGATGGACCGCGTGGTCTGCGGCGACGTCGGCTTCGGCAAGACCGAAGTCGCCGTACGCGCCGCGTTCGCCGCGGCCAGTGCCGGCAAGCAGGTGGCCGTGCTGGTGCCGACCACGCTCCTGGCCGAACAGCATTACCGCAACTTCCGCGATCGTTTCGCCGATTGGCCGCTCAAGGTGGAGGTGCTGTCGCGCTTCAAATCCACCAAGGAGATCAAGGCCGAACTGGAGAAGGTCGCGGCCGGCACCATCGATGTGATCGTCGGTACGCACCGGCTGCTGCAGCCGGACGTGAAGTTCAAGGATCTGGGCCTGGTCATCGTCGATGAAGAGCAGCGCTTCGGTGTGCGCCAGAAGGAAGCGCTCAAAGCGATGCGCGCCAACGTGCACCTGCTCACGCTGACCGCCACGCCGATCCCGCGCACGCTCAACATGGCCATGGCCGGGCTGCGCGATCTGTCCATCATCGCCACGCCGCCGCCGAACCGCCTGGCGGTCAAGACCTTCATTACCGCCTGGGACAACGCGCTGCTGCGCGAGGCGTTCCAGCGCGAGCTGGCCCGTGGTGGCCAGCTGTACTTCCTGCACAACGACGTGGAGAGCATCGGCCGCATGCAGCGCGAGCTGGCCGAGCTGGTGCCCGAGGCCCGCATCGGCATCGCGCACGGGCAGATGCCCGAGCGCGAGCTGGAGCGGGTGATGCTCGACTTCCAGAAGCAGCGCTTCAACGTGCTGCTGTCGACCACGATCATCGAATCGGGCATCGACATCCCCAACGCCAACACCATCATCATCAACCGCGCCGACCGCTTCGGCCTGGCCCAGCTGCACCAGCTGCGCGGCCGTGTCGGTCGCTCGCACCACCGTGCCTATGCCTACCTGGTGGTGCCGGACAAGCGCGCGATGACGCCCGATGCCGAAAAGCGCCTGGAGGCGATCGCCTCGATGGACGAACTTGGCGCTGGCTTTACCCTGGCCACCCACGATCTTGAGATCCGCGGTGCCGGCGAACTGCTCGGCGAAGACCAGAGCGGGCAGATGGCCGAGGTCGGTTTCAGCCTGTACACCGAACTGCTCGAACGGGCGGTGCGCAGCATCCGCCTGGGCAAACTGCCGGACCTGGATGCGGGCGAAGAAGTGCGCGGTGCCGAGGTCGAACTGCATGTGCCGGCGTTGATCCCGGACGACTACCTGCCCGACGTGCACACCCGACTGACCCTGTACAAGCGCATCAGCAGCGCGCGCGACAGCTGTGAGCTGCGCGAACTGCAGGTGGAGATGATCGACCGCTTCGGCCTGCTGCCGGACCCGGCCAAGCACCTCTTCGCCATCGCCGAACTCAAGCTGCAGGCCAACGTGCTGGGTATCCGCAAGCTGGAACTGGGCGAGAACGGTGGCCGCATCGTGTTCAATCCCAAGCCGGAGATCGACCCGATGGCGGTGATCCAGCTGATCCAGAAGCAGCCCAAGCTGTATACGATGGATGGGCCGGACAAGCTGCGCATCAAGCACCCGTTGCCGCTGCCTGAAGACCGCTTCAGTGCCGCCAAGGCATTGCTGCTGACCCTGTCCCCGCGCTGATTTCACGCCTGGCGCCGGTCGCCAGGCGGTATCTTTCCACCGGCACGGGCGGCATGCCGTCCTGCCAGGATGGCGGTCTTCCGGCCGCCCACCACCGGACGCCCCCATGTTCGACTCCCCCCGGTTCGACGCTGTCCATCCGCAGGCGTGTTCCATCGATGCCCTGTCGATGTCACTGCAGATGCGCGACCAGTACACCCGATTCCATTGCGACCGCGTCGGCCTGCTCGGCGAGCAGCTCGGCCGCCTGTGCGATCTGGATGACGCGCAGCGCGCACACCTGGCCCTGGCTGCGCGCTTCCACGACATCGGCAAGATCGGCATTCCGGACAATGTGCTGCTGCACCCGGCCCGGCTGGATGACGAACAGCGCGCGATCATGCGCACCCACCCCGAGCGCGGTGAACGCATCTTCGCCGCGACCGGGCGCAGCGACGCGGCCGAGGTGGCGCGGCTGATCCGCGCACACCACGAGGCCTTCGACGGCGGCGGGTATCCGGATGGGCTCAAAGGCAGCGCGATCCCGCTGGGTGCACGCGTGCTGACCATCGTCGATGGCTACGACGCGATGACCAGCGCCCGCCCGTACCGCGGGCCGATGCCGCATGCCAAGGCGATGGGCATTCTTGCCGACCAGCAGGGCGGCCTGATCGACCCGGAAGTGTTCGGGCTGTTCACCCGGATGATGGCCGCCACTACGTAGTCTCGGCCTGGGTTTGGCGCGAGCGTGCGGGAAAAGAAAAACCCGGCTTTCGCCGGGTTTTTCATGTCTCACTCAACCGCGTGCGATCACCAGATCACAACGCGCTTGTCGTCGGCCCGCACCATCGCATCGCCGGCCTTGCACTCGAACGCCTGCGCGTACGCCGGCATGTTCGACGGCGCACCGTTGGCACGGAAGTTGGCCGGGGCGTGCGGATCGGTGTTCAGGCGCACGCGCAGCTCGCCTTCATTGAAGTTGCGGCGCCACACGGTGGCCCAGTTCATGAAGAAGCGCTGGTCCTGCGAATAGCCGTCGACCTCGACGTTGGCCTTCGGGTCTTCCTTCAGCGCCATCTGCAGCGCGTCGTACGCCACGGTCAGGCCTCCCAGGTCGCCGATGTTCTCGCCCAGGGTCAGCTTGCCCTTCACGTTCACGCCCGGCAGCGACTCATAGCCGTCGAACTGCGCCACCAGCTGGTCAGTGCGCTGGGTGAAGGCGGCACGGTCGCTGTCGGTCCACCAGTTGTCGAAGTTGCCGTTGGCGGCGAACTGGCTGCCCGAATCGTCGTAGCCGTGCATCATCTCGTGGCCGATGACCGCACCGATGCCGCCGTAGTTCAGCGCCGGATCGGCCTTGGCGTCGAAGAACGGCGCCTGCAGGATCGCCGCCGGGAACACGATCTCGTTCTTGGTGGCGTTGTAGTAGGCGTTGACGGTCTGCGGGGTCATGCCCCACTCGGTCTTGTCCACCGGCTTGCCGATCTTGTTGAGCATGTAGCGGTAGTTGAACGTGCGCGCGGCCTGCATGTTGCCCAGGTAGCTGTCGCCGTTGGTTTCCAGGCCCGACCAGTCACGCCACTTGTCCGGATAGCCGATCTTCGGGGTGAAGCTGGCCCACTTCTCCAGCGCCTTCTTGCGGGTGTCTTCGCTCATCCACTCCAGCTTCTCCAGGCGCGCCTTCAGCGCCACCGAGAGGTTCTCCACCAGGTGCTGCATCTGCACCTTGGAGTCGGCCGGGAATACGGCGTCGACATACATCTGGCCCAGGCCTTCGCCGATGGCGCCGTTGACCGACTCCAGCACGCGCTTCCAGCGCGGCTGCATTTCCTTCTGGCCACGCAGGGTGGTGCTGTAGAAATCGAAGTTGGCCTTTTCGAAGGCGCTGCTCAGGTACGGCGCAGCGTCATCGATGGTGTGGAAGCGCAGGTAGGCCTGCCAGGTGGCCGCCGGCACGTCGGCCAGCATCTTGTCCACTTCCCCGAAGAAGCCCGGCTGGGCCATCGAGAACTTCTGCGCGGCCGGCACCTTCAGCGTGTCGAACAGCGCGGTCCAGCTGAAGTTCGGGGTGAGCTTGTCTGCGTCCGCGGCGCTGACCGGGTTGTAGCGCTTGGCGGGGTCACGCATTTCGATGCGCGACATCGAGGCCTTGGCCAGGCGCGTCTCGAAGTCCATCACGGCCTTGGCCTGGGTCTTGGCCTGCTCGGCATCGACGCCGGACAGGGTCAGCACCTGGGCGATGTAGGCAACGTACGCATCGCGGATCTTGGCCTGCGAATCGTCGAAGTAATAGCCCTTCTCCGGCAGGCCGAGGCCGCCCTGGCCGACATAGGCGATGACGTTGGCCGAGTCCTTGTAATCGGCGTTGGCGAACAGCGAGAACAGCACGCCCTGGCCCACCGCCTGGCTGTCGCGCAGGTACTGGGTGATGGCGGCGGTGTCGTTCAGCGCGGCGATCTTGTCCAGCTGCGGCTGCAACGGGGTGATGCCGGCGGCCTCGATCTTGGCCTCGTCCGAACCGGTCTTCCAGATGTCGCCGATCTTGGCTTCCACCGTGCCGGCCTTGGCCTGGCTGGCGGCGGCCTGCTGGACCAGCGCGTGCTGCACTTCCAGCGAGCGCTCGCGCAGGATTTCGAAGCTGCCCCAGGTGGTCTGGTCGTTCGGGACCGGGTTGGCCTTGAGCCACTTGCTGTTCACGAACCCGTTGAGGTCGGTACAGGCGGCGATGGCGGTGTCCAGATCGGCATTGTTGAGCGAGATCAGCGCGGTCTTGATCTGCGACTGATCGAATGCCGGCTTGGCATCGGCAGTGGCGGCAGGCGCGGTATCGGTCTTGCCACAGGACGCCAGCGACACGGCGATGGCGGCGGTCAGGCCCAGCGGGACCAGCTTGGAAAACTTCATTCGACTCTCCGGCTACAGATGGATGCATCGCCCGGATCACGGGCAATCGGGCAGCGTAACGCGGGAGGGGCCGGGACGGACCGGCCAAAGGTCACACCATCGCGCAGCGGTAGAGCCACCCCATGGGTGGCTGCAGGAAGCCGGCGTCGCGTGCAGCCCCCCATGGGGTGGCCCTACCCGGGGGGGTAAAGAAAGGCCGGCTTGCGCCGGCCTTTCGTTGTTATTTCGCCTTGCCCTGGTTCGCCACGGCCTCAGCCGCCTTGCGCGCCGCTTCCGGGTCGCCCAGGTAGCGGAACGACTGCACGGTCAGGTCGTCGTTGAGTTCGAACAGCAGCGGGATGCCGGTCGGGATGTTGAGCTCCAGGATGGCTTCCTGCGAGACGTTGTTGAGGTACTTGTACAGCGCGCGCAGCGAATTGCCGTGGGCGGTGACCAGGACGGTCTTGCCATCCTTCAGCTGCGGGGCGATGGAATCGAACCAGTACGGCAGCACGCGGTCCAGCGTGGTGGCCAGCGATTCGGTGCCGGGCAGCGCGTTGCGGTCCAGGCCGGCATAACGACGGTCATGGATCGGGTGACCCGGGTCTTCGATGTCCATCGCCGGCGGCGGGATGTCATAGGAACGGCGCCAGATCTTGACCTGGTCCTCGCCGTGCTTGGCCGCGGTCTCGGCTTTGTCCAGGCCCTGCAGGCCGCCGTAATGGCGCTCGTTCAAGCGCCAGCTCTTGCTGACCGGCAGCCAGTCCTGGTCCAGCTCGGCCAGGGCGCCCTGCAGGGTGTGGATGGCGCGCTTGAGCACCGAGGTGTGCGCGACATCGAGCTGCAGGCCTTCTTCACGCATCAGGCGGCCGGCGGCGACAGCCTCGCGGCGGCCCTGTTCAGTCAGTTCCACGTCCACCCAGCCGGTGAAGCGGTTGTCCAGGTTCCACTGGCTCTGGCCGTGGCGCAACAGTACGAGTTTCCGGGTCACTGCAGTATCTCCGACAGATGGCAAGGCAGACCCGCATTGTAGCGGCAACCCTGCCCTGCCCGTCCGCCGCCGGGCCGCCCGTGGCGCTCAGGGATGCGGATGCCCGTGGTGGCCCTGCGCGTCCGGTGCGGCGCGCCGGCTGTCGTTGCCGCCGTGTGCGTGGCTGCCGTGTGCATGGCCGGCATGATCGTGCGTGGCGTGGTCATGCCCGGCATGGTCATCGGCATGCGGGTCACGCGGGGTGCCGACGCTGCAGGGGTCGCCGCAGTGGTCCGTCTCGATCTGCAGGGTCACGTGGTCGATGCCGTGCTGCTCGTGCAGCCGGGTGCCCAGCTCGCGGCGCAGACGGTCCGCATCCACACCGGCCCCCATCACCACATGCGCGGTCAGTGCCGGGGTACTGGAGGCCAGCGCCCAGACGTGCAGGTCGTGCACATCCACCACCCCATCGTGCGTACACAGCGTGCGGCGCACCTCAGCGACATCCATGCCCTTGGGCACGCCTTCGAGCAGCACGTTGATCGCCTCGCGCATCAACACCCAGGTGCGCGGCAGCACCCACAGGCCGATCAGCACGGCCAGGATCGGATCGATCGGTTTCCAGCCGGTCCAGCGGATGAGCAGCGCGCCGAGAATCACTGCGACCGAGCCCAGCATGTCCGCCCAGACTTCCAGGTACGCCCCCTTGACGTTGAGGCTCTCGCCGCTGCCAGCCCGCAGCAGGCGCATCGAAATCAGGTTGATGACCAGCCCGAACACCGCGATCACCAGCATGCCGGTGGAGGCGATCTCCTGCGGCGCGCGGAAACGCTGCACCGCCTCCCAGAGAATGTAGCCAGCGACCACGAACAGCATGCCGCCGTTGATCATCGCGCCGATGGCCTCCAGCCGCGCATAGCCATAGGTGCGCTTGGCATCGGGCGGGCGTCGGCTGAGCCGGACCGCGACCAGCGCGATCATCAGCGCGAGGGTGTCGGTGGCCATGTGCGCGGCATCGGACAACAGGGCCAGGCTGTTGGTCCAGAACGCGCCGGCCACCTCCACCAGCAGGAAGGTGGTGGTCAGGCCCAGCGCCCACCACAGCGGCTTCTCGTGGCGGATCTCGCTGGGCAGATGGTCGTGGTCGTGACCCATGAAAGCTCTCCTGGACAATGCCGGCAGGTTAAGCAGCGCCTCGCGCGGAGACTATTACACTTACCGCAGCGTTCAGTTTGCAATTCAATAACAACAGCGCCCGGCCGCTACCTCTCGACGGCCTGTGTGGCGGGAAGACAATCGTGCATAACGTTCCAAATCTTGATGAGGCCAGCCAACCGCTGGCGCTGGCCTGGGCCGATACGCTGGCGCGGACGCCGGCGGCGGCGGCGACACTGCTGGCTGGCCTGTCGGCGGAGAGCCCGCCCGGGCTGGCCCACCATTTCTACGACGTGCTGCTCGAAGACCCGCGCGCCAGCCGCTTCCTCTCGCACGACCAGGTGCGGCTGCGGCTGAAACCGGCGATGCAGCGCTGGCTGCAGCAGATTCTCACCGCTACCCCGGACAGCATCAACGCGCTGGTCGCCGCCCAGCGCGTGATCGGTGACGTGCATGCCCGCGTGGGCATTCCGGTGGATCTGGTGGCCCGCGGTGCGCGTGTACTCAAGCATCGCCTGTTCGACCGCATCATCGCGCAGGCCGACGAAAGCGCGACCGCCTTCGCGGCGATCCACTGCCTCAGCGCCTCGATGGACATCGCGCTGGAAGGCATGACGCTGGCGTATACGCATGCACGCGAGCGTTCCTCGCGGACGGATGCGGCTTACCGCCTGTTCTCGCTGGTGCAGAACGTCAGCACCGAGCGCGAACGGCAGCGTGCCCTGCTGCTGGATTGGGAAAACGCCCTGCTCTATGCGATGGCCAGCCAGAATGCCGAGGCCGAGCTCACCGGGCTGGCCCAGTCCGAGTTCGGCCTGTGGTTTACCCACAAGGGCATTCCCAGCTTCGGCGAAAGCAGCGAAACCGGCCAGGTCGGCGCGCTGGTGGCCGCGGTCGATACACAGCTGCAGGAAGCCTTGGCGCATGCTGATTTCGCGGCGCGCTTCGGCGCATTGCAGGGGATCCGCGAGCGGCTGGCGCAGATCCGCACGCTGATGGGCATGTTGTTCGAACGGATCGGTGAGCTCGATGCCGGCAGCGATGCCCTGACCAACCTGCTCAACCGCCGCTTCCTGCCAACCGTGCTGCGCCGGGAGATCGAACTGGCCAATTCCACGCAGACACCGTTCTCGGTGTTGCTGCTGGATCTGGATCACTTCAAGGCCATCAACGACGCGCACGGACACGATGGGGGCGACCGCGCCCTGCAGCACGTGGCCGCCCTGCTCGGCCAGCTCACCCGCGGCAGCGACTACCTGTTCCGTTATGGCGGGGAGGAGTTCGTGGTGGTGCTGGTCGCCGCGACTGCCGCGCAGGCCGAGGTGATCGCCGAGAACCTGCGCAAGCACATCGCGCAGAGCCCGGTACAGCTGGCCAACGGCCACAGCTTGTCGTTGACCACCAGCATCGGCGTGGCCGCACACGATGGCCACCCCGATTACGAGCGGCTGATGGCACGCGCCGATGCAGCGATGTACCAGGCCAAGAAGCGGGGCCGTGACCAGGTGGTAGTGGCTACCGACGCACTCCCCGACGCCCCGGGCCGGCAGGCCCTGCAGCGCGGGTGATCCCCCGGCGCGGATGCCGCCCCCTCATCCGCCTGTTGCGGCAAGGGTGGCTGACCAATGGCGCATGCCTGGCGTGCCCGGTGCGGCGTAGCATCGCGATACTGCCGTCCGCTACAGGAACCTCCCGATGTCGATCCGCCGCGCCCTGACCCGCCCTGCTCTGCTGCTGCTCCAGTCGGCGCTGCTGATCACACCGATGCTGGCCACCGCACGCGAGGTGGCGGCGCCAGCCGAGCACGTCGATGCCGATGGTCCCTATGTGTTCCGTACCGCCACGGGGCTGGAGGCAGCCTGGGTGTGCAAGGACCATGTGATCCGCCGCGAGCTGCCGGCAGGCGAACAGGCCACGATGGTCGCGCCCGAATGCGGCTATCCGCACCCGCTGAGCGTGCTGCCACCGCGCACGGCGGAGGTCGCGCGCTTCCCGGCCACGCCACGGATCGTCGCGCTATCGGACATCCATGGCCAGTACGGCCTGCTGGTGAAACTGCTGCGGGCCCATCACGTGATCGACAACGACGACCGCTGGTCGCTGGGTGATGCCACGCTGGTGGTGGCCGGGGATGTCTTCGATCGCGGCCCGGAGGTCACCGAGGCGTTCTGGCTGCTGTACAGCCTGCAGCAGCAGGCCGCAGCGGCCGGCGGTGCGGTGCACTTCGTGCTCGGCAACCACGAGACGATGGTGCTCTACAACGACCTGCGCTATGTCAATCCGAAGTACCTCAAGAGCGCGCAGCTGCTGGGCCGTTCCTATCCCGCGCTGTATGGGCCGGATTCGACCATCGGCCAGTGGCTGCGCACCCGTCCGGTGCTGCTGCGCATCGGCGATACCCTGTTCCTGCACGGCGGCATCGCCCCGGAGAACCTGGACCTGGTGCGCAACATGGAGGCCACCAATGCCGGCTACCAGACGGCGGTCGGTCTGCCGAAGGAGCAGGTCAAGGCTGCACCGGACACCGCTCGCCTGTTCGATGGCAAGACCAGCCCGATCTGGTACCGCGGCTACTTCGATGGCCGCATGGACACCGCCCAGGTCGAGGCCCTTCTCAAACAGCTCGATCTCACCCGCATCGTGGTCGGCCACACCTCGATGCCGCATGTCAGCAGCTTCCACGGCGACCGCATCATCGCCATCGACAGCAGCATCAAGAACGGTGAGAACGGCGAACTGCTGTTCATCGAGAACGGCGCGCTGAGCCGCGGCCTGCTCGATGGCTCGCGGGTGCCGCTGGCCGAAGGCAGGATGGGCGAGAGCGACTGACCGGGCTTCGCCTGCCGGTCAGCCCGTCCGCGTCAGCGCGGCTTGTAGATGCGCGAGACCATCCAGCCACCGTGGCTGCGGAAGCGGCCGCTGTCGCCGGTCAGGGCGAAGCGAAGCGCGACCACCGCGGCGCGCCCCCGCGAACAATGCCAGTCGCGCGCTTTGCCGTAGGCCTTGCGGAACGCACGGAACGGGCCGCGTGCCTGCGTGATGTCCAGCTCGGCGTCATGGAGGTCCATGGCGTCGGCCGGGGCTGCCGGCGGAGGCGCGGCAGTGCGGCTGGCATCGGGATGGAGATGGTCTGACATGGCTTCCCTTCGATCAACGAGGCCCGGAATCGGCCCCCTGATCGATAAACCGTGAAAACCATCACAAACCTATCGCGTCCCGGCCAGATCCTGCGCATGGCCGCCGTCGAGGCGTTGTTCCAGCACGGTGATGCGGCCGAGGAACTCCGACGTCGGCGCCAGTTCCTGCAGGTGCGGCCGGGCCCGGGCGATCTGGGCGCGGGCCCCGGCGGCATCGCCGTTGGCGTACATGGCCTCGGCCAGCGGGATGCGCCATTTGGCGGTGGCCGTGGAATCGGCGCCGTAGAAGCCGGTGAACGTCTCGACGAGTTGCGCCGACAGCGGTACCGCCGCAGGATCGCCACGGCGCTGGGCCAGCAGCGCCTGCTGCATCTGCAGGCGCAGTTGCAGCCACGGTGGCAGGCTGGGATGGTCCTGGCCGAATGTGGCAAGGGCACGGGCGGCCTCGGCCAGTTGCCCGGCACGGGTCAGCCATTCGATCTCGACCAGGCGCAGTACCAGCAGCTGGGGCGACTCGGGCGGCAGCTCGCGTCGCCACAGGGCGGCCACCTGCTGCAGCGGTGCCTGCGCCTCGGCCGTGCGATCGGTGCGCAACAGCAACCGGGCCAGCACCATCTCCACGTCGAGTGTGTCGGCGTGCCCGGGCCCGAGCAGCGCCCGATAGCGCGCCAGCGCGGCGCGGTAGTTCTGCTCGGCCCGCGCATAGTCGCCGCGCGCTTCCTCCATCAGCCCATGCGCGTACTGCTTGACCGCGTAGGCGCGGCTGTCCACGCCATCGACGGCGGCGCTGGTCTGCAGGCTGTTGCGAAAGTGCTGATCTGCGGCCTGGTAACGGCCCAGGTCCAGGTACTGGCCCGCCAGCGCGGCTTCGGCCGAGGCGGTGTAGCTGCTGCCTGCGCCGAACATCTGCCGGGTCAGCGCGAAGCCGCGCTCGGCCAGTGCCAGCGCTTCATCGATACGACCCTGGTTGAGCAGGGTCGAGGACAGCGCGCGGAGGACCCGCTGGTACTCCGCCCCCTGCACACCCTGTTCGCGGGATGCCTCGGCCATGGCCTGGCGCAGGATCGCTTCGGCCTTGTCCAGCTCGCCCTGGCTGCGGTACAGATCGCCCAGGTTGGCCATCGTGGCCAGGGCGCCGCGCTGCAGCGGTGCACGGTTGCCGCCCCGGCTCAACGCCAGTGCGGCGCGGAAGGACTGCTCTGCGGCAGTCGGCTGCTCCAGCCGCGCCTGGGCCAGGCCGCGGGCGTTCAAGGCCTTCAGTCGTACCACCGGATCATCGTCCTGCTCCAGCAGCGCCAGTGCGTGCCCGGCACTGGCCAGCGCCTCCTTTTCCTGCCCCGCGCTGAGCAGCTGCACAGCCAGGCTGGCGCGCGCGTCGGCGATCTCGTGCGGCGCGGCGCCGGTGCGCACCAGGCCATCGACACTGTCGCGCAGCAGGGTCTGCGCATCGAGGGGTTGACCAAGATTCTGGTAGGCGCGCCCCAGCGCGGCCTGCATGCGTGCGCGCAGCGCGGGCGACACGGTACGGTCATGCGCGAGCCGGCGTGCACCCAGATCGAGAACCTCGCGCGCGGTCATCGGCGTGCCGTTGCGCAGGCCCGGATCGGCTGCGTCGAACGCGGCCACCAGCACATCGGCGATGCCTGCCGCGGCGGCCGCATTCTGTTCGGCCTGGTGGCGCGCCTCGCTCAGCCGCAGCACGAAGGCCAGCACCATCACTGCCACCAGCGCGACGATCACACTGGCGCGCCATTGCCGCCGCAGCAGCAGGCGCGCGCGATGCCAACGGCCTGGCCGCCGCGCACGCACCGGCCGATGGGCCAGATGCCGTTCAACATCCTCGGCCAGCGCTTCGGCGGAGGCATAACGTTCGGCCGGATCCGTGGCACGGGCCTTGCTGGCCACCGCCAGCAGGTCGGCAGGCACCCTGCGCACCGGTGGCGGTGTGGGCTGCAGCAGCTGCTCCAGCATCACGCCAAGACTGTAGACATCGCCCACCACGCTGGCTGGGCGCCCCGCCAGCCGCTCGGGGCTGGCATAGGCCGGAGTAAGGAATGGCGCGCTATCTTCGGCGTCACCCAGCAGATGCGCGATGCCGAAATCCAGCAACACCGGCTGGCCGTCGGCCCGCACCAGCACATTGCCGGGCTTGAGGTCGCAATGCACCACCGACTGCGAATGCGCGGCCTGCACCGCGCGGCAGATCTGCACGAACAGCCGCAGGCGGGCGGCCAGGTCCAGCGTGTCGCAGGCCCGATCCAGCGGCTCGCCCGGTACGTGTTCCATCACCAGAAAAGGCTGCCCGCCCTCGGCCACGCCAACGTCGTAGAGCCGGGCGATATGCGGATGCTGCAGATCGGCCAGGATCTGGCTTTCACTGGCCAGCCGGGTGGCCAACAGCGGATCGTAGGCCCGGCGCATCAACTTGATCGCCACTTCGCGCCGGTACAGCGCATCGGCGCGCTCGGCCAGGAACACCACGCCCATCCCGCCAACGGCGAGCAGGCGGCTCAACCGCCACGGCCCCAGCCGCTGCCCGACCAGTGCGGCTGGATCGTCCATCGCGGCCATCACCGCCGCCAGCGCCTGCTCGATACCGCCCAGGTCTGCCGTCTGCGCACGCAGAAGCTGCAGGGTTTCGTCGATCGTGGCCGGGTCGTCACAGAGCTCATACAGGGCCGGACGCCAACGCGCCTCGGGCAGGTCACAGACCGCGTCGAACAGCCCGCGCACGCTCTGCCAGTGACCGGCCTCACTCATGCGCGCGTGGCCGGTCCGGCCAGGTGGCGGTTCAACCACGCCTTGGCGAACCGCAGGTCGCGATCGACCGTGGGTACCGAGACATCCAGCGCCAGGGCGATCTCTTCGCGGCCCATCCCGCCGAAATACATCCATTCCACCGTACGGGCGGCACGTTCATCCAGTCGTGCGAGTGCTTCCAGCGCGCGATTGAGCGCCAACACCTCCAAGGCGTCATGGTCCGTGCTGGCTTCCCGATCGACATGGGACAGGGTCAGGTTGACCACGCCACCGCCGCGTTTGGAGGCGGCCATCGCGCGCGCGTGGTCGACCAGGACGCTGCGCATCTTCAGGGCCGCCAGGGAAAGGAAGTGGACACGGTCGCGGTAACCGACCTCGCCATCGATCATCCGCATCAGCGCTTCGTGCACCAGCACCGTCGGCTGCAGCACGCCATCCTGGGGCGTGCCCAGGCGCGCCACGGCCATGCCACGCAGCTGCGTATACAGCAGTGCAAGCAGCTGATCGCGAGCGGCGATGTCGTGCTGCTCGCTCCAGCGGCGCAGCAGGCGGGTGACATCCTGGCGTTCGGCCGCAGGCGGTGTCGCATCAAAAGGCATGTGGGGCGGGTCCGTGCATCACAGCAGGCGATCAGCCTGCAGTATCGCCGATCCCCCTCCGCATGCAGAGGGGGCCGCGGTGATCCCCGGTCACCGCGGCACCGGAACCGGCCTACTTCCCGCGCTTGGACAGAGTCTCGCGCAGCGTTTCCAGCTGCGTGGAGAGATCCTTCAGCGCGCTGCTGCCCTTGCCGACCAGCCAGGACATTTCCTCTTCGACGAAACCGCTACGGCTGCGTTCGGTGTCCGGCAGCGGCGGCAGGATGTGCGCGAAGTAGGTCTTGTCCAGCACGCGCCGGAGCAGCCGCTCACCGGGGAAGGGCTCGTTGTTGTTGAGCGCACGCGCGGCCTTGACCAGGTTGCGGATGTCGTACTGGGTCGGGCTCAGGTCCGGCACCTGCTTGGGCAGGTCCAGCAGCGTATACACCGCCACCCGCGCGGTACGCACCGAGCTTTCCATGGTGAACACCACATCGTTGCGGGTCTCCACGAACTGGCCGAGCAGGCCCAGGTTGGTACAGCCCCTGGGCACGACGTGTGGGCGATCACCGGCAGCGCGCGGCATGAACTGCGCGGTGATGTACGGCATCAGCGCGGTGCGCACCTTGGTGTTGGCAGCGATCTCGTCAAGCTGGTGGACGATGCCCAGGTGGTAGCACAGCTCGGCCAGGATCTCGCGGCCGGTACAGGCCGGCATCGGCTTGGCCACGTGGTTGCCGTTCTGGTCCATCAGCAGCGCATACACCCACACCACCAGCACGTCCTTGGGCTGATCGACGAAGTGCGGCTGGCGGTTCACGGTGAAGCTCAGCACCCAGTTGGAGTCGGTGAAGGTGATCACACCGCCGGTCACGGTCCTGCCCGAGTATGGGTCGTTGACCGAGAGCGCCTTGATCTTGTCCACCAGCGGCGAGGGCCGGCAGGTCAGCGTGGCCGACTCCCACATCGAGCGGTCGATATCGCCATGGAATTTCGCCGGCTTGCCGAAGATCGGCGACTGCGCGGCGAGGTTGTGCCACAGCGCCCAGTCACTGTCCTGCCCGGGCGTTTCGCGGGGGCGCTTCAGCACCGGTACCGTGTCCATGTCGCCGTAGGCGGTGCCCTCGGTCATCGAGCCGGTCAGCGCGAACACCAGATCGCCCTGCGCAACCGGCAACAGGGTGTCGTTGCCCTCCACGCGGCAGCGCAGGCCGATGACGGTACGCGTCTCCCCCTCCACGCGCATGTCCAGGTCATATACCCGGGTGCCGAAGGTGACCTGCACACCCTGCTCGCGCAGCATCTTCACCAGCGGTTTGACGAAGCTTTCGTACTGGTTGTACTTCGGGAACACCAGCGCGGACATGTCGTTCAATCCGTCGATGGCGTCCAGGAACCGGTGCATGTAGAGCTTCATCTCCAGCAGACTCTGCCAGTTCTCGAAGGCGAACATCGAGCGCCAGAAGAACCAGAAATTGCTCTGCAGGAAGCCGTCGCTGAAGTAGTCCTCGATGGTCACATCGTCGAGGTCTTCCTTGCGCTTGAGCATGAGCTTGACCAATTCCCACTGCTGCGGCTTGCTCAGCCCGAACGTGGAGAAATCCTGGATCTTCCCCTGCTGGTGCATCAGCCGGGCCTTGGAGTAGTTCGGGTCGTTGTCGTTCACCGCCCGGTACTCGTCGAGTACGCTGTAGCCGGCGGGCAGCTCCAGCGCCGGCACATCCTGGAACAGATCCCAGAAGTTGTCGTAGTTCCAGTTCATTTCGCGCCCGCCGCGAACGAGATAACCCTGCTCGGGGTCGCCGGCGCCATCGAGCGAGCCGCCTTCGATGTCCAGGCTGTCGATCAGGGTGATGTTGCCTGCGGGCATGCCGCCATCGCGGATGAGGTAGAACGCGGCGGCCAGGCCGGCGATGCCGGTGCCGATGATCCACGCCTTGCGTGTCGCCACCCCCTCCGGTGCCACCGGGCGGTTGCGCATGTAGGCGCCCATCATGTCCGGCGGCGGCAGCGTGTTCTCCGGCCGGTTGGACCAGTAACCACCCGTTGCGTCGGGTTCCTTGTCGATCACCGTCGCGGTGTGCACGTTCTTTTCCTCGGCAGCCATATCTCCACTCCTTATTCGATGGACCCACGGAAGGCACCGGATGACCCGGCGCCCGGCAGCACGGCTTCCCTACCGCTCGCGGCCCCCTCCTGGCACCGCGCTGCACACCACGATGGTACGCACCCCACCTGTGACGGCATTGATCCGCATCAATGCCCTTGCGGTTGCATTCCGTGCGACAGATGTCGCACACTTGCGACACTCCGCCAAACCGGGATTCCCATGTCCGCGCTGCCTACCCCCTCCAACGCCGAGCTCGAACTGCTCAAGGCACTGTGGCGCCAGGGCGCCTGCAGCGCGCGCGAAGTGCACAACGGCGCCGTGGCCGCGCTCGACTGGTCCTATTCCTCCACGCGCAAGACGCTGGAACGGATGGTCGACAAGGGACTGGTCGAAGAAACCGTCGAGCACGGGTTGAACATGTACCGCGCCCGGGTCGGCAAGGTCGCCACGCTGGCCGCCCTCAGCACCGACTTCGCGCGCCGGGTGCTGGAAATCGATGGCGCATTGCCGGCCCAAGCGTTCGCCGACAGCCGCTTGCTCAGCGAACAGGAGCTGCAGCAGCTCGACGCGCTGCTGCGTGCACCTGCCAAGGACGACCAGGCATGAGCCTGACGCTGGGATTCTGGGCGGTGCAGGCCGCGGGCGCCCTCGCCGCTGGCGGGCTGGCCTGGGTTGCCGGACAACGCCTCCACCGCCACCTGGGCCTGTCCCACGCGGCCTATGGCTACTGGCTGGGGCTGTGGTTGCTGGCGGTGATGCCCGTGCTGCTGTCGACGCTGGTGGCGCTGTGGGTGCCCGCACCGCTTGTCGCGCTGCCGCCCGTGCTGACGATGCCGCTGCCGGTCGCGTTGGACCTGGGAGACGCCGGCACCGCCGGCGGCGTTGCGGCGACCTCCCCCTGGGTACGTCCTTCCACCGCCATGCTGCTGGCGGCGCTGTATTTCGCCGGCCTGGGCGTCGCCTTGCTGCGCGTGGCCTACGGCATGCGGGCCACGGCCCGGCTGTGCCGCGCCACGACCCCGATCACGCCCGCAGACTGGCCGGGACCGCGCAGCCGTGCCTGCGCGCAGCGGCTGATGTCGGCCGGCGTTGTCTGTCGCGTCAGCGCAATGCCAATGAGCCCGTTCGCAGTGCGCTGGCCACGACCGATGATCGTGCTGCCCCGGTCGGCCCTGGCACACCTGGAGGACCGTGCGTTGAGCCTGATCCTCGGCCATGAAGCAGCGCACCTGGTGCGCCGCGATCCGCAGCGCGCGGGTCTGATGGCGGTGATCAACGCCCTGCTGTGGTTCAACCCGTTCCTGCCCCGCCTCACCGCACGCGTGCAGCTGGCGGCAGAACTGCGCTGCGATGCGCGGGCACTCGCAGACGATGCCCAGGGCGGGCGCGAGTTCGCCACCGCCTATGTGCGCACGCTGCGCCTGTCCGCCGCCGCCCACACGCCTGCCCAGGCACTGACCCACCGCGATCTGGCCGGCCATGAAATCCGCATCCGCCACATGCTGCATGGCGATGCCGCGCGGCCGCTGGCACGATCACGGCGCGTGATGCTGCTGGGCAGCGCGCTGCTGGTCGGGAGTCTGCTGATGGTGATGCAGGCGAGTACGGCGCGGCCGCTGCCGGATCCTGCCGCCGGCAATGCGCCGCCTGCGGCCTCGATGACGCATGCCGTACTGCCCCTGCCATTGCCACCGTTGCGCCAGCGCTCCAGCGAGATACGTTTCCAGGCGCCGCTGGAGACACCGCGGGTCACCGGTCACTTCGGCGACACCGGCAGCATCCGGCAGCGGCCGCACCGCGGCACCGATTTCGGTGCACGCTCCGGCACGCCCGTGCTGGCCCCCGCCGACGGGCGCGTCGTCGCGGCCACGACTGCCTACCCGGACGGTCCCCAGTACGGCACGGTGGTGGTGATCGATCACGGCCAAGGCTGGCAGACGCTGTATGCGCACCTGCAGGGCACCGATGTCGTGGTCGGGCAGCAGGTGCAGGCCGGCGAGCAGATCGCCCGCGTCGGCAGCACCGGACGCGTGACCGGTCCGCACCTGCACCTGGAAATGCTCCGCAACGGCGAGCGCGTCGACCCGCAGGCGCATCTGCCATGACCGGCTGACCGCTCCCCCCACACATCCGCCCCTCCGCTGCATTTCGTTTTCCTGGCCACAGGAGGGGCGCGTGTTGCCCCGCGAAATGCCCCCTGCCCTCCTGCACGGACCGCCCCATGTCACCCACGTTTCGCACCGTACTTGCCCTGACTCCGCTGTGTGCCGCGTTCTCCAGCGCTGCACAGTCACTGCCCGCACCGCAGGCACCGCCGCCCACTGAACTGGAGACCGTGCAGGTGCAGGGCACCGTGTACGACGCACGCCGCGAGGACACCGCCACCCGGATCGTGGTCGGCGCTGAAGCGCTGCGCCAGTACGGCGACATCGGCCTGGTGGATGCGCTCAAACGCCTGCCCGGCATTACCGTCGGCACGGGTGCGCCCGGCCGCAGCGGCACGCTGTCACTGCGGGGGTTGGGTGCGGGCTATACCCAGATCCTGCTCAACGGCCAGAAAGCGCCCGCCGGGTTCGACCTGGACTCGCTCACGCCGGAGATGGTCGAGCGCGTGGAGATCATCCGCGCACCCACCGCCGACCAGCGCGCCGAAGCGATCGCCGGCTCGATCAACATCGTGCTGGCCGCAGGCGCGCGCAAGGACAGCGGGCAGCTGTCGGTGGCCTGGGGCAACAGCAATGGCCGGAACACGCCCTCGGTCAGCTGGCAGCGCAACCGGCGCGCCGACCACCGCAGCAGCGCGATCACGGCGACCGCATCGCGCCGCGAGTTCCTGGTCGAGGAAACCGGTACCGAGCGTGCATGGAATCGGCAGGGAATACCAACCACCCTGCGTGACACCTCCCTGCGCGCCAGCGGAAACCGCGATGTGCTGTCACTGGCCCCCAGCCTTGAAGCGACGCTGGAGAACGGGGATACCTTCGCGCTGCAGGGCTTCGCCGATGCGAGCCGGTTCAACCGCATCACCGACATCGACTGGGCCACCACGCTCGGCGCCCCACTGCAGACCACCCGCTATCAACAACGCACGCGCATCGACGTGACGCAGGCCAATGGCAGCATGACGTGGACGCGGGCGTTCGAACGGGGCGGCACGTTCACCACCAAACTGCGCCTGGGCGGCAACCGCGAGCGCTACACCTATCGGGAACAGGGCCAGGCAGCGGATGGGCGACAGAACCTGGAGGACCACACCGACGCGCGGTTGACCGTGGGCGATCTGAACAGCAGTGGCAAGTACACGCTGCCCGCCCGCGGGCGGCATGCGCTGCAGCTCGGCTGGGAGGGCAGCGAGGATCGCCGCGATGAAGCACGCGTGCAGCAGCTGTTGCCTGTCCACGAGGGCGACATGTTGGCGATCAGCGATCTGGCTTTCGACGCGCGCATCCGTCGCCTGGCGCTGTACGTGCAGGATGACATTTCACTGAGCGAGCGCTGGTCCCTCTATGCCGGCGCACGCTGGGAACAGATCGATACCCGCAGTGACGGCAGCAGCTTCAGCGGCATCCAGCGCCGTGACCAGGTGCTCTCACCGGTGTTGCAGTCACTCTGGAAAATGCCCGGCACCCGGGGCGACCAGCTGCGCGTCGCGCTGACCCGCACCTATCGCTCGCCTACGCTGGCCTCGCTGATCCCGCGCCCGTACACCTCGACCAACAACCGCCCGCTCAACCCCGACGAACGCGGCAACCCGGCGCTGCGGCCCGAACTGGCGACCGGCGTGGACCTGTCCTACGAAACCTACGGCAAGGACGGCGCGCAGCTCAGCATCGGCGGTTATGCGCGCCGGATCAGCGAGGTGATCCGCACTGAAACACATCTGCAGGACGGTCGCTGGGTGGCCACGCCGGTCAACGGCGGCACCGCGATGACCTGGGGGCTGGAGATGGATACGGCATTCCGTCTGCCGCAGCTGATCGCAGGCGCGCCGGCCGTGGCGGTGCGTTTCAATGCGACCGCCAACGATTCGCGCGTGGATGATGTGCCCGGTCCGGACAACCGTCTTGATGAGCAGGTGCGCTTCAGCGGCACCCTGGGCGCGGACTACGAGATCCGCACCGGCTGGACGGTCGGCGGCAGTTACACCTACCGCACCGGCGGCACGGTACAGGTCAGCCCCGGCCAGTTCGAGATCAGTGCGTACGGGCGCGAGTTGGACCTGTACTCGCTGTGGTCGCTGCGCGCAGGCAGCAAGCTGCGGCTGAGCCTCAACAACGCGCTGCACCGGGCGCTGCACACTGGGCAGGAGCGGGTCAGCGAAGACGGTACCGAGCAGCTGCGGCGCCAGCGCAGGGCATCGCCACTGCTGCGCCTTCAGCTGGAACTGCCGCTCTAGCCGGGCTCAGCCGGGCTGTCGGCTGGCCTCACCCACCGCCGGCAGTGCCCGTGCGCGGCCGGGCTTGCTCGGGAAGGCATGGCGCACGATCCGCCACATCACTTGGCCGAACTGCCGCGGCAGCGAACCGGTGTTGTAGTGCTGGCCGTAGCGCGCGCAGATGTCCTTCACGTCCACGGCGATCGCGGCATAGCGGTTGGCCGGGATGTCCGGGTAGAAGTGGTGCTCGATCTGGTGGCTGAGGTTGCCCGACATGACATTCATCAGCTTGCCGCCGGTAAGGTTGGACGAGCCGCGCAGCTGGCGCAGGTACCAGTGGCCGCGGCTTTCATCGCGCACGCATTCCTTCGGGAAGGTCTCCGCGTCGGCGGTGAAGTGGCCGCAGAAGATGATCACGTAGGTCCACACGTTGCGGATCAGGTTGGCGGCCACATTGCCCAGCAGCACCGGCAGGAAGAACGGGCCGGCCAGCGCCGGGAACAGCAGGTAGTCCTTGAACATCTGCTTGCCCATCTTGCGGCCGACTGGACGGAACTGCGCGCCCAGCTGACGCAGCGTCATCTTGCCGGCGAACACGCGACCCAGGCGCAGGTCCTGTATCGCGATGCCCCATTCGAACAGCAGCGCGAACACCACCGCCACCACCGGCTGCATCAGGTAGAACGGGCGCCAGCGCTGCTCGGGGAAGATCCGCAGCAGGCCGTAGCCGATATCGTCGTCCAGCCCGCGTACGTTGGTGTAGGTGTGGTGGCGGAAGTTGTGGGTCTTGCGCCAGTTGTCGGCGGTGCCGACGATGTCCCACTCATAGGTGCTGCCCTGCAGCTGCGGATCGCCCATCCAGTCGTACTGGCCGTGGATGACGTTGTGCGCCAGCTCCATGTTTTCCAGGATCTTGGACAGCGCCAGCATCACCACGCCGGCGATCCATGCCGGAATCAGCACGCTGTGTACGAACGCCCCCAGGAACAGCAGCGCGCGGCCAGCCACGCCGGTCCAGCGCACCGCCGCGACGACGCGGCGGATATAGCGCGCATCGCGCGCACCCAGCGTGGCCAGATGGCGCGCCCGCAGGGCATCGAGTTCATCGCCGAAGGCCTGCAGTTCGGCCGGGGACAGCGCGCGGTTGTGCACGGAAGACATGGTCACAGCTCCAGGATCAGGTCGGTGCTGGCGCTGTTCACGCACAGCTTCACTTGCGTGGCCGGTTCGGCCGCGTGTTCACCGGTGAGGGTGTGGCGGGTAACGCCGGACACCTTGCCGCAGACGCAGGTATTGCAGATGCCCATCCGGCAGCCACTGGCCGGGCGCAGCCCTTCGGCTTCCAGCGCCTGCAGCAGCGAGGTGCCGCGCGGCAAGGAGAGCGTGCGGCCGCTGCGGCGCAGCTCGACCTGCACCGTGCCGCTCTCGGCCTCGGGCAGGACCGGCGGGGTAAACGCTTCGGACTGCAGCGAGGCGACCTGGCCGTGCAGGCGCGCCTGCGCCGCTTCGACGAAGCCGCCCGGGCCGCATACCAGCGCACGGGCGCCGCTCAGATCGCCCAGGGTGTCCAACGCGAACGCATCGACCCGCGAGGCAGGCGCCGCCGGATCGCGGGTCAACGCGATGTGCAGCGTGAACGACGGATGGCGTGCCGCGAGGGCGGTCAGCTCATCGGCAAAACACACTTCCTCGCGGCGGCGTGCCCAGTACACCAGGTCCACCTGGCCGGGCATCCCGGCGCCATCAAGCTGGCGCAGCAGCGCGCGCATCGGGGTGATGCCGCTGCCAGCGGCCAACAGCAGCAGGCGTTCGCTGGAGGGCGTCGGCAAGGTCATCTCACCGAACGCCTGGCCGAGTTCGAACACCTCACCGATCGCCGCGGCACCGGCCAGATGCTGGCTGACCGCGCCGCCGGCAATCGCCTTGACGGTAATGGCCAGCCGCCCATCGGCCAACACGGTCGGGCTGTAGCTGCGCGACAGGCGGCGCCCGTCGACCTCCACGCCGAGGGTCACGTGCTGGCCCGGCAGCAGGCCGCGGAAATGGCGGTTGGGCGTGAGCACCAGGGTTACCGCATCCGCGCTCTCGGCCGTGCGCGACACCAGCCGGGCCAACGGGCGGCGCAAGGTCCACAGCGGATGCAGGCGGGTGCCCCAGAAGTCGAACAGCTCCTCGGAGACCCAGCGGCGGGGGCTGGCGGCGTGACGGCGGGCGGCAATGCGCGGGACGGTGCTCATGCTGTGCACTATACGGCCGAGCATACGACTGTGTATACAGGTGTATATTGCCGGGACGGGCTATGATTCAGGGACTTGACCGCGCTGCCCCTGATGACCTCCCCAGACCTGCCCCTGCCCGCCTCCGACGACGCCCATCCCGCGCGCAAAGCCTCGATCTCGCGCGAGGATCTGCTGGCCGCCGCGTTGGCCCTGATCGGGCCGCACCGCAGCGTCTCCACGCTGAGCCTGCGCGAGGTCGCGCGTGAAGCCGGGATCGCCCCGAACTCGTTCTACCGCCAGTTCCGCGACATGGACGAGTTGACCGTGGCCCTGATCGACCTGGCCGGGCGCTCGCTGCGCACGATCATCGGCGAGGCCCGCCAGCGGGCAGCCTCCTCCGACCGCAGCGTGATCCGCCTCTCGGTGGAGACCTTCATGGAACAGCTGCGCGCCGATGATCGGCTGCTTCACGTGCTGCTGCGCGAGGGCACCGCGGGTTCGGATGCGTTCAAGCACGCGGTCGACCGCGAACTGAACTACTTCGAAGACGAGTTGCGGGTGGATCTGATCCGCCTGGCCGCCGCCGACGGCGCGCGCCTGCACGAACCGGCGCTGGCCTCCAAGGCGATCACCCGGCTGGTGTTTGCGATGGGCGCTACGGCGGTTGACCTGCCGCCGGAGAAAGATCCGGAACTGATCGAGCAGCTGACCCAGATGCTGCGGATGATCATCACCGGCGCGCGCACATTGGCAGGCAGTCCGCCGCTGCGGTGATCACGCCCTTGAACGGCCAGCCCGGCTGCGTGCGAACCAAGGCATTCAGTGCTGCGCAGTATCACGGTCCATGAAAATGGCGGCCCGGAGGCCGCCATCTGATTTCATCACCACGGGCGCGACAGCCAAGGCTGCAGCGACTACGATCGATCAACGGTACTGACGCTCACAGCGACGCTCGACCACGCGGTCACCGTTCTTGGACTGCTGGTTGCCCTGGATCTGGCGCCCGGCCGCGCCGCCTGCCACGGCACCGGCAACGGTGGCCAGCTTCTTGCCGTTGCCGCCGCCCACCTGGTTGCCAAGCAGGCCACCGACCACCGCACCTGTCGCCGTGCCGGTGATGCGATTGGGATCCTTGGAATTACGCTGGACCTCGACGTTGTGGCAGACGACCTTGCTGCCGTCATTGAAGCGGCGTCCTTCGTCCTTGGGGCCGTAGGTCTGTGCGCCAGCCACTGCCGACACCGCCAGCAAACTACCCAGGCACAACACGCGGATGCTCGTCTTCATGGTCGATCCCTGTTTATGGAACATGGGCCGAGTGTCTGCCTGCCTGCGGCAAGCCCGGGTGAATTCGCGTCGACACTGCGTCAAGGCACGTGGGGGCGTTCAGGCCGCAGCCACCCGACGGAGCTTGCCGCCGTGTGCAGGTCGTCTGACGCATCGAACGGGACGCCGAAGTGGATACCCGGGCATTCATTGGATGGCAAAGCGCCGTGCCTCACCCTGTTGCGCACACAATCGATCACTGGAACCCGCCAGGGTGACCGACGATGTCGCGTCCCGGACGATCACCCACCCAACGCATCATGAGGACTGCTGCCGATGCATGACACCGCCCTGCCCTCGACAACCATCGCCCGGTGCACGCGGCCCCTGCACGCACGGACCCGGGCATGACCGGACCCACCCTGGTGCTGGACGGAAGCGCCATCGACGACATCGCCGGCTTCTACGCCGAGATCAACCGCGTGTTCATGGCCAACGAGGACTGGGAACTTGGCCCCAGCCTGGATGCGTTGGATGACCTGCTCTACGGCGGTTATGGCGCACTGGCCGGGCACGCATCCGCCACCGTGCACTGGACGCACATCGCACACAGCCGCGCCGCGCTCGGAGTGGCGGCCACCCGTGCCTGGCTGCAGGAAAAACAGGCGCGCCCCGGCATGTTCAATGCCGCGGGAATCGCCACCCAGCTGGACGCGCTGGAACGCGGCGTCGGCCAGACCTATTTCGACATCATCATGGAGGTATTCGCCGCCCATCCCGCATTGCAGCTGCGCACGGACTGACCGGCTGCGCGACGCGCCCATCGAGCCGACGGGTAGTTGTGGCCCTGCTCACCAGTCCGACGTGAGGGTCAGGGGTCCGGATACTGGGACCGAAATGCCTTACCGCCCCCGGCACACGCCAAGCTGTCGGCACCGGCAGATCAGTCTTTTTCGACGACCATGGTCCAGAGTACGGTGACCATTCCGGGCTTGGCTGGATCCATGGTGCTCTGCGGGAACACCGACACAACCTTCCACCCTTTCGCATACAGCTGCGGAACGGTCACTTGCCCAACCGACTTGCATTGGAAGACGGTGCTGTCACTGAAGGGGGTCATGACCCCGGCCGGTGTGATTTGTTCAGCGGCGAGGCAAACCTCTCCTTGCGCGGCAGAAGCGGAGCCGGCCACGGCGAGCAGGGAGGCAACAGCAAACGAAGTCCAGCGCATGAGCATTCCTTGGCGAGCCGACGTCGTGGCGGCGCTCAGACGATAGCGTATTGACACGGATGGGAGAAATGATTGGGCGCGGGCCCCTTCTCCCTTGAACACTGCCCACCAGCCCGCCCTCACGGGGCGCCTTGGCTCCCGATCAGCACGCCATAAGCCTTGCCGCCCTTGTCCACCGCACGTTCGACGACCCTGGCGGGCTTGGCTGCGCCCCATGGACAGGGATACGACGTACCGAAAGCTCCATCACCTGCTGGCGGGTCAGACTAAACTTGGTGACCTCGCGCCGTGTGGCGCGGCCCGTAGCACCATTTTTTGGCATCATCGTCCGCGTCCCGATTGGCGTCGCAACACGATCTTTGGCTCCCGACGAGCCGTCGCAGCACCATCGCAACAAAAAATCCCGTTACTTGCCGCCTTCGACGGCAACCCGCGTTCACCGACCGAGACGCACTCCATTGCAAGCCACTGATTCAAAACAAAAGAACAGCAGCACCAAGGCCTCGCCCGAACACACCCCGCTGATGAAGCAGTTCTTCGCCGCCAAGTCCGATTACCCGGACCTGCTGCTCTTCTTCCGGATGGGCGACTTCTACGAGCTGTTCTACGACGACGCCCGCAAGGCGGCGCGGCTGCTGGACATCACCCTGACCCAGCGCGGCAGCTCCGGCGGCGCGCCGATCCCGATGGCCGGCGTCCCGGTCCACGCCTACGAAGGCTATCTGGCGCGTCTGGTCGCCCTGGGCGAGTCGGTGGCGATCTGCGAGCAGATCGGCGACCCGGCGCTGGCCAAGGGCCTGGTGGAACGCAAGGTGGTGCGCATCGTCACCCCCGGCACCGTGACCGACGAAGCGCTGCTGGACGAGCGCCGCGATACGCTGCTGATGGCGCTGTCGCGCGGCAAGCACGGCTACGGCCTGGCCTGGGCCGATCTGGCCGGCGGCCGCTTTTTGGTCAACGAAGTCGATTCGGACGATGCGCTGGAAGCCGAGCTCGCGCGATTGGAACCGGCCGAGCTGCTGGTGCCCGATGAAGAAAACTGGCCGGCCTTCCTTCAGTACCGCAGCGGCATCCGGCGCCGTGCGCCCTGGTTGTTCGATGCCGACAGCGGCCGCCGCCAGCTACTGAATTTCTTCAAACTGCACGACCTGACCGGGTTCGGCATCGACGACAAGCCGCGCGCCACCGCCGCCGCCGGCGCCCTGCTCGGCTATGTCGAAGAAACCCAGAAGCAACGCCTGCCGCACCTCACCGCGATCGCCACCGAAACCGCGAGCGAAGCCATCGCCATGAACGCGGCCACGCGCCGCCATCTGGAGCTGGATACGCGCGTCGATGGCGATACCCGCAACACCCTGCTCGGTGTGCTCGACACCACGGTGACGCCGATGGGCGGTCGCCTGCTGCGGCGATGGCTGCACCGCCCGTTGCGCCTGCGCGAGGTGCTGGTGCACCGCCACGATGCGGTCGCCACGCTGATCGACCGCGGCGCCGACAGCGACGTACGCGATGCCTTCCGCGCCCTGGGCGATCTGGAACGCATTCTTACCCGCGTGGCCCTGCGCTCGGCGCGCCCGCGCGATTTCTCCACGTTGCGTGACGGCCTGGGCCTGCTGCCGGACGTGCGCGCGGTGCTCGCCCCCCTGGACTCGCCGCGCCTGATCGCCCTGCACGATGCGCTGGGCTCGCATGACGAATGCGCGCACCTGCTGGCCAGCGCGATCGCCCCGACCCCGCCGCTGAAGCTCAGCGATGGCGGCGTCATCGCCGAAGGGTACGACGCCGAGCTCGATGAGCTGCGCCGCCTCTCCACGCATGCGGACCAGTTCCTGATCGATCTGGAACAGCGCGAGCGCATCAGCAGCGGCATCGCCACGCTCAAGGTCGGCTACAACCGCGTGCACGGCTATTACATCGAAATCAGCAAGGGCCAGTCGGAGAAGGCGCCGGTGCATTACACGCGCCGCCAGACGCTGACCAATGCCGAGCGTTACATCACCGAGGAACTGAAGTCCTTCGAGGACAAGGTGCTGTCCGCACGCGAGCGCTCGCTGAGCCGCGAGAAGTTCCTGTACGAGCAGTTGCTGGACATCCTCGCCAGCGGGCTTGAGCCGCTCAAGCAGTGCGCGGCGGCATTGAGCGAACTGGACGTGCTGGCCGGTTTCGCCGAGCGTGCGCAGGCGCTGGACTGGGCGCGCCCGGAACTGGAGACCGCGCCCTGCCTGAAGATCGAGCGCGGGCGTCACCCGGTGGTCGAAGCGGTACGCGAGCAGCCGTTCGAACCGAACGACCTGGACCTGCATCCGGGCCGCCGCATGCTGGTGATCACCGGCCCGAACATGGGCGGTAAATCCACCTACATGCGCCAGAACGCACTGATCGTGCTGCTGGCCCATATCGGCAGTTTCGTGCCGGCCAGCCGTGCGGTGATCGGCCCGATCGACCGCATCCTGACCCGTATCGGCGCCGGCGACGATCTGGCCCGCGGGCAATCGACCTTCATGGTCGAGATGGCCGAGACCAGCTACATCCTGCACCACGCCAGCGCACAGTCGCTGGTGCTGATGGACGAGATCGGCCGCGGCACGTCCACGTACGACGGCCTGGCGCTGGCTGATGCGGTCGCACGCCATCTGGCTTACCAGAACCGCTGCTACACGCTGTTCGCCACGCACTATTTCGAACTGACCGCCCTGGCCGACGAACAGCACCAAGGCGGCGCCAGCGGCATCGCCAACGTGCACCTGGATGCGGTGGAGCACGGCGACGCGCTGGTGTTCATGCACGCCGTGAAGGATGGCCCGGCCAACCGCAGCTTCGGCCTGCAGGTGGCCGCACTGGCTGGCCTGCCGAAATCGACCGTCGCCCAGGCGCGACGTCGCTTGGCCGAGCTGGAACAGCGCAGCCACGAGACGCAGTCCGCCGTGGTGGCCGCGCAGGCGCTGGATGCACCGCAGCAGTTCGGGCTGTTCAACGCGCCCAACACCGCTGCCCAGGACGCGCTGGCCGCGATCGATCCGGACGAGCTGACCCCGAAGCAGGCACTGGAAGCGCTGTACCGGTTGAAGACACTGCTCTGACGATCCGGTAGTGCCGGCCGCTGGCCGGCTCCCCGCAGAGCCGGTAGCACCCGACCGTTGGTCGGGTGCGCGCGCGGGCCCGCGTGAATTCTTCGCATTCCCGTAGTGAACGCGGCGCTATGCTCGGGCGGTCCCCATCCCTGCCCTGGAGTCCGCCGTGAATACCGAATCGCTTGCCGCGTCCCTGTTCCAGCAACTGCAGCAGGGCCAAGGCCTGCAGCAGGTATCCCAGCAGTTGGACATCGATCAGAACCAGGCCAGTGGCGCCATCGGGGCGGCGCTGCCCCTCTTGCTGGGCGCGATGGGCCGCAATGCCCAGGAACCCCAAGGCGCGCAGGCCCTGCTCGGCGCCCTGCAGCGCGACCACGCGCCGGCCAGCGGCGGCGGCTTCGATCTGGGCGGGCTGCTAGGCAGCGTGCTCGGCGGTGGCGGCGGCAATGCGACCAACGGCGCCGGCATCCTTGGCCACGTCTTCGGTGGCAATACCGACCGCGCCACCCAAGGCCTGAGTCAGGCCACCGGGCTGGACAGCAGCAAGACCAGCCAGCTGCTCGCCATCCTCGCCCCCATCGTTATGTCCTATCTGGTCCAGCGCTTCGCCAGCGGCGGCAACGCCAGCCCGGGTCAGCTCAGCCAGGCCCTCGGCCAGGAAGCGCAGAGCGCCAACAGCGGTGGCCTGCTGACCTCCGTGCTGGACCAGGACGGCGACGGCCAGCTGGGCGTCGGCGATCTGCTCAAGCTCGGTGGCGGGCTGTTCGGCAAGCGCTGAGGGCGAGACGCGAAATAGCCTGCGCCTATCACATCGGTTGATTCATTCGAATTTACTGAATGAACGGCAGTGCCTAACGTGGACGTATGCCTTCACATCGCGCCGCCCCACGCGCCGCACGTGCAGGTGCCACGTTACCCGACGTCGCCATCGCCTCCCCCGCGCCGGTGGTCTCCACGTTCGCCAGTCCACAGGTAGATACCCATGAAAAGCGAAGCCAAGTGTCCGTTCAACCACGCCCTCGTCGGCGATGCCACCACCAACCGGGACTGGTGGCCCAAGCAGCTGCGGGTGGATCTGCTCAACCAGCACTCGAGCCGCTCGCATCCGCTGGATGACACCTTCGATTACGCCGAGGCCTTCAAGGGCCTGGATTACGCCGCGCTCAAGGCCGACCTCAAGGCCTTGATGACCGACTCGCAGGACTGGTGGCCGGCCGACTTCGGCCATTACGGCGGCCTGTTCGTGCGCATGGCCTGGCACAGCGCCGGCACCTACCGCATCGGCGATGGCCGGGGTGGCGCCGGCCGCGGCCAGCAGCGCTTCGCACCACTCAACAGCTGGCCGGACAATGTCAGCCTGGACAAGGCCCGCCGCCTGCTGTGGCCGATCAAGCAGAAGTATGGCCAGGCAATCTCCTGGGCCGACCTGCTGGTGCTGACCGGCAACGTCGCACTGGAATCGATGGGCTTCAAGACGTTGGGCTTCGCCGGCGGCCGCCCCGATACCTGGGAACCGGACCAGGACGTGTACTGGGGCCGTGAAACCACCTGGCTGGGCGGCGACGTGCGGTATGCGCACGGCTCTGAAGGCGTGCAGGAAGACCACGGTGTGCTGGTCTCCGATGACGACGCGGACGGCGACATCCACTCACGCGATCTCGAGAACCCGCTGGCCGCCGTGCAGATGGGCCTGATCTACGTCAATCCGGAAGGCCCGGACGGCAACCCCGATCCGCTCAAGGCGGCATTCGACATCCGCGATACCTTCGGCCGCATGGCCATGGACGATGAGGAAACCGTCGCCCTGATCGCCGGTGGCCACAGCTTCGGCAAGACCCACGGCGCCGGCCCGGCCGACAACGTCGATGTGGAACCAGAAGCGGCCGGGCTGGAAAGCCAGGGCCTGGGATGGGCCAACCGATTCGGCACCGGCAAGGGCGGCGACACCATCACCAGTGGCCTGGAAGTGACCTGGACGCGCACACCGGCGCAGTGGAGCCATGACTTCTTCGAGATCCTGTTCGGCCACGAGTGGGAGCTGACCAAGAGCCCGGCCGGTGCGCACCAGTGGGTGGCCAAGGACAGCGAGGCGATCATTCCCGATGCGCACGATCCGTCGAAGAAGCATCGCCCGACCATGCTCACCACCGACCTGTCGCTGCGGGTGGACCCGGCGTACGAAAAGATCTCGCGTCGCTTCCTGGCCGACCCGCAGGCCTTTGCCGATGCCTTCGCCCGTGCGTGGTTCAAGTTGACCCATCGCGACATGGGCCCGCGCGCACGCTATCTCGGCCCTGAGATTCCGGCCGAAGAATTCGTCTGGCAGGATCCGGTGCCGGCAGCACCCCAGGCCACGATCAGCGCGCAGGACATCGCCTCGCTGAAACAGCAGATTGCTGCGGCCGGGCTGAGCGTAGGTGAGCTGGTCTCCACCGCGTGGGCGGCGGCGTCCACCTTCCGCGGCTCGGACAAGCGCGGTGGCGCCAATGGTGCGCGCGTGCGCCTGGCCCCGCAGAAGGACTGGGCGGTCAACCAGCCGCAGCAGCTGGGCAAGGTGCTGGCCGCGCTGGAGAAGATCCAGGCCGGCTTCAAGGGCGATGGCGGCGCACAGGTGTCGCTGGCCGATCTGATCGTGCTGGCCGGCAACGTCGGCGTCGAGCAGGCAGCCAAGGCCGGTGGCCATGAGGTCAGCGTGCCGTTCAACCCGGGCCGCACCGATGCCAGTCAGACGCAGACCGATGTGGACTCGTTCGCGGTGCTGGAACCGTACGCCGATGGGTTCCGCAACTACGTCAAGGGCCGTTACGCCGTGCCTGCCGAGGCGCTGCTGATCGACCGCGCACAGCTCCTCACGCTGACCGCCCCGGAAATGACCGCACTGGTCGGTGGCCTGCGCGTGATCGGCACCAACGTCGGCGGCAGCCAGGACGGCGTGTTCACCGATCGCGTCGGCACGTTGAGCAACGACTTCTTCGTCAACCTGCTCGACATGCGCACGCAGTGGGTGGCCAACGGCGATGGCTACAGCGGCCGCGACCGCAGCACCGGCGCGCCGCGCTGGAGCGGCAGCCGCGTGGATCTGGTGTTCGGCTCGAACTCGGTGTTGCGTGCACTGGCCGAGGTCTATGCCAGCGGGGACGGCGAGAAGAAGTTCGTTCGCGACTTCGTCGCTGCCTGGGCGCGGGTGATGGAGCTGGACCGCTACGACCTGCGCTGATCCGCCGTCGCAGGCACACACGAAGACCGGGCCCACTGGCCCGGTCTTTTCATTTCTGCAGGGTGCCCCTTACAGCGCGTCCAGATCGCCCAGCGCACGGATCAATCGACGCGCACGCTTGTCCGGCTTGTGCTCCGGCGGCAGATAACCGTTCTTCGCCGCCGCACGCTGCAGGCGCACCTCCGCACGGCGAGCCAGCGACGCTTCACTTTCGAGATACAACTGCTGCGCCACCGGTGCCGGGCCGCGCATGTCGCTCAGGCCACGTACCTCGATCTCGAACACTTCATCGCCCCGGCTGATCTGCAGGGCTTCGCCCACACGCACCGCGCGCGAGGATTTCGGACGCTGCCCGGCCACGTCCACCTTGCCGGTTTCCACCGCCTGTTTGGCCAGGCTGCGGGTCCGGAAAAACCGTGCGGCCCACAGCCACACGTCCAGCCGCACGGCGGCTACCGGTGTTGCTTCAGTCATGCTTTCTACCCAGCTCCACGGCGTTGGCCGGTTGTCGGTTAAGCGGTTGCGTCGCGTCCGGATTGCCGCGGCACCCCGTGCCACCGATCAGCGCCGGCACTCCGGCATCCAGATCGCGGCGCTGGCTGCCGACCTGGCATTCCGGTCGGTCCATGGGCCTTACCTGTGCGTCGCGCAGGCGGTCGTCCGTACTCGAACATGCGGCCAGCGAGGCGGCAATCAAGAGGGCCAGCGTGGTGCGGATGAACCGGTCATCCAGGAGGATCGGCAGCCGGCCAGCGGCCGGCACTGCCGGGGGAGCGGCTGACGTGCGTTGAGACGCGGAAGTGCGCATCGCGATATCCCCTTGATGGGCTTGGTGCTAGTGTGCCGCTCTCTGAGCATGATCTCCAGCGCACATGGCCAAAGCGCCGCTTGACCTGACCACCGGCCCGATCGAGCGCAATCTGTTCCTGTTCGCCCTGCCGATCCTGGCCGGCAACATCGCCCAGTCGCTGAACGGCTCGGTGAACGCGATCTGGGTCGGCCGCTTCCTCGGCGAAGCGGCGCTCACCGCCACCGCGAACGCCAACAACATCATGTTCTTCCTGATCGGCTCGGTGTTCGGCATCGGCATGGCCGCCTCGATCCTGATCGGCCAGTCGATGGGCGCACGCGACCTGCCGCAGGCGCGGCGCGTGATGGGCACCAGCGCGACCTTCTTCATCGGCCTGTCGGTGGTGATCGCGATTGCCGGCTGGTGGCTCTCACACCCGCTGCTGGCGGCGATGGGCACACCGGCCGAATCCCTGCCACTGGCCGAGGCCTACCTGCGCATCATCTTCCTGGCGATGCCCACGCTGTATGCCTTCGCCTTCCTGAGCTCGGCACTGCGCGGCGTGGGCGATTCACGCACGCCGTTCCGCTTCCTGCTGCTCTCGGTGCTGCTGGACATCGGCTTCAACCCGCTGCTGATCTTCGGCATCGGCCCGTTCCCGCAGCTGGGCATCGCCGGCGCGGCCTGGGCCACGCTGATCGCGCAGACCCTCTCGCTGCTCGGCCTGCTCTGGTACATGCGCAACAAGCGCCATGTGCTCTGGCTGGGGCGCAAGGACATGGCGCTGTTCAAGATCGATGGGGAGATCCTGCGCGCCCTGGTGGTCAAGGGCGTGCCGATGGGCCTGCAGATGGTGCTGATCTCGCTGTCGATGATCCTGATGATGACCATGGTCAACGGCTACGGCACCGATACCGCGGCCGCGTATGGTGCCTCGCTGCAGCTGTGGACCTATGTGCAGATGCCGGCGATGGCGATCGGCGCGGCGTGCTCGACCATGGCGGCGCAGAACGTCGGCGCGCAGCGCTGGGACCGCGTCCGTGGCACCGCCCGCAGCGGTGTGCTCTACAACTTCCTGCTGACCGGCGTGCTGATCCTGCCGCTGATCCTGCTTGATCGTTACACGCTCGCTCTGTTCCTGCCCGAGGGCAGCCAGGCGCTGGAAGTGGCCCGCCACCTCAACCACATCGCGGTGTGGTCGTTCCTGTTCTTCGGCGTGAACTTCGTGATCTCCGGCGTGGTGCGCTCCACCGGCGCGGTGATCCCGCCGCTGCTGATCCTGGCCGCCTCGCTGTGGGGCATCCGCGTGCCGTTCGCCGAGCTGCTGCAGGACCGTTGGGGCGCCGACGCGGTGTGGTGGAGCTTCCCGGTCAGCTCGTTCTGCGCGATGCTGATGTCGCTGGCGTATTACCGCTGGGGCGGCTGGCGCAAGGCACGCATGCTGCCCAGCCATCATGAAGAGCTGGCGGCCCCGGCCGAGATCCCGGCGTCGCCGCCGTCGCCCGTGGCGGACCCGAATCCCACCACGCTGCAGCCCGCCGCGGCGGGCAGCGCACGGCCGGATTAGGCCACGCGCCCCTGCAGCAGGGTCCTCCAGGCCGGCAGCCTGTAGCGCCGGCGCTGGTAGCGCATGAGCAGCGCCATCAGCAGGCCGAACAACAGCCCGGCCATGACAGCACTGCCCACGGTGATGCCGAGCGTGAGCGAGCCAAGGTCAAGCACCAGCCCCATCAACAGGCGCCACAACACGCCCCACAGCACCCCGAACAGTCCGCCCATCACGAACAGGTTGGCACCGAAGCTGGCGAGCAGCGGGGGCGGCACGCGCAGCCCCATGCGCCACAGCAGCCGATGCATCGGCGGTGCGCGCATGCCGGCGGGCACCTTGGCGTCGGCCATGGCCTGCAGGGCAAGACATACATCGGCGGGATAACGGTCCATGTGCTTCTCCATCACGAGGCCACAAACGCAAACGGCCACCCGAAGGTGGCCGTTTGAGGCGACAACCGAAGTTGTCGGCCGGGAATTACTGGGCAGCCTTGGCAGCCAGGCGCGCGGCCTTGGCCTGCGCAGCAGCAGCCAGATCTTCCTTGATGCGGGCAGCCTTGCCTTCCAGGCCACGCAGGTAGTACAGCTTGCCGGCGCGGACCTTGCCACGACGCTTCACTTCGACCGAGTCGATGATGGCGCTGTGGGTCTGGAAGACGCGCTCGACGCCGTAGCCGTGCGAGATCTTGCGGACGGTGAACGCGGAGTTCAGGCCGGCGTTCTTGGTGCCGATGACGACGCCTTCGTAAGCCTGCACGCGCTCACGGTTGCCTTCCTTCACCTTCACGTTGACGACGACGGTGTCACCCTGGCTGAACTTCGGCAGCTCGCGGGTGATCTGGGCGGATTCGAAGTCCGAGAGGATGGATTTGTTCAGCTTGCTCATGGGTGCACCGATAGTGTTCGGGTGGTCGTGTCGTTCGACAACGTGGGCTCATGCAGTCACCGGACTGTGCTGCACGTTTTTTGTAGGGATTCCTGCCACCGCGCCCAAAAGGCCGATGGCAATCCCGAATTGTAAACAAGATCCCGCCCCCGCGCTAGGGGGTCGGATCCTTGGCAAGGGCCTGCCGTGCCTGCTCCAGCAGGAGGCGGTCGGCCTTGGGCAACTGGCTTTCATCGAGCAGATCCGGCCGCCGCAGCGCGGTACGCAGCAGCGACTGCTGCCGTCGCCAACGGGCGATGGCGGCATGGTTGCCCGAGCGCAGCACGTCCGGGACAGTGCCCCATTCATGCTGCGCGGGATGACTGTAGTGCGGGCAGTCCAGCAGCCCCTGCGGGCCTTCGAAACTGTCCTGGGCGGCCGATTCGGCATCGCCGAGGGCCCCGTCCTGCAGGCGGGTGACTGCATCGACGATCACCGCCGCGCCCAGCTCTCCGCCGGACAGGACGTAATCGCCCAGCGAGATCTCCTCGGTGACCTCGGCCTCGAGGAAACGCTCGTCGATGCCTTCATAGCGGCCGCAGAGCAGGATCATGCGCGGCAGTGCCGCCAGTTCCCGGACCTTGGCCTGGGTCAGCGGCCTGCCCTGCGGGCTGAGGTAGATCACCGGCGCAGGCGCCGGGTCCGCCGCCTTGGCCGCAGCCAGGCAGGCCCGCAGCGGCTCGATCAGCATGACCATGCCCGGGCCACCCCCGAACGGACGGTCGTCCACCCGGCGGTAGTTGCCTTCGGCATAGTCACGCGGATTCCAGCCGTGCAGATCCAGCAGACCGCGCTCAGCGGCACGGCCGACCACGCCCAGCGCGGCCGACTGCGCCATGAACTCGGGAAACAACGTGACGACGTCGATACGCATCCGGCCTAGAACTCCGGATCCCAGTCGACCACGATCAGGTTGGCCTCGAAATCCACCGACACCACGAATTCGGGCTGCACGAACGGAATCATCCGCTCACGGTCACCCTGCACCACGAGCACATCGTTGGAGCCGGTCGAGAACAGGTGGGATGCCCGCCCCAGTTCGATGCCATCGACGGTACGCACCTGCAGGCCTTCCAGATCGACCCAGTAATATTCATCGGGCTTCGGCGGCGGCAGTGCGCTGCGCGCGACATAGACTTCGGTCCCGTACATCGCCTCGACCACGTCGCGGTCGGTGATGCCGGGAAACACGGCAACCAGATGCTTGCCGGACTGACGTCCGCGCGCACCGGTGAGCGTGCTCTCCTGGCCGGCGGGGGTCCGCAGGATCCAGGGCTGATAGTGGAAAATGGCGGTACGCGGCTCGGTCCAGGACTCGAGCTTGATCTCGCCTCGCACACCAAAAGCGCCGACAATCCTGCCCAGCAGGATCCGGCGCTCGGTATCTTTCATCTGAATAGACCGAATGGGCCGCGGCAGGCGCGGCCCTTCAGGATCAGGCCGCAGAGGCCTGGGCCTTGGTCGCTTCCTTGTACAGGTTGCGGACCTTGTCGGTCATCTGGGCGCCGTTGGCGACCCACTTGTCGACCAGCGGCAGGTCCAGCACGATGCGGGACTCGGCACCCTGGGCAACCGGGTTGTAGTAACCGACGCGCTCGATGTTGCGGCCATCACGGGCGCTGCGCGAGTCGGTCACGATGATGTGGTAGAACGGACGCTTCTTGGCGCCGCCGCGGGTCAGTCGAATCTTGACCATGGTGTTGTTTCCTCAATTGCCCAGTCGCCAGGATGGCGCGGTAAGCCGGCGATTATAGCGGCGGCCTCCCGCCATTCCAAGCCTGTGAAGGCCTTGAAAGCTGAACAGGGCTCATTGATCGGAGCGTTCACGACGACAAGGGCTGCCAGGGTGTCCCGGCGAGCACCCGCCGGGCGTTGGCGCACAGGGCTTCCGAGTTCCCCAGTGCGACGCCATCGACCCTCGCGATCGGCCAGATGCCGGCGGCATTGCAGGCGATGGCGGCGTCGAACCCGGCCAGGTCCGCCAGCGCGACCGGCCGCACCTGCTGATCGCCGCCCCACCCTGCCTGCAGCAGGCGTTCGTGGGTGCCGCGCAGCGCGCGCGCCTGCGGCCAGACCAGCGTGCCACCACTGGCGAAGGCGATGTTCCAGGTGGTGCCTTCGCTGATATGCCCGTCGTCGCCAACGAACAGCGCGTCGTCCACGCCAGCCTGCAATGCCTCGCGACGATGCTGGAACAGTGCGAACGTACCGACATGCTTCACGTGCGGCAGCTCGCGCTGATAGCGCACCGTCCGCAGCCGCCGCGATATCGCCGGTAGATCGACCGGTGGCGCCACGGCGACCAGCACATCGACGGCCACCGGTTGCAGCGGCCGCCGGAAATCGAACTGGCGCGAGAACACAGTCACCCGCAGCGACGCATCGACCACGCCCTCGACCTGCAGCGCGCCGTGCATCCAGGCCCGCACCTGCAGCGGATCCAGTGCGCTGCCGAACAGCTCGGCCGTGCCCTCCTGCAGGCGCTGCAGATGCAGGTCCAGGCCCTGCACCGCACCACCGCGCACCTGCAACGAGGTGAAATGGCCGTAGTTGGTCAGCGCCCCGGCAAGATCATCGACCGTGGCCGGCCGGCCATTGCAGTACGGCGTCATCCCAGCAACGCCTTGGCGTCGGACCACATCTGCTGCAGCACCTCGGCGGCGGGGCGTGCCGGTGCCATCCATGCGGATTGCCCGGCCCAGGCCTGCATCGCATCGAGGTTGCTGTCGCGGCCTGCCTGCGCGCGCATCGGTGCGGTCAGGCCACGCTGCACCGGATACGGGCGCGACGGCGGCGCATCGGCAGACGCGGCGGCACGTACATACGCGGTCGCCAGGCCACGGCCGAGGCGACCACTGAAAGCGCGGGTCGGCCAGGTATCTTCGGGTTCGGCCTCGGCCAATGCCTGCGACCACGCCGGATTCAAATGACACTCGGGGGTACGCAGGAACGCGGTGCCCACCTGCACTGCACTCGCGCCCAGCGTCAGCGCCGCGGCGATGCCGCGCCCATCGGCGATGCCACCGGCCGCGATCACCGGAATATCCAGATGATCGGCCAGCCGCGGCAGCAGCGCGAACAACCCGACCAGCTGGCGCTCGGCCGCATCGGGATCGAACGCGCCCCGATGCCCGCCGGCTTCAAACCCCTGCGCAACCACCGCGTCGGCGCCGGCGGCCTGTGCGGCACGCGCTTCGGCCAGGGTCGTCGCGCACGCGATCCAGGCAATGCCCACGTCTTTCAGGCGCTGCACCTGCGCTGCGGAGAACAGGCCCATGATGGTCGAGGCCACCGCCGGGCGCGCCTCGATCAGGGCCTCGAACTGTGCATCGAAATCGGCCGGTCCTGCATCGGCCGCACTGGCCGGCACCTCCGGCCCCCACTGCGCCAGGAAGCGACGTGTCGCGGCTTCCGCATCGGCATCGCGCCGCGGCAGCGGATCAGGAATCCAGACATTGACCTGCGCCGGCCCTGCGGACTGCGCGTGGAAATCGGTCATCCACGCCACGATGTCCTGCGGCTGGGACAGCACCGCGCCCATCGCGCCCATGCTGCCGGCGTTGGCCAGCGCCGCCGACAGCGGCACCGGGCAGGCGCCGGCCATCGGCGCGAGCAGGATCGGGGCCTGCAATGCAAAACGCCGACAGAAGCTGTCGGCGCGTTCGAGAAGCGGGGAACCATTCACGCGCGGCGCACCTGGGGAAGGAGACGGTGCCAGCATACGCCGCACCGCCCCCGCCCGGAATGCATGCGCGCAGGACTCAGCGGAACGGCATGCCGCCGCGGCCGCCCATGGCGCCCATCATGCCTTTCATGCTGCGCATCATGCCCTTCATGCCGCCGCCGGCCATCTTGCTCATCATTTTTTCCATCTGCTGGAACTGCTTCATGAGCTTGTTGACGTCGGCCGGGGTCAGGCCGGAACCACGCGCGATGCGGGCGCGGCGCGAGCCGTTGAGCAGGCCCGGGTTGCGGCGCTCTTTCTTGGTCATCGAGTTGATGATCGCGATCATGCGCGGCACTTCCTTGCCCTGGCTGACCTGCTGCTTGAGGTGCTCGGGAATCTGGCCCAGGCCCGGCAGCTTGTCCATCAGGCCGCCGATGCCGCCCATGTTCTGCATCTGCTCGAGCTGGTCACGCATGTCGTTCAGATCGAACTTCTTGCCCTTGGCGACCTTCTCGGCCAGCTTCTGGGCCTTGTCCTTGTCGACCTGCTGCTCGACCTGCTCCACCAGCGACAGCACATCGCCCATGTCCAGGATGCGGCTGGCGATACGGTCCGGGTGGAACACATCCAGGCCGTCCGGCTTTTCGCTGACACCGACGAACTTGATCGGCTTGCCGGTGATGTAGCGCACGCTCAGCGCGGCACCACCGCGGGCGTCACCGTCGGTCTTGGTCAGCACCACGCCGGTCAGCGGCAGCGCATCGCCGAAGGCCTTGGCGGTGTTGGCGGCATCCTGGCCGGTCATGGCGTCGACCACGAACAGCGTTTCGGCCGGGTTGACCGCGGCGTGCAGCGCCTTGATCTCGGCCATCATCGCTTCGTCGATGGCCAGGCGACCGGCGGTATCGACGATCAGCACATCCACGAACGACTTGCGCGCGTCATCGATCGCAGCGCGGACGATCGCTTCCGGCTTCTGGTCGGCAGTGGACGGGAAGAACAGCACGCCGACCTGGTCGGCCAGGGTCTTGAGCTGCTCGATCGCGGCCGGACGGTAGACGTCGGCCGAGACCACCATCACCTTCTTCTTGCGCTTTTCCTTGAGGTGCTTGGCCAGCTTGCCCACCGTGGTGGTCTTGCCCGCACCCTGCAGGCCGGCCATCAGGATGATCGCCGGGGCCGGCACGTTGAGGTTCAGGTCCGAGGCGGCCGAGCCCATGACCGCGGTCAGCTCGTCGCGCACGACCTTGATCAGCGCCTGGCCCGGGGTCAGCGACTTGAGCACTTCCTGGCCGACCGCGCGCACCTTGATGCGCTCGACCAGCGCCTGCACCACGGGCAGCGCGACATCGGCCTCGAGCAGCGCGATGCGGACTTCGCGGGTGGCCTCGCGGATGTTTTCCTCGGTCAGGCGACCGCGGCCGCGCAGCCGCTCGATGGTGCCGGAGAGGCGCTGGGTCAGGGACTCGAACATGGAAGCGACCTGTTCAGAACAAAAGACAATGAGACCGCCAGTATAACGGTTCCGCCCCGGCTCCCGGACCGACCGCAAGCTGCCGCCCGCCGGGCATCGCCAGCACCCCGGGGGTATGCGAAACTGACACGATGACAATCGTTCTCATCGCGACCCTGCTGTACCTGACCGCCACCGGCCTGCTGGTGCGCGCGGTCGTCCGCGATGATGCGGTGACCTCCCCGGCCTGGCTGTGGCCGGCGCTCCCGGCGATGCTGCTGCACGGCGGCTATCACGTGCTGGTGGCGATGCGCACCAGCGGCGGCCCGGACATGCACTTTTTCGCGGCCCTGTCGCTGGTCGGCCTGGGCATGGCGTGGCTGACCTCGCTGGTCGCCGCGCGCGGGCGCATGGCCGCACTTGGCGTGCTGGTGTTCCCGATGGCCGCCGCGGTGTTGTGGATCTATCACGCCTACGGCCACGAGCCGAGCAGGCCGCTGGGCTGGCAGCTGGCCACCCACGCCTGGATGGCGCTGCTTGCCTACGCCACCCTCAGCGTGGCCGCCCTGCTGGCCATCATGCTGTGGCTGCAGGAGCGCGCCCTGCGCCGCCGCGATTTCCGGCCGTGGCTGCGCGCCCTGCCCCCGCTGGCCGATCTGGAAGCCCTGCTGTTCCGCGTGATCGCGGTCGGCTTTGCGCTGTTGACGCTCACCCTGGTCACCGGCGTGCTGTTCGTCGATGACCTGCTGGCGCAGAAGCTGGTCCACAAGACCGTGCTCAGCATCCTGTCCTGGATCGTGTTCGGCACCCTGCTGATCGGCCGCCGCCGCTATGGCTGGCGCGGCGCGAAGGCGGTGCACTGGACCCTGACCGCGATGGCGCTGCTGCTGTTGGCGTTCTTCGGCAGCCAGTTCGTGATCGAATTGGTGTTCGGCCGCACGCGATAGAGGCGTGCCGACCAACGGTCGGCACCTGCCCGAACCTCGCAAGGGGAGCTGCCGACTGTTGGCCGGCAGGCCGCCGGCGGGCACCAATCCGCTATCCGTTGATCACAACCCGTACCGTTCGATCGCGTCCAGATGCGGCTGACGGTCCTGGTCGCAGGCCTCGGCCAGGCGCAGCCAGCAGTGCGGGTGCGCCCACTCCGGCGTCACCTGCTGCAGGAAGCGATGCAGTGCCAGCGGCGCGTGATCCTGTGGCTGGGCGATAGTGAACAGCAGGCCCGGCAGCGTCCCGCCTTCCGCATCCGGATCGGTCACCGTGTAGTCCGGCCGGCTGTGCGCCCACACCTTCCAGCCCTGTGCCTCTGCCGCTGCTACCAGAGCGTTCCACGCCTCCTCGCCCGGGTGCGCGCCGTCGACCAGCCAGCTGCGTGCGAAACCGCCCCGCTCCAGCACGTGCACCTGCGCATAGGTCGGAATGAAGTGCTCGCGCTCCGCTTCGTCCTCCGGCGCGGGGTGTACGAGGCCGGCGTCAAACACCACCCAGTCCCCCACCTGCTGCGCGCGGTTGGCCGGTGCGTTCTCGACGATGCGCGCGGTCACCGGTCCGGTGCGGCGGCCGTAGTACTCCATCGGCTCGCCGCCCTCTTCGCTGCGGATGATCACCCAGCCCCAGGACTCTTCGACCACGCCCTGCTGACTGGACAGTTCCATGCCGATCGCCGCCGCCGAGCGGCGCACCGCCTCCCAGTCGCGCGCCGCGCTGGCCGCACTCATGTGGTCCCAGTGCGCGGCGTTGGGCTCATCCAGCGTCTCCACCAGCTGCGCATAGCAGGCCTGGGCGTCGCTGAAGCGGCCGGTCTCCATGTACATGCGGGCAAGCGTCCCGCGTGCGCCGTTCGAGCCTGGCGACAGCGTGAGCAACGCCTGCGCGGCCTGTTCCAGCGCCGGCCAGTCGGACGCGCGCCGGGCACGCTGCACCTCGCACCAGTGCGCGAACACCGGCACGCTGTCGCGGTAGGTCGCCGCCAGCCTGCGCAGGCCGTCATCATCGCCCTGCTCGGCCAGCCAACGCATCAGCGTGTAGGCCGCTGCGCCATCTTCCTGCGCGTGGCCGCGCACGAAGTCCCACAGCAGCGCCTGCGCTTCGGTCTTCGCGCCACAGGCATGCAACGCCGAGGCGGCAACTTCGGCCAGTGCGCCGTCGTCCGGCCGCTCGGCGTGCGCCTGCAGCAGCCACTGCGCTTCACGCTCGGGATCGCGCGACTGGTGCTGTTCGCCTTGAGCCTGCAGCCACGCCAGCAGTTCATCGGCCGGCACCGGCAAGGGTGCCATCTCCGGCAGCGCCTCGATCCGCGCCGCCAATCCACTCACCAGCGCGGCAGCGCCACGATCCTGCCGCAGCTGCGCCAGGTGGGTACGGGCCAGTCCAAGCTGGCGCTGCGCCACCCAGCGTGCACCGCGCTGCAGGGCCAGCTCCAGGCTCAACGCGGCGATCTCGATCACCAGGCGATGCGCGCCGACAGCGGCGAAGTGCTCGATGATCGTGTTGAAGCGCGTCCCCAGATCCCATGTATTGCGTGCGCCATCACGGCTGCACAGCGTCGAAGCGGTATTGGCCCACAGCCGCCAGTGATTCGGCGTCAGCTCGCTCCAGGGCACCAGCTGCTGCAGCGCCTCTTCATCGCGCCCCAACTGGGCCAGTGCCCAGGCCTTAGACAGCCGGCGCGGCACCGTGCAGTTGGCAGGTTCGTATTCGCCCGCAGCGGCCACCTCGGCTTCGCGCGTCTCGATCAGCGCCAGCGCTTCCTGCGCACGGCCGCTGGCCAGCAGGATCTTGATCTGCATTTCAGGGAAGCTGTCGAACACTTCCTTGCCGCGCGCCTGGATCGCCGCCGCCTGCACCTGCAGGTACTCCAGCGCGTCTTGGCCGCGGCCGTCGTCCAGCAGCGCGTCGGCCTTCTCGCAGCTCAGGCACTGGAAGCAAGCCCAGCTCGGGTCGATGCGGCCCAGCGTCTCGTCGCAGACCTCGATGCGTTCGGGCACCCAGCCCGGACCATCGATGTTGCCATAGCAGGCGGCAAGATCCTGGGTGACGCAGATCGACTGCGGGCAGTCCAGGGTATCGGCGCGGTGTGCGCGCTCGAACAGCGCCACCGACTCGCCCAGCGCGCTTTCACCTTCCATGCGGTTGCCGACGTGGTTGCGCAGGGCCCAGTGGCCGACATAGACGTCGACCCAGGGGTTGTCCAATGCCTTGCCCAGCGCGCGCGCTTCAGGCAGCAGTGCATCGACGCGATCGACCTGCAGTTCACTGACGTCATCGGCAAGGCGGGTGAGCAGGTGGGCGTTCTGTGCCTGGCCTGCCAGGCGCAGGTCTTCCTGCAGTTTTTCGACCCAGTTCCAGATATCCATGGGGGGTTGAGGCTCCTGTCTAGCGAAGGCTTGATGAGAGAGGGGGCGGTACTCAGCGCAGCATCTGCTGCAGGGCACCGGCAATATCGGTAAATGCACCGTTGAGATCGGGGCCTGGCGTCGCGGTGCTCCGCTGCAACGGCCGGCCCTGCGCGGACACGATGATCTTCAGTGAGCGCAGCAGGCGCGCGGCCGCCCCGGCCTGCGGGTGGCCGTCGCGCTGGGCCTGCAGCAACGCCTGCACCGCTGGATTGTCCAGGTTGAGGTACAGCCGCGACGGCGCACGTGCCTCGATGCGTGCGGTGAATTGGCGGGCCAGTCGCAATGCGGCCATCGATACGCGCTTGTCGTTCTCGTCGTCTTCCAGGCGCTGCTTCAGTTCGGCTTCGCGGTCGGGCACCACCACCACCGGGAGTGCCTCGGGGCTGAACCGCGCCGGCAGCAGCTGCTCGCCATCGCCCAGGTGCTCGCGCAGCCAGGCCAGCTGCGCATCGTCGAGGCTGTCGTCGGTGCGGAACAGGGCGCGATTGCCCTGTTCGGTGCCCAGCTCGACCAGGCGCAGGCCCTTGGCCTGGGCCCAGCGCCGCAGGAACGGCACTACTGCATAGCGATGACCATGCGCGACCGGCACGCCCATCGCGCGGAACAGCATTTCCTCGAAGCCACCACCGTTGTCGAGGATCACATGCACCGCACCGCGCGCCGGCAGCGCGCTCGCCGGCAGGTCACCCTGCGAGGTCGGCACGCGCACGTGTTCCATAAGCAGGTCGAACAGGCGCTCATCGCACAGCGCCGCGCCCAGCAGGGCCTCGTTGTGGCGGCTGAGCACGCGGCGCCAGGCTTCCGGCTGCTGCCGCGCGACATCGGCGAGGCCATCGATCAGCGCTTCCAGCAGCGCGTGCTGCACGGCGCGATAGTGGTCATCGCGCTGCAGGTCCTCGCGGCTGGCGGTCGGGGTCAGCTTCGATGATTCGATCACCCCGCCGATGAAACCGGCCCACGGCGGCAGCAGGTCGCGCGCATCGTCGTCCAGCAGCATGCCGCGCACGAACACCGACAGGTTGCGGTTGTCGCTGGTGCCATAGGTGGCACCGTCCTGCACCCAGAGCATGCCGAGGGCGTCGCTGCTGCCATCGGACTGCAGCGGCATCGTCACGATGGGCTCGAAATCGTGTTCGAAACGGGCCGCGAACTGCAGCGCCTGGCGGCGCGCCTGCACCGGATGCAGCGCGACGTCACCCTGCCCGCGCCACGGCGGCGGTTCGGGATTGATCGCGGCGGTCGCCGCACCGATGAAGATCGGCTCGGACAGCAGCGTGCAGTAGCGGCCCAACACCTCGTGCAGGCGCGCTTCGTTGGCCAGCGGCAGGAAGTCTGGATGCAGCTCCAGCTCGACCTCGGTGCCGATCGCGCGCGCCGGCACGTCGCTGACGGTGTACTGCTCGGCGTTGCTGGACACGTACAGGTGGCCCAGTTCCGGTGCCTGGTAGGAAGTGGTGCGCACGCTGACGCGCCGTGCCAGCACGAAGGCCGACAGGAACCCCAGGCCGAACATGCCGATCAGGCCGTCATTGTCCTCCCCATCCTGGCGCAGCCCCCGGGTGTAACCCACACCAACCGTGGCCAGGTAATCGTGGATTTCCTGCCGGGTCAGGCCAGCACCGGTATCGGTGATGCGCAGCACGCCGGCGGCGGCGTCCACCTGCACGTCGATGCGCGACACACCCGGGCTGCCGGGCTGCTCGATACGGCGACGGATGATTGAATCGTGCGCGTTCTGCACCAGTTCGCGCAGCGCCACCATCGGGGTGGAATACAGGTGCTTGCCCAGCACCGTCATCAATCCATTGAGATCGACCCCGGCGCGGCGGATTTCGGCGGCGGGGGTGCTGAACATCGGGTCCTGCATGTAAACGATTACTCCTTGCCACGGAAAGGCGCCGGAGGGCGCCTTCGTCGAGCAGGGAAAACTAGCACAGGCCGGCTGAGCGCTGACTCACTTTCCCGTGGCAACCCACGCCGGCCCGGCCCCGCTTACAGCGCGTCGATCGCCTCGGACAGCCGCTCCACCGCGATCACTTCCATCCCCTTCACGCTGCCGGTCTTCGGCGCGTTCGCCTTGGGCACGATGGCGCGCTTGAAGCCATGCGTGGCCGCCTCGCGCAGGCGATCCTCACCGTTGGGCACCGGGCGGATCTCGCCGGACAGGCCCACCTCGCCGAAGGCGATCGTCTTCTCTGCCAATGGCCGGTCCTGCAAGGAGGACAGCACCGCCAGCAGCACGGGCAGATCGGCCGCGGTCTCCTGCACGCGGATGCCGCCCACCACGTTGACGAACACGTCCTGGTCGCCCACGAGCACGCCGCCATGGCGGTGCAGCACCGCCAGCAGCATCGCCAGGCGGTTCTGCTCCAGACCCACCGCCACGCGGCGCGGGTTGGACAGCGGCGAGGCATCCACCAAGGCCTGCACCTCCACCAGCAGCGGGCGCGTGCCCTCGCGGGTGACCATCACGCAGCTGCCCGGCTGCTGGGTGCTGCCGCCGGAGAGGAAGATCGCCGAGGGATTGGAGACCTCTTTCAGGCCCTTCTCGCCCATGGCGAACACGCCCAGTTCGTTGACCGCGCCGAAGCGGTTCTTGAAAGCGCGCAGCAGGCGGAATCGGCTGCCGCTCTCGCCTTCGAAGTACAGCACGGCATCGACCATGTGCTCGAGCACGCGCGGGCCGGCGATGCCGCCTTCCTTGGTCACGTGACCGACCAGGAACACGGCGGTGCCGGTTTCCTTGGCGAAGCGCACCAGCCGTGCGGCGCTCTCGCGCACCTGGCTGACCGAGCCGGGTGCGGCGGTAAGCGATTCGGTCCACAGCGTCTGTACCGAGTCGGCCACGATCAGCCGCGGCTTGGCCACGCTGGCATGCTGGAGGATCGACTCCACCTGCGTTTCGGCCAGTGCGTTGACGTTGTCCAGCGGCAGGTCCAGACGCACTGCACGGCCTGCCACCTGCGACAGCGATTCCTCACCGGTGATGTACAGCACCGGCAGCGACGCGGCCATCTTCGCCACGGCCTGCAACAGCAGGGTGGACTTGCCGATGCCCGGATCGCCACCGACCAGCACCACCGCACCTTCGACCAGGCCACCGCCGAGCACGCGGTCGAACTCACCGATGCCCGTGCTCACCCGCAGGTGTTCGGTCTGCTGCACGTCCTTGAGCGCCATGATCTTCGGCGCATCGACCTTGCCGGCCCAGCCGGAGCGCCGCGACGCGGGCGACGCCTTGGTGGGCGTGGCGCTTTCCAGCGTGATCTCGCTCAGCGTGTTCCAGACGCCGCACTCGGTGCACTGGCCCTGCCACTTGCTGTATTCGGCGCCGCATTCGCTGCAGACGTAAGCGGTGAGTCGCTTGGCCATGTCCACTTCCACATCATCAATTGTCAGGCAGGATAGCCGAGCCGCGTCGCAGCAACCGAGACGCCGGGCGGGTGGGCTCAAGTTTCCGGCCCCGAGGCCGATACTCCGGCGGGCCACTGCCCCTCCTTTCCATTTTTCCAGGCTTTTCCATGACCGGCACCTACAGCCAGAGTCTTGTCGTGTTCTCGCTGCTGGTTGCCATCCTCGCCTCGTACACCGCGCTGGACATGGCCGGCCGCCTGGCCACCACCCGCGGCCGGGTGGCACGCTGGTGGCTGGCCGGTGGTGCCGGTGCGATGGGGCTGGGCATCTGGTCGATGCACTTCATCGGCATGCTCGCCTTCCACCTGCCGATCCCGGTCGGCTACGACCTCGCCATTACCCTGTATTCGCTGGCCGTCTCGGTCGGGGCTTCGGCCTATGCGCTGTGGCTGGTCTCACGCGCGGAGCTGCCGTGGTCGAGGTTGTGCGCCGGCGCGGTGCTGATGGGCCTGGGGATCGCGGCCATGCATTACCTGGGCATGGCCGCGCTGGAGATGCAGCCGGGCATCGACTACGACCCCCTGTGGTTTGCCGCCTCGGTCCTGATCGCCATCGGCGCGGCCGGTGCGGCGCTGTGGATCGCCTTCCGCCTGCGCCTGGAACAGCGCCGCCCGTTCGTGCTGCGCGGGCTGGCCTCGCTGGTGATGGGCCTGGCGATCGTCGGCATGCACTACACCGGCATGGCCGCGGCGCACTTCCCGGAGGGCGCGATGTGTGGCGCGGCGTATGGCGAGGGCATCGAGACCAAGTGGCTGGCGGTGCTGGTGATCGTCACGACGCTGGCGACCCTGGGGATCGCACTGATCGCGTCGGTGTTCGACCGCCAGATGCGCACCCGCACCGGCCTGCTCGCCGATTCGCTGGCCCAGGCCAACGAGAAGCTGATGCAGGCCGCCCTGCATGATCCGCTGACCCAGCTGCCCAACCGGATGCTGCTGCAGGACCGCATCGAGCAGGCGATCGAGAAGGCGCAGCGCCGGCAGTTCAGCTTCGCGGTGATGTTCTGCGACCTGGACGGCTTCAAGGCGATCAACGATGCCTACGGTCACCAGCTTGGTGACCAACTGCTGATCCAGGTCAGCAAGCGGATCACCGCGCTGCTGCGTGCACAGGACACCTTCGCGCGACTGGGGGGCGATGAGTTCGTCATCGTGTTCCAGGTGGAGGATCCGGAAGATGCGGCCGTGGTCGCCGAACGGATCATCGCCAGCGTGGCCGAGCCGTTCGAGATCGATGCCTTGGAACTGCAGGTCAGTGCCAGCCTGGGCATCGCGCTGTACCCGGCTGACGCCACTACCGAACGCGACCTGATGGCCCACGCCGATGCGGCGATGTACCACACCAAGGATTCGGGCCGGAACGGCTATACCTTCTTCACCCAGTCGCTCAACGTGAGCGCGAACCGCCAGCTGAAACTGCTGCAGGAACTGCGCAAGGCGGTCAGCCGCGGCGAGCTGGTGCTGCATTACCAGCCCAAGTTCCAGGCCAGCGGGACATCGCCGATCGGGGCCGAGGCGCTGGTGCGCTGGCAACATCCCGAGCTGGGCCTGTTGTCACCGGACGCGTTCATTCCGATCGCCGAACGCAGCGGCCTGATCCTCTCCATCGGTGACTGGGTGCTGGACCAGGCCTGCGCGCAGCTGCGCCACTGGCACGACGCCGGCCACCCGGACTGGACCATGGCGGTGAACCTCTCACCGCTGCAGTTCGGGTCGAGCACGCTGCTGGAGACTGTGCGCCGCACGCTGGACAAACACGGGCTGGACCCGAAGCGGCTGACCCTGGAGGTCACCGAGACCACCGCGATGCGCGATGTGGAAGCCAGCCTGCTGATCCTGCACGGGCTGACCGCGATGGGCGTGAACATCTCCATCGACGACTTCGGCACCGGCTACTCCAGCCTGCTGTATCTCAAGCGCATGCCGGCCACCGAGCTGAAGATCGACCGCGCCTTCGTGCACGACCTGGAAGACAACGCCGAAGACGCGGCGATCGTTTCCTCGATCATTGCATTGGGCCGGTCCCTGCAGCTGCAGATCGTCGCCGAGGGCGTGGAAACGGCCGGTCAACGCCAGTACCTGAGCGACATGGGCTGCGACCAGCTGCAGGGCTATCACCTCGGGCGGCCGGTCGACGCCGTGGAGTTCATGCGGCTGGCGAAAGTGGCATAACGCGCGGAGAGCAGCCCGTTGCCGGGCACCAGTAGTCTGGACACGCTGGGCCGCGCTGCGCTTGTGGGCGAAATAAAGGAGGAGGTGGCGGCCGCAGGCCGCCGCCGGGGGACATTCGCCGGCAAGCGCAGCGTGGCCCAGCGCTCGACCCTCCCCCATCGGCCGCGTGTGGAACGCCCCCCCCTGAACAACGTTTGCTGCGTCGTCATGCGCGCCAAACAGAAAGGCCGCCCGAGGGCGGCCTTTCCGTGTGTGGCAACGTCGCGAAGACGTCAGTGCATCATGTGCACGTTCATGTTGTGCATGACCCACAGCGAACCGGCGACGATGATGCCGATCACCACGACGGTGAAGGCCGCCGCGCTGACGTTCCAGCGCTGTTCCGAGGAGCGGTCCAGGTGCAGGAAGAACACCAGGTGCACCAGGATCTGCAGCACCGCCGCAACGACGATGATGACGCCGGTGGTGAAGCGCGGCAGGTCGCCATGCATGACCGCCCAGAACGGGATGATGGTCAGCACCGCGGCCAGCAGGAAGCCGATCAGGTAGGACTTGACGCTGCCGTGGCTTTCGCCGGCGGCACCGTGGCCATGATCGTGTGCGTGATTGTCATGTGCGGCCATTACAGCGCTCCATTCAGATAGACGACGGAGAACACGCCGATCCAGATCAGATCCAGGAAGTGCCAGAACAGGCTCAGGCACGCCATGCGGGTCTTGTTGGTCTGGGTCAGGCCGTTCTGCTTGATCTGGATGAACATGATCAGCAGCCACAGCAGACCCGCGCTCACGTGCAGACCGTGGGTACCGACCAGCGCGAAGAACGCCGACAGGAACGCACTGTGGTCCGGACCATAGCCCTGATGGATCAGGTGGTTGAACTCCCACACTTCCATGCACATGAAGCCAAAGCCCAGCAGCCAGGTCAGGGCCAGCCATGCATACATCTGGCCCACCTTCTGCTTGTGCATGGCGATCATGCCCAGGCCGAAGGTCAGCGAGGAGACCAGCAGCAGCGTGGTTTCCCAGGCGACGAAGGACAGTTCGAACAGGTCCTTCGGGCCGGGGCCACCGTCGGTGCCGCCGGACAGCACGATGTAGGTCGCAAACAGGGTGGCGAAGATGAGGCAATCGCTCATCAGGTACACCCAGAAACCGAAGACGGTATTGCCGCCGGTGTCGTGGTGCTCGTGGTCGTCATGGCCGTGGGCCGCCGCGTGCGCGGCGTGCCCATGGTTCATGGTGTTGGGGATAGTGGTGCTCATGCCTTCAGCTCCGATTTCACCAGGCCCTGCGCCACGAGGTGGCGACGGTGCTCATTTTCGATCCGCTCCACTTCCGCGGCCGGCACGTAGTAATCCACGTCCTTGTCGAAGGTGCGCCAGATGAAGGTGCCGATCATGCCGACCAGACCCACGATGGCCAGCCACCAGATGTGCCAGATCATCGCAAAGCCGAACACCAGGCTGAAGGCGCCGATCACCACACCGGTGCCGGTGTTGCGCGGCATGTGGATGTCGGTGTACTTGGCCGGGCGTTCCCACGCCTCACCACGCTGCTTGCGCTCCCAGAACTCGTCCAGTTCGGTGACGCGCGGCAGCGAGCCGAAGTTGTAGAACGACGGCGGCGAAGAGGTTTCCCACTCCAGCGTACGCGCGTCCCACGGGTCGCCGGTCAAGTCGGCGGTCTTCTTGCGGTCGCGGATCGACACGGCGATCTGGATGATCTGGCACAGGATGCCGGCACCGATGATGAAGGCACCGCACATGGCGATGATCAGCAGCGGCTGGTACTCCATGTTCGGGTAGCTCTGCATGCGGCGGGTCATGCCCATGAAGCCCAGGATGTACAGCGGCATGAACGCGACATAGAAGCCGATGAACCAGCACCAGAACGCGCGCTTGCCCCAGGTTTCATTGAGGCGGAAGCCGAACATCTTCGGCCACCAGTAGGTGATGCCGGCGAACATGCCGAACACCACGCCGCCGATGATGACGTTGTGGAAGTGGGCGATCAGGAACAGGCTGTTGTGCAGCACGAAATCGATGGCCGGGATCGCCAGCATCACGCCGGTCATGCCGCCGATGGTGAAGGTGACCATGAAGCCGATCGTCCACAGCACCGGGGTCGTGAACTGCACGCGACCGCGGAACATGGTGAACAGCCAGTTGAAGATCTTCACGCCGGTCGGGATCGAGATGATCATCGTCGTGATGCCGAAGAAGGCATTGACGTTGGCACCCGAGCCCATGGTGAAGAAGTGGTGCAGCCACACGATGAACGACAGCACGCCGATGCAGGCGGTGGCGTAGACCATGCCCTTGTAGCCGAACAGCGCCTTGCGCGAGAACGTGGCGATGACCTCGGAGAACACGCCGAAGGCCGGCAGGACCAGGATATAGACTTCCGGGTGACCCCAGATCCAGATCAGGTTGATGTACAGCATGGCGTTGCCGCCACCATCGTTGGTGAAGAAGTGCGTGCCCAGGTAACGGTCCAGGGTCAGCAGCACCAGGGTGATGGTCAGCACCGGGAAGGCGGCGATGATCAGCACGTTGGTGACCAGCGCGGTCCAGGTGAACACCGGCATCTGCATCAGCTTCATGCCGGGGGTACGCATCTTCAGGATGGTAATGAAGAAGTTGATGCCGCTCAGCGTGGTACCCAGGCCTGCTACCTGCAGGCCCCAGATGTAGTAATCGACACCTACCCCTGGACTGTATTCCTTGCCTGACAACGGCGGGAAGGCCAGCCAGCCGGTCTGCGCGAACTCACCGACACCCAGCGAGATCATCACCAGGCCCGCGCCCGCCACGAACAGCCAGAAGCTGAGCGAGTTGACGAACGGGAAGGCCACGTCGCGTGCGCCGATCTGCAGCGGCACGACAACGTTCATCAGGCCGGTGATCAGCGGCATCGCCACGAAGAAGATCATGATCACGCCGTGGGCGGTGAAGATCTGGTCGTAGTGATGGGGAGGCAGGACGCCCTCGTTGCCGCCAGCGGCCATGGCCTGCTGGACGCGCATCATGATCGCGTCGGCGAAGCCGCGCAGCAGCATGACGAAGGCGACGATGAGGTACATCACGCCGATCTTCTTGTGGTCTACCGAGGTGAACCACTCTTTCCAGAGATAGCCCCACAGCTTGAACTTGGTGATCAGGGCCAGCACGAGCAGGCCACCGATCCCCGCGCCGATCAGCGTGGTGATGATGATCGGGTCGTGCGGGATGTCGGCAAAGGTCAGTTTACCCAACAGATTCATGGTCATTCTCCCGAGCCGTCGTGACCGGCGTGACCGGCTGCGGCGTGCTCGTCTGCAGTGTGTGCGGCGTCCGCGGCAGCGGGCTGGTCGGCATGGACCGGCAGCTTCGCTTCGTCGTGGGCTCCGCTCATGGCCTGCATGTCGTGGCCTTCATGGCTTTCGCCTTCGGCGCCGTCATGCTTCATGGCCTTGTGGTCGTGCTTCATGCCGTAGTGCTGGTTGTCGCCCATGTGCTTGGCGATGACCCAGTCGAACAGGCCGGCCTCGGTGGTGCCGTAATAGGTCACCGGGTGCCAGTCGTGGTTCTTCTCGGCAACCAGCGCAGCGAAGGCGGTCTTGTCCAGGGTCGCGCTTTGGGCACGCACCTTGGTCAGCCACTGCTGGTACTCCGCCTCGGTCACCGAGTGCGCGGAGAAATGCATCTTGCTGAAGCCCGCGCCGCTGTAGTGCGAGGACATGCCCGGGAACTCACCGGTCTCGTTTGCGATCAGGTGGAGCTTGGTCTCCATGGCCGTCATCGAGTAGATCATGCTGCCCAGGTGCGGGATGAAGAACGCATTCATCACCGAATCGGACGTGATCTTGAAGTTCAGCGGGGTATCGACCGGGAAGGTGATCTCGTTGACGGTGGCGATGTTCTCTTCGGGATAGATGAAGAGCCACTTCCAGTCCAGCGAGATGGCTTCGATCACCACCGGCTTCTTGTCCGAGTCCAGCGGACGGTACGGATCCAGCGCGTGCGAGGAACGCCAGGTCAGCACGGCCAGCACCAGCACGATCATGCACGGGATCGACCAGACCACCACTTCGATGGCCGTGGAGTGCGACCACTTCGGCTCATAACGGGCCTTGGTATTGGTCGCACGGTACTTCCACGCGAAGGTGAGGGTCATGATGATGACCGGCACGACAACCAGCAGCATCAGCACGGTCGCCGTGATGAGCAGGGTCTTCTCGTCGTGGCCGATCTGGCCCTTGGGGTTGAGGATGGCCGAGTTGCAGCCCGTCAGGAACACGGACAACGCAAACAGCAGGCCCGGACGCAGGAAGCGTCCAAGGGGTTTCAACGGAATCATCGGTCGATCCAATTGCGTAGGGAATGCCAGTTCAAGCCCGCCTCCGTCCCAGCCAAAGCCGGTGGTGCCGGTCCAAGGGGACAGGCACGGAGGACGATCATGTCAGCCTTCCAATTTTAGGCCGTCACGCATCATTTAAGAAAGGCATTGACAATGATCCAGCGCAGGAAAGGCCTGTTTTGGGCTGCGACACGTTGTCGCAGTGCCGGGCAATGACCCGATTCGGCAACATTCCGGCCCTTGTATAGACATGAACGGGTCAGTTCCGGGGCTGGCCAGCGCGGACCCGGTTGCAGTGTCCCGGCGCGTGCTGCGCAACGGCCGGCGGGCGGCCACGGTACACGTACCGACGCCCCACGTCACCCGCGGCGCCGCTCAGACCGCCCGCACCCGATTCGCGCACGCCGCCCCACTGGCGAAGTCCGCCAGGTTGCGCAGCGTGATGTCGGAAATCTCCTGCAGCGCCTCGACCGTGAAGAAGCCCTGGTGCCCCGTCACGAGCACGTTGGGGAAGGTCATCAGGCGCTGGAACGCGTCATCGTCGATGATCTCGCCGGACCGGTCCTGGAAGAACAGCCCACTCTCCTGCTCGTAGACATCGATGGCCAGGTGGCCGAGGCGGCGCGATTTCAGCGCGCGGATCACCGCATGGGTATCCACCAGCCCGCCGCGCGAGGTATTGACCAGCATCGCCCCGGGCTTCATTGCGGCCAGTGAGGCGTCGTCGATCAGGTGATGGGTGTCAGGCGTCAGCGGGCAGTGCAGCGAGACGATGTCTGATCGGGCCAGCAGGTCCTCCAGCGCGACCGATGCGCCAACGGCGGTGAATCCGGGCGATGGATACGGATCGTGGCCCAGCACGGTACAGCCCATGCCCTTGAAGATGCGGGCGGTGGCCAGGCCGATCTGGCCGGTGCCGACGATGCCCACGGTCTTGCCGTGCAGGGTGCGGCCGAGCAACCCATCGAGCATGAAGTTGCCCTCGCGCACCCGGTTGTAGGCGCGGTGGGTCTGCCGGTTGAGCGTCATCACCATGGCCAGGGCATGCTCTGCCACGGCTTCGGGGGAGTAAGCCGGCACGCGTGCCACGAACAGGCCCAACTGCTCCGCCGCGGCCAGGTCGACATTGTTGAAGCCCGCACAGCGCAGCAGGATCGCGCGCACCCCCTGTGCATGCAGCGCCTGCAGTACCGGGGCGTCCAACCGGTCGTTCACGAACACACAGACCGCCTCGCAGTCCTGCGCCAGTGCCGCGGTATGTACCTCCAGTGCGGCATCGAAATACAGGAACTCGAAGGACGTCCCTGCCCCGCGGCGTTGCTTGGCCTCATCGAGAAACTGCTGGTCGTACGGGCGGGCGCTGAATACTGCGATCTTCATGAGGCGATCCCCGGGAGTTCGAGCATCACGATACCGCAGTACACTCCGGCCAACTGCCTGGAGCCTGCCGTGTCCCTGACTGCCCGCCTTCTCCGCTGGACCGCCACGCCGATGGCCCGGCGCGGCCTGTTCGTGCTCACGTGCGCGGCCGTGATCGTGATGGCCTGCAATCCATTGCTGGCGCCCTTGCTGCCCGTGGTGGATGCGCTGGGTCTGGATGTACTGGTCCTGCTCATGGGTGCGCAGGCGATGGCACTGCTGCCATGGGTGCGGCTGCATGCCCGTCGTATCGCGCGCATCACCCTGCGTTTGCTGCTGGGTACCCTCGCCGGTGCCATCGCCAGTTTCATCGGCGGCTATCTGCGGCAACTGGTATTCGCCATGGCCACGCGTTGGACCCACGCGCGCCCGTGACCTAGTATTCGGCCCTTGCAAGACGCCATGGGTGGATGTGCGTGGAAAGTTTCGAGCGGTTCAACGGGCGCCGTAGTGGTGAGGGCAAGGCGGTCGCGATCCTGTCACACGGCTTTGGTACCGATCAGACCGCATGGAATGCATTGCGCCCGTGGTTTGAAGCGCGCTATGACGTGATCTCCTTCGATCTTGCCGGCTGTGGCCCGCAAGGTGCGCAGACTTACGATTTCGAACGTCATGGTTCGCTGTTCGGCTACGCCGACGATCTGCTCGACATCCTGGATGAGCTCGACGTGCACAACTGCACCTACGTCGGCCATTCGATGAGCGGCATGATCGGCGCGGCCGCTGCGGTGGCACGGCCGGAGCTGTTCGAGCGGCTGGTCATCATCGGTGCGTCGCCGCGTTATCTCGACGATGACGGCTACACCGGCGGTTTCAAACCGCAGGACCTGGAGCAACTGTTCGAGAGCATGCGCGCCAACTACCAGGCCTGGATCGCCGGCTTCGCCCCGATGGTCGTCGGCGTGGAAGACAGCGCGGTCGTTGCCGATTTCTCCAACACCCTGTTCCAGATGCGCCCGGACATCGCGCTCAATACCTCGCGCACGATCTTCACCTCAGATCTGCGCAGCCTGGCTGCGCGGGTTTCCACGCCGGTCCACCTGATCCAGACCGCGCACGACGTGGCGGTACCGGTCGCCGTCGGCCAGTGGCTGGCCAACGCGATCGATGGCGCCACCCTGGATGTGATCGATGCTTCCGGTCACCTCCCGCACATGACGGCACCCGATGACGTCATGCGCATTCTCGAACAGCGTTTGGCAGGCCCCACGCGGTGACGACCTCCGACAGTGAAGCGCTTGCCGCGCTGTGCCAGTTCGCCCGTCTCGCCTCCCACGCCGACCTGGTGATGGCAGTGGAGGTGGACGCCGGCGGGAGGGCGACCTGGGCTGTCTCGGCCCCGGCACTGCCCTCGTCGAGCTTCAACCTGGCGCGCAGCGGCATCCTCGAGGCGCGCTGGAGCGGCGAGGCCATGGACGCAGCGGACTTCCGGCTGCCGACGGCGATCATCCATGCCCTGGAAGGCCGTCCCGCCCGCCTGCTGTACGTTCCGGCCCCCTCCCACGGCGCGCCGCTGAGTGGCCTGCTGCTGCTCTGGCGGAGCGTCCCTGCCCCTGCAACCTTGACGGCACAGGTGCCACTGCTGGCCACGAGCGTGGCCCGACTGCTGTCCGCACGGCGCGAAGCCGCGCGCGGCACGATCGTCCGCAATCAGTTCCTGGACCTGTTTGAAAGCGTGCCGGCGGGCATCGTGCTGATCGACGGGGATGGCGTCGGCGCGGCGGTCAACGAGCACGCCGCGGAGCTGCTGGGCTGCACGGCTGGCAATCACCGGGCGGCGGATCTGGCCGGCCCGATGCGCGCCCTGCGCCAACGCTGCGACAACCACGCCGAGCTGGAACTGGCCTACAGCGCTCAGATGAACAACGATCAGTTCGCCGCCAAGCAGAACTGGACCCTGGGCGAACGCACCTTCGAAGTGGACACCCATCCGGTACGCGGCAACGGCGCACACGGGCGCATCTGGCTGTTCACCGATGTCACCGCGGACCTGCTGATGGCCGCCGAGCTGCGCCGCCTGGCGTCCTCGGACCCGTTGACCGGCGTCCCCAACCGCCGTCATTTCGAAGAATGCTCGGCCCAGATCATCGCCGCCCGCGAAGCCAACGGCCGTGCGGTGGCTGTGCTGATGGTGGACGTGGACCACTTCAAGAAGATCAACGATACCTACGGCCATCCGGTCGGCGATGAAGTCCTCAAAGTAGTCGCCAAGCGCTGCCGCGACGCCCTGCGGGAGCGCGATCTGTTCGCCCGCTTCGGCGGCGAAGAGTTCATCGCCCTGCTGGCGGCGTCGCCCGTCGATGAGATTCCCGCCGCCGCCGAGCGACTGCGCAGTGCGGTGGCCGCTGAGCCGATCCTCGTGGGCAGCGAGCGCGTTGCCGTCTCCGTCAGCGTCGGGGGCGCGATCGGCGAGGCGTTGCCAGGTCGCGACCAGCGGCTGCTGGAGGCGCTGATCGCCCGGGCGGATGAGGCGCTGTATGACGCCAAGACCAGCGGGCGCAACCGGGTCCGGATGGCGGTCCTGGAGCCTGACCTGATCGACCCCTGAGCCAACCGGGCGCTTGGGGCCCCGGCCCCCTCCCTGGGCGCGCCTGAACCCATCAGCCACGTCCCGCGGGCCCATTGGAGATCTGTGCACGGGCACTTGTCGGCGCGAACCTAACACTGTTAGATTCGCCCCCTAACAACGTTAGGCCAGAACACAGTGCGCCAACCCATCGCGCGGGAAGACATCGTCAAGGCGGCCTTCCGGATCCTCGACGAGGCCGGCCTGGAGGGCATTACCCTGCGCAAAGTGGCCTGCTCGCTGGGCATCCGGGCGCCGTCGTTGTACTGGCACTTCAAGAGCAAACAGGCGCTGATCGACGCCATGGCCGACGCCATGATCTGCGACGTGGCTCGCGTGATTCCCGACGGACAGCCATGGCGGCAGACGCTGCTGCAGATCGGGCGTGAGTTCCGCCTGGCGTTTAAAGCGCGCCGCGATGGTGCGCGGGTGTATGCGGGCACCTTCCTGGCCACCGAGAACGTGCTGCGGGTAGGTGAGGCCAGCATCGCCGCGCTGATGGGCGCCGGCGCGCCGGCACGCTTTGCCGCGACCGCGGCGATGGACCTGGTGTACTACACGATGGGCTTCGTGATCGAGGAGCAGTCCTGGCCCGGCGACGGCAGCATGGAAGCGCTGGGTGAGGCCTTCATGGCGCTGGCCGAGGCGCGCTTCCCCCATTGCTGGCAGGCCCGTGATGCATGGAGCGAGGTCGATTTCGACGCCCGCTTCGAGCAGGGGCTGGGCCTGATGCTCGATGGCATCGAACAACGCCTGTCGCGCGAATCCTGATTTCCCGATTCCTTTCTTTTCCCGCTGTTCCGACCCGGAAAGCCTCTCGATGCGTGCACCCTACCTCCGCAGTTTTTCCCTGATCCTGGCTGTCGCGCTGCTGTCCGCCTGCGGCGGCAAGGACGACAAGGCCTCGGCCGACGCCACGGCCGCCAGCTCCGCGCTGCCGGTCTCGCTGGCGCCCGCGCAGCAGCAGACCATGGCCCGCACGGTGCTGGTTTCCGGGCCGGTCACCGCCTATGAAGAAATGCAGCTCGGCGTGGAAATCAGCGGCCAGCGCGTGACCGCGTTGCTGGTGGACGTGGGGCAATGGGTCAAGCAGGGCCAGGTGCTGCTGCAGGTGGACCACCGCACCCTGGACAGCGAGCTGGCGCAGGCCGACGCCTCGTTGCGACAGGCGCAGGCCTCCCAGGAACTGGCCCGCATGAACTACGAGCGCAGCGCCAAGCTGGCCGCCCAGCAACTGATCAGCGAAAGCAGCCTGGATGAGCTGCGCGCCTCACGCATCAATGCCGAAGCGCAGACCTCCACCGCACGTGCCGCGCGCGACGCGGCCAAGCTGCGCCGCGATTTCGCCGACCTGCGCGCACCCGCCGACGGCCTGATTTCCAAGCGCCTGGTGCAGCCGGGCCAGGTGGTCTCCGCCGGTACCGAGCTGCTGCGCCTGATCCGCGATGGCCGCCTGGAGTGGCGTGCGGAGCTGCCGGAAAACCAGCTGGCCGATGTCGCCGTCGGCAACACGGTTGAGCTGCCGTATGCGGGCCAGGTGGTCAGTGGCCGCATCCGCGCGGTCACCCCGGGTGTCGATGGACAGACCCGCACCGGCACGATCTATGCCGACCTGCCAGCCCCCGGCCCACTCAAGCAGGGCATCTACGTGGATGGCCGCATCGTCACCGGCGACGGCCCGGTGCTGACCATCCCGACCGCGGCGATCGTGCAGCGCGACGGCCACAACTATGTGTTCACCGTGAACGACAAGCAGCAGGCCACCCGCCACCGCGTCAGCACCGGCCAGGCCGTGCAGGGCCGCACTGCGATCCTTGAAGGCCTGAAGGCCGGTGACCAGGTCGTGGTGGATGGCGCCGGCTTCCTCGGTGAGGGCGACCGCGTGCGTGTGGTCGCTGCGACCAAGGCCGCCGCACGATGAACATCTCCGCCTGGGCGATCAAACGCCCGTTGCCTGCGCTGCTGATCTTCTTCGTGCTGTGCGTGGCCGGCCTGTGGGGTTTCCATCAGTTGCCGGTGGCGCGCTTCCCGGACATCGCCTTCCCGATGACCACCGTCACCGTCACCCAGCCCGGCGCCTCGCCCAGCCAGCTGGAGGCCGAGGTGACCCGCAAGGTCGAAGACTCGGTGGCGACGGTCAACAACGTCAAGCGCGTGATGTCTTCGGTCAGCGAAGGCGTCAGCACCACCACCATCGAGTTCCAGCTGGAAGCCGATCTGGCCACCGCGCTGGACGACACCCGCGACGCGGTCACCCGCATCCGCACCGATCTGCCGCAGGACATCCAGGAACCGGTGATCTCCAAGGTCGACATCGGCGGTTCGCTGATGACCTATGCGCTGGTCGCCCCGCACATGACCACCGATGAGGCCAGCTGGTTCGTCGACCGTGATATCTCGCGTGCGATGTACGGCGTGCCCGGTGTCGCGCGCGTCACCCGCGTGGGCGGCGTGCAGCGACAGGTCCGGGTGGATCTGGATCCCAATGCGCTGATCGCGATGGGCATCACCGCCGGCGACGTCTCCCAACAATTGGCCCGCATCCAGGTCGAGCGTGCCGGCGGCAAGACCGAGGTTGAAGGCGCGCAGCAGACCATCCGCACGCTGGGTACTGTCGGTGACGCACAGGCGTTGCGTGACTACTCCATCGCCCTGCCGGACGGGCGCGCGGTGCGGCTCTCCACGCTGGCCACCGTGACCGACGGCGCCGCTGACCCCACCGAGGCCGCCCTGCTGGATGGCAAGGGCGTGGTGGCCTTCTCGATGTCGCGTACGCGCGGCTCCAGCGAGGTCAAGGTGGAGGCCGGCGTGCATGACGCGCTGGACAAGATCAAGGCCGAGCATCCGGGCATCGACTTCCGCTTGGTCACCACGGCGATCGACGAGACCCACCGCTCCTACGATTCCTCGATGACCATGCTCTGGGAGGGCGCGCTGCTGGCCCTGCTGGTGGTGTGGCTGTTCCTGCGCGATTGGCGGGCGACGTGGGTGTCGGCGCTGGCGCTGCCGCTGTCGATCATCCCGACGTTCGCGGTGATGTACTTCTTCGGCTTCACCCTCAACATCATCACGCTGCTGGCGCTCTCCGTCGTGGTCGGCATCCTGGTGGACGATGCGATCGTGGAGATCGAGAACATCGTGCGCCACCTGCGCATGGGCAAGCCGCCGCTGGAAGCCGCGCGCGAGGCCGCCGGCGAGATCGGCAACGCGGTAATCGCCACCTCGCTGACCCTGGCTGCCGTGTTCGTGCCGGTCGCCTTCATGCCGGGCATCGCGGGCAAGTTCTTCCGCGAATTCGGCTGGACCGCCGCCACCGCCGTGCTGTTCTCTTTGCTGGTGGCCCGCCTGCTCACCCCGATGATGGCCGCCTACCTGCTCAAGCCACATGGCGAGGAGAAGCCGGAATCCAAGCTGATGACGTGGTACCTGGGCTGGGTGGACGCCGCGCTGCGCCATCGTGGCCGCACCCTGTGGATCGCCACCGGCCTGTTCGTGGCCTCGCTGGCGCTGGTGCCGTTTATCCCGGCTACCTTCATTCCACAGTCCGATCTGGGCCGCAGCAACCTCAACCTCGAACTGCCGCCGGGTACCCGCCTGCAGGAGACCGTGGCGGTCGCCGAACGCGCGAGAGGCCTGCTCAAGGACATGCCCGAACTCAAGCAGGTCTACACCGCCGTCGGCAGCGTGCTGGACCTGGGCGACCCCGGTGCGACCGGCATCGGCGAACCGCGCAAGGCCACCCTGGTGCTGGACTGGGGCAGCGCCGACGGACGGGACCGCGACCAGCGCGTGCTGGAGCGTGAGGCCCGCGAGCGCCTGGCCGACCTCCCCGGCGTGCGGGTCAGCTATGTCAGCTCCGAGCCCGGCAACCTGCTGCAGCTGGTGCTCTCCGGTGACGACCCGCAACGCCTGCAGGATGCCGCCACTGCGCTGGAGCGCGACCTGCGCGGTATCCAGGGCCTGGGCAGCGTCACCTCCACGGCCTCGCTGCTGCGCCCGGAACTCCAGATCGTGCCGAACCCCGCCCGCGCTGCCGACCTGGGCGTGGCGACGGCCGATATCGCCGAGGCCGCCCGCATCGCCACGGCTGGCGATTACGAACAGCGCCTGGCCAAGCTCAACCTGCCCGACCGCCAGGTGCCGATCCGGGTCGGCTTCGCCGAAGCCACGCTCGCCAACCCGGGCCTGATCAGCCAGCTGCGCGTGCCCGGCCGCAATGGCCCGGTACCGCTGGCGGCCGTGGCTGACATCCAGCAAGGCAGTGGCCCTTCGCAGATCTCACGCTACCAGCGCCAGCGCAACGTGACCCTCACCGCCGAACTCAACGGCCGCCCACTGGGCGATGTGATGACCGAAGTGCAGGCCCTGCCGGGCGTCAAGCAGTTGCCGCCGGGCGTCACCTTCCTCAACACCGGCGATGCGGAAGTGTTCGTCGAGCTGTTCATCGGTTTCATGCTGGCCATGGCGGCCGGGTTGATCTGCATCTACATGGTGCTGTTGCTGCTGTTCAACCACGCCCTGATGCCGATCACCATCCTCGCCGCGGTGCCGCTGTGTGCCGGTGGCGCGTTCGGCGCGCTGCTGATCACCCAGAACATGCTCTCGCTGCCGGCGCTGATCGGGCTGCTGATGCTGATCGGCATCGCCACCAAGAACTCCATCCTGCTGGTGGATTACGCGGTGATGGCCGAAGACGAACACGGCATGAGCCAGCACGACGCGTTGATCGATGCCTGCCGCAAGCGTGCACAGCCGATCATCATGACCACGCTGGCGATGGGCGCAGGCATGATGCCGATCGCGCTGGGCTTTGCCGGCGATTCCAGCTTCCGTGCACCGATGGCGATCGCCGTGATCGGTGGCTTGATCACCTCCACGCTGCTGAGCCTGATCGTGATTCCGGCGGCCTTCACCGTGGTGGATGATGCGGGGGATTGGCTGTCGCGGAAGTTCCGGCGGCGGTCGTCGCATCCGGCGGGGAGTGGTGCGGAGTGAGGTGACTGGCAGCTTCGCCACAAACAAAAAGCCCCGGCCAAGGCCGGGGCTTTTTGACAGCGACCGGGCTGCCCGGCGCATCCACATGCGTCCAGGTAACACCTGTCGGGCTGCGGGTCGCCAGCAGTCGACCACCTACATAGATGTACTCCGAGGCGCCCTTTCCTCGTCGCTCTTCGTGCACCACCTTTCCGGCCAACGAATACATCGCGCGCAGGCGTTGCCCCTGGGCATCGTGCGCCACCGCACTCCGCCTATAGGAATCGTAGGCCTAGCGCTCCGCCTCCTCCTTCACTTCACGCAGCCTATTGCCAAAGTTGAAGTCGGACTTCCGCCCATTGCGTAGCTGGAGATTGCCCTGAACATCCCAGGCCAATCCAGTCACCAGACTTGCCTGGAACACCTGCCCTACGTGCTTGGACCGGAATACAGGACAACGCCATGCACACGCAAGTTCGGATGCACCTCGCATTCCTTGCTTTCATCGTGGAAACACGCTTGTGGAAGCCCAGCCATGTCCATCTCGAAGACCACTCTGGAGCGGTTGACGAAGTTCGCATAGCGCCTGCCGTCTTCATTTCCCGTGACAAGACGACCGTCCGGATAGGCAGCCTTCAGCGCCACCAACGTGGAGCCAACACCAACTCCCTTCTCATCTAACAATCCCTCGGAGATGGTCCGCAGCTTCTCTATCCTGCCTTGGTCGAACCAGCATTCGACAACCAGACCGTCGGGTAACGAGACATCCATGACTATGTATTCGTCTCCTTCCTGCATAACCGAACGTTCAATGATGGGATTGCCGGCTGCGAAAAGCTGGTCCTTGGTCATCCCAATACGCAGGCCCGCAAGGGAGCCACTGCTGGCATCAATGCCTGCCACCAAGGGGACAGCTTCAGTAGGCGTCTGCTTGGCCAGATCCCTTACGTCGGAGGGAGCAGGGCTGCATGCCACTAGCATCATGAGCCAAGCTCCGCCGGAGATGATCTTCATTTTTTGGGTTTCCAGTCAGTGAAACGTCCCTGCGTTCCATCCTGCTTAAGATCCACATGAACGCCGCGGCCATCAGTATATTGATTGACCCGGTTGAATTCGCCGGAACCATGGGCCGCATCAGCGGTCTGCTTAGCTGTGCTCCCATTTATCCGTATGTCTGCCGCGTTGTCCTGTAGGTGCTGGCTCCGACTCGCGCCACCCACCGTTCGGTTTTGCTCCACCGTTCTTTGGCCACTAGTAACTTCGACATTCTTGCCGGATTTATCACTGAAGTTGAGCAATTTGGTCGTCACTTCAGATCCGGGATTGGCTGGCGCACCACCCAATGACTTCTGAGGCGGAAGGGTGACAGTTCCACGAACTTCCGTCCGTGTTCCATGGACGATTCCATAATTGGAAACATTCGTCCTCACAACATCGACCGCCCCACTGCCGGTCGTCGTACGCGTAGTTGTCTGGTAGAAGACAAGCGGCTGGCCAGGGACTGCCTGTCTGCCGTCGGGATCCGTGAACTTGTACGGATTCCCGTTCGCATACCGATACCGGTTGAACTGCCCAACAGGCTGCTCATACGCCGTCACCGGATCCACAGACAGGAACACACCCAACTGCGGATCCATGTACCTCTGCTGCATGTAACTCAGCCCTGTGGCCGAATCGCTCACATGTCCGGTGTAGCCCGGCCCATCCTTGACCTGCCCGCCCAGCTCGGCACCGTACGGCTCAAACCGGCGGCGCTCGACAACACTGCCTGTGCCATCCGTGACAGCGACCGGGCTGCCCAGCGCATCCACATGCGTCCAGGTAACCCCTGTCGGGCCGCGGGTGGCCAGCAGTCGACCACCTACATAGATGTACTCCGAGGCGCCCTTCCCTCGCCGATCTTCATGCACCACCTTCCCGGCCAACGAATACAGCGCGCGCAGGCGTTGCCCCTGGGCATCGTACGCCACGGCACGCCGCCCATAGGCATCGTAGGCATAGCGCTCCGCTTCCTGCACTTCGCGCAGCCTGTTGCCAAAGTCGAAGTCGTACTTGCGTCCGTTGCGCAGCAAGAGATTGCCTTGAACATCCCAGGCCAATCCGGTCACCGTCGCGCCAGCATCATCGCGGACATTGGTCAGCTGGTTGCGCCCGTCGTACCAGAACTGCTGGCTGCGCACGCCACCCAGCTGCACGCTCAGTAGATTGTCCTGCACGTCATAGGTGTAGCGGAATGCGCCATCGCCCCCGAAGGAAGTCGACTGCGCAAGCGTCAGCCTGCCCTGGCCGTCGTAACCCATGCGGATGTCATGCGCAGTTCCCTGCTGCCGATCGATAATTGCCGAAACATCACCATTGGCGCCGTACTGATACAGAAGCTCGCTGGCAGTGCCATCCTTTAATTGCGACGGAAGCATCCGCGCATTGAGCACGCCCTGATGCTCGATGCCATTGCCATAGCGCATGCCAGCGAGCGCGCCATTGGGATGCCAGGCGATGTTCTCGGCATAGAGCGCTCCAGCACTGTCAGAGATTCGTCTGGGCTTGCCAAGGGCGTCGGGCTCATAGCTCAGTATCAGCCCTCCTGGTCGTGTCTCGCTGGAAAGATTTCCGTTTCGATACAAAGTAACTTGAAGCTTACAAACGTGCTGAGGTAACAGCCCAAGCGTTCTACATTGTGATTAACACCGGCAATCTAACCTCTCGGAAGGTGCCCGAGCTGAGTCAGGCTAGGCCTGCCCGGCTTAAAGCTAACCGTCCTGCGTCCGAAATAGTAATTGTCCACGGGCAACCGCAGAACTCAGCGAGCAAGCGATAGCGCATTTAGCCAGATCACGAACCGTCACTATCCAGCTACTCCAGCCGCTTGCTACAGCGCGCAACGAGCGGTCAGCACGGTCATAGCTGCGCGGCTCTTTCAAAAGCAGAGGAGCTAGTGATGGACGGAGCCAATGGCCTAGGTCCTCACGAACCCTAAGCGAGCCTGAGGCCAAGGTGCTCGCAGCCGCTGCAATTGATCAGTACGGCTAAGCACGATCCACAGTTGGCTGCAATTGAACTGATGCACGCAATGACTCGAGTCAAAACCCTCACCAATCAATGAGTTCCAGCACCGGCCACAAACAAAGAGCCCCGACGTGGGCCGGAGCTTCTCTAAAACCGGCTCCGGAAACCGGAGTCGAACCTGCGCCCTACTTATTACGAACCCAGCGAACAGGCCACACGAGCAAACAAAGCGGCTAACAACTGGCCAGATAAACACTACTCGCGAGGAGCGAGCCCAAGACTCTCAGAGCCAAATGCGCCAAATCCACGGATATCTACAGCAGCACGAAATAGCGCAAGGACCATCACTTCCGCATGATCAAGAAGCGAATAATTATCCAAAAGTTCTGAAACCTCAACGGACAAAAAATAATCAAAGTCCCAACTTCTAAGCCTCTCGACACTCAAAGGAATATTGTGAACTACATTTAAAATAACTACAGCCCCGCGAATATTTCTATTAGAAACACTAGCAACAGCAGCGTCAATTGCAAACTCAATCAACGCCCTTGCGGGAATCACATCAATGGCCTCGATGTCTCCCGAAACCCCACTCAGAGCAGCTAGAGCATCGCGAGCCCGCCCCCCGACAAGGAGAAAATTTCTTGCAGAAACCAAGGCCGCGACAACACGATCAACTGAATTCACACGAAACCCCGTCAAATATAAATTATGAGACCTTCCCATGAACATCTCCATATGACAGATCTTCACACCCATATCAGTATCCAAGACCCGGAGAATACACCAAATCCGCCGGACTCTTATATGCGCCCCACGGCAACTGAACCTCTCTTACGGGGACCTCAGACACTCCCGCTCGCGGTGCGGCCAATGCGCGATGGTGACCATCTAGAATGTAAAGCGCCCCTTCATGTCGTGTGACAACCAGAGGCTCTCTCACAGCCCCATCGCTTCTTATACTTTTCACAAGGCGACCCAGGGCTTTATTGCTCATGGTCCTCCCATGAGTCGCGATGAGGCTTCTCACCTCGGCAACAGCCGGTCTGATCTCCGGGCCAACCGGAGTTGCCATTGACGCAATGCTGATCACTGCCGCAATCGGAACTTCCCCAGCATTGGAATGGGCCGCCGAAGAAATCTCCTTAATATCGTCCCTTGCATCCTGAATCGTCGAAGCGACCATGTCGACAAAGCGATCGACAGGCCTCTTACTTTTTTCCAGGAGGAAAGATTCGTTTGCCGCGTCAATATCCTTACGACTCATCCGTCCGTCGGGATCCGTGAACTTGTACGGATTCCCGTTCGCATACCGATACCGGTTGAACTGCCCAACAGGCTGCTCATACGCCGTCACCGGATCCACAGACAGGAACACACCCAACTGCGGATCCATGTACCTCTGCTGCATGTAACTCAGCCCTGTGGCCGAATCGCTCACATGTCCGGTGTAGCCCGGCCCATCCTTGACCTGCCCGCCCAGCTCGGCACCGTACGGCTCAAACCGGCGGCGCTCGACAACACTGCCTGTGCCATCCGTGACAGCGACCGGGCTGCCCAGCGCATCCACATGCGTCCAGGTAACCCCTGTCGGGCCGCGGGTGGCCAGCAGTCGACCACCTACATAGATGTACTCCGAGGCGCCCTTCCCTCGCCGATCTTCATGCACCACCTTCCCGGCCAACGAATACAGCGCGCGCAGGCGTTGCCCCTGGGCATCGTACGCCACGGCACGCCGCCCATAGGCATCGTAGGCATAGCGCTCCGCTTCCTGCACTTCGCGCAGCCTGTTGCCAAAGTCGAAGTCGTACTTGCGTCCGTTGCGCAGCAAGAGATTGCCTTGAACATCCCAGGCCAATCCGGTCACCGTCGCGCCAGCATCATCGCGGACATTGGTCAGCTGGTTGCGCCCGTCGTACCAGAACTGCTGGCTGCGCACGCCACCCAGCTGCACGCTCAGTAGATTGTCCTGCACGTCATAGGTGTAGCGGAATGCGCCATCGCCCCCGAAGGAAGTCGACTGCGCAAGCGTCAGCCTGCCCTGGCCGTCGTAACCCATGCGGATGTCATGCGCAGTTCCCTGCTGCCGATCGATGATTGCCGAAACATCACCATTGGCGCCGTACTGATACAGAAGCTCGCTGGCAGTGCCATCCTTTAATTGCGACGGAAGCATCCGCGCATTGAGCACGCCCTGATGCTCGATGCCATTGCCATAGCGCATGCCAGCGAGCGCGCCATTGGGATGCCAGGCGATGTTCTCGGCATAGAGCGCTCCAGCACTGTCAGAGATTCGTCTGGGCTGGCCGAGGGCGTCGGGCTCATAGCTCAGTATCAGCCCTCCTGGTCGCGTCTCGCTGGACAGGTTCCCATTTCTATCGTAGCCATAGCCTATTGAAAGCGGGCTGCCGCCATCGAGGGTCGACTCTTCCCATATGAGCTGCCGGCTTGGTGAGTATCGATAGCTGTTGACGACCGCGGCGTTCTGCCCATCGTTGCTGGTGATCACCTTCAAGGGAAGCCCGTCCGGCGTGTACTCCCAGCGCTGATTGCCCCTGCCGTCGGGAAAGCGCAGTTCCACAAGGCGATTTCGCGCATCGTAGACGCGATCGACCCGACGTCCAGAAGACCAGGCCGATTCGCGATCACAGCGCCCGGCATCCGGCAGTGCGATGCCCGCAGCAGACCAGGTCAGATTGCCAGCTCCGTCATACTCCATCACGGTCGCACCGGTTTCCGGCTCGATCACCTTGCATAGTCGCTGCTGGGCGTCATACACGTATCGCCGGACCGCACTGGCGGGTGACTGCGGCGCGCTCACGCTGATCGTGATCTCGTCGCTACCCGATGCTCCACTGGAGTCGCGGGCAACGGCGCGCAGCGTGTGCGGCCCTTCGCCCAGCCCAGTCAGCTGCACCTGATAGGGAGCCGAGGACAATTCCGCGACAAGCACTCCGTCCCGGTAAAGCCTGACATCACTGACAACGCCGTCGGCGTCGCTCGCCGAGGCACTGAAGAGCGTGGTCGCAGGGGAGGTCAGCGCAGTCGTCGCTTGCGGGGCGGTAATGCGGACGACTGGCGCTTGGTTCGCTGAAAGTGCGTGATGCCCCGAGCCGTTGAGCGCAACCGGCTGTCCGGTCAGCGCGGAAACACCATAAGCGTGAATGGCCTTTCCCAAGCCAGCCTGCAGAACCTCAGCCGAAGGAGTGATCAGGAAGTCATGCGCGCTCCCTGTTGCGCACTGGGCCGCCCTTTCAGCCGGACTTGCCCGGTCGGCGAGATACTCTCCAGCAGACAGTCCTGCGCCCTCAGGCCCTCCAATGAACACACGCACTTTGATCGGCCCAGGCACATGCGTCGAGCAGGCCCAGCCGACGATATTACCGTCCCGCAGACCCGTGATTGCACCTGAGACCTTTGATGCATGTACGGTCCTGGAGTCGCTCAACGCCACGGCTCCACGCGTATCGCGTACAGATGCCTGCACCGTATGGCTGCCCGGTGATGCCACCCAGTCAACGAAGTGATTGGGCGGGGACGTCACGCCGATCGTGGCGCCGTCCACGACGAAGCTCACCGATGCAACGCCGTCGTCCGCATCGCTGGCCGTTGCAGAGAGACGAATAACCGTGCCTTCTGAGTACACGGCGCCATGCGCCGGAGATACCAGCGCTACGACGGGCTGCTGGTTGGCCGGCACCACGAATACGCCTGACTGCACTATCGCGTAGTTGGCTGCTCCAACGGGCGAAATGCCGTGCACATGGATCGGCTTCCCCTGATGCGCTGCGATCAGCCCGCCATCAATGGGAATGCGGAAACCGTGTGCATCACCCTGCGTCCCGCAAGCAGACGCTACACCGGCACCGGCAGGCAGATCTGCTCGGGTCGAGGAGACACCAACCCCTTGCCCAGCAGCGCCCCCCACATAGAGATGGACGTCAATCGGAGTTTCGATTCCCGTCGAGCAGGCCCATCCCACCAGGTGGGCTCCAGAGATTCCGTCGATGTAGCCCGTAACGTTGGACGCAACGACATTGACCATCGGCGCGGGCGTTTCACCGCCGAACCACTCCACCCCATCCTGCACCATCCGCCACTGGAACCTGTGCTGACCGGGCTGTGTAGGGGCCCGCACGGCAAAGGGGATAGTCACCGTCTCGTTGGGTGCGACGGGCCCCGGCAGGTTGGCCCGGGAAGTACCCCAGGTCAGATTGTCAGGGGGATACCACGAGCCCAGCCTGAAATTTTGTTCATTCGTCCATGTGTCCTTGCCAATGTTCTTGTAAGTGACACTGACTGCATAAAGCTGCCCGACCACCATCTGCGTGGGCACCGACATCGAGGCATATTCCGACTGTCGGGGGCGGGACCCTGGTAGCGGCTCGTAGTCTTCCGGGCAACCTTTGGTTGGATGTGGCCGGCTCCCATCCTCACATCGTGGCGGGGCGGCGAATGCTGATACGCACAACAAAAGCGATACCACGAGTACCGCAGCACGCAGCCCCCGGCGCCAGACGAAGCACGATTGCCGAATCGGTCCAGTAGGGCTCATCGCTGGCTCCTTTCAATGCTCAAGGGCTTGCCCCACGCGTCGCGCTGGATGGACGTCCTGGCGGATTCGGGACGATCAATGACGGCAGGAAGCTCTTTCACCGGAGCACCGTAACCGTCGAATCGATAGGCTGTGACCTGCCCATCAGGGAGCCGTGTCAGCGCCGAGTTGCCGGCCTGGTAGGTCGTGACTGTGGTCAGCAGTCCAAGTTCACTGTCCTGGGATGTCGAACTCACGCGTCCCACCGCGTCAAATTCGGTCCATACACCTGACGCCGTGCCGTCCGGTGTTCGCGTGGGATAGGACTCGAACGTAGTTCTTCCCGCTTCGTCATAACTGCGCCGAATCCAGGCAACAGAGTCCGCACGCCCATTGTCGCGCCGGGTTGAAAGAACCGGCTGCCACAAGGCATCGAAGAACTGTTCGTTGACTGCATTGCCTCGTGTCTCCGTCCTTCGCCAATGCCCTGCAGCAAGTCCATGCTCCGCGCTACCAACCGGTCCGAATGCCACTGCCACCGGATTGCTGATGCTGCCGTCGCAAAGCCCTGCCGTGGCGGCCGGAAAAGTGATGCCACTTATCCGGCCCATGCGATCAAATGCGTAGCATGTCTTGTTGCTGGCCTCATCGACCACAGAGGTGATCCAGCCATTAGCATCGACGTCGGCACGCTGGGAGGTACCGTCGGCGAAGACGGTTTGGCGCGGCGCTCCCCGGTACCACTCCGAAAGGAGTGTCGCATTGCCCCTGCCGTCCACGACTCTGCGCAGATTTCCGTCGGGCCAATACTCGGCGGTGCGGTCGATGCGGCCAAAGATGCTTACCGATACGGGACGGGCCTTGTCGTCGTAGGTCACCTGCTCGGAAGCAACCGCGCTCCCAGCCAGAGATGTTCTTCCCGGCAGATCCAGCACCCAGTGCTGCACGTTGTTCACGGGCGCGAAATCCAGAGTGCGCCCTCCGCCTGTGGAATCCAGATCGGACCGGAACGAGGGCTGGGCAAACACGTTGTAGCCCCCGAAAGTGGAACGGTACCAATCACCATCCAGTTCGATGTCTACCTGGTGAACCGGCGTAAGGCTGCTCAGCGGAGTGAAATTTGACGCCCACGGGGAGCTGGCAGGCACAGCGCCGAGCACCGCAGGATAAGCATTTCCGCTGGACGGAGCGTAATGGTACCGAGTCGTTCTGGTGGGAAGCGTGGCCCCAGCGCCTCCGTCCTCGACCGCCACCAGCTTGCCCTCGTACGCTCCCCATTCGTTACTGAAGGTGCTGCGCACCCAGCGGCCGCCCGGCAGCGTTTCGGTCGTCTGCACAGTTCGGATACAGCCCCCAGCGCACTGATGAGTCCAGCTGGGATTGGGAGCTCCATAGGCGTATTGCCACGTCTGGTTCACACCCGGACCGGAATACCTTCTTGAACTCAGCGCATACACGTCATAGGCGGAAGGGGTCACCACGTGCTCTTCGCTCATCGCGCTTGCGGGAACACATTCGTAGGGGACGTTGGACCGCCCACGACGGGCAACATTCAGCAGATACGTCGCGGACAGGCCCGAGGGTCCGGCCATCGATGCCTGTACGGGCCGATTGATGGCCGAAGTATCAGGGGGTGCGCATTCCGTGGGTGGCGGCGGCGCAACCAGGGAGTAGAACGAGCCCAGATCGAAGCTGTAACGGCTTCCATCCGGCTGGGTCACCGATTTCAGGGTCTTGAACTGGGAGATGGTAGATGTCCCCTCGATGGCATAGCTGTAGGTCCACACACGACCATTGGCATTCATCGCAGTTATGACATCGTCCTTCCATTCGAACGTGACCAGACGTCCATCGCTGCCGCTTATCGAGATCAGTCTGTCGCCGTCATAGTTGTAGTCGACAAAATTCCCGAAGCGATCTTCGATTCGACTGGCAACCATGGCGAGCGTGCTTACGCGTGCGCGTACAGGCGGCGCCGGATCTCTCTCGAGGATGTAGACCTGCGATCGGCGGGAGACCAGGAGACGATCCAACCGATAGCGGTTACCCGCTGGAGACAAGAAGCTGAAACCCTCACCCTCCTGCCCATTTGATGTCTGCGACAGGCAACTCGCCTGCCAGCCCGACTGGGTCACAACGGGATGGCCTGCCGGATTGTTTGAGGGCGCCACCGGATTGTTGGGATCCCGGCGCATCGGCATCTGCACTCGCCCCAGCTCGTCCACGAGTTCGTATCCTTCCCACCATTCCCTCACAGGGATGGGAATGACCGGCCCACTTGCGGAGAAGAAAGTGCAGCGCTTCAACGCGTCCTGCTGGACCACACGCCAGGGCTTTTCCGCGCTTCCCCTTGTGAGCATGTGGGGTATGGACGGCGACCAGTCCGCAAAACCCAGGGGGCCATCGCCTTTTCGATAGCGTCCCAGCTCATAGGTTCTGCCAATGACGATATCCGGCCCGGTGCCTTTTAGAACCAGATCGGTCTGATGAAAGGACAGGTCCCCCTTGTATTTGTCCAAGCGCTCGCCGAAGGCATTCTGGTCAAGAGGGGCAACCGTACTTCCAACCTTGATCGACTCGGCATAACTGGGAAACTCCTGCCCTTGTGCGTGAAAGGCGGTCATGCCACAGGTAGCTGAGACAAGGAGGATCCAGCTGCGGACACGCGCCTTTAAGGCACCTCTTTTACGGGACTTGTACGTGCTGGCAGTCCCAGGCACCCGTCTTTCCTGCATGCTTCCCCCTCCCTACGTATGCCCCCAAGAGCGGGAGGCGCGCAATGATTGAAGAATCCTCCGTCCGTTGGCGATCTGGAACCTCGATTCCGGACACAGCTTCACCCGTCCCTGACATTTGACCAAAGACGACAGTGCAGTCGTTGGAGCCGGTACGAATTCCCCTTCGCACCCGCCCCCTTGATAGCAGGCCCCGGCCTGAATGTGAATCAGATTAATCCGATAATTCTGCGGAGCCCGGGCCTGCCCTACCCCCACCCGAGTCAATGCCCAAACAAAAAGCCCCGACCAAGGCCGGGGCTTTCTGCTGTATCTGGTGCCGGAAATAGGAATCGAACCTACGACCTACGCAATGAGGAAGTCCGGACCTGCATCAACTATTCGAAGCTTTCGGCCTCAAGGCGAGCCTTGATCTCCTGAAGCGTCGCTCGTGCTCCAGGGAGATCCTCATGGATGTCGTCTGAAAAATACACGTTGCATACGAACTCACGTGGCCGCATATAGAACGATCCTTCGTCACTGGTGACCACCCAAAAGCGTGAAGCTCTGGGAACGGTGATTTCGAACAACCCTGAACGGACAGGAATCAATCGTCCGAACTCATCTTCGACTCCGTAGAGAGTCAAACCATGGTATTCACCCTTCTCGAAGATGCAGGCAACCGTGCACAAAAGGTACTCATGCCCAACGTTGATCGGGAATTCCCTCCGCCGATCTGTACCGAACGAAGACGACACATCCATGCCGATTCTCAACGCCCGTACTTTCTTACGACACTCACCTATGGATTGATCACAGTTTTTGGCTCGATGCTATGACCAGTCTCAGAATTGCGGAACGCATGCGTTTCCACATGCCCGCCATCTGCAGCTTTATAGGACGAACTGCAGACTTTCTGATATCTGACGGCTTCACCTCCGTGCTGGGCAGCAAGACGCTCATTCTGTCGCAGTGGCTGCTTCGTAGTCGGACCGTACGTCACTGTGCCCCCCCACCCGCCAACTCAGCCATCTGCTGCTCGATTGCCAACTTCTTACCCAGTTGTGCGGCCTCGTCCCCGTGCTTAAGGACCGATTTTCCGGTATCTCCAATGATCGGAACGAGGCCGGTGGTAGCCGCGACCACGTTGCGGACTGCCTCAATGGCACCTTTCGCGTCGCCAACGATGGGGGTGAAATCTGCAACCATCGAGGCAGCATCGCGGAATGCCTGCCTAGTTTCAGGCTTGGTCCAATCCGTCTCATAGACCGAACGCGGCCGGCTCTGCCTTCCGTCCGGATCCTTGAAATTGTAAGGATTCCCGTTGGCATAAGGATATCGAATGAACTGTCCCACGGGCTGTTCATACGCCGCCACCGGATCAACAAGGCCGGGGATTCATAGCACAGGACTGGGCGGCTGCGGTTTCCAGGTCAGGAACGGTGCCAGGACCTAAGCGTCTGGGAAGCCGCTGGGGCGCGTAGGTCGCGCGGCTCGGAAATTCTGGGCTGCCAGCCATGGGCTGGCACTACTGGGTGGCCGGCCAGCGGCCGGCGCTACCAACGGCCGTATCGCCACAAACAAAAAGCCCCGACCGAGGCCGGGGCTTTCTGCTGTAACTGGTGCCGGAAATAGGAATCGAACCTACGACCTACGCATTACGAATGCGCCGCTCTACCAACTGAGCTATTCCGGCGAGGTCGTGAATTCTAGGGGGTGTCGACCACTTTGGTCAATCAGGGAAGCGCTCCACCATGGAAGCGCCCATGCCCCAATGCCCCGGCACGACCCGCTGCCGCCGCACCAGCCCTTGACGCGCCGGCCCCTACAGTGGGCTCCCCACTTCCGGAGGCATCCCATGCGCCCCTGTTCCCGCCTGGCGGGCCTGCTGCTGTCATCCCTGTTGTTGAGCGCCGCCGCGCAGGCACAAGGCACGGTGTCGGCGCCGCCGCCCCCGGACCAGCAGTGGCAGCCCCTGTTCCAGCAGGTCCAGGGCGCGCACCTGTTCAAGGATCAGAAGACCTTCGCCGATGCGGTGCCCCGCCAGCCGGCGGCGACCGTCCTGACCGATTGGCAGCGCGCCAGGACGCAGCCCGGGTTCGACCTCGCCGGTTTCGCCTCCGAGCACTTCACCGTGCCCGGCGACACCCAGCCCTACGTGCCGCCCGCGGGCGAGACGCTGCGCGCGCACATCGAGGGGCTGTGGCCCGTGCTGACCCGCACCACCGACACGGTGGATCCGAACGGCTCGCTGCTGCCGCTGCCCAGGCCCTACGTGGTGCCCGGCGGTCGCTTCCGCGAGGTGTACTACTGGGACAGCTACTTCACCCTGCTCGGGCTGGCCTCCAGTGGCCGCTGGCAGCAGGTGCGCGACATGGTGGACAACTTCGCGTTCCAGCTCGACAGCTACGGCCATGTTCCCAACGGCAACCGCAGCTACTACCTGAGCCGCTCGCAACCCCCCTTCTTCAGCCTGATGGTGGATCTGCTCGCCACGCATGAAGGCGATGAGGCTTACCGCCGTTACCTGCCGCAGTTGCGCATCGAGCATGCGTTCTGGATGCGCGGCGCGGAAAGCCTGGCAACGGGCGAGGCACGCGAGCGGGTGGTCAGGCTGGCCGATGGCCAGCTGCTCAACCGCTATTGGGACGACCGCGCGGTGCCGCGCACCGAGTCCTGGATGGACGACCTGGCCACGGCTGCGCAGGCGCCGCAGCGCACGCCCTCAGAGATCTATCGCGATCTGCGCGCCGGCGCGGAGTCCGGCTGGGATTTCAGCTCGCGCTGGCTCGCCGAGCCGTCTGCATTGGCGAGCATCCACACCACCGCGATCGTGCCGGTGGATCTGAACAGCCTGCTGTTCCATCTGGAAGCGACCGTAGCCCGCGCAAGCAGGGCGGCCGGCGATCGCAGCGCTGCGCGCGCCTTCACCCGACTGGCGAAGGCACGTCAGCACGCCATCAACCAGCTGCTCTGGGATGACCAGCAAGGCTGGTACGTGGATCGCGATCTGGAGCGTGGCCAAACCCGCCCTGCCCTGACCGCGGCGGCGTTGTTTCCCTTGTGGCTGGACGTCGCCGGGCGCACACAGGCACGCCGTACCGCCCAGGCAGTCGATTCGCAGCTGCTCCGCGATGGCGGGCTGCTGACCACCACCGTGGCGACCGGTCAGCAATGGGATGCCCCGAATGGCTGGGCACCGTTGCAGTGGGTCGCGGTGGACGGGTTGCAGCGCTATGGGCAGGACACCCTCGCCCGCCGGATCGGCACGCGCTTCCTGCGCACGGTGCAGACGGTGTATGACCGCGAGGGCAAGCTGGTGGAGAAATATGTGGTGGACGGTTCGGCCACCGGCGGCGGTGGCGGCGAGTACCCGCTGCAGGACGGTTTCGGCTGGAGCAATGGCGTCACGCTGGCCCTGCTGGATCGGCTGTGCGCGCCGAAGCGGGTATGCAACAGTGCAGAGGAGGTGGAGACCGCAGACTGATCCGGCGGCCTCCACGCAGCGCACTCACCGCGCCTTCCACAACTCCGCCAGTCGATCCGGCTTGCCTGCGATGCGCTCCAGCGACGGGTACTTCAGCCCATCGTGGTAATCCAGCGTGACCGTATCGATGCGGTCGAAGCTCTTCACCAGCAGCGTCAGCGGCGCCTTGTCGGTCTTGGCTGCGGTGATCGCCTCCTTCAACTGCTCGGCCTTGAACACCCGGCCATTGAGCGCGACCACGCTCATGCCGGGGGTCAGGCCGGCATTGAAGGCCGGGCTGTCCCACAGCACATCGCCGATGTAGCCGGATTCGCTGACCGACATTCCGATGGAGTAGAGCAGGTTGCTGTTCTTGCCGCGGGCTTCCTGTGCCTTGAACGCCTCGTTCGGTGTATCGGTGTACACCAGTTTCCAGCCAGCCGCTTCCAGGCCCCCGGTGAGCGGACCATGCCCGTCCAGGCGCTCGCGCAGGAAGCTGGCCCAGTCGAACGGCGCCACGCCGTTGAGCGTGCTCACCACCTCGTCGAAGGTGTAGGGATTTACATTCCAGTCGCCGTCGTTCATGCCGAAGAACGCCTTGGCGAAGTCGTCCAGGCCGCGCTTGTTACCCGTCAGCGCGCGCAGCTTGCCCTCCACCTCCAGCCAGACCATCTGGCCGCCGGAGTAGTAGTCCTCGCTCATCTGGTAGTTGCGGAAGGCCAATGCGCGGCGCTGGGCGATGGTCGGGTCGTTGGTGGTGTCCTGCAGGTTGCGCCAGGCCAGGCCCGGGCGACCACGATCGTAGGTGCCCGCCACATTGGCCAGCACGTCACGGGTCTGCTGCTGGCTCCACAGCCCGGAACGCGCGGCCAGCACCTGGCCCCAGAACTGGGTCTGGCCTTCATACAACCACAGCAGGCTGTCGCCCATGGGCACGTTGAAGTTGGCGGTGGTCAGATCGGCGCCACGACGGTACTTGCCGTTCCAGGAGTGGTTGAACTCGTGCGGCAGCAGATCGCGGCCCAGCCAGGTCTTGTCCCACTCGGTGAAGTAACCCGTGTCACCGCTGTTCTCGCTGGAGCGCTGATGCTCCAGGCCGATGCCACCGAGCTTGTCGGTCAGCGCAAGCAGGAACTCGTAGCGGTCGAAGTGGCGTGCGCCGTAGAGCTTGTACATCTGCTGCACCAGCGCGCGGTGCGCCTGGATCTGCTCGGGCTTGGCGGCCAGCGATCTGGCCTCATCGGCGAAGACGTTCAGGTGCACCGGCACCTTCGCGCCGGGGTCCAGGTCGAAGCGCTGGAAGTGGCGCCCGGCGAACAGCGGCGAGTCGACCAGGTGGTCGTAGCTGATCGGCTTGAACACCACCGTGTCACCCTCGCGGCGCTCGGTATCCAGCGCGGTGGCATATGACCAGCCCGGCGGCAGAGTGACGGTGGCCTGCGCCTGGATGTTGCGGGTGATCACCCCGGCCGGATACAGCGAATTGGCATTCCACTGCAGATTGAGCATGTCCGGGGTCATCACCACGCGGCCCTGGTTGCCCTGCGAAGAGAGGAACTTGAACTCGGCCACCACTTCGCTGGCGCCCTGCGGCACCTCCACGGTGAAGGCATAGACGTCGTACTGATCACGCGTCCACCGCAGTGGCTTGCCATTGGCGGTGACGACCAGGCCGGCGAGCTTGTCGATCGGGCCACTCGGTGAATGTGCCCCGGGCAACCACTGCGGGTACAGCAGGGTCAGTGGGCCGGGTCTGGCCGGCACCGTGGCCTTGACCTTGAAGATCCGTCGGCCGATGTCACGTGCGTCCACGTCGATGCGCAGCAGCCCGGGGAAGGCCACGTCCTGCGGCGGCGGTGTCTGCGCCTGCACGCCGGTGGCGGACACGGCCAGCAACACGGACAGGGCAATGGCACGCATCTTCATCAGGCAGGCTCCAGCGGGGGAAGCCTCGATCCTAGCCCTGCGTTACCGCCCTGCCCCATGGCCAAAGGTCATGCGTCGCGTTGCGGCCATGATTGGCACAGCCGAGTGCGGTGACGTTCTGTCTGCCGGATGGGATCAGGGCCAACCGAGGTGTGCTGCCGGCCAGCGGCCGGCACTACCGGGGCAGCGCCACGGCATGCGTGGCGTCGCGATGCCTGGTCAGTCGACCAGTCGCAGGCGCAGTTCCTTCGGCAGTGCGAACACCATCGATTCCGGCTCACCGTCCAGTTCGCCGACGCCGGTGGCACCGAGTTCCTTCAGCCGCGCGATCACGCCATCCACCAGCACCTGCGGGGCCGAGGCACCGGCGGTCAGGCCGATGTGCTTCTTGCCGGCGACCCAGGCCGGATCAATCTCGTCGGCACCGTCGATCAGGTAGGACTCCACGCCATCACGGCGCGCCAGTTCACTCAGGCGGTTGGAGTTGGAGCTGTTCGGCGAGCCGACCACCAGCACCAGGTCGCAACGCTTGGCCAGGTCGCGCACGGCGTCCTGGCGGTTCTGCGTGGCGTAGCAGATGTCGTCGTTCTTCGGGCCCTGCATCGCCGGGAAGCGGGTGCGCAGGGCGTCGATGATGCCGCGGGTGTCATCCACCGACAGCGTGGTCTGGGTGGTGTAGGCGAAGTTCTCCGGCTGGTCGATGACCAGCGTGGCGACGTCCTCCACGTCTTCCACCAGGTAGATCTGGCCGGTGCCGCGCTCGCGGCTCCACTGCCCCATCGTGCCTTCCACTTCCGGGTGCCCGGCGTGGCCGATCAGCACCACGTCGCGGCCGGCACGGCAGTGACGCGCCACTTCCAGGTGCACCTTGGTGACCAGCGGGCAGGTCGCGTCGAACACCTTCAGGCCACGTCGGTCGGCTTCCTGGCGCACGGCCTGGGAAACGCCGTGGGCACTGAAGATCACCGTGTTGTCGTCCGGCACTTCGTCGAGCTCCTCGACGAAGATCGCGCCGCGGGCCTTGAGGTCATCAACCACGAACCGGTTGTGCACGACCTCGTGGCGCACGTAGATCGGCGCACCCAGGGTCTCGATCGCGCGCTTGACGATCTCGATCGCACGATCGACACCGGCACAGAAACCACGCGGATTGGCGAGCAACACATCCATCGGTCAGATACTCCGGCCGGCGTGAGCCGGGTTGTTACGGATACAGGAGGGAATTATCCCGCTTTTTTGGCAGCCTTGCCGTCGAACAGGCCGAACAGGGCGATACCCACCGCGCCGACCACGATCGCCGAATCAGCGATATTGAACGAGGGCCAGTAATGGTCCCCGATATGCCACTGGATGAAATCGACCACGTGACCGTGCATGAGGCGGTCGATCACGTTGCCGATCGCCCCGCCAATCACCAGCGCGTAAGGCACGGCGCTGCGCCAGGCGCCGCGAGCGGTGCCCCACATCCAGTAGGCCATCAGGCCGCTGATACCCACCGCCAGCGCGGTGAAGAACCACAGCTGCCAGCCACCGGCATCGCTCAGGAAGCTGAATGCCGCACCGGTGTTATAGGTGCGGAACCAGTTCCAGAAGCCCTCGATGACCACCACCGGCTCGTACTCGGGCAGGCTGGACAGCACCCAGGCCTTGCTCCACTGGTCGGCGATGATGATCGCCGCCGAGAGCAGCAGCCAGATCAGCGCGTTCGGACGCGGACGGGCGGCGGCCATCAGAACCACCGCCGGTCTTCGCCGGCCCCATCGATGTTGGTCACGCAGCGGCCACACAGTTCCGGATGCGCAGCGACCGAGCCCACATCGGCGCGGTAATGCCAGCAGCGCACGCACTTCTGCTTGCCGGTCGGCTGGGCGCTGACGAACACCTCATCGGTGGTCGCCGGGCGTACCTGCACGTCACCGCTGATCAGCAGGAAGCGCAGCTCCTCGGCCAGCGGCTGCCAGCGCGCGGCGGTCTCGCCATCCGCGGCGACGGTGATCTCCGCTTCCAGCGCCGCACCGATCGCACCATTGGCGCGCATCGGCTCAAGCACCTTGGCGACCTGCTCGCGCAGGGCCAGCAGCTGGTCGAAATCGGCCGCGTTGAGCGGTGCATCGGCCGGCAACGGAGCCAGGCCCTCGTACCACGTGGCGAACAGCACGTTCTCCTTGCGCTCGCCCGGCAGGTACCCCCACAGCTCATCGGCGGTGAAGCTCAGGATCGGCGCGATCCAGCGCGTGAACGCTTCGGCGATGTGGTACATCGCGGTCTGCGCCGAGCGGCGGCCGCGCGAGTCCACCGGCATGGTGTACAGGCGGTCCTTGGTGACATCCAGATACACCGAGCCCAGATCCACGCTGCAGAAGTTCAGCAGCAGCTGCACGATCTCGGCCATGTTGTAGCCGGTGTACGCCGCCTTGATCTTCTCCTGCACCTCGAAGGCGCGATGCACGATCCAGCGGTCCAGCGCGACCATGTCGGCCGGGGCCACCCGATGCTGGGCCGGGTCGAAGCCGTCCAGGTTGCCGAGCAGGAAGCGCGCGGTGTTGCGCAGGCGCCGGTAGGCATCCGCGTTGCGCTTGAGGATTTCCTGCGACAGCGACATTTCGTTGCTGTAGTCGGCCGAGGCGATCCACAGGCGCAGGATGTCCGCGCCGAGGGTCTTCATGATGTCCTGCGGCTCGATGCCGTTGCCCAGTGACTTGGACATCTTGCGGCCCTTCTCATCCACGGTGAAGCCGTGGGTGAGGCACTGCTTGTACGGGGCCTGCTTGTCGATGGCCACGCCGGTCAGCAGAGAGGACTGGAACCAGCCGCGGTGCTGGTCCGAGCCTTCCAGGTACAGATCGGCCGGCTTGCCGAAGCCACGCGCCAGCAGCACGCCTTCATGGGTCACGCCCGAGTCGAACCAGACATCGAGGATGTCGGTGACCTTCTCGTACTGCGGCGCTTCATCGCCCAGCAGCTCGGCGCTGTCCAGGGAGTACCACACGTCGATGCCTTCGGCCTGCACGCGGTCGGCGACCTGCTGCATCAGCTCGACGGTACGCGGGTGCGGCTCACCGGTTTCACGATGGGTGAACAGCGCGATCGGCACGCCCCAGGTGCGTTGGCGGCTGATGCACCAGTCCGGGCGGCCATCGACCATCGAGCCGATGCGCGCCTTGCCCCAGCTCGGGAACCAGCCGACGTTGTCGATCGCGGCCATCGCATCGCTGCGCAGGTTGGCCTTGTCCATCGAGATGAACCACTGCGGGGTGGCACGGAACACGACCGGGGTCTTGTGGCGCCAGCAGTGCGGGTAACTGTGCACGATCTCGACATACGCCAGCAGCGCACCGGACGCACGCAACACATCGACGATCAGCGGCTGCGCCTTCCACAGGTGCACGCCGGCCAGCTCGACATCGCCGGCCGGCGGGGTCGAGGACAGGTACACGCCACGGCCGTCGACCGGATTGATCTGGCCGGCGTTGTACTTGTCCATCAGCCCGTACTGCTGGCTGACCACGAAGTCTTCCTGGCCATGGCCCGGGGCGGTATGCACCGCACCGGTACCGTCTTCGTCGGAGACGTGCTCGCCGTTGAGCAGCGGGATGTCGCGCTGCGGATAGAACGGATGGGCCAGCAGCAGGTTTTCCAGCGCGGCGCCGGTGGCACGGCCGTGCACGACCAGGCCGTCCACGCCATAGCGCTGCAGCGAACGCTCGGCCAGCGCGGCGGCCAGCACCAGCCAACGGCGCTTGCCGTGGTGGGCCGGGCCTTCGGCCAGCACGTACTCGATCTCCGCACCGAGGGACACCGCCAGCGAGGCCGGCAGCGTCCACGGGGTGGTGGTCCAGATCGGCACCGCCACCTCGACATCGGCCGGCAGCGTCACGCCGAAGCGCTCGGCCAGCTGCTGCGAATCACGCGACACGTAGGCCACGTCGATCGCCGGGGAGGTCTTGTCCTGGTATTCGATCTCGGCTTCGGCCAGCGCCGAGCCACAGTCGAAGCACCAGTGCACCGGCTTGGCGCCGCGCACGATGTGACCGTTGGCGAAGACCTTGGACAGCGCGCGGATCTCGTTGGCCTCGAAATCGAAGCTCAGCGTTTTGTACGGGTTGTCCCAATCGCCGATCACACCCAGGCGCTTGAAGTCGCGGCGCTGCAGTTCGATCTGCTCTTCGGCGAACTCGCGGCACTTCTGGCGGAACGCGACCGCATCGAGCTTGACGCCGACCTTGCCCCACTTCTTCTCGACCGCGATCTCGATCGGCAGGCCATGGCAATCCCAGCCCGGGACGTAGGGCGCATCGAAGCCGGCCAGGTAGCGCGACTTGACGATGATGTCCTTGAGGATCTTGTTGACCGCGTGGCCCAGATGGATCTGGCCATTGGCGTAGGGCGGGCCGTCGTGCAGCACGAACAGCGGGCGGCCCTGCGCGTTGTCGCGCAGGCGGGCGTAAAGGCCCTCGTCCTCCCAGCGCGACAGAATGCCCGGCTCGCGCTTGGGCAGGTCGCCGCGCATCGGGAATTCGGTTGCCGGCAGATGAAGGGTGGCTTTGTAGTCCTGGCTCACGCAGTGGCTCGCAATCTGTGTTCGGAAAGGATGTGACGGGCCTGTTCGGCGTCACGGTGCATCTGGTCGGTCAACGCGGCCAGATCGTGGAACTTTTCTTCGTCGCGCAACTTGGCGACGAATTCGACATCGATGTGGCGACCGTACAGGTCGCCCTGGAAATCAAACAGGTGCGCCTCCAGCAGCGGCTCCACGCCATCCACGGTGGGACGCGTACCGAAGCTGGAGACCGAGGGCCACGGCTGGTCGAACACGCCGTGGACCCAGGTGGCATAGATCCCCGACAGCGCCGGCGTCTTCGGGAAGCGCAGGTTGGCGGTCGGGAACCCCAGCGTACGGCCCAACTGGCGGCCGCGCACTACCCTGCCCCCAATCGTATACGGCCTGCCCAGCAGATCGCCGGCGTGGCTGAAATCACCGGCGCGCAGCAACTGACGGATGCGGGTGCTGGAGATGCGCTCACCGTGCAGATCCACCGGTTCGATCTCGTCGGCACTGAAGCCACGCTCGCGGCCCATCGCCTGCAGCAGGGCCAGATCGCCGCGGCGGCGGTTGCCGAAGCAGAACTCCGGCCCGATCCACACCTCGCGCGCGCTCAGCCGGTGCACCAGCAGCTGCTCGACGAAATCCTCGGCCTGCATCGCGGCCATGCGCGCGTCGAAGCGCAGCAGGCCGATCGCATCGACGCCCAACTCGCGCAGCATCGCGACCTTGTCACGGGCCAGGGTCAAGCGCGGCGGCGGCTCGCCCTGGGCGAAGTACTCGCGCGGCAGCGGCTCGAAAGCCACCGCCACGGCGGCCACGCCCAGCGCGCGCGCGCGCGAAACGGCGTGGCGCACCAACGCACGATGACCCAGGTGCAGGCCGTCGAATGCGCCGATGCAGACCACGCTTCCGTGCGGGAACAACTGCCCGCCTTCGACGCTTCTAAACAGCCTGCTCATCTACGTGGAATGCGGCCCACCAGGGCCGATGCTTTGCAAGAGATAGCCATGAAGTATAGCCGGGCTGCCCCCGGATCAATGCTCCCGCAGGTGGCGCGGGCGGAAGCCCATCGCGATCAGGGCCACCAGGTAGGTCAGGCCACCGCCGCCGACCAGCAGCGCGAGGTTGCCGATCCGGTGCCATTTGTCCATGCCGGTGAAGTCCGCCATCCCGTAACGCAGGGCCAGCAGCACCGCCACCATGGCCACGCAGGCCAGCCCCAGCTTGGTGACATAGCCGCCCCAGCCCGGCTTGGGCTGATACACATCGGTCTTGCCCAGCCAGTACCAGAGCAGGCCCAGGTTCAGATAACTGGACAGCGCGCTGGCAATGCCCAGCGCCAGGTGCAGGCCCGGCTGCTTGCCCAGCGCGACCCACACGCCCTGCGCCTTGAGCGCGTCGGGCACCATCACCTGGTACAGCACGGCCAGCAGAATGAAGTTGAACACCATGTTGGCCACCAGCGCGGCCACGCCGGCGCGGACCGGGGTACGGGTGTCCTGGCGGGCGTAGAAGGCCGGCAGGACCACCTTGAGCAGCGCGAACGCCGGCAGCGCGAAGCTCAGGCCGTACACCGACAGCGCGGTCATCCGGGTATCGAAGGCGGTGAAACGCCCGTACTGGAAGACCGTGGCGATCAGCGGCTCGGCCAGCAGCAGCAGGCCCAGCATGGCCGGAACGGCGATCAGCAGGGTCGTGCGCAGGCCCCAGTCCAGCGCGCTGGAGAAGCCGGCCTTGTCGGTGCTCACATGGTGGCGGGCCAGCGCCGGCAGGATCACCGTGCCCAGCGCCACCCCGAACACGCCCAGCGGCAGCTCCAGGAAGCGATCGGCCAGCGACAGCCAGGACTGCGAGCCGTCGGTCAGCTTGGCGGCGATCACGGTATCGAGCAGCAGGTTGATCTGCGCGATCGAAGAACCGAACAGGGTCGGCACCATCAGGGTCAGCACCTTGCGCACGCCCGGATGCCGCCAGCCCCAGCGCGGCAGGGTCAGCAGGTTGATCCCTTTCAGCGAGGGCAGCTGGAACAGCAGCTGCAGCAGCCCGGCCGCCAGCACCGCCCAGCCCAGTGCCAGGATCTGCTTCTCCGGCGTACCACCCAGCCGCGGGGCCAGCCACAGCGCACCGGCGATCATGCACAGGTTGAGGATGACCGGGGTCAGCGCCGGCATCGCGAACTTCTGGAAGCTGTTGAGCGCCCCGCCCGCCAGGGCGGTCAGCGAGACGAACAGCAGGAACGGGAAGGTCAGCCGGAACAGGTCCACCAGCAGGCCATGCTTGGCCGGGTCGGTATCCACCCCGCTGGAGAACAGGGTCGCCAGCTGGGGCGCGAAGATCAGCGCCAGCGCGGTGACCAGCAGCAGGACCCCGCCCAGGGTGCCGGCCACCCGCGACATCAGCTCGCGCAGTTCGGCGTGGGAGCGGGTTTCCTTCACTTCCGTGAACACCGGGACGAAGGCGGTGGCGAACGAGCCCTCGGCGAACAGGCGGCGCAGGAAATTGGGCACCCGGAAGGCGACCCAGAAGGCGTCGGTCACCGCATTGGTGCCGAACGTGGTGGTGATGACCAGGTCGCGAACCAGCCCCAACACCCGCGAAATCATGGTCATGCTGCTGAAAGACAGCAGGCCCCGCAACATCCTTGGTGAACTCACCCGTGTTCCCTCTTGACAATTGACTTGACGTACATTTTTCGAGCCATCATACTTTCCAGCTTGCTGTTCCCATTACACCGATTTTTCAGGAAACCACCACTGTGGCCAATATCAAGTCCGCCAAGAAGCGCGCCAAGCAGACCGTCGTGCGCAACGCGCGCAATACGGCTCAGCGTTCGATGCTGCGCACCGCTGTCAAGAAGGTGATCAAGGCTCTGGATGCCAATGACGCCGCCGGCGCCGAGGCAGCCTTCGCTGTTGCCCAGCCGATCCTCGACCGTTTCAGCTCGCGTGGTCTGATCCACAAGAACAAGGCTGCTCGCCACAAGAGCCGCCTGACCGCGCGCATCAAGGCCATCAAGGCCGCCTGATACGGCGCTGCGGGTGTCGTAGAGCCACGCCACGCGTGGCTTCGATCCAGCCGCAGAGAAAAGCCCGGCCCCGGCCGGGTTTTTTGTTGCCTGCGATCCGCGACGTCCAGCGCGGCTGGCGGCGACGGCGGCACCACAGAAAAACCCGGCCGGAGCCGGGTTTCTCAGGGGCGCGCGGGTGCGCTCAGTACGCATCGCGCGCTTGCGCCTCGTCTTCCTTCTGGCGATCGAAGAAGGCCATGATGTTGTTCATGATCGGCCAGGTGCCTTCACGGCCCAGCGCCGAGACCAGGTACCACGGCTGGGTCCAGCCCAGCTCGGCGATGATCTTCTCGGCGGCAGCCTTGGCCTCGTCCTCGAACATCAGGTCGGCCTTGTTCAGCACCAGCCAGCGCGGCTTGTTCAGCAGCTCCGGGTCGTGCTTTTCCAGCTCGCGCTCGATCGCCCGGACCTGCTCGATCGGCGAGACACCTTCCACGCCACCTTCCATCGGGGAGATGTCCACGAGGTGCAGCAGCAGGCGGGTGCGCTGCAGGTGGCGCAGGAACTGCGCGCCCAGGCCGGCACCATCGGCCGCGCCTTCGATCAGGCCGGGAATATCGGCGATCACGAAGCTGCGGTAGTTCTCCACGCGCACGACGCCCAGATTGGGGTACAGCGTGGTGAACGGGTAATCCGCAACCTTCGGCGTCGCAGCGGACACGGCGCGGATCAGCGTGCTCTTGCCGGCGTTCGGGAAGCCCAGCAGGCCCACGTCGGCCAGCAGCTTCAGTTCGAGCTTGAGCAGGCGCTCTTCACCCTCTTCGCCCGGCAGCGCCTGGCGCGGCGAGCGGTTGGTGGAGCTCTTGAAATGCATGTTGCCCAGGCCGCCGCGGCCGCCCTTGGCGACCAGCAGGCGGTCACCATGGCCGGTCAGGTCGCCGATCACTTCATCGGTGCTGACGTTCATGATCACGGTGCCGACCGGCACGGTGATGACCAGGTCTTCGCCGCCCTTGCCGTAGGCCTGGCGGCCCATGCCGTTCTCGCCGCGCTGCGCCTTGAAGATGCGGTCATGGCGGAAGTCGACCAGGGTGTTGAGGTTCTCGTCGGCGCGGATCCACACGCTGCCGCCATTACCGCCGTCGCCACCGTCCGGCCCGCCCAGCGGAATGAACTTCTCGCGACGGAAACCGATGCAGCCGTTGCCGCCATTGCCGGCGATCACCTGGATTTCTGCTTCGTCTACAAGTTTCATGATTCTGGATGCCAATCTGGAGGCGGCGGGCGCGAGGTGCACCCCACCGCAGAGTCTAACGGCCCCGGTACGATCCAGGGCCGGCGGCGGGAAATGTCCCGCCCGATATTCGATACCAACGAAAAACCCCGCCGAAGCGGGGCTTTCGTCAGCGACCCCACGCCGTGGCGTGGGCGCCTGCGTACCGCTGAAGATCAGGCTTCGGCGACGACGCTGACGGTACGACGCTTCTTCGGGCCCTTGACCGAGAACTCCACCTTGCCGTCGACGAGCGCGAACAGGGTGTGGTCACGGCCGAGGCCAACGCCGGTACCCGGGTGGAACTGGGTGCCGCGCTGACGCACGATGATGTTGCCGGCGTCGATGGCCTGGCCACCGAAGATCTTGACGCCGAGGTATTTCGGGTTGGAGTCGCGACCGTTGCGCGATGAGCCTACGCCCTTCTTATGTGCCATGACTGCTTCTCCTTATTACTTGCTGCCACCGGCAATGCCGGTGATCTCGATTTCGGTGTAGTACTGACGGTGACCCTGGCGCTTCATGTGGTGCTTACGGCGACGGAACTTGATGATCCGGACCTTGTCGGCACGACCCTGGGACACGACCTTGGCGGTGACCGAAGCGCCGCTCAGCGCGTCGCCCAGCTTGATGCCATCGCTGTCGCCCAGCATCAGGATGTTGTCGAACTTGATCTCGTTGCCGACTTCGACTTCGAGCTTTTCAACGCGGAGCGTTTCGCCCTGCGCCACGCGGTATTGCTTACCGCCGGTTACCAGTACTGCGTACATGACCAGACTTCCTCTGTAGTTATTGTGGTCTATGGACTGCCGCCATCGAGGGCGGACAGAAGCGGAATTTTAATGACTTCAACCACTTCGGGTCAACCCACCCCCTGCTCTGACCCGGATTTGGCTGAATACGGTTCAGGAAACCGGCTGGCGGGGTCTCAGGGAATGAGACATGGGGGTGGCAAAGTCCGCGATTGCCCCCAAATCCCAAGCTCGGTAGGCTGACCGATTGCCGTTTCCGATTGCCCCACCCGCTTGCCGGCTCCCTGAGCCGAAGCCCCACAACGGATCCCCCATGGCGATGGATTTCATCCGCATCCGCGGCGCGCGGACGCACAATCTCAAGAACATCGATCTCGACCTGCCCCGCGACAAGCTCATTGTCATCACCGGCCTGTCCGGCTCGGGCAAGTCCTCGTTGGCGTTCGACACCATTTACGCCGAAGGCCAGCGCCGTTACGTGGAGTCGCTGTCGGCCTATGCCCGCCAGTTCCTCAGCGTGATGGAAAAGCCGGACCTGGACCACATCGAGGGCCTGTCCCCGGCGATCTCGATCGAGCAGAAGTCGACCTCGCACAACCCGCGCTCGACCGTCGGCACGATCACCGAGATCTACGACTACCTGCGCCTGCTGTACGCCCGCGTCGGCAGCCCGCGCTGCCCGGACCACGGCTACCCGCTGGAGGCGCAGACGGTCAGCCAGATGGTCGACCACGTGCTCACCCTGGACGCCGAGCAGCGCTACATGCTGCTGGCCCCGGTGATCCGCGAGCGCAAGGGCGAGCACGCCCAGGTCTTCGACCAGCTGCGCGCGCAGGGCTATGTGCGCGTACGCGTGGACGGCCAGCTGCATGAAATCGATGCGGTGCCGCCGCTGGCGCTGCGCCAGAAGCACACCATCGAAGCGGTGATCGACCGCTTCCGCCCGCGCGAGGACATCAAGCAGCGCCTGGCCGAGAGCTTTGAAACCGCGCTGAAGCTGGGCGACGGCATGGTCTCGGTGCAGTCGCTGGATGTGGAGGATGCGCCTGCGCATCTGTTCTCGTCCAAGTACAGCTGCCCGGTCTGCGATTACTCGCTGCCGGAGCTGGAACCGCGCCTGTTCTCGTTCAACTCGCCGGTTGGCGCCTGCCCGGGCTGCGATGGCTTGGGCATGGCCGAATTCTTCGATCCCTCGCGCGTGGTGGTGCACCCGGAGCTGTCGCTCTCGGCCGGTGCCGTGCGCGGCTGGGACCGCCGCAATGCGTACTACTTCCAGCTGATCGCCTCGCTGGCCAAGCACTACAAGTTCGACACCGACGCCCCCTGGCAGAGCCTGCCCGAGGATGTGCGCCAGGCCGTGCTGTACGGCAGCGGCGATGAAACCATCACCTTCACCTACTTCACCGAAGCCGGCGGCCGCACCCAGCGCAAGCATCGCTTCGAGGGCATCATTCCCAACCTCGAGCGCCGCTACAAAGAAACCGAATCGGCCGCGGTGCGCGAAGAGCTGGCCAAGTACATCAGCGAACGCAACTGCCCCGAGTGCAACGGCCAGCGCCTGAACAAGGCTGCGCGCAACGTGTTCGTGGCCGACCGTGCACTGCCCGAACTGGTGGTGATGCCGATCGACGACGCGCTGAAGTTCTTCAGCGGCATGACCCTGCCCGGCTGGCGCGGCGAGATCGCCGGCAAGATCGTCAAGGAGATCGGTGAACGCCTCGGCTTCCTGGTCGATGTCGGGCTGGATTACCTCACCCTGGAGCGCAAGGCCGACACCCTGTCCGGTGGCGAAGCCCAGCGCATCCGGCTGGCCTCGCAGATCGGTGCCGGCCTGGTCGGCGTCATGTACGTGCTGGATGAGCCGTCCATCGGCCTGCACCAGCGCGACAACGAACGCCTGCTCGGCACCCTCACCCGCCTGCGCGACCTGGGCAATACGGTGATCGTGGTCGAGCATGACGAAGACGCGATCCGCCTGGCCGACTACGTGCTGGATATCGGTCCGGGCGCGGGCGTGCATGGCGGCGAGATCGTCGGCCAGGGCACCCTGCAGGACATCCTGGATGCGCCGCGTTCGCTGACCGGCCAGTACCTGTCGGGCAAGCGCGCCATCGAGATCCCGGCGCGCCGGCACAAGCCCAACCCGAAGATGACGCTGCACCTGCGCGGCGCCAGCGGCAACAACCTCAAGGGCGTGGACCTGGATATTCCGTCGGGCCTGCTGACCTGCATCACCGGCGTGTCCGGCTCGGGCAAGTCGACCCTGATCAACGACACCCTGTTCTCGCTGGCCGCCAACGAGATCAACGGCTCATCGCACCCGATCGCCCCCTACAAGGAAGTGGACGGGCTGGATCTGTTCGACAAGGTGGTGGACATCGACCAGTCGCCGATCGGCCGCACCCCGCGCTCGAACCCGGCCACCTATACCGGTCTGTTCACGCCGCTGCGCGAGCTGTACGCGCAGGTGCCCGAAGCACGTGCACGTGGCTATTCGCCGGGCCGTTTCAGCTTCAACGTGCGCGGCGGCCGCTGCGAAGCGTGCCAGGGCGATGGCCTGATCAAGGTGGAAATGCACTTCCTGCCGGACGTGTACGTGCCCTGCGATGTCTGCCATGGCAAGCGCTACAACCGCGAAACGCTGGAGATCCTCTACAAGGGCTACAACATCAACGACGTGCTGCAGATGACCGTCGAAGATGCGCTGAAGCTGTTCGAGCCGGTGCCGAGCATTGCGCGCAAGCTGGAAACGCTGGTCGACGTGGGCCTGAGCTACATCAAGCTGGGCCAGAGCGCGACGACGTTGTCCGGTGGTGAAGCGCAGCGTGTGAAGCTCTCCAAGGAACTGTCGCGCCGCGATACCGGCCGCACGCTGTACATCCTGGATGAGCCGACCACCGGCCTGCACTTCCACGATATCGAGGCGCTGCTCGGCGTGCTGCACAAGCTGCGCGACGAAGGCAACACGGTGGTGGTGATCGAGCACAACCTGGACGTGATCAAGACCGCCGACTGGATCGTCGATCTGGGTCCGGAAGGCGGCCATCGCGGTGGCACCATCCTGGTCACAGGTACGCCGGAAGACGTGGCGGCCTGCCCGACCTCGTACACCGGCCAGTTCCTTGCCAAGATGCTGCCTTCCACCAGCGCGCGCCCGGAACAGCCGGCGGCCGTGGCCAACAAGCCCGACGCCCGCCCGCCGCGCAAGGCCAAGCCGGAAAAGCCGGCCAAGGTGGCCAAGAAGGCGGTTGCCGCCACGCGTGCGGCAACCCCCAGCAAAACCAGCCCTGCCAAGACCACGAAGGCGAAGAAGAAGTAATGAGCAGCGAACACAAGATCCTCGCCCGCGTACCGATCAGCGTCCGCTGGCGCGACATGGATAGCATGGGCCACGTCAACAACGCCAAGTACATCTCCTACCTGGAAGAAGCGCGTGTGCGCTGGATGCTGGGGGTGGAGGGCGTTTCGATGACCGACCGCATCGCACCGGTAGTGGCGGCGACCAACGTCAACTACCGCCTGCCGATCGTGTGGCCCAACGACATCGTGGTGGAGCTGTTCGTCGAGCGCCTCGGCAACAGCAGCGTGACCATCGGCCACCGCATCGTGGACGAGAAGAACGACAGCACGCTGTATTCGGACGGCAACGTGGTGGTGGTCTGGATGGACACGCAGACCGGCAAGAGCGCGCCGTTGCCCGAGGCGATCCGTACGGCATCGAGCTGACGAGCCTGGCAGCACTTGGTAGAGTCGAGGCTGCTCGACTCTGCCACCGAGAACCTTCAAAGGACTGAGATGATCCACCAGACCGAACTGCGCGACCTGCTGCCCGGCATGGTCCCCTTCCCCAACGACGTCTTCCCTGCCGACCAGGCTTGGCTCAGCCAGCACCTGTTGCCGCTGCTGAAGATCGACCTTGGCGTGCTGCGCCCGGAACTGGCTGGCCAGGTGGCAACCATGCTGTGCCCGATCGAGCCGTATGAGGGCTGCATCGGTGACAACACCGAAGATCAGCATAATGATTTCACCGGCAGCAACTGGATCGCCTTCGAGCTGACTGCGGATGACCGCATGCGCTTTCTCGGCAACGAGGGATACTTTCAGGGAGATGCGGTAGAAGACGAAGGTGGGCGCACGCACGTCGCCGAAATGCGTGACAGCCATGCCAAAGCCAAAGCGTACTTCCAGCAGCACAGCAAACTGGCCAGCTACTCACGTTACGGCGATGGCGAGCCCAGGGAACATGCATTCCTTGATACGTTGGGCGGGCCGATTTCATGGGGAAACTGGACAGAGACGGCAGAAATCCCGCCAGCTTTCGAGATTTCGATTCTTCCAGTCATGCACGAACGCGACCGTACTGCGGATATGGAAGACGTAACCGTTACCCGCGACGGCCACAAATTCTTCGCCGTGGCCGAGGTGGCCGGCTACAATTGGTGCGCGGCAGGCGCCGATGCGATCGTGATGTTGTACGAACCGGTAAGCCGAACGGTGCTGTTCTCCTTCGACTGGTCTTAGAGCTACCTTAGCAGCGTGACCATCGGCCACCGCATCGTGGACGAGAAGAACGACAGCACGCTGTATTCGGACGGCAACGTGGTGGTGGTCTGGATGGACACGCAGACCGGCAAGAGCGCGCCGTTGCCCGAGGCGATCCGTACCGCGTCGAGCTGATGGGTTCCGCCGCGTCAAGCTGACAGGTTTCGCCGCGCCGAACTGAAAGGTAGTGCCGGCCGCTGGCCGGCAGGTTCGTGATCCTGATGGACTGCATGGTTGCCGGCCAGCGGCCGGCACTACCGTGATTGCCGGCCATCGGCTGGCATTACCGTTCTACGCCCCATGAAGGTTTACGGTACCGCGCTGCGCACCTGCAACGTTCCATCCACCTTGCGCCCGTCTTCCAGGCTCAGCCGCAACGGCAGCTGCGCCCCCGCTTTCAGCGCCACCTCCGGCTGCATCAACATCAGGTGCAGGCCACCGGGTTTCAGCTCGACCGTCGCGCCCGCCGCGATGGGCAGGCGCTCCACCGCGCGCATGCGGCTGACCCCGTCCACCAGCGTGGTTTCGTGCAGCGACACATCGCCGAACGCCTTGCTGCCGGCAGCGACCACCACCACCGGGGCGCGACAGTCATTGCGGATCTGGCCGTAGCCGGCCGCCATCGGCATCGCGCCGGGAGGCAGGCGAAGCCAACCATCGCGCAGCGACACGCAGGCGGGCTCCGCCGCCATGGCCACCGCCGATGCTGCGAACGCACACACCCCCAACAATACGCACACGAATGGTTTGGTTATCATCGGCTTCGTTCCCTGTCCGCAACGAGACTGCAGCATGACGACGCTCATCGAGGTGATCAACCATGGCCCCATCCGCGAACTGCGGCTGGCGCGTCCCCCGGTCAATGCGTTGGACACCGAGCTGTGCCGGCACCTGATCCAGGCGATCAACCAGGCCATGGCCGATGACGTGCACGGCATCGTGCTCTCGGGCAGCGAGCGCATCTTCAGCGCTGGCATGGACGTGCCGCACCTGCTCAGCCACGGCGAGGACAAGCACAAGCTGCTGGACAGCTGGCAGGCCTTCTTCGGCGCAGTGCGCACGCTGGCCGAATGCCGCGTACCGGTAGTGGCCGCCCTGACCGGGCACGCCCCGGCCGGTGGCTGCGTGCTCGCCCTGTGCTGCGACTACCGGATCATCGCGCGCAGCCTCGATGCCGCCCATCCCACCGTGATCGGCCTGAACGAGGTCCAGGTCGGGCTGGTTGCGCCGGAAGGGATCCAGCGCCTGATGCGCCGCGTCGTCGGGCATCACCGGGCCACCACCCTGCTGGTCGGCGGCGAGATGGTGCCGGCCGAGCGTGCGCTGGAGATCGGGCTGGTCGATGAGGTGGTCGATGCCGACCTGGTCGTGGCCCGCGCCGTGGCCTGGCTGCAGGCCCTGCTCAAGCTGCCGCGGCAGCCGATGCTGCTGACCCGCACCATCGCCCGCGCCGACCTGCACGAGGCCCTGCACGCCGATCTGATCCAGCTCGACCGCTTCGTCGAGGCCTGGTACGCCCCGGACGCCCAGCAGGCGCTGCAGGGGCTGGTGGCCAGGCTGGGCAAGGGATGACCCACCACGGCTGACGCACCCGCGCACACCGGTAGTGCCGGCCGCTGGCCGGCAACCAGGCAATGAATGATCGAAGTGGCGCGTGGTTGCCGGCCATGGGCCGGCACTACCCTATAATTTGCGTTCGCCCACCCCAGGTTGCTTCCCTTGTCCGCCACGCACGAACCCGTCGTTTCCGAGCTGATCGACCTGCTCTCGCTCGAACGCCTGGAAGACAATCTGTTCCGCGGCCAGAGCCGCGATATCGGCACCAAGTACGTCTTTGGCGGCCAGGTGCTGGGCCAGGCGCTGTCGGCCGCCCAGAAGACCGTCGAGAACGGCCGCCACGTGCATTCGCTGCACGCCTACTTTCTGCGCGCGGGCAACATCGACCATCCCATCGTCTATGACGTGGACCGCACCCGCGATGGCGGCAGCTTCTCCGTGCGCCGGGTCACCGCGATCCAGCACGGCAAGGTGATCTTCTTCTGCGCGGCCTCGTTCCAGCAGGCCGAGACCGGCGCCGAGCACCAGCACAAGATGCCGGAAGTGCCGCAGCCCGAAGACATCGAGCCGAACCAGCCGCTGCCGCAGGCGGTCCTGGATCGCCTGCCGATCAAGGTGCAGCGCTGGCTCTCGCGGGGCGGCCCGTTCGAGTTCCGCCACGTGTACCCGCGCGATGAACTCAATCCGCCCAAGCGTCCGCCGTACCACCAGGTGTGGCTGCGCCTGAACGAGACCGTTGGCGATGCCCCTGAGCTGCACCAGGCGCTGCTCGCCTACGCCTCGGATTTCCATCTGCTGGGCACCGCGACCTTCCCGCACGGCATCAGCTACTACCAGCCGCACGTGCAGATGGCCTCGCTGGACCACGCGATCTGGTTCCACCGCCCGTTCCGCGCCGACGATTGGCTGCTGTACTCGCTCGACAGCCCCAGCGCGCAGGATTCGCGCGGACTGGCGCGTGGCCAGTTCTTCACCCGCAACGGCATCCTGGTCGCCAGCACCGCGCAGGAAGGCCTGATCCGGGTGGTCGAGGACAGTGTCGCGGCGGCCGCCGTACCGGCCAAGGACTGACATGAGACAGATCTTCAACAGCCAGCGCGTGGAAACCGTCGAAGGCGTGGCCCAGCTGCTGCGCGACGCCGGCATCGAAGTGCGCATCACCAACGGACGCTCGTACCACAGCAAGCGCGGCAGCCAGTTCAGCTATCTGGACAAGGAAAAGGCCACGACCCATCCGACCCTGTGGGTGGTGCATGCCGACGACCAGCCGCGCGCCCGCGAGATCCTGCGTGATGCGCGCCTGCTGGAAACCACCCGCCGCGACCACCCGACCGCGCAGTTCGCGTTCCGCGACGAGGTCGCCCAGGCCGACGCCCCGCGCAACTGGGCCTGGCGCATCCGCATCGGCCTGCTGCTGGTGATCGCTGCCGTGGCGATGGTGGTGGTCATGCGCCACCGCGGCGCGCCGGTGGTGGCGCCCGCCCCGGCACCGGTGACCCAGCCGGCCTCGACGCCGACCGCACCGGCGGCCACCCCACCGGAAGAAGAGGAAGTGCGGGTCCGGATCCAGCCCACCGAATAACGTAGTGCCGGCCGCTGGCCGGCTCCTCGTGCGGTTGGAAGCCTGCAGAGCCGGCCAGCGGCCGGCACGACCCGGTCACATCCGGGCCCGGCACGCGTCATGATGGGACCATCCCCGGGGGAGGACACCATGACGCCGCATCCGCTGACCACCACGCTCGAACGCGAGCTGCCCGCCGCCGCCGGTGGCTGCCAGCAGTCCTACGGCCGCATCGTGCTGGCCTGCCAGAACACGGTCACCGCGATCGCGCTGGCGATCACCCGCGACGTGCACGCCAGTGAGGACATCGCGCAGGAGGCCTTCATCAAGGCCTGGCAGCAGCTCAACCAGCTGCACAGCCATGCCAGCTTCCTGCCGTGGCTGCGCCAGATCACCCGCAACCTGGCCCGCGACTGGCTGCGCGCCAACCGCGGCCGTCCGCTCTCCGGCGAAGCCGCCGAAATCGCCATCAACATGGCCGCCGACCCCAGCCCGAGCGCCCCGGAGCACCTGGAGCGGGTGGAAGAGGAACTGGCGGCCGAAGAGATCATCTCGGCGCTGCCCGAAGACAGCCGCGAGACCCTGCTGCTGTATTACCGCGAAGGCCAGAGCTCGCAGCAGGTCGCCGATCTGCTCGGCCTCAGCGATGCCGCCGTGCGCAAGCGCCTCTCGCGCGCTCGCGCCACCGTTCGCGACGAGATGATGCGCCGCTTCAGCGAGTTCGCGCGCAGCAGCGCGCCGAGTGCCGCGTTCGCCACAACGGTGGTCTCGATGGTGCTGGTCGCCGCGCCCGGTACGGCCAGTGCCGCGATCCTGCTCGGTACCGGGCTGGGTACCAGCAAGCTCGGGCTGGGCGGTGCCAGCGTTTCCGGCGGTGCCGCCCTGGGTTCACTGAGTGCGGCGGCCAGCCAGAGCCACGTGCTGCCGCCGGATTTCGCCTGGGGCGCGATCGCCGGCAGCGTGGTCGGGGGCGTACTGGGCAGCTACCTGGGGGGCCGTTACCTGCTCTCCTACGCCGAGAACGAGAGTGAGCGAGCCGCCATCCGCGGGTTCGTGCACTACAGCACGTTCACTGCCATGCTGACGTGCGTCGCCGTCTTCGCCCTGAGCTTCCTGCCGCTGGCCTGGTACTGGCCCGTGGTGGCGTTGGCGATCGGGCTTGGCCTGATCAACTATCAGTGTCTCGTTCCGCTGCAGCGGATCATGGCCCCGATGATCGCGCGCGATGCGGCGCGCCATGGACGCACCGGCCCGAACTGGAAATACGAGTCGCTGTATGGCCGCAAAGCGCTGTGGGTGATGAACCTGTTCGTGGTCGGCACCATCGTCTGGGCGATGTACAGGAACGGCCGCATCTGAAACAGAAAAGCGCCGGTCGATGACCGGCGCTTTCGTCCTGCCGCTTCAGCGGGATGCTTACTTCGCCGCCGGTGCCTTCGGCGCCATCGGCGGCTTGCCGTCGCGGTGCTTGCCATCGCGATGATCGCCACGCGGGCCAGCGAACGGGCCCTTGGCTGCATCGAACTCGGCCTTGCTCAGCTGGCCGTCCTTGTTGGTGTCGGCCGCGGCGAACCAGGCGTCACGATGCTGCTTCATGCGCAGCTCGCGGTCGGCCTTGTCCAGGTAGCCATCCTTGTTGACGTCCATCTCATCGAAGCGCGCGGCCAGGCGCGGATCGGCCTTGGCTTCCTCACGGCTGATGCGGCCATCCTTGTTGGTGTCCAGCTTGGCCATCCAGTCGCCATGGCCACCCGGGCCACGCCCGTGGCGCTTGCCGTGCCCGCGCGGCAGTTCCTCGCGGGAGAGCTTGCCGTCCTTGTTGGTGTCCAGGGTGTCGAACTGCGCGGCCAGGCGCGGGGCCTTCGCCGCTTCGGCGCGGTCGATGAAGCCATCGCCATTGGTATCCAGCTTGGCGCGGGCAGGCTTGTCGCCGGCGACGGGGGTATCGGCGGCGACCGCCAGGCCGGCAGCACCGGTGGACAGCAGCAGGGCCAGCAGCAGGAGGGATTTGCGGTTGCGCATGGGTAACTCCGGTTCGTAAGGGATTCTGCGTGTGGTGCATGGCACCCACACCGGTAACAACGCGTGGGCGCCAGCAGCGTTGACAGCCCGGCCGGCCACGTTCATTTGGCAGACAGTCGCGCCGGCTGCGACGGCACGGGGCTATGCTGTGGGCATGGCAATACACGGCGACCGCGACGACGAGCTGCGACTGTTCCAGACCGGCGACCACCCCTGTGGCTACTGGCCGGAACGGGCCGCACGCGATCTGGTGCTCGATCCCAACGATCCGCGGCTGGGCACGCTGTACCCGATGGCGCTGGGCTGGGGCTTCCGCCGCTCCGGCGATCTGGTCTACCGCCCGCACTGCGCCGACTGCCACGCCTGCGTGGCCGTGCGCATCCCCGTGGCCCGCTTCGCGCCGGACCGCAGCCAGCGCCGCTGCCTGGCCCGCGATGCGGACCTGGAAGTGCGCATCGTCGCGGCCGAGCAGACCGACGAGCAGTTCGCGCTGTACCACCGCTACCTCACCCACCGCCACGCGCAGGGCGGCATGGACGAGCACGGCCCGCACGAGTTCGACCAGTTCCTGATCGGGCGCTGGTCGCAGGGCCGCTTCATCGAGATCCGCGGCCCGGCCGCGGACGGCCACCGCGGCCCCCTGCTCGCGGTCGCCGTGACCGATGTGACCCCGCAGGGGCTCTCGGCGGTCTATACCTTCTTCGACCCTGACCAGGCCCATCGCGGCCTGGGCACCTTCGCGATCCTGCAGCAGATCGCCTGGGCCCAGCGCGAGCAGCTGCCGCACCTGTACCTGGGTTACTGGATCCGCGACCACCGGAAAATGGACTACAAGCGACGGTTCCGCCCGCTGGAGGCCTACGATGGGCGCCGCTGGCACGCCTTCGATGACGAACGGGACGGCCGCTGACGCAACACTGACACCGTGCCGGGTGCAAAATAGGCGGATGAAAGCCCATCCCCTGATCCTTGCCCTGGCCCTGCTCTGCGGCGCCTGCGCACAGACCCCTGCCAAGACCGCCGCCATGCCGGAGACTGCTTCCGCACCGCTGCGGATCGCCACCTACAACACCTCCCTGTACAGCGACGAGACCGGCGGCCTGATCGCCGAGCTCGAAGGCGACAGCGAACACGCGCGCAAGATCGCCGCCGTCCTGCAGCAGGTCCGTCCGGATCTGGTGCTGCTCAACGAGTTCGACTACGACGATGCCCACCGCGCCGCCGACCTGTTCCAGCAGCGCTACCTGGAAACCGCCCAGCCCGGCGGCGGCGAGCCGCTGCACTACGCTTACCGCTACCTCGCCCCGGTCAACACCGGCGTGCAGAGCGGCCTGGACCTGGACAACAACGGCGAGATCGGCGGCGAAGGCCGCGCCCGTGGCAACGATGCCTGGGGCTACGGCCTGCACCCGGGCCAGTACGGCATGCTGGTGCTGTCGCGCTACCCGATCGACGCGGCCAAGGTCCGCAGCTTCCAGCTGCTGAAGTGGAGCACCATGCCCGGCGCGCTGCGCCCGATCGATCCGCGCACCGGTAAATCCTTCTACAACGACCACGTCTGGTCGCAGCTGCGCCTGTCCTCCAAGTCGCATTGGGACGTGCCGGTGAACACCCCGAACGGCACCGTGCACGCCCTGGTCTCGCACCCCACCCCGCCGGTCTTCGACGGCCCGGAAAAGCGCAACGCCGCCCGCAACCACGACGAACTGCGCCTGTGGCACGACTACCTCAAGGACCGCGACACGTCCTGGCTGTGCGATGACCGTGGCCACTGTGGCGGCCTTCCGCAGGATGCGCGCTTCGTCATCCTCGGCGACCTCAACAACGACCCGATCGACGGCGACGGCCGCCACGAAGCCATCGTCGAACTGATCGAAAACCCGCGTGTCCTGCGCTACCCCACCCCGCGCAGCGTCGGCGCCGAACAGACCAGCCTGGCCTACGCCGAGAAAGGCATCGTCCGCAAGGGCGCCCCCTTCCATGCCACCGGTGACTTCGGCCCGAAATCCGGCACCATGCGCCTGGACTACGTGCTGCCCTCGGTCGGCTTCAGCTACCTCGGCAGCGGCGTGTTCTGGCCGTCCAATGACAGCCCGGAAGCAAAAATCGCCGACGGCAGCGACCACCACCTCGTGTGGGTCGACCTGAAGTAAGGCCCGCGTCGCTCTTAACAAAAAACGGCGAGCCAAGGCTCGCCGTTTTTCGTTTGCTCCGCTGTTCGAACCGCGCAACCGACCTTCCACGAGGAGGTGATCGGGCTGCCCGATCGCCTCACACCGGCAGCACCCAAGGCGCCCTGCCTCACGACCGCAACTCGATCCCGATCGCCTCGGCGGCCTCACGCGCGATCTTCCGCGCCTCATCGATGTCCGCCCCCCGCGCCAGTGTCACCCCGACCCGGCGATGCCCATGCACGCTCGGCTTGCCGAACAGACGCAGTGCCGAATCCGGATGCACCAGCGCCGCGGCCACGTTGCTGAAGAACGGTACGCCCTCGCCGTGTGCCAACAGCGCGCACGAGGCCGACGGACCGCTCTGGCGGATCACCGGAATCGGCAGCCCCAGGATCGCACGCGCATGCAGCGCGAACTCACTGAGCTCCTGCGAAGCCAACGTCACCAGACCGGTGTCATGCGGACGCGGCGACACCTCGCTGAACCACACCTCGTCGCCCTTCACGAACAACTCGACCCCGAACAGACCCCAGCCGCCCAGCTCATCGGTGATCGCCTGCGAGATCTCCTCGGCCCGTGCCAGCGCACGCGGCGACATCGGCTGCGGCTGCCAGCTCTCGCGGTAATCCCCGTCCTTCTGCCAATGGCCGATCGGGGCACAGAACGACGTGCCACCGGCATGGCGCACGGTCAGCAGCGTGATCTCGTACTCGAAGTCGATGAACCCTTCCACGATGCAGCGCCCGGCCCCGGCACGGCCGCCGGTCTGCGCGTACTCCCAGGCCGGGGCGATGTCCGCCTCGCTGCGCAGCGTGCTCTGGCCCTTGCCCGAGGAGGACATCACCGGCTTGACCACGCACGGTAGCCCGATCGCCGCCACGGCGGCACGGTAGTCGGTGTCGGTATCCACGAAGCGGTACGGCGAGGTCGGCAGGCCCAGCGTCTCGGCGGCCAGACGGCGGATGCCCTCGCGGTCCATGGTCAGGCGCGCGGCACGCGCGGTTGGCACGACCCGCAGGCCCTGCTCCTGTTCCAGTTGCACCAGTGTCTCGGTGTGGATCGCTTCGATCTCCGGCACCACCAGGTGCGGCTTCTCCTGGGCGATCAGCGCGCGCAGCGCCATCGCGTCGAGCATGTCGATCACGTGCGAGCGATGCGCCACCTGCATCGCCGGGGCATCGGCATAACGGTCGGCGGCGATCACTTCCACCCCCAGCCGCTGCAGTTCGATGGCGACCTCCTTGCCAAGTTCACCGGACCCCAGCAGCAGCACACGGGTGGCGGAAGGAGACAGCGGCGTACCGAGCGTGGACATGGCGGTGTTCCGGGCAACAGAGACGGGAGGGCATTCTAGCCGCTGCGGCCGCCCCATGGCCGGCTGGCCCGGCACTTGCGGACTGATATCAATTTGATATCTTCCTATCAACTACCCAAGGACGCCCCGCCATGAAAGAGAAGTCGATCCGCTCGCTGTCCGGCCTGCCCTTCCTGCTGCTGGTCCTGGCCCTGACCGGGCTGGCGGTCTGGCTGTTCGTGGCCGGCGTGGAGCGTGGCAACCGCAACCCGGCGCTGATCGTGGCAGGCCTGCTGCTGGCCACCACCGCCCTGGTCAGCCTGGTCGGGCTGTATACCGTGCAGCCCAACCAGGCGGTGGTGGTCAGCCTGTTCGGCAAGTACGTCGGCACCGTGAAGGAGAACGGCCTGCGCTGGAACAACCCGTTCTTCACCAAGGTCAAGGTGAGCCAGCGCGTGCGCAACTTCGAAAGCGGCAAGCTGAAGGTCAACGAGCTGGACGGCAGCCCGATCGAGATTGCCGCGGTGATCGTGTGGCAGGTGGTGGACGCCTCCGAGGCCGTCTACAACGTGGACGACTACGAAAGCTTCGTGCACATCCAGTCCGAATCGGCGCTGCGTGCGATGGCCACCAGCTACCCGTATGACCAGCACGAGGAGGGCCAGTTGTCGCTGCGCAGCCATGCCGCCGAGATCTCCCAGCACCTCAAGGACGAACTGGCCGAGCGCCTGGCCGATGCCGGGGTGCAGGTGATCGATGCGCGCATCAGCCACCTCGCCTACGCGCCGGAAATCGCCCAGGCCATGCTGCAGCGCCAGCAGGCCAACGCGGTCATCGCTGCACGCACGCGGATCGTGGCCGGTGCGGTCGGCATGGTTGAGATGGCCCTGGCCGAACTGCAGAAGAACGGCGTGGTGCAGCTCGATGAAGAGCGCAAGGCGCACATGGTGAGCAACCTGCTGACCGTGCTGTGTTCGGACCGTGGCACCCAGCCGGTGGTCAACGCCGGTTCGCTGTATTGATGCACCCACGTGCCGACCCAGGGTCGGCACTTACCAACGCAGCCCGGCGCCGAGGGGACGGCACGGGGTGTGGATAAAGGACCCCGCATGACCGAAAAGAAAGCGTACCCGCTGCGTATCAATGCCGACGTCCTGGCGGCGGCGCAGCGCTGGGCCGACGACGAGCTGCGCAGCCTCAACGCGCAGATCGAATACGTGTTGCGCGATGCGCTGCGCAAGGCCGGACGCCTTCCCAGACCCACCACCGACAGGGAGAGCAAGTCATGAGCAAGCGCTGGAACTACCTGACCATTGAAGTGAAGCCAAATCTGATGGGAATCGTCAACGCCGAGCAGATCCAGCAGGAACTGACCAAGCAGGGCCAACTGGGCTGGGAGCTGGTCAACGCGATCAGCCTGGTGTCGGCACCTCCGTTCACGACGACGGTGCTGCTCTTCAAGAAGGAGGCATGAGGTGAGTGCACTTCACCGCTTCGACGTCGCCCCATCGCCGGCCTGGCGGTTGCTGTGGTTGTGGGTTCCGCTGCTGCTGGTCGCTGGCGTGATGGTGGGCACCGCGCTGGACGCACCGGAGCGCTCGCACACCGAACTGTTCATCACCCTGCCGTTCCTGGCGGTGCTGGCCGCGGCGCTGACCTGGGCGTACACCCGCCGCAGCATCGTGCTGCACCAGGACACGCTGGAGGTGCAGTCGACCTTCTACCGCAAGCGCGTGCCGGTGAGCGCCATGCGCCTGGATGAGGCGCGCATCGTCGATTTCGCCGAACATGGCCGCTACAAGCCCACGATCAAGACCAACGGCTACGGCATGCCCGGGTTCCAGTCCGGTCATTACCGGATGGCCGACCGCAGCAAGGCGTTCTGCCTGATCACCGACAGCAGCCGTGTGCTGCACCTGCCGCTGCGCGATGGCAGCGCCGTGCTGGTCAGCCCGGAGCGCCCACGTGCACTGCTCGATGCGCTGCAGGCGCTGGCCGGACCGCCGCGCGCGCACTAAGCTGGCCGCATGCGCCGATCTCCCGCCCTGCTGATCAACACCGCCGAGATCGAACTGTGGCCCGGCGGCCTGCTGCGTGCACGCGGCTCTGCCGACGCGCGCGCCCTGGCCCGCGCGCAGTGGGTACTGCGGCGCAAGCGCGATGGGCGCTACCTCGCCGTCGCTACCGCCCACGGCGTGCTGCCGCTGGTGCCGCGCCTGATGCGCGAGCCGGGCATCGAGGAGGCACTGGATGCGCTGGACCGCCAGCTGCTGGAGCACCGCCGTGGCGGCGCGCCCGATGCGGTGCTGCCCCTCAGTGGACTGCAGCATCGCCTCCAAACCCTCGGGATTGATGCCGATGCCTACGAAGCCGCGACCGGACTGGCACTGGAGGCCGAACCGGCGCAGCTGCACCTGGCCGGGTTCGACCGCTACCGTCGCCCCCTCTGGCTGCGCCGTGAGGCCGCCCGGGGCTGGCAACGTCTGCGCCAGCAGGCGTCCGCCGATGGCATCGCAATGGACGCGATCTCCGGTTACCGCAGCCACGATTACCAGCTCGGCATTTTCGCGCGCAAGCGCGGCCGTGGGCTGAGCGTGGAGGACATCCTCACGGTCAACGCCGCGCCCGGATACAGCGAACACCACAGCGGCTACGCGTTGGATATCGGCACACCGGGCGAACTGCCGGCGGAAGAATCGTTCGAGTCGACTGCCGCGTTCGCGTGGCTGGGCGAGCATGCCGGGCGCTTCGGGTTCCAGCTGAGCTACCCGCGCGACAACCCGCACGGGATCGTCTACGAACCGTGGCACTGGTGCTGGCGCAACGCCACACCCTGACCGGGGCGGCCCACAAGGAGGACAACCATGGACGATCAGAATCCCTACCAGGCCGGTGAGGTTCCCCCCTCCACGCCCAAGGCACCGCACTGGGAACAGGTGCCGAGCGGGATCACCAGGCCAGTCACGCAGCTCTGGTTACTGGGCGCGGGACTCACCGTGTTCACCCTCGCCACGGGCGGCTGGACGTGGGCCAAGAACCAGCACGTGCTCGCCATGATGAACGTCATCGCTGCGGCGATGCTCAGCTGCGTTTACCTGGCTCTGGCAGTGGGGGTCTACAAACGCAGCCGGGTTGCCGCCTGCCTGACCGCTGCGCTGTGGGCATGGGTGTTCGTGATGCATCTGAGGCAGGACACCGCAGGCATGGCAGACACGCTGCGGAGGATAGGGACGACGCTTGTGATCGGGGTGGTGGTCCTCCGCGGCACCGTCGCCACCTTCCGCCATCACCGCTATCTTGCGGCGAAGAAGCGCCAGCCAACACGGGCACGAATCAGCGACGACCCGGCCTTCGCGCCGAAGCCGCCGGCCGCGTAGCCTCACCCCTGCGACCGATGGGTCGTCGCCTTCGGATCCACCGTGAAATCGGCGATCCGCCACAGGTACAGGCTGGCGTAGGTCCGGAACGGCCCCCATTTCTCGCCGCGGGCGAGCAGCTCTTTCGGGCTGGGCATCCGCTCGGCCTTGTCCACGCGCTGGGCGCCCTTGCGGACCCCCAGGTCGTCCACCGGCAGGATGTCCGGGCGGCCGAGCCGGAACATCAGCATCATCTCCACCGTCCAGCGGCCGATGCCGCGGATCGGCACCAGCGCATCGATGATGGCGTCGTGGTCCATCACCGACATCCGGCGCAGGTCGGGAATCTCGCCGGCCGCCTCGCGCCGCGCAAGGTCGCGCAGCGCCAGTGCCTTGTTCCCCGATACCCCGCACACCCGCAGCCCCGCATCGTCGATGCGCGACAGCGTATCGGCATGCAGACGGGGACTGCCGATGGCGGTCTCCACGCGCCCGACGATGGTCGAGGCCGCCTTGCCGCTGAGCTGCTGGAACAGGATCGCGCGCGCGAGCGCATCGACCGGGTCGAAGGTCCTCGCCCAGCCGGGCTGCGCCTGGATGGGGCCGAGCCGCTTCATCCAGGTGCCCAGCCGCCGGTCGCGCCGACTCAACCAGTCATGCGCTTCATCAACATCGAAGCCGCGGCGGTACCGGGGCATGTCAGCGCCTCAGCGCATTCAGGCCGTAGGCCAGCCAGCCCACCATCAGCGCGGTGCCACCGACCGGGGCGAGCTGCGTGCTGAGCTTCCACAGCGCGCCTGCCACCAGGCTGCCGGAGAACAACAGGGTGCCGATCAGCAGGACATACAGCGCCAGGCGGCCCAGCGTGTTCTGCTGCGTGGGGCCCAGCACCGCCAGCGCCACGCCGTGCCCGAACGCGTACAGCGCCGCCGTGGTCACGTGCGACTGCGCCAGCGGATCGGCGATGCCGTGCGAGGCATAGGCCGACAGCCCAACCGCGGTGGCCGCCAGCAGGCCGCCCAGGCCGGCCAGCAGGGAGGGTTTGCGCGTGCGTCGTTCCAGGTTGAGCATGCTTGCGTCCTTCAGACAGTGCCCCGCTGGCGGAGCCAAAAAAAAACGCGCCGCAGGAAGCGGCGCGTTTCAGGTCGTGCGTTACATCACGGCAACCGTCGGTTTACTTGACGGCCCAGTAGATGTCGTACGTGCCTTCCGGAGTGAACGACTTGTCCACGCCGTCCTTCCAGGACTCGTACGGACGATCGATCACTTCGTTGCCGCCGGTCACCGACCACGCACGCAGGGCGTTGCGGGCGATGTCCAGGCCAGCCATGTGGCCGGTGTAGGCCGCGTGGGCCGAACGGTGCGGAGCGACATGCACGTACTTGACCGGGGCACCACCGTCGATCTTCACCGTCAGGGCTTCGGCAGTCGCGCCTTCAGCACCCTTCTTCTTGACCGGCTGGGCTACGTCGAAGGCGTACTTCTCGGCGCCGAAATCGGTGGTGATGATGCGGAACGGACCGGCGGCTTCGAGGTTGTTGGCCTCCATGACGCGCTTGATCCACTCCTGGTTGTCCTTGATGGACTTGGTGATGGTTTCCTGGCCGCGGTCCACGTTGCCGGCGGTGACGACCAGCAGGTCCTCGGCCGGGACGTCCACGATGGCCAGATCGGTCAGCGGGGCTTCGGCGGTGCGGTAGTCCACGTTCGGCACGGTGGCCAGCATGTTGGCCATGCGCGACAGACCCAGCTTCAGGTCGTCACCGGCGTGACGGCTGACGTACAGGCCAGCGTAACGACCGAACAGGTTGAAACCGTACTTGACGTTGTAGTCCTGCGTGATCTTGACGTTGCGGCCACCCTTGCCGGTCGGCTCGAGGGTGAAGTTGGTCACCTTGTCGTGGCCCTTGCTCTCGTCCTCGATGGCGATGGCAACGTGCTTGTTCTGCTCGGACTCGGTGATCACCCAGCTACCCTGGCCCAAGGAACCTTCCTTGGAGGTGTAGTCCAGGCGTGCGCCGACGCCGGCAGCGGGGCCGGAGTGCTTCAGTTCAACGGCGGGATCGCGCAGCAAGAGCGGGTTCCAGTCCTTGAAGCGGCGCAGGCTGTTGACCGTGTCGAACACGATCGTCATCTTGCGGTTGGTCTCGATGCTTTCGGAAATATGGCGCTCGCCCGGCAGACATACGCCAATGATGACGAACAGGCCAGCCACGATCCCCAAGGCGATCAGGAACTCGATAATACGGGTCATTCAGGAGTCTCCGGGGCCGATCCCACGGCCGGGTTGATTGAAGCGAAGCGCCAATCCTAGCAGGCTTCGCCGGTGTTGTTGATCAGGGTTGGCACACCGGTTTCCATGTCGGCAGCGGTTTTGCATAGACAAGGAGCGGAAAGATAACGCATCGCGCGTGTCAGCACGTAGCGGATGGACAATATTTCTTTGCCGGATTCGGCCGTCAGGCCCGAAAACATCCCCGCATCGCTTGCGCCGCAAGGGTTTCACGAAATTCGGCAAATACGTCGTGACCGGCGGCTGCACGATGGCCTCCGCCGGTCCGCGCGGCTCAGACCAGCTGCAGTTCGAAGGCCTTGAGCACGGCCCGGGTGCGGTCGCGCACGCCCAGCTTGGAGAGGATGTTGGACACGTGGTTCTTGATGGTGCCCTCGGCCACACCCAATGAATTGGCGATCTCCTTGTTGGAGAAGCCGCTGGCCATCAGCCGCAGGATCTCGGTCTCGCGGTCGGTCAGCGGGTCGGGCCGGTCCAGGCTCACGAACTCGTTGCGCATGTGCTCCAGCCCGGACAGCAGCCGCTGGGTGACCGCCGGCTGGACCAGCGAGCCGCCATCGGCCACGGTCCGGATCGCCCCCACCAGCTGGTCCAGGGTCACATCCTTGAGCAGATAGCCCTTGGCGCCGGCCTTGAGCCCGGCCAGCACAAGCTGGTCGTCATCGAAGGTGGTCAGGATGATGGTCGGCGGCAGCTGGTTCAGCCGCGACAGCATCTGCAGCGCCTCCAGGCCGGACATCACCGGCATGCGCATGTCCATCAGGACCACGTCCGGGCGGACCTGCGGGACCACCTCGACTGCCTGGCGGCCATCGGCGGCCTCGGCGACCACCTCGATGCCGTCATCGAGCGCCAGCAGCGAGCGGATCCCCTGCCGCACCAGGGTTTGGTCGTCGACCAGGCAGACGCGAATCATCAACGCACTCCTTCAATGACAGCGCTCAGCATCAATACTGGCACGCCGGGTACCGAGGCACGAAGGCGGAAGCCCTGGCCCCGGCGGGTTTCGATCTGCAGCTCACCACCGCATTGTTGCAGGCGCTCGCGCATCCCGCGCAACCCGTTGCCGACCACGATGCCGTCGGCCCCCACCCCGTCATCATGCGCTTCCAGCACCACGATGCCCGGTGGCTCGCGCCGGACCTTGATCCACAGGTTGCGCGCGCCGGCGTGGCGCACCGCATTGGTGATGATTTCCTGGGTGCAGCGCAGCAGTACGTGGGCCCGCTCGGGGTCTTCCACGCTCAGCGGCTCGTCGATATCCAGGTGGATGTCCAGCGAGGGGACCTGCTCGGTCAGCGGGCGCAGGGCCGCGGCCAGGTCGATCGCGCCGCTGTCGCGCAGCTGGCTCACCGCCTCGCGCACGTCGGTCAGCAGCAGCTTGGCCAGGGTGTGGGCCTGGTGCACATGCTCCTGGGCCTGGCCCTCGGTGATGTGGCCGGCCACCTCCAGGTTGAGGCTGAGGGCGGTGAGGTGGTGGCCCAGCAGGTCGTGCAGCTCGCGGGAGATGCGGGTGCGTTCATTGACCCGGGCGCTTTCGGCCAGCAGCACGCGGGTGGCGCGCAGCTCGGTATTGAGCCGGCGCTGTTCCTCGCGGGCATCGGTCTGCTGCCGGGCCACCAGGCTGGTCACGAAGATGAACATGGAGAAGCCGCCATACAGCAGCGACTGCATCACCGCCTCGAACAGCGAGAAATTCAGGATCAGGTAGTAGACCGGCAGGACCGCCAGCTGGCTCAACAACAGCCAGATCACCCCGCCGCGCACCGGCAGCATCCAGGGAATGACCCCGGCAGCGACCATCATCAGGATGCTGCCCAGCCCCGAACCGCTCAGGTAGCTCACGCCCAGCGCCGAGGCGGTGAGCAGCACCAGCATGACCCGGTCGTACCAGCGCGAGTGGCCGCCGTTGCGCAGCCCGCGGGTCAGCCAGAAGTAGCCGGCACCGAAGGCCAGGTACGCGGCGAACAGCCACAGCGCCCACGCATCGACGCCACCGCCGCGGCGCAGCAGCGCTTCGTACTGCGAGTAAACCAAAGGAAGTCCGACCATGACCCAGGTGAACAGGCCGGCCAGTCGCAGTACTCGGGTGTGGCTGAGGTATCCCAACATGGACGCATAGTAGGCTGAACCTGTTCCCCTGCACTCCCACAGAAGTCATGCCTGTCGGCTCGCGGGGGGAAGCCACCCATGCAATAATCGGACCGAGGGCCCCTCGATGGGCCAACCGCGTTACCCCACGGAGTCACAATGTCGATTGTCATCCGCGACGTGCGCGAGCACGAGCTCGATTCCGTCCTGGCCCTGAACAACAATGCCGGCCTGGCCATCCTGCCGTTGGATGCCGCCCGCCTGCGTCTGTTCTATGAGAGCGCTGAGTATTTCCGCGTCGCCGAGCGCGACGGCAACCTAGCCGGTTTCCTGATCGGCTTCGGCAGCGACAGCCAGCACGACAGCAGCAACTTCGCCTGGTTCAAGCAGCAGCTGGATACCAAATTCTTCTACATCGACCGCATCGTGGTCGCCAGCCGCCGTCGCGGCGGTGGTGTCGGCCGTGCGTTCTATGCCGATGCCCAGAGCTACGCCGAGCTGCGCTATCCGCAGCTCACCTGCGAAGTCTTCCTGGACCACGGCGCCGATGCCGCCCTGCTCTTCCACGGCAGCTTCGGCTTCCGCGAAGTCGGGCAGAACAACATGGCCCACGTGGATGTGCGTGCCAGCATGCTGCTCAAGGACCTGTGCAGTTACCAGTGGGTGCACGACACCTACGGCGACCAGCTGCCGGATGTGCCCTGGGTGGGCCATCGCCGCGAGCCGCTGCGCGCGCAGCAGCAGACGGGGACCTGATCGGTGGCAGCGAACATGGATTTTGAACAGGCCGGCGAACTGAAGATCGGCCAGGTCGGCATCGCAAATCTGCGCATCCGCACCCTCGATGTCGAACGCCTTACCCGGGAAATGCAGGAACGTGTCGCGCGTGCGCCGAAGCTGTTCGGGCGTGCCGCAGTGATCCTGGATTTCGGCGGACTCAGCAAAATACCCGACGTGGCCACCGCCAAGGCACTGCTGGATGGCCTGCGCAGGGCCGGCGTGCTGCCGGTCGCGCTGGCCTATGGCACCACCGAAACCGACCTGCTCTCCCAGCAGCTCGGCCTGCCGCTGCTGGCCAAGTTCCGCGCCCAGTACGAGCGTGCCGAAGCCGAGCCCGCCCCCGCGCCTGCCCGCGCGCCGGTCGCCGAGCCGCCGCGCCGTTCGCGTGCCGCTGCCGCCGTACCCGCGGCGCCTGCCCCGAATGCCGTGGCCACCGGTGGCGCGCCCAAGCCGGGCCGCATGCAGACCGTCAATGTCCGCTCGGGCCAGCAGCTGTACGCGGAGAACTGCGACCTGACCGTCATGGCCACCGTCGGCGCCGGCGCCGAAGTGATCGCCGACGGCAGCATCCACATCTACGGTACGCTGCGGGGCCGTGCCCTGGCAGGTGCCCAGGGCAACACCACGGCGCGTATTTTCTGCCGTGAATTCCACGCTGAACTGGTCGCCATCGCCGGCCATTACAAGGTACTGGACGATGTTCCGGACTCCCTGCGCGGCAAGGCCGTGCAGGTGTGGCTGGAACAGGACCAGATCAAGATCGCTGCGCTGGACTGACGCAGCCCCCAAACAGAAGAATCAGGAGAAATCCTTTGGCTGAAATCATCGTAGTCACCTCCGGCAAGGGCGGCGTCGGCAAGACCACCAGCAGCGCCAGCCTGGCCTGCGGGCTGGCACGTCGTGGCAAGAAGGTGGCCGTGATCGACTTCGACGTCGGCCTGCGCAACCTCGACCTGATCATGGGCTGCGAGCGCCGCGTGGTGTACGACTTCGTCAATGTCGTGCACGGCGAAGCGACCCTCAAGCAGGCCCTGATCAAGGACAAGCGCTTCGACAACCTGTACGTGCTGGCTGCCTCGCAGACCCGCGACAAGGACGCGCTGACCCAGGAAGGCGTGCGCAAGGTGCTCGACGACCTGGTCGCCGACGGCTTCGAATACATCATCTGCGACTCCCCGGCCGGCATCGAGAAGGGCGCGTTCCTGGCGATGTACTATGCCGACCGTGCGGTCGTGGTGGTGAACCCGGAAGTGTCTTCGGTGCGCGACTCGGACCGCATCATCGGCCTGCTCGACTCGAAGACCCACAAGGCCGAATCCGGCAAGAACGTGCCGGCCTTCCTGCTGCTCACGCGCTACAGCCCGGTGCGGGTGGAAAGCGGGGAGATGCTCAGCATCACCGACGTCGAAGAAGTGCTGGGCCTGAAGGCCATTGGCGTGGTGCCCGAGTCGGGCGACGTGCTCAATGCGTCCAACAAGGGTGAACCGGTCATTCTGGACCCCGAATCGGCGGCGGGCCAGGCATACGAAGATGCGGTTGGCCGCATCCTTGGCGAAGAGCGTCCGATGCGCTTCACCACCGTGGAGAAGAAAGGCTTCTTCAGCAAGCTGTTCGGAGGGTAAGCATGGGACTGTTCGATTTCCTGAACCGAAAGAAGACCACTGCCGAAACGGCCAAGAACCGCCTGCAGATCATCATCGCGCAGGAACGCAGCCACCGCGGCGGCCCGGACTACCTGCCCCTGCTGCAGCGCGAGCTGCTGGAAGTGATCAAGAAGTACGTCAACATCGACGCTGATGCGGTCAAGGTCGACCTGGTCAAGGACGGCGAGCACGATGTGCTCGATATTTCCGTCGCCTTGCCGGAAGGCCCGCAGCAGCCCTGATCGACATCGCCCCTTCCGCCCCGGAAGGGGCGGTTGAGCGGTAACCCATGAACGACGCTGCCCCCACCGCCGAACCGCAGGTCACCCGCCTCGGCGATATCCGTTTCGACGACGCCCGCGCCCTGCTCGCGGCCCACGATCTGCGCCTGCATCGTGTGGCCGATGGCGCGCCGATTCCGGGCAGCTACTGGGGCGAACCCGAAGCCGGCATCATCGGCAGCGATGTCTATGTCCGCGATGACACGCCCGTGCACTCGATGCTGCACGAAGCCTGCCACCTGATCGTGCTGCCGCCGGAGCGGCGTGCGCTGGTGCACACCGATGCCACCGATTCGGTACCCGAAGAAGACGCCACCTGCTACCTGCAGATCGTGCTGGCCGGGCAACTACCGGGGGTAGGCAGCGCGCGCCTGATGGCCGACATGGATGCGTGGGGGTATACGTATCGGTTGGGGTCTACGAAGGCGTGGTTCGAGCAGGATGCAGAAGATGCCAGAGCGTGGTTACTCGAACGCGGCCTTCTTACCGCGTAAATCCGCACGCGCGGTAACTCCCGGGCGCGTGGCGACGCGCCAATCGCATCGGCGCCGGGGTCTTCACTCGGCGCGGTTCGAGCAGGACGGTGAAGATGCACTTGCCTGGTTGATCTAGCGCAGGTTGCTTCTGCCGTAGAGCCGACCGTTGGTCGGCTGTCGTGCGCTGTGACGCGACGTGACAGCAGCCGACCAACGGTCGGCTCTACCCTGCCATCGCGCGCAGCGTGATGCCCACGATGTAGGCCAGGTACGTGCCCGTCGCGTAGCCCATCGTGCCCAGCAGCACGCCGACCGGTGCCAACGAGGGGTGGAACGCCGCCGCGACCACGGGCGCCGAGGCCGGCCCGCCGATGTTGGATTGCGAGCCGATCGCAAAGTAGAAGAACGGCACCTTCAGCGCGCGCGCCAGCGCCCACAGCAGCACGATGTGCACCGCGATCCAGATCAGGCCAAGCAGGAACAGCCAAGGGCGGTCCAGCAATGCCAGCAGATCCATCTGCATGCCGATGCAGGCGATCAGGAAGTACAGCAGCAGCGAACCCAGCTTGGAGGCACCGGCGCCTTCCAGATTGCGCGCACGGGTGAAGCTCAGCGCCAGGCCGCAGGTGGTGGAGATCACCACTACCCATACGAAGGGCGCGTCCAGGCTGAACTGCGAGGCCCAGGCGACATGGCCCTTGAACCACGCCGAGACCGGACCGGCGATCGCATGCGACAGCCCCACCACGCCGAAGGCAACGGCGACGATCAGCATCAGGTCGGTCAGGCTGGCCACGCGCTCGTGCTGCGCCTGGAAGGCCTGGATGCGCAGCTTGAGCGCATCGATGCCCGAGGTATCGGCCCCACTGCGCGCATCGATCTTCGCCGAACGCCCGGCCATGAAGATCAGCACCGCCATCCACACGTAGCCGACACCGACATCGACCACCGCGAACTGCCCGAAGGTGGTCGCGTTGACATCGAACACTTCGCGCATCGCCAGCATGTTGGCACCACCGCCGATCCAGCTTCCTGCCAGCGCGGCCATGCCGGCCCAGGTATCGCCGGCCACGGTTGCCGGATGCAGCCACTTCATCAACTGAAACGCGACCACCGCGCCGACCATGATGCTCAGCGAGGCGCCCAGGTACATCACGATCAGTTTCGGTCCCAGCCGCAGGATGCCCTTGATATCCACGGCCAAGGTGAGCAGTACCAGCGCAGCGGGCAGCAGGATGTCGCGGGCGACCGGGTTGTAGAGATGGGTGTTCTGGCCATCGATCAGGCCGACGGTGTTGTACACCCCGGGAATCAGGTAGCACAGCAACAGGGCTGGCACGTAGGTGTAGAAACGCTTCCACGGCCCCTGCTCGCGCGAGGCAGTCCAGAACACGGCGCCGAGGGTGGCGGCGATCAGGCCGAAGACGACGATGTCGTTCTGGATCAGGGCGGGTGCTTTCACGGGTGTGGAATGCCTGGACGATGGGCGTGCGATTCGGCACGTTTCGGGAAACAATCACGGGTAGAGCCGACCGTTGGTCGGCTGCCGTAAAAGAGCAGCCGACCAACGGTCGGCTCTACCGGTTACAACGCCGGCAATAGTCGGTCACACCGCCGGCAATAGTCGGTCACACCGCCGACAATGGTCGGTTACAACACCACCGATCACCGGTGACACCACGGCCAACGAGACCCGGTGCCATGAACAAGCGCCGCCCCTGGGGGCGGCGCGTCGAACCGGTTTACTCGCCGATGTGCTGCTTCAGCCAGCCGTTGACGGTGTCATGCCACTGCACGCTGTTCTGCGGCTTGAGCACCCAGTGGTTCTCGTCCGGGAAATACAGGAACTTGGACTCGATGCCCTGGCGCTGCGCGGCGGTGAACGCCGCCAGGCCCTGCTCCACCGGAATGCGGTAGTCGAGCTGGCCGTGCACGATCAGGATCGGCTTCTTCCAGTCCGAGACGTGGTTGACCGGGTTGAACTTCTCGTAGTTGGCGGCCTTCTCATACGGCGTGCCGCCCTGCTCCCACTCGGTGAACCACAGTTCTTCGGTGGCGTAGCCCATCATGCGCTGATCGAACACGCCGTCATGGTTGACCAGGCACTTCCACGGCTCGTTCCAGTTGCCGGCGATCCAGTTGACCATGAAGCCGCCGTAGCTGGCGCCCAGCGCGCATGCCTTGTCGCCGTTGAGGAACGGGTACTGCTTCTGTGCCGCGGCCCAGCCCTTCTGCAGATCTTCCAGCGGGCGGTCGCCCCAGTGCTGGCTGATCGCGTCGGTGAAGGCCTGGCCGTAACCGGTGGAGCCGTGGAAGTCGATCATGACCACTGCGTAGCCCTGCCCGGCGTAGGTCTGCGGGTTCCAGCGATAGCTCCAGCCATTGCCGAAGCTGCCCTGCGGGCCGCCGTGGATCAGGAACGCGACCGGGTAGCGCTTGCCTTCCTGGTAGTTGTACGGCTTGACCACGTAACCGTGCACGGTCTCGTTGTTCCAGCCCTTGAACTGGAACTGCTCGTAATCGCCGAAGGCGACATCGGGCAGCATCTCGCCGGCGCTGGGGGTGATCTCGCGCGGGTTGGCGCCATCGAAGGCGGCCACGACGATCTGGTCGCCGCTCTTCAGGCTGTTCTTCGTATACGCCAGGGTAGTGCCGGCGATCACCGGCGAGCCGATGCTGCCGCCGTCCACCACCACTTCGGCTTTGCCCGTGGCGATGTCCACGGCGAAAAGGCGGTGCTCGCCCATGTCGTCGGCGCTGGTGTAGATCAGGCTGCCGTCACCGGACAGCACGATCTCGCCGGCCGAACGATCCCACTTGGGGGCGATCTCGCGGGCCTTGCCGGTCGCCACGTCCATCGCCATCAGGCCGAAGCGGTCCGCTTCGAAGCCCGGGCGCTTCATGGCACGGTAGTACAGGGTCTTGCCGTCGGCACTGAACACCGGGCCGGCATCCCAGGCCGGGTTGGACGCGGTCAGGTTGACCGGCGCCTGCTTGCCCTCGGCATCCAGACGGTACAGGTCGAAGTTGGTCGACCACGGCTCCTGCTTGCCGGCCACGCGGATCGCGGCGACCACGCTCTTGCCATCCGGCGACCAGGTGAAGTCGTCATTGCCACCGAACGGCTTGGACGGTGCATCGCCGGCCAGCGTTGCGCTGATCGCCGAGGCGCCCTTCACCGCCGCGGCCTTGGCGGCCGGCAGCGGCGCCACGAACAGCGTGTTGCGGCGGCCGTCGGCCCAGGTGTCCCAATGGCGCACGAACAGGTTGTCGAACACCTCGCCGGTGTTCTTGCGCGCCTTGTGCGCGTCCAGCTTCTTGCTGGTGCAGGCCAGGTCCGAACCGCAGTCCTGGAACACGCCGCTGCTGAAGGCCACGCGGTCGCCCTGCGGGGAGACGTGGAAGCTGTCCACATCGACCGGGAAATCGGTCAGCTGGCGCGGCGTGCCGCCGGTGGCCGGCTGCGCGTAGAGCTGCTGGCTGCCATTCCTGGCGCTCAGGAAATACACGGTCTGGCCATCGGCCGACAGCGCGGCGGAATTGACGTTCCAGCCGGCCGGGGTCAGCGGCTTGGGCGGGGCCAGGTCGCGCGTGCGCAGGTTGCGGATGTACAGGCCGGTGCTGGCCTTGCTGTCGGTGCCGACCACGCGCTTGGCGAAGATGACGTTGCCGCCATCGGCGGTGAGCAGCGGGCTGGAGACCCGATCCAGCGCGATCATGTCGCGCACATCCAGGCCACGCGTGGCCGCCAGCGAGGGCATCGCGGTCAGCAGGCACAACGGCAGCAGGGCGTAACGAAGTTTCATCGGGGTCTCCGCGGAACGGCAAAACGCCGATGTTAGGGCCGCAAGGGCCGCACATGCAAAGGCCATCGGTCATGCCGGCGCATTGGCTGAACGCAGAAACGACACACCCCGCCGGAGCGGGGTGTGTCATGACCCGGATCGGAGTCGTTGTTGCTTAGACCGAACCCACCGCGCGCTTGCCGGTGCGGTAGATCAGCCAACCGACCAGGAACAGCACGGCCAGGCCGATCCACTGCGCGCCCGGCAGGTGGAACGGCAGCGCCAGCACATCGGCGCGGCTGCTGACCACGATCGGGATCGCGATGGCGATGCCCATCAGGGCTTCACCGGTGATCAGGCCGGCGGCGAACAGCACGCCCGGCTTGTGCACACGATCACGGCCTTCTTCATCATCGCCACGGATCTTGTGGAAGCGCTCCACCAGGTAGGCGATCAGGCCACCCAGGAAGATCGGGACCATCAGTTCCAGCGGCAGGTAGATGCCGATCGCGGCGGCCAGCACCGGCACGCGGAAGCGGGCATTGCGCGACTTCAGCCAGCTGTCGAAGGCGATGATCGCCGCACCGACCACCGCACCGATACCGATGAAGGTCCACGGCAGCTCGCCGCCGAACAGGCCCTTGGCCACCGAGGCCATGAGGTTGGCCTGCGGCGCGGCCAGCGCGTTGGGATGCAGCTCGGACTTCACGCCGATGCCGTAGGCGGTGGCCAGCAGGTTCAGCACCGGGGCCATGATCAGTGCGCACGAGAATGCGCCGATACCCAGCATCAGCTGCTGCTTCCACGGGGTGGCGCCGACGATGTACCCGGCCTTGAGGTCCTGCAGATTGTCACCGCCGACCGCGGCCGCGCAGCACACCACCGCGCCGATCATGATCGCGGCCACCGCGCCCAGCGGCGCACCGCCGATGCCAACCGGGGTCAGGCCATCCTTGCCGAGCAGCAGCACCAGTACCGCCGAGGCGAACAGAATGGTGGAGATGGTGATGCCCGAGACCGGGTTGTTGGACGAGCCGATCAGGCCGGCCAGGTAGGCCGAGACCGAGACGAACAGGAAGCCGGCCACGATCATGATCAGGGTCATCGGGATCGACACGTGCCACTGGCCCACGATGGCCTGGTACAGCGCCAGCAGCGGCAGGGTGAACACCACCAGGGCCACCAGCATCCACTTCATCGGCAGGTCGCGTTCGGTGTGCGCCAGCGCCGGGCCACCGCTCTTGCGGGCCGCGGCAAAGCCACTCTTGACGCCGTTGAGCAGCGACTTGCGCAGCGAGATCAGGGTCCAGACGCCGCCGATCAGCATCGCGCCCACGCCCAGGTAACGCATCTTCGCGCCCCAGATGGCGAAGGCCGCTTCCGTCGAACTGACCGTGGCGATCGAGGCGGCCAGCGCCGGATCGGTGTTCATGAAGAACGCCTGGTACAGCGGAATTGCGATATGCCAGGTCAGGATCGAACCGGACACCACTACGATGCCGACATTCAGGCCGACGATGTAGCCCACGCCCAGCAGCGCCGGGGACAGGTTGGTGCCGATGAAGGCGGTGATCTTCGAGGTACCGACGTAGGCCGAGGTGGCCCAGGCATCCGGGATCAGGCGCAGGCCGCTTTCGGCGGCCAGCTTCACGAAGGCGCCGATCACCGCCGACACGGCCAGGATCTTCAGGCCCGGGCCCGGGTTTTCACCGGCCTTGAGCACTTCGGCGGCGGCCTTGCCTTCCGGGAACGGAAGCGGATCTTCCACGATCATCGAACGGCGCAGCGGCACCGAGAACAGCACGCCCAGCAGGCCACCCAGACCGGCGATGCCCAGCACCCACCAGTACTTGAAGTCCGGCCAGTAGCCCATGATCACCAGCGCGGGGATGGTGAAGATCACACCGGCGGCGATCGACGAACCGGCCGAAGCACCGGTCTGGACGATGTTGTTTTCCAGGATCGTGCCACCGCCGAGCAGGCGCAGCACTCCCATGGAAATGACCGCGGCGGGAATGGCGGTGGCGATGGTCAGGCCTGCGAACAGACCGAGGTAGGCGTTGGCGGCCGACAGAATCACCGCCAGCACGATGGCAAGCACCACCGCACGGAAAGTGAGCTGGCGTGGCGCAGCGTCGTTGTTCATGGAAGCCCCTGCTGGCAAAAAATCCCTGCCACGCTAGCGTTCATGTACGGGCAAGTCCAGTAGTGCCGGCCGCTGGCGTCAACGCTTCACCACCCGATCGAGGCGCCTGTTGACCTGCGCGTGCCACCGGAGTGGCGACACGCCGGACTCGGCAACGTCCCAGGCCGGGCCCATCCAATTTAGTTATGTTATATCCTATCGTACCGAGTAACCGGCGCCGCTGTGACGCATTCCCCCGCCTCCCGTTTGACCTCCATCGACCAGCTGCGCGGCACCGTGATCGTGCTGATGCTGCTCGACCACGTGCGCGAAACCTTCTACCTGCATGCCCAGGTGTCCGACCCGATGGCGGTGGACCAGGTGGAGCCGGCCCTGTTCGTCAGCCGGCTGCTGGCGCATCTGTGTGCCCCGGTGTTCGTGCTGCTGACCGGCCTGTCGGCCTGGCTGTACGCCAGCGGCAAACCGGATGGGCGCCGGGCCGCCTCGGCCTTCCTGCTCAAGCGCGGCCTGTTCCTGGTGGTGCTGGAACTGCTGGTGGTCAACTTCGCCTGGACGCTGCAGTTCCCACCGAGCGTCGTCTACCTGCAGGTGATCTGGGCAATCGGCATCAGCATGATCGCGCTGGCCGGGCTGCTCTGGCTCCCGCGCGGCGCGCTGGCGGTGCTGGCGCTGGCCGTGATCGCCGGGCACAACCTGCTCGATGGCATCCGCGTGCAGGGTGACGGGGCGCTGGCCGTGTTGTGGAAAGTGCTGCACCAGCGCGACTGGATCACGGTGACCGACGGGCTGCGCCTGCGTACCTCGTATCCGGTGCTGCCGTGGATCGGCGTGATTGCACTCGGGTGGGTGATCGGCCCGTGGTTCGCACGCGGCGGCGATGCCCTCCTGCGCCAGCGTCGCCTGTGGCTGGCCGGTGCCGGTGCGCTGCTCGCCTTCGTGCTGCTGCGGGCGATCAACGCTTACGGCGACAGCCCGTGGCAGTCCTTGGCCACGTTGGGCAATACGCTGATGAGCTTCTTCAACGTGACCAAGTACCCGCCCTCGCTGCTGTTCCTGCTGCTGACCCTGGGCATCGGCCTGCTGTTGCTGCGCCTGTACGAACAGCCGCGCGTGGCCCGGGCGCTGGCGCCATTGGCCGACATCGGCGCGGCGCCGATGTTCTTCTACCTGCTGCACCTGTATGTGCTGAAGCTGCTGTACGTGCTGGCCGAAGCACGCTGGGGCCAGACCCATGGCAGCTACTTCGCGGTCGATCTCGTGGCGAGCCTGTGGGTGATCACCGCGGTGCTGGCAGTGGCGCTGTATTGGCCGACACGGGCATTCGCGCGGTTCAAGGCGCGGCGGCGGGATCTGGCCTGGCTTCGCTATCTGTAAGCGCGCGATGCCGGGCGCCTGAGGCTGCCGGCCAGCGGCCGGCACTACGACAGCGGAGCGGCCAGACACGGCACGGCTGACCCTTCGCCCCGGGCCTATACTCGCCCCCTTGTCCGCCCTGCCCCAGCCCTCGATGACCGCAGCCGTCCTGCCCGCCGCCTCGACCTCCACCGCGACCGACGACTTCCTTGGCCATCCCAAGGGCGTCTACATCTGCTTCTTCACCGAGATGTGGGAGCGGTTCTCGTTCTACGGGATGAAGGCGCTGCTGCTGCTGTACCTCACCAAATACCACCTGTTCGGCGACAAGGCCGGCCTGGATCTGCTCGGTGCCTATGGCGGCCTGGTCTACTGCATCCCGGTCTTCGGCGGCCTGCTCGCCGACCGCTGGCTGGGCATGCGCAAGGCGGTGGTGTTCGGCGGCGTGCTGCTGGTGCTCGGCCACCTGGGCATGGCCTTCGAAGGTCACGCAGCGGTCCGCGTCGATGGCGCGGTGGTCCGCGATGATGCCGCGCTGGGCATCACCTATCTGTCGCTGGCCCTGATCATCATGGGCGTGGGCTTCCTCAAGCCGAACATCTCCACCATCGTCGGCAAGCTGTACCCGGAAAACGATCCGCGCCGCGACTCGGGCTTTTCGCTGTTCTACGCCGGCATCAACCTGGGCGCGCTGTTCGCCTCGCTGGTGTGCGGCTTCCTCGGCGAAGCCTATGGCTGGAAGTACGGCTTCGGTGCGGCCGGCATCGGCATGGTGATCGGACTGGGCATGTTCCTGTGGGGCCAGAAGTATCTGCAGGGCCACGCCGAACCGTCCGATCTGCCCGCGCTGCGCCAACGCGTGCTCGGCATCCGCCGCGAATGGCTGATCTATGCCGTGGCCGTGCTGGGCGTGATTCCGGTGGCCGCGCTGATGTGGGCCGCCGCCAATGGTGCGTTCGCGCTCGGTGGTGAACTCAGCTTGGCGCTGATGTTGATGATCGTGGTGCTCGGTGGCGTGCTGGTCTGGTTCGCCTGGTTCACCGGCACCCGCTGCACGCCGGTGCAGCGCCAGCAGATGATCGCGCTGATGGCGCTGATCTTCATGGCGCTGGTGTTCTTCACCCTGTACGAGCAGACCTATGGCTCCTGGGTGACCTTCACCGACCGCCTGCTCACCAAGGACCTGGTGCCGTCGCTGGTGATCCAGGGTGGCACCCCGCTGCCGTGGTCGATCGCCTCGCTGCTGCTGGCGCCGCTGGGCTTCGTGGTGGCCGCGCGTCTGTCCGAGCGCCGCCCGGGCTCGTCCGCGCCACGCACATTGTTCATCGTGATCGTCGCGGCGATGCTGGTCATGCTGATCCGCGACTGCCTGGTGATTCCGCAGACCGCCGGCTCGCTGACTTACCTGGGCGGCCTGTTCCTGGTGGTGCTCGCGCCGCTGTTCGCCATGCTGTGGGCGTGGCTGGACCGTCGCCGCATGGACCCGTCCAAGCCGGTCAAATCCTCGATCGGGCTGATCTTCGCCGCACTGTCGTTCGTGCCGCTGGCACTGGCGGCGCAGCAGGTGGGCGCGACCGGGCAGATGGCCAGCGTGTGGTGGCTGGTACTGGCCTACCTGATCCTGGAGATCGGCGAAATGTGCCTGTCACCGGTCGGTCTGTCCGCCGTTACTCAGCTGGCCGCGCCGCGGGTGGTCAGCCTGATGATGGGCACCTGGTTCCTGGCCACCGCGTTTTCGGAAACGCTGGCCGCGCTGTTCGGCAAGCTCGCCGCGATCGAGGTGCCGGAAGGCGAAACCATGAACATCGCCAGCGCCGCCGCCAGCTACGAACACCTGTTCTGGCTGCTGATGTGGATCGGCCTGGGGTGCGCGGCACTCGCACTGATCTGTTCGCCGCTGCTGAAGCGAATGATGCACGGGGTGAAGTAGGGAAACCCCGGGCAATCAGCGTCCCGCCAGTGTCACGTCATTCCACCTGTCTGGCCGCGCGCAGTTCCTGCAGGAAGCGGCGCACAAGCACGCGTCCAGACTCGTCCAGATTGCGCCCGTCAAGATGCTCGAAACGCATATCCGGATGGAGCGCATCTGCGCTCAGGGCCAGGCCGCCGAGTTCTTTCACCAACGGTGCGGGCAGGATGCCCTCCAGCAGCAGCTTGGGCACAGCACCTGACTCGGCGTGCCATGCGTCGCCATTCGGTCCGGACACCTGCTGAAAATCCACTGCGGTTGCGGCCGCATGTGCAGGTGACGTGGCGATCGTTTCAGTCGCGCGCTGAAGGAACTGGCGATAGCGTGCCGCCAAGGCGGTCGCATCACGATCATGGGCGTCCAGAGGCGCAAGCGTCCACTCCAGCGCGGGCAACGTACATTCCAAGGCTGCCTGCGCCAGGCGAACGGTGCGTGCTTCATACCTGTCCTCCCCCTGCTGCACCTCCTGCACCCGGCATTCCGCCGTCGCTGCGCGGCGGACAGCTGCGCGCGCGAACCCGGTGACGTCCTCGCGCACGGCATCCCACAACACTTCCGGAAAGCGCAGCAGGAGGTGCGCGGCGATCGCATCCTGCAGGTCCGCCGACACTTCCCCCGCAACCTGCATGCGCTGCATCAGTTCCTGCACCGCCATGTGCACCGATTCAGCCTGCGACACCGGCGCCGGCATCCACACAGTGGGCGGCACCTTTGTTTCCGCCAGCAGTTGTTCGCTCACAATGGCACCGCTGCTCGTCCAGTTACGGCCGTGTGCATCGCTGGACAAATGGAGGCTGCCGTTCATCGACCGGGGCCGGGCCTCGTCGCGGCGCTCGCCGGCCAACATCGACTGCTCCAGTGCATCTACCGACGGTGCGGCCTGTCCCTGCACGACAGCCGTCATCAGCTGTGTCAGCGCACGGCTTTTGTGCATATGTGGTGCGATGCAAACGTACTGGACGCGATAGCCCACCCTATCGGTGGGTGCGGCGGCGGGAGGTGCGCCATCAACCGGCTCGCGCCGGACGTCCTGTGCCAGGCAACGAGCGCCGTCGCCGGCAAATCCCCATGCTTGCGATGCCGCCAGTAGACGACCTGCCCCTGTGCCCTCAAGCCGGTTGCCGTACGCCACTGCGACAACATTTTCGGTCACCAGCTTGCCCATTGTCAGCAACTGGACGGTGTCATGAAGTACCGCGGTGTCGGGCTCGCTCAATGGCGCCGTAGGCTCTCCTCCCCGCATCAATTTGTGCAACCGGATCGACCACTCGTCCACCTCGCCGCTGAGCGCTGCGATCTTGAGCGCCTGCTCCACCGTCAATTGCAGACCGTCATCGATGTCTGCCGCACGGGAGGGACTGGAGAACAGCACAAGCAGCAAAGGCGCTGAAAGGCACGGGAAAGACCGCAGGCGGGACGGCGAGGAGAGGTTGCGCCACATGCTGGAGAACACCGAAGGGGAGAGCTCGCCAGCATCCCCCGGGGTCGCGCCGGAAACCATGCAACAACTTGCATTCTGTCGCGCCCAGCAATCCCCTCACAAACAACGACGGCACCTCACGGTGCCGTCGTTGTTCTTCCGCCGAATGAAGCGATCAAGGCTGCGCGGACGCCGAGGCCGTCTCTCCGCCCAAGCTGTTGGAGAGGAACGCCAGCAGCTTGGTGTAGTACTCGCGACGGTGCGGATCGGTGTAGAAACCGTGGCCTTCGGTCGGGTAGTACAACGCCTCCACGGGCACGCCGGCCTTTCTCAGCGCCGCTTCCATCCGCCTGGTGTGCTGGATCGGGGCGCGCTCGTCTTCGCCACCGGCGGCAAGGAACACCGGCACCGTGATGCGGTCGGCCAGGTTCACCGGCGATACCGCCGCCAACTGGGCGCGCTCGCCGATCCATTCCTTGAGGTAGGTCTCGCCCGAGCCGCGGCGCTGGATATCGCCACTGGTGAACATGATCGGCAGGTCGTAGACACCTACATACCCGGCGGCGCACCGGTACAGCCCTGGCTCCTTCGCCGCCCCCATCATCGCCGCATAACCGCCATAGCTGGCGCCATAGATGCAGATCCGCGAGGCGTCGGCAATGCCCTCCCGGATCGCCCAGCGGGTTGCATCGGTCAGATCGTCCTGCATGGTGCCGCCCCACTGGCGGGCACCCGCGGACCGATGGGCGCGCCCGTAGTTGCCCGAGCCGCGGAAGTTGACCTGCAGGACAGCGTACCCGGCATCGGCAAGCATCTGGCTTTCCGCGTCGTACCCGCCGGTATCGAACGGACCGTAAGGCCCGCCATGCGGTATCACCACCATCGGAAGCGACTTGGCAGCGGCCTTGGCGGGCACGGTCAGGTAGCCGTGCAGCGGCAGCCCGTCACGTGCCTTCAGGGCCACCGGGCGTACCTCTGCGGTGGCGGCCGGGTCGATCCAGTTGCTGCGGCTGATGACGTGGTCCGCTTTCTTGGCCACGTTGTCGAAGATGTAGAAATCGCCCGGGTTGCGCCCGGACCACGCCTCCACCATCAGCTGCCGGCCGTCGCGGGTACTGGACGTGACGAAGACCGCATCGCCCCCGAACGCCGCTTCCAGGCTGCGATACAACCGCGCATCGGGGCCCTGTTCGTCGAAGAAGCGGGTGCGTGGCGTGTCACCCAGGTAGAGCGCGCCCACCGGGATCGAGGTGCCGGGCCGGTAGATGTATTTGTGCACGTCCACCACGGGATCGCGCAGCACGAGCCTGCGCTCTTCGGTCACCGGATCCCAGGACACGATGGCGTCGGGGCCCTGCGGCATCTCGGTGTTGAAATACGCAAGCCGACCGTCTTCGGAGAAGCCGATCGCCGTTTCGATCCGCCCGTTCAAGGCTTCATCGTTGACGAGCTTCCAGGTCGTGCCCGATCCTTCGCGGTAGTACAGCTTGTTGACGTTGTCGGTTCCCGCACCATGGGCGAAACGCACCTGGCCCTGGTTGTCGGTGACGAAATCGGCGCGGCGTACGGGCGAGCGCGCCACGGTCTGGCGACGGCCGGTGGTGACATCCATCCGGTCGGCACGGGTGAACGGGTCATCGTTGAATGGCCAGATCGTGACCAGCACGTTGCGCTCGTCCGCGGGCAGATCATCGGCGAGGAACGCGGCCACGGCCTCCACTTTTTTCTGCTGGATGCGGGTACCCGGGCCGTTGTCCTGCGCGCGGTAGCCGACCAGCAACTCGCCGCGCCCGCCGTTGGCGTTCATGGCATACAGCTCGCCGGTCATGCGCGGCTGGTCCAGCGAACCCTGCTTCTCGGCCAGGCCGATCAGCACACGTTCTGCGCTGACCCAGTCGAAATGATTGGCGTGATTGTTCCTGGGCGGCACGAACGAGCCCACCACCTCGCCCCCGTTCCTGCGCAGAATCGCCAGGGCGGTGCGATCTTCCATCGGCACGGTGGCCGCGTAATAGTCGCCGTTCGGCGAAATCTTGATATCGGTGAAGGCATCCCGGCGCAGGTAGCGCTCCAGATCCACCGCGCCGGCCTGGCCCGTAATGGCCAGCAATACCAGCAATCCCAACCTTTGTACGTGCTTCATCCTTTCCCCCTGCTGCATCGGACCTCATGTCCGGGATCGCGATTCTAGGCGGAAGATCGAGCTGCCAACCAGAGGGATGTTCCTGCTGATGCAAAAAAAATGGCACCGCGAACGGTGCCATTTCCAGGACCTGCATCGAGGAGAGAGTTCAATGCATGCCGCGGAACGCGAGGCTGAGCGCCAGGATCGACAGAATCACCGCGATGGTGCCGTCGAGGATGCGCCAGGTCTTGGGCTTGGTGAACAGTGGCGCCAGCAGGCGTGCCCCCAGGCCCTGGGCGGTCAGCCACAGGCAGCTGGCGGTGAACACGCCGGCGGCGAAGGCCATGCGCGCATTGCCGAAGTTTTCGGCGATACCGCCGATCACCATCATGTCCAGCCAGAAATGCGGATTGATCAGCGAGAAACCGACCGCCGAGATCAGCACCGCGCGGCGCGAGGTGCTGTCGCCCTCGTCCACGTGCATGCCGCCACCGCCGGCCAGCGCGCGCCGCGCCGACTGCCAGGCGTACCAGGCCAGGAAGGCGACGCCGCCCCACAGCACCACGGTGGTGAGCCACGGCAGCGCCTGGGTCAGCGTGCGCAGGCCGGCCACGCTGGCGAAGATGAAGATGCCATCGATGGCGGCACACGTCGCCACCACCGGAATGATGTGCTTGCGCAGGATGCCCTGGCGCAGGATGAACGCGCTCTGCGCGCCGACCACCGCAAACAGGCCGATGCCGGTTGCGGCACCACTGAGCCACGCGCTCAGCCCGGCGCCGCCGGAAATGATCGAAAACATGGGATACCACCTGTGTCGTGCTGGGGGGCGGTGCCTCGCCAAGGCGTACAGCACCGGATGGCGCATATTGTCGCGCCGCAACATGAAAAAGTAGAGCTAAACTTACTTAACCATCTTTAGCGGAACTTAAGATCATGCGCATCGACCATGCCCAGCTCCGCGCCCTGGCGGCGGTGATCCGGGAAGGCAGCTTCGAACGGGCCGCGCAGTCGCTCAATGTCACCGCCTCGGCCGTCTCCCAGCGGGTCAAGGCGCTGGAGGACCGGGTCGGCCGCCTGCTGGTCAAACGTTCTTCCCCAGCGGTCGCCACCACCGAGGGCCAGGTGCTGGTGCAGCTGGCCGAACAGACCGCCCTGCTCGAGCACGATGCGCTGCACCGCATGGGCATCGCCGATGAGGACCTGCCGCACGCCAGCATCCCCGTGGCGGTGAACCATGACAGCCTGGAGACCTGGTTCCCCGAAGCCGCCCTGCAGTTCGCGCGGCAGACCGGCACCACCCTGGACCTGCGCTCGGAAGACCAGGACCACACCGTGGCCCTGCTGCGCCAGGGGGCCGTGCTGGGCGCGGTGACCACCCTGGACGAGCCGGTGCAGGGCTGCCAGATCCACGCGCTGGGCAGCATCCGCTACGCCGCCACCTGCACCCCGGCCTTCCATGAGCAGTACTTCGCCAAGGGGGTCAATGCACAGTCGCTGGCCCAGGCGCCGGTGTTGGTGTTCAACCGCAAGGACGACATGCAGGCCCGCTTCGCCCGGCGCCTGGCGGGCAACGACCTGCCGCTGACCGCACCGACCTGGTGGATTCCCTCCACCCGCGCGTTCGTGCAGGCGAACCTGGGCGGGCTGGGCTGGACCATGAACCCGCTGCCGCTGGTCAAACGCCACCTGGATGCCGGGCGCCTGGTGCACATGAAGCAGCGCGCGTGGGAAGACGTGCCGCTGTACTGGCAGCACTGGAAAGGCGATGTGCAGACCATGGCGCTGCTGACCCGGGCAGTGCTGGCGGCCTCGGCGACGCTGGTGCGCAAGAAGCGATAACCCCGACCGGTAGAGGCGACCGCTGGTCGGCTGTCGTGCCGGGGCCGCACGCCGCCCTACACGACCCGATGACCCGCCCCGATGCAGCATCGGCGCATCCCAGCCGCGGGCACGTCGATGGACACCGATCCGGTCTACCTGCACATCCGCGTGGTGCTCAGCATCATCCTCGGCCTGAGCATCACCACCCTGCTGCGCGGGCTGGCGGGCATCATCGAGCACCCCAAACGACGCGGCTGCTCGCTGATCCACCTGTGCTGGGTGGTCTGGGCGCTGATTTCGGTGGTGACCTTCTGGTGGTGGGAGTTCCGGCTGGGCGAGGTCCGGCAGTGGACCTTCGAGCTGTATCTGTTCGTGATCGCCTACTGCGCGTCGTGGTACCTGCTCTGCGTGCTGCTGTTTCCCGACGACGTGCGCGAGTTCGGCAGCTATGAGAACTACCTGCTGCAGCGCCGCGGCGGCTTCTTCGGGATGTTGGCGCTGGTCACGCTGTTGGATCTGGTGGATACCGCCATCAAGGGCCACAGCCGCTGGCAGATGCTGGGGGACGCTTACTGGGTGCATACCGTGGTGATGCTGGGGATCGCCGGGCTGGGCTTCGCCCTGCGCCAGCGGCGTGCGCATCTGTTATTGGCTCTGATAGCACTGGCCTATCAAGCCAGCTATTTCCTCCTGGAGTACTTCACTCTCGCCAGCGACTGAGCCGGTCCGGCACAGCCACCGGATGCTGCGTTGCACCAAATCCGTACCGGAACGGGCTAAAATTGCGATCAAGGTACCGCTGTGACGCCCGTCTTCACGGGCGTTCCCGGCAGCGGCGGCATCCTTCCCATGTCTCCCTACCTGAGATCCCCATGAAAAAACTAGCGAAGGTCGTCCTCGGCCTGCTCGTGCTGTTGCTGTTGGCAGCGGCCCTGTTCCTGTACTGGCCGCTGCATCAGCGCTCGGTCCCGGCCGCCGGCAACGACAAGCCGGTCGACGTCGTCCTGATCGGCGGCGGCATCATGAGCATCACGCTCGCCACGTTCCTGCAGGAGCTGCAACCGGACTGGAACATCCAGGTCTATGAGCGCCTGGACGGGGTTGCCCTGGAAAGTTCGGACGGTTGGAACAACGCCGGCACCGGCCACTCCGCGTTCGCCGAACTGAACTACACCCCGGAACTGCCCGACGGCAGCATCGAGACCAAGCGCGCGGTCGGCATCGCCGAGCAGTTCGAGATCTCACGCCAGTTCTGGTCCCACCAGGTGCGCGAAGGGCGCCTGAGCCAGCCCAGCGATTTCATCAACCCGACCCCGCACATGAGCTTCGTCTGGGGCGATGAGAACATCGCCTACCTGCACAAGCGCCAGCAGGCACTGGTCAAGAACCCGCTGTTCTACGGCATGCAGTATTCCGAGGACGCCGCGCAGATCAAGCAGTGGGCCCCGCTGCTGATGGAAGGCCGCGACCCGAAGCAGAAGGTCGCCGCGACCTGGATGCCGCTGGGTACCGACGTCAACTTCGGCGTGATCACCCGTCAGCTGACCGCTGGCCTGCAGCGCAGCCCGAACTTCAGCCTGCACCTCAACCATGAAGTGCGTGCCCTGCGCCAGAACGACGACAAGAGCTGGAACGTGACCGTCAAGGACCTGAAGTCCGACAACGAGTCCACCGTCAAGTCGCGCTTCGTGTTCATCGGTGCCGGTGGCGCCGCGCTCAAGCTGCTGCAGCTGTCGGGCATCCCGGAATCGAAGAACTACGCCGGCTTCCCGGTCGGTGGCCAGTTCCTGGCCTTCCAGTCGCCGCAGGTGGCCGGCCGCCATTCGGTCAAGGCCTACGGCATGGCCGAAACCGGCTCGCCGCCGATGTCGGTCCCGCATCTGGACGCACGCAAGCTGGATGGCAAGCCGGTCGTGCTGTTCGGGCCGTTCGCGCTGTACAGCACCAAGTTCCTCAAGCACGGCTCGTGGTTCGACCTGTATTCCTCGGTGAACCACAACAACGTGGCCGGGATGATGGGCGTGGGCCTGGAGAACCTGGACCTGGTGAAGTACCTGATGGGTCAGGCACGCCTGAACGATGACGACCGCCAGGCCGAGCTGGTCAAGTACTACCCCAACGCCAAGCGCGAGGACTGGACGCTGGTCACCGCCGGCCAGCGCGTGCAGATCATCAAGAAGGACCCGGAAAAGGGCTCGATCCTGCAGTTCGGCACCGAGATCGTGACCGACCAGGACCACACCCTGGCCGCCCTGCTCGGCGCTTCGCCGGGTGCATCGACGTCGCCGCCGATCATGCTGGACCTGCTCAAGAAGGCCTTCCCCGAGCAGATGGCCGCCGGCTGGGAAGCGCGCCTGAAGGAGATCGTGCCCTCGTATGGGCGCAAGCTCAACGACAGCCCGGCGTTGACCAACGAGATCCGCCGCCTGACCAGCGATACGCTGAAGCTGCCGTACCTGGACGTGCCGGGCGAGACCAGCCCGGCCGTGATGCTGACCCCGCCGCCGGCCACCCAGCCGGCCGAGGCCAAGCGCAACGCCAACGAAGAACTGCAGGCGCTGTAAGCCTGCCGCGGCGGGCCTGCGGGCCTGGCCACGGTTTTCCCTCCGGCCACCCTTGCGGTGGCCGGTTGCGTTTCAGGTCCGGTGACGTTGCGGCCCGGACGTTTACGCGGACGCGCCCGATTGTTCAAGAATTGTAAAGCGACTGAGAACGATTTACATTTGCGCATCGCAGGGTTGTCGCTACGGGTACTGGACGGTCTCAACGGACTGCCGTCTCCCCGCAGCTGCCCGGCAACCTGCTTTCCCAGGATGGACCTACCGTGCCTGGCGCCTGCGCGCCGGCGTTGCCTGCCTGTTGCCTTTCTTCCCTACTTCCCGTCCAGAGACCCCCATGTCGCTCCGCGCCCACCCGTTCCGCTCCCGCCGTGCCCCGCTGGCCCTGGCCCTGCTTTCCGCCCTTTCGCTGACCGCCCCGCAGGCCTTCGCCGATGCGCTGGCAGATACCAGCAGCACTGCCGATGCGAAGACCCTGGACAAGGTCAGCGTGGTCGGTGCGCGCGCGATGCCATCCAGCACCACCCGCCTGCCGATCAGCCTGCAGGAAACCCCGCAGTCGGCGACCTCGATCGGGCTCCAGCGCCTGCAGGACGAATCGCTGTTCAGCATCAACGACGTCATGCGCAACGTCACCGGCGTAAGCGTCTCCTTCTACGACACCCAGCGTCCGCTCTATTACGCCCGCGGCTTTCCCATCACTGATTTCCAGGTCGATGGCATCCCCACCTACAGCGGTTCGACCAACCAGGAGTACGACACCGCCTTCTACGATCGCGTCGAAGTGATCCGCGGTGCCAACGGCCTGCTGAGCGGCGCCGGCGTGCCATCGGCGACGGTCAACCTGCTGCGCAAGCGCCCGGGCAAGGAATTCGATGCCTCCTTCGCAGTGAGCGCCGGCAGCTGGGACTACCAGCGCATGGAGGCCGACGTGACCGCGCCGCTGACCGCCGATGGCCGCTTCCGCAGCCGAGTGGTCGCCGCCTACACCGACCGCGATCTGTATTACGATCGCTACCACGAGAACAAGATGGCCGGCATGGCCGTGCTGGAAGGTGACCTGACCGACAGCACCACCGTGACCGTGGGCTACCAGACCCAGGACAACAACCCGGTCGGCTCGACCTGGGGCACCGTGCCGTTCTTCAACAGCCAGGGCGACTTCGCGCACCTGCCGCGCTCGACCAACGTCGCCCCGAAGTGGAGCTACTGGCAGCGCGAGACGAGCACGGCGTTCGCCAACCTGGAGCAGCGTTTCGGCGAGAACTGGCTGCTGAAGATCAACACCGCCTACACCCGGGGCAACGTGCAGAACGTGCGCGTCTACGGCAGCGGCTACCCCGATCCGGCCACCGGCGCGGGCATCTTCCTGCGCACTGCCGCCGGTGATTCGGAAGACACCCGGCGCAACGTCGATGCCTACCTGAGCGGCACGTTCTCGCTGTTCGGCCGCGAACACGACCTGACCGTGGGCGGCCAGTGGGCGGACCTGGAAGGCACCACCAACACCATCGCCCTGCGCTACCCGACCGACTGGGCGCGGTGCGGCACCGAGCGCTGCTACTACATCCCGGACATCCGCACCTGGGATGGCGACATCTCCGAAGTGACCTATTCGCGTACCGGTGCACGCCGGGTCGCCAAGACCACGCAGAGCGGTTTCTACGTGGCCACCCGCCTGCGCCTGGCCGACCCGCTGGCACTGATCGCCGGCGCGCGGCTGAGCCGCTGGGAGACGCTGACCCGCGCCTACGGCACGACCGGGGCCTACACCGGCACCAGCGGCGCCTACAAGGTGACGGACGAAGTCACGCCCTATGTGGGCCTGGTCTACGACATCACCCCGCAGGTCGCGGCGTATGCCAGCTACACCGAGATCTTCAATCCGCAGAACTTCAAGGACCGCAACGAAAACCTGCTGGCGCCGGTGGAGGGCTCGAACCTGGAAGCGGGCATCAAGTCGCAGTGGTTCGACGGTCGCCTGACCGCCAATGCGGCTGTGTTCGAGGCCAAGCAGGACAACTACGCGGTGCTGGACACGAGCGTGCCGGAGCGCTCGCTCAGCGATGGCAGCTCGGCCTACATCGGCATCAACGGGACCAAGGCACGCGGCTGGGAACTGGACGTCAACGGCGAAATCCTGCCGGGCTGGACGGTCAATGCCGGCTTCACCCACGTCAAGGTGACCCGTGCCGCCACTGATCTGCTGTACGCCAACCCGGCCGAGGACCTGCTGCAGCTCAACACCCAGGTGCGGCTGCGCGGCGCGCTCGAACGCCTGAGCGTGGGTGCGGGCGTGCAGTGGCAGAGCAAGGTGCAGGGCTACAACGTTCCTTATCCGCTCGGCGGCACGGTGACGGTGAACCAGCCGGCGTACGCGCTGGTGCAGTTCAACGCCAACTACCGCCTCAGCGACAGCTGGACCGCGACCCTGAGCGTGCGCAACGCGCTGGACAAGACCTACTGGGCCAACCTGGATTACAACAACTACGGCGAGCCGCGTTTCGTCGCGTTGAGCCTGCGCTGGAAATACTGAGGCTTGACGACATCGCTGTGTTGAACGAACGGGTCGCCTTCCGGCGGCCCGTTTTTTTGTGGCGACGCACCGTATCCAGGTAGTGCCGGCCGCTGGCCGGCTCCTCGAAGACCCGACATTGCGTGGAGCCGGCCAGCGGCCGGCACTACCTTCTCGGCACATTGCGTGGAGCCGGCCAGCGGCCGGCGCTACCGGGGCCGCGTCTCGCGCAGCGTCCACATCACCGGCAGCACCAGCACGGCGACCCCGGCGATCATCGCGCCCGGGGCCGATGACCAGCCGGTGTGGCGCACCAGGACTTCGGCCAGCAACGGCGTGGCGCCACCAAAGAAGGCCGTCGCCATGGTGACGCCCAATGCCAGCCCGCTGAGCCGCCCCTCGCCGGGAAACTGCTCGGCCGTCGCCGGTGCCGCCACCGCACTCACGCCACCGGCCAGGCACGCCAACACCACCGCGGCCAGCCCGATCGCCAGCGGGCTGCCACCGGCCATCACCGAGAACATCGTCAACGGCAGCAACGCCGACAGGGCGGCCAACGCGATCAACATCGGCCGGCGACCGACCCGGTCCGACAACGCGCCGGCCAGCGGCGTCACCACGATCACCGCCACCGCCGCGATCGTGGAGAGCCACAGCGCTTCGGATTCACTCACCTGCCCCACCGAACCGAGGAATGCGGGCACATAGGTAATGCCGACGTAATAGGTGATCGAACCCAGTGCGGAGATCGCGAAGGTGCGGGCGATCGCGGCCTTGTGGTGCCGCCAGGTGTCGCGGATCGGCGACTCCGGCACGGTGCCTTCGGCCTGCTGCCGCTCGAACTCGGGCGACTCATGCATGGTCGAGCGCGCCAGCAGGATCGCGCCGGCCAGCGCCGCGCCGACAAAGAACGGAATGCGCCAGCCCCAGCCATCCAGCTGGGCCGTGCTCAGCAGCGCCACCGTCAGCGCCGACAGCGCCACTGCCAACAGGGCCCCCACTTCGCTCGCGGCCGACGCCAGCGAGGTGACCAGGCCGCGCCGCCGCACGGGCGCGGTTTCCAGCAGGTACGCCACCACGCCGGTGTATTCGCCGCCGACCGAAAAAGCCATCAGGCAGCGCAACAGCAACAACAGCACACCGGCGGTGGCGCCGATGCTCTCGAAGGTGGGCAGCAGCGCGGTAGCAAGCATGGCCAGCGTCATCAGCAGCATCGAGGCCAGCAGCATGTAGCGCCGGCCGAAGCGATCGCCGAGATGGCCGAACACCAGCGCGCCCAGGGGGCGCATCAGATACGACACCGCGAACCCGGCCAGCGTGGCCAGCAGCGCGTTCTCGCCGCCGCCGAAGAACACCCGCGACAACACCGTGGCCAGATACAGATAGAGCGTGAAGTCGTACCACTCCACCACGGTGGACAGCCCAGCGATGATCATCGAGCGGGTCTGTGGTCGCGCATCCGGCGCGGCGCTGGCCGTAATCAAGCGTGCGTCCTGCTGACAGGCAGGCCATCGCGGCTGGACAGGGGACGACATCGCATCGGGGCTCTCCCGGCCGCCTGGGCCGCATCTGGACGGCGACAGCCTACGCCAGCGGATCTGCACGCCGTGTCACGGAGGAACGCCGTCGTCGCAACGCGCCCGGCCCGCGCTCAGGCGAGGGCCGCCGGGCGGACGGCGCCGCGCCGATAACTCAGCAGCCGCCCGTGACCTGGCGCATCGCCCTCATCCTCGAACAGGCCCAGTTCCTCGCTCACATCGAAGCCCTGCAGGGCCATGCCGCGCGAAAACGCGCCGACGTTGCCACGCCCGGGATCGGTGATCAGCAGTTCGGCATCGGGCTTGGCATGCCGCAGCATCATCGCGGCGATCTGGTGGGCGTGGCCGCGTTCGTAAAGGATGTCGCTGCCGATGATCAGGTCGAAGCGGCCCAGCGAGCCATCCGGAACTTCCCAGGGCAGGTCGCGGTAGGTCACCGCCGGCAGGTTGTTGAGCCCTGCGTTGTAGGCCAGGAAGGATTCGGCCAACGGATGGTGATCCGTCGCGACGACATCCGCGCCCCGATGTGCCAGCACCAGGCTGGACAGGCCCAGCCCGCAGCCCAGTTCCAGGATGCGCTTACCGGCCACGTCGAAGTGGCTCATGGTATCGGCCAGCGCGCGCCCGGCCGGCCATATCTGGCCGAACAGGCTCCACAGCGAGGAGTGGATGCCGGCACGCGCGGCGCGGCCGGTAGGATCGGAGAACTGCTGCAGATCGCTGAGCGCACGGATACGGAAGTCGTGACCGCCGACCGGAATGGTGAGGATGCGGGTGGTATAGCCCGGCATGAGCGCTCCGTGGGACACGGGAGTCTTCATCCCGGGGCGGCATGAAGGACTCGGAGGAAGGAGCGAGGGCGATCGGACGTCGATCGCGCAGGACGCGCGTACGTGCGTGTGACAACCCATCCTACGCCATGCGCGTGGCCCTGGCTGAACGCCTTGGGGCCTTCCCGGGCGTGCCCTTTGCGACCTTGCGGACAGCCTTGCCTGCGGCCTTGCGGACGGCCTTGCGTACGACCGGCGCCGTACCGTAGCGCAGCTGGCAGACCGGGCAGAAGAACGTCCGCCGCCGGGTCGTCCCCGGGTAGGTCTTGCTGAGTGGGCCACCGCAGTGGGGGCAGGTGCGCTTGGTATGCACCAACCAGTGCTGGCGCAGGACGAACTGCCGCTTCCAGTCCAGGAAATCGAAGCTGTACTGGCGCGCCTGTTTGATGACCTCGCCCAGCTTGCGCGATGGCAGCGCGCCGACCGTGGATTCAGGATGCACGCGCGTGCGGAACAGCACCTCGTTCTTGATGATGTTGCCCACGCCGGCAAAGATGTCCTGGTCCAGCAGCGCGTCGCAGATCAAGCTGTCCGGGTGTTCCTTCAGCTTCCTGCGCGCCAGCCTGGGATCCCACGAGGGATCCATCACGTCGCCGCGCCAGTCGTAGGTGTCCTCCAGCGCGCCTTCGATGTACTTCACCGACGAGGCATAGATGTTGAGCTCGCCGTTGTCGAACTGCAGCGATACCCGCGGCGGGGAAGGCTTGCGCTCATCGATGCGGTAGCTGCCGAACATCAGCATGTGCACGCGCAGGCTGAAGCCTCGGAACTCGATCAGGAAATGCTTGCCCCAGCTGCGCAGGGCGACCACGCGACGGCCTTCCATGCGGGTCAGGTCGAGTGAGCTGTTGCCGGTCGCCAGGCGCACGGTCTTGCCACGGAACTTCGCCGCCGCCTCGCGCAGGATGACGATGGAAGGACCTTCAGGCATCGGCGGCCCCCGGGTGGGATGCGCCGCCAAGGATGTCCTGCAGCCGTGCTGCGTTGGCGATGGCGAACCCATGGGCGGTATTGTCGAAGATTACCCAGCGCGTGCTGCCGGCGTGCGCCGCGACATCACGCGCCAGGGATTGGAGCGCCGCCTCGTCGTACTCGCTGTAATACATCCGCGGTGCGCCATGCCAGCGCCAGTAGCGCCACGCGGCGTCCCCCCCGGGGCGGGCCGCCCCGGCAACCCGCGCGGGATCGGCCGCGACGCGCGCTATCGAGTGCCGCCCCAGCAACGCCTCGGCCTGTGGCGTGAACCAGCTGGCATGCCGCGGTTCGCAGACCACCGGCGTATCCGTGCGACGGCGCAGCAGGCCGAAGAAACCCGCCGCCACCCGTGCATCGAATGCATGGCTGGGCGGCAGCTGCAGCAGCAATCCGCCCAGCCTGCGGCCCAGGCCCGCGGTCTCTTCGAGGAACCGATCCAGCGCCGGGCCGCAACCGCGCAGCGCGGCGTCATGCGACACCGCCTTGGGCAGCTTCACCGAAAAGCGAAAGCCAGCCGGCACGCTCGCGGCCCAGCGTTCATAGGTACGCTGCTGGTGTGGCCGGTAGAACGAGGAGTTGATCTCCACCGCCGAAAAACGTGTCGCATAGCGCGCCAGCATGCTCTCGCCCTCGCCGGTCAACGCCGCGTACCTGCCGGGAATGGACCAGCCTGCGCATCCGATCCTGACGGGGGCGGCCGGCATCGCTTACAGCCGGATCTCACCGTCGTCTTCGCCGGACCAGTAGTGGATACGGGTCGCCTTGACCTGGATCAGCACGATGCCCGGGGTATCCACGCCCTGTTCGAACCAGCGTTCCAGGTCCGGAACCCAATGTGCCTGCAGGGTCGCGCGGTCGCGGCTCAGGGTGGCATGGCCTTCCACGGCCACGAACAGCGGGGGCTTGCCCAGCAGTGACTTGCTGCCGGTGAAGGACAGCGCGACCTTCGGGTCGCGTTCGATCTCGCCCACCATGTCGGCACTGTCGAAGGCGAAAAAATAACTGTCGCCGTCGTAGTCCACGTCACCGTTGTTGCTCATCGGCCGGCCGGCGATCTCGCCGCTGGCGGTGTGGGTCTGCAGCATGGCGAAATCGATGCCGGCCATCTTCTTGGCCAGTTCGGGCAGGGTCAGCGTGGTCATGGGGTCTCCGGGTGGGCGTGGCGTGTGCGTCCAGCCTCCGCGCTGCGCGGTGACCGAGGCGTGCACGCCCACTGGCGAAAATTTCACAAGGCCAGGGCGGTGCTCCGGCTGGGGAACAGGGCCAGCAGCGCGCGGGTGAGCATCGCCGGGTAGACCGTCAGGTGATCCTCATCGGCAACCACGCGTGTCTCGAGCCAGAGGCCTGGATAACCGCGCCCGCGCAGACACTCGGCAAACGCTCGCGTATGCGCGACCATGTCGTTGCGCGCAGCAAACGGTGCGTCGGACGCCGGGGTTTCGTGTGCGCCGATCGACAGCAGCACGCGCGCGTTCAGATCGGCATGGGCATCGGCGTACTCCGCCTCGATCCGGTTGATCACGTGCTGGTCGAACCAGAGCGATGGGCTGGAAAGGATGTAGCGCTGGAACATCGCCGGGCGGGTCAGCAGCACGTATGCACCGAACAGCCCACCGTAGGAATGGCCGGCAAACGCACGCTGCGCCGGGTCGGTGCGGTAGCGCGCCTCGACCTGTGGCAGCACATGGTCGGCCAGGAAATCGCGGTAGTGCGCAGCGCCGCCGTAGGTGATGCCATCGGTGTAATCGTCGCCCGGGCTGCGGCTGGGTTGGGTCGGGGTGTAGTCACGCGAGCGGCTCTGCTGCGAGCTCAGCCCCTGCTGCGGCGGCAGCCCGACCAGGATGAAGGGCGCCAGGTGCGCACCGCCCTGCCCGACCATGTTGCGCACGCTGCGCGCGAGCGGGAAGCTGTACAGCGCGTCGGTGACATACAGCACCGGGTAGCGCAGGTGCGTGTCCCGCGCATACCCGGCCGGCAGGGACACCCAGATCGGGTAGTCCCGGCCCACCGGGTCGCAGACGGTCCAGGTTTCGGTGTCCGGCAGCACCACCCCGGGCATGGCACATCCGGACGCCATCAGCGCGCCCGCAGCGTGATCAGGGTGATCTCCGAGGGCACGCCGATCCGCGCGGCGAAGCCCGGCCAAAGCCCGGCACCGTTGCTGACGTACAGCGTCATCGCGTCCACCTGGTAGCGCCCGGAGACATAGCCACCGTTGGCACGCTTGACCAGCTGGTCCATACCCAGAATATGCCCGCCATGCGTGTGGCCGGACAGCTGCAGGGCCACGCCGTGCGCGGCGTTGGCGCGGGCTTCGACCGGGCGGTGGTCAAGCAGGATCACCGGTGCCTGCGGGTCCGCCCCGGCCAGGGCAGCGCCGAGGTCCGGCATGGGCAGGCCATAGCGTGCCGCCACTGGATCGGTCACGCCGGCGATGGTCAACGTCGCCCCGTCGCGCTGCACCCGGGTATGGGTGTTCTCCAGCACCTGCATGCCCTGCCCGCGGAAGGCCTGCATCCACTCGGCGTACTGCGCGTAATACTCGTGGTTGCCGGTGATCGCGATAACGCCATCCGGCGCGTGCAGCCTGGCCAGGGGCGCGAAGTCGTTGGCACGGGCGCTGACGCTGCCGTCGATCAGATCGCCGGTGATCACCACCAGATCCGGATGGAGCGCATTGCTTTCGGCGACCACCTTCTCCACCCAGGCACCCGTGAGCAGGCGGCTGGCGTGGATATCGGTGAGCTGCAGCACGCGATAACCGTCGAACGCGGCCGGCAGGCCATCGATGGCGACCTCGATCTGACGCGGCTTGGGCACGGCCATGCCCTGCCAGATGCCGTAGGCAGACAGCAGCAGCGCCAATGCGCCGGCCGTCGGACGCAGCCATGTCGCACGCAGCGTCGGCAGCACGCGCCGCGCACGCACCAGCCACGCGATCAGCAGCAGCGCGTCCAGCAGCAGCACGAATACCGCGCTCAGCAGCAGCGTGGTGAAGCCGGTGGCGAGCACGGCGATCATCGCCTTGGGAATTTCCGGCGACGCCATGGTCCCGGCAAACTGCGCCACGATCCGGTGGTGCAGCGCCAGGGCCACCACCAACAGGCCCAGCGCGATCCGGACCGGGCGCGACAGCCGCAACGGCCAGATCAGGCGCCACACCAGATACAACGCAAGCAAACAGCCGATCACACTCAGCACAGGCACATCCTGGAATATCGATGGGGGAGTCAGCCCCCCATCGTTCCCGATTCGGCCCGCCGGTTCCAGTGCAGGACGTCGTGACGATTCAGGCTGAGCGCCGGGGGGCCTTCCGGCGTGGCGCCGGGGCAGCGGTTCTGGCCGCCCGGTTCAGCGCCATCGCCGCGCGGATCAACGCCTTGAACGCGGTGGCGTTGATCGTATCGCCTTCGTGCAGATCGATGGCGCGGCGGGTGTTGCCTTCCAGACTCGCATTGAACAGCCCGTTGGGATCGGGAAGCGACGCGCCCTTGGCGAAGGTCAACTTCACGGCCGCCTTGTAGGTCTCCCCGGTGCACAGGATGCCGTGGTGCTCCCACACTGGTACACCCCGCCACTTCCATGTCTCCACCACGTCCGGATCGACCTGGTGGATCAAGGCGCGGATCCGGGACAGCGCCTCGCCGCGCCAATCCTCCAGCGACTGGATGCGGGCATCGATCTGTTGCGACGCGGACGGCTCGCTGGCCATTGCGGCGCGCGGCGTTGAACGGGCATTGGGCTGGATCATGGGGACACCGATCACCATGGGCGGCCCGGCCGGCGCCCTTCGTGCGCGTTATAGACCCGATCGGAAGGGGCTTCAAGCCACAGGCGCGCGAGCGGCCTACGGGATGGAACGACGCTTGATTGCAATGTTATATTATTTCTTTAGCAGGTCAGAGCAGCAGACGTCCGGTGTCTGCTGGTCCACGCCCTGTCCTACCTGCTCCTGAGGCACGAACAGATGAGAACCAAGGCAATGGTGTCCGCCGTACTGGCGGCCCTGTGCGCCGGCGAAGCGCGCGCCCAATCCGCCGATGCTGCGATCACCCTCGGCAGCGTGCACGTGCGGGAAGGCGCGAACCGTCCCCTGGCCGCCCACCGGGTGCTGACCTCGGTGGATGTGATGGGCGGCGACCAGGTCCATGAGAAGAACGTGTCCAACAGCTGGGAACTGCTCGGCCAGATGCCGGGCATGCAGCTGACCGAAACCCGCCAGGGCGCAGAGTCCGGCAAGGCGACCTTCCGTGCATTCAATGGCGAGGGCTACCTCAACGGGATCAAGATCCTGATCGATGGCATTCCCAGCAACGTCAACAGTGGCAACCAGCGCTTCATCGACATGGTGTTCCCGCTGGACATCGACTACATCGAAGTCGTGCGGGGTACCAACGACCCGCGCTATGGCCTGCACAACATCGGGGGCAACATCAACCTCGGCACCCGCCAGGGCGGCACGTATACCGATGCGCGGCTCACCTATGGCAGCTACAACACCCGCGAAGCGCAGGTGGCGATCGGTCGCGACGCCAACGGTGTCGCGCAGAACTATTTTCTGGCGTCGCAGGCGTCCGACGGCTACCGCGATCATGACCGATCGAAGAAATACTCGCTGGGCGGCAAGTGGTTCTACAGCGGCGACGATGACCTGTTCAATCTCGGTCTGATCGCGCGCGTGTACCACCACGAAGCCGACGAGCCCGGCTTCATGACCGCCGGAGAGTTGGCAGCCGATCGTCGCGGATCCGCGCTCAAGAATGCCAACGACTTCGACGACCGCGACATGCGCCATCTCAGCACCCATCTGGATCTGCAGCTCAGCGATGTCGTGCATGTCAGCAACAAGCTGTACTACAACCGTTACGAGGACGACCGGCAGGTGACCTTCACCGCGTACGTGCCCGGCAACGCGCCGCGCCAGCGTCGTCAGTGGGATGAGAAACAGACCGGCCTGCTCAGCACGATGACCTGGGCCGCCACGCCTGCGCTGACGGTCGAGGGCGGATTCAACGCCGAGCATCAGGACAATACGTACCGCCGGCTGCGCTACAGCCACGCCATCCCGACCGACTTCTCGACCCCGGCGCGGATCCAGAACGATGACCGTTACACCTTGGACAACCTCGGTGCTTACGTGCAGGCCGTGTATCAGCCCACCTCCGCGTTGAAGATCGTGCCGGCCTACCGCGTCGATCGCTTCTCCGGCAGCACCCGCCTGCCCGGTGGCGTCACCGCTCCGCTGCAGCACTACGGCACCATCGGCCAGCCCAAGCTGAGCGTGGTCTACGCGATCACTCCGGTCCTCAACATCTATGCCAACTGGGGCAGGACCTTCCAGGTGCTGACCGGTTCCACCGCACCGGCTTACCTCACCGCCGGCCAGAAGACCTTCCGGCCCTCGATCAACACCGGCAAGGAACTGGGCATCAAGTTCACCCCGGCCGTCGGCACCGACGCGCGCATCGCGGTGTGGCGCCAGGACGCGACGGACGAAGTAGCGAACATGCCGGCCACCGGCACCTCGGTCGGCCTGGGCCAGACCCGTCGCGAAGGGGTCGACCTGCAGTTCACCTCGCGCCTGGGCGACCACTGGACGCTGTGGGGCTCGCATGCAATCCAGCAGGCCAAGGTGGTGCGCGCGTTCACCACCGATGGCACCGCCCTGGCCGGCAACGAGGTGATCGCCACGCCGCGCTACATCAGCAACATCGGCGTGGACTACCGCGGCAACGAGCGCTGGACCTTCGGCCTGCAGGGCCGGATGCAGGGCGACTGTTACATTGAAGAGCGCAACACGCAGGGCAAGTTCGGCGCCTTCGCGGTGCTCGATGCCAGTGCGTCGTATCGGCTTTCCGAGCGGGTCAGCGTGGACGTGCAGGTGAAGAACCTGACCGGCCGCGACTACGCGTATGCGTGGTATGACAACTTCTTCTGGGGCGGCGACGACCAGCCGATGTTCTCACCGGCCCCCGGGCGCTCGGCGTATGTCTCTTTGAACCTGAAGCTCTAGCGCGGCCCGGCCCTCAGATCCAGCGCTGGTCCAGCAGTTCGCGCTTGATGTAGGCATAGAACACCGGCGCGGCGACCAGCCCTGGCAGACCGAACGCCGCTTCCATCACCAGCATCGCCAGCAGCAGTTCCCAGGCGCGTGCCTGGATCTCGCCACCGACGATGCGTGCGTTGAGGAAGTACTCCAGCTTGTGGATGACCACCAGGTACAGCAGCGCGACCACGGCCACGTAGAACGAGACCGACAGCGCGACGATGGTGATGACCGTGTTGGAGATGATGTTGCCCACCACCGGCAGCAGGCCGGCCAGGAAGGTGATCAGCACCAGTGTCTTGGACAGCGGCACATGCACCCCGAACAGCGGCAGCACCCCGAGCAGGAAGATGGCGGTGAACAGCGTGTTGAGCAGGGAGATCTTCACCTGCGCGAACACCACCTGCCGGAAGGCCGTGGCCATGCGGCTGGTGCGGCCGATCAGCTCGCGCGCCAGCGGCCCCAGCTTCGGCAGCGGCAGCTCGTCGTACAGCGCGATCATCGCACCCAGCACCATGCCGATCAGGATCCGCACGCTGATCTGCACAGCCGAGGTGCCGGCGATGCCGAGCTGCTGGCGGTGGGTGGCGGCCCAGTCGTTCATGGCCGTGCGCAAGGCCTGCAGATCTTCCGGGATGTACGGCTGCAACAGGTCCGGCACCTGGTGGCGGGAGGTGTTGAGGATGTCCATCAGGCGCATCAGCAGCGCATCGGGGCCACCGGTTTCATTGCGGAAGAACGAGGCGATGCCGATCGCGGCCAGGGTCAGCGCGCCGATGATCAGCGCCGACAGCACGATCACCGAATAGGCGCGCGCACGTCCGGGCGGCAGCCTGCCCTCGACGGTGGAAGCCAGCAGGTGGGTCAGGTGGAACACCAGCAGGCCCGACAGCAGGGTCACCACCAGGCCCAGCTTCAAGGTCAGCCACATGCCCAGCAGCATCAGCAGCCAGGCCGCGATGCGGGCGGTGGGTGGCTTGGGCAGCGTGGGAATCACAATGGACATGCGGGGGCATCCAGACGGGTGGCCCATGGTAGTGGATGTGGTGTGGGCGGAGCCCGTGGCCTTGGGGGAAACGTTCAAAATACAGCCAGCCGCGCCTTGCCAACCGGGTAACGGATGCATGCCATGCCCAACAAAAAAGCCCTCGCTGTGCGAGGGCTTTTTGATCACATCCGCTTAGAACGGTAGTGCCTACTTAAAGACCGTTGATAAAGGCGAAAACCACTGAAATAACGAGACAACGCCTGAGCGCACGCAGATACGAATGTTGTTAGCTGCCCCTATTTCTACCAAATGACCTACCAAGGGTCAAATCGACCGAAAAGTGTTGATAGAAGGGCGTGCTGCACCGCCAAGACCGAAAGCCGATAGATGTCTCCAATCGGCCTTGGATTCAACCGGTCGACGCAACACACTGAAGACTGCTTACCGGCAGCAGGAGTGTTGCAGATGGAGCGCAG
>NZ_JARVXM010000009.1:0-415074 GCF_048957655.1 Stenotrophomonas sp. AS1 | reverse complement strand
GTCGTTGCTAGCCGCCCATTATAGCCGGCTTTTCCGCCTCGTCAACACCTTTTTTCAAGGCCGTTTCACCGAAGTGAAACGTTGTTGCCGATGCTGCTTCGTCGTGCGACCCGGAGGTCTTTTCGTCGAAGCGAGCCGCCTATTATGTCAGGCTTTTCGTTTCCGTCAACACCTTCTTTCGAAGCTTGTTGCCGTCGCTGCGGGTGGGTGTTCACCGGGGTGAAGACCGCGTCGCAGCGAGGGAGCGAATACTAAAGACTTCTGAAAATTCGTCAAGCGTTTTCGTCGATCTTTTTCATCATCGCGTCATCCGTGCGTGCTGCTCGACAACAAGCGCGGCAGCACGCGCGTTGCGCGTGCTGCCGCAGGCTTGCTAACAATGCATCTCTTGTCATCAGGAATGCATGCGATGTCTGCGGTAGGCAAACGTTCGTTGTGGCGCGATCTCTCCCTGCCTGCGGTGATGGCAGGTTTCATCACCGTCTTGGTGGGCTTCGCCAGTTCGGCGGTGATCGTTTTCCAGGCCGCACGCGCGGTCGGCGCAGACCAGGCCCAGATCGCTTCGTGGATGTGGGCGTTGGGGCTTGGCATGGGCGTGACCTGTATCGCGCTGTCACTTCGCTATCGGATGCCGGTCGTCACTGCATGGTCCACGCCCGGTGCGGCGATGCTCGTGGTCGGTGCGGGCGCGGTCGGCTACAGCGACGCGATCGGTGCGTTCGTGCTTGCCGCCGTGCTTGGCATGTTGGCCGGCTTCTCGGGGATCTTCGCGAAGCTGATGAAGCGTGTGCCGATGGCGCTGGCCGCGGGCATGCTTGCGGGTGTACTGCTGCGCTTCGGGCTGGATGTGTTCGTCTCGATGGGCACCCAGCTGGGCATGGCATTGGCGATGTTCGTCACCTGGCTGATCGGGCGACGGCTGTTCCCGCGCTATGCGGTGATCGCCACCCTGCTTGTCGGTGCCCTGGTGGCGGCCGGTCAGGGCCTGCTTCATATGGAACAGGTGGGACTGGAACTGGCCACGCCGGTGTTCACCTGGCCAACGCTGTCGTGGGCAGCGGTGTTTGGCATCGCCCTGCCCCTGTTCGTGGTCACCATGGCCTCGCAGAACATCCCGGGCGTCGCGGTGATCCGTGCCTCCGGGTATGACACGCCCGTCTCGCCCGTGATCGGCTGGATCGGCGTGGTCAATACGGTGCTCGCCCCCTTTGGTGCCTATGGGCTCAACCTGGCCGCGATCACCGCCGCGATCTGCATGGGGCGCGAAGCGCACGAGGATCCGGCCCGCCGTTACACCGCCGCCGTGGCCGCGGGCGCCTTCTATATCGTGGTCGGGCTGTTCGGGGCGACGGTGGCCGCCGTATTCGCTGCCTTCCCCAAGGAGCTGGTCGCCTGCGTGGCCGGCATCGCGCTGTTCGGGACGATCGCCAACAGCCTGGCCACGGCGCTGCGCGAGGAGGCCGATCGTGAAGCGGCGCTGGTGACGTTCCTGGTCACCGCCTCGGGCCTGTCGCTGGCCGGGATCGGTTCGGCGTTCTGGGGGTTGGTGGCTGGCGGGATCTGTCTGGTGGCATTGCGGCCGCGCCCGGCCGCACACTGACCGGTCACGCGCCTTACAGCCGCCTCAACACGACGGATGGCGGTCTTGCACCGCCACGGCGGCATCGATCTCGGCGTCGATGATCGCCTCGTGCGTGGCGGCGCTGGGCGCGCGATCAGGATCCTCGGCCGTCTCGCCCGGCCGGGCCGGGGACGGAACCGTACTCATAGCGGGCGAACCGCCAGGGTCTGCTGCAGCACATGCTGCGCGCCCGGCGCCAGGGTCACCACGTCCGGACCGGCGTTGGCCGCCTCCAGGCACACATAGTTGCGCCAACCGGGCCCGACGTCAGCCATCTTGCTGGCGCCGGCCTCACCCGGGTTCCACGCCACCAGCGAGCGGCTGCCGGTGGTGGTGATCTCGATGCGGCGCTTCAGGCCCGGGTCCTTGAGCAGGTAACGGCCGCCGGCCTGCGTATAGATGCGGTCGCTGCGGCCCGGATCGCGCGGGTCGCGCAGGCTCCACTCGCCCTGCTGCGGGCGGGGGGCGGCGTAATTCTCGAACTTGTCCAGGTAGGACAGTCCCTCCAGCCCTTCCACGCTGACCTGCATCGCATCGCTGACATGGAAGTAGTTGTGCAGGGCCTGGGTGAAGGCGACCGGTTGGCGGCCGGTGTTCTCGGTGATCAGGCGCTGCTCCAGCGTGCGGCCGATCCGCAGCTCCATGCGCAGGCGCAGGTCCAGGTTCTCCAGCACCGGCGGCGACAGGGTCAGCACCATGGTGCCATCGGCCTCGCGGCGGGCCTGCTGCAGCGTCCATGGCACGTTGCGGACGAAGCCATGCGAGGGCACGTCGTTACCCTGCCCCTGGCGGCCGAAATACGGCCAGCACACGGGGGTGCCGCCACGGATCGGGGTCGGCAGCGGCTGGGCGCTGGGCGAGAGCCACATCACGTCCTGCCCGCCCTTGGGCACATAGGACAGGAGCTGGCCGCCGAACACGCTGATCGCCGCGGTGGCGAACGGGGTCTCGACCGTCCACGCGGGGAAGCCCTGGATGTCGGCCAGGCTGAGCCCGGGCACCTTGGGCAGGGCAGCGCGCGGCGCGGCCGGCGACTGGACGTACTGGGCGTGGTTGGGCGGCAGGGTGAACACGGTGGAGGTTGGCATGGTCGATGTTGATGAAGGAGGAGCACCGCGCAGGGCGGTGAGGATGCGCTGGCCGGCACGGCCATCGGCGGGGGTCCAGCCCAGGCGCTGCTGTTCAGCCTGGATGGCGCGCCGGGTGGCGGTGCCGATCATGCCGTCGGCTGTGCCGATATCGTGGCCGCGGGCCAGCAGCAGGGTCTGCAGTTCACGGCGTTCGGTACGGCCGATGCCGGGATCGTCGGTCGGCCAGGCGGCCACGATGCCCTGGCCACCGCGCAGGCGGTCGGCCAGGGTGGCGATCGCCAGGGCGTAGCTCTCGGCGGCGTTGTACGCGTAGATCGCGTCGTAGTTGCGGAACACCAGCCAGGCCGGGCCCTTGATCCCGGTGGGCAGCAGCAGCGCGGCACTGCTGTCGGCGGGCAGCCCGGCCGGGGCCAGCGCGCCGCCGGCCACCGGGACGATGCCCTGTGCACGCCAGTCGGCCAGTGGCCTGCGCTGGGTGCGGCCGGCCTGGCCGGCGTTGAAGCCGGCCGGAACCGTCACTTCCATCCCCCAGGGCTGGCCGGTGCGCCACCCGGCCTTCTTCAGATAATTGGCGGTGGAGGCCAGCGCATCGGGAATCGAGGCGACCAGATCGCGACGGCCATCGCCGTCGCCATCCACCGCGATGCGCGCATAGGTGGAGGGCATGAACTGGGTATGGCCGAACGCGCCGGCCCACGAACCGGTCAGGCCTTCGGCGCGCAGGTCGCCGGCATCGATCAGCTTGAGCAGGGCGAGCAGTTCGCCGCGGAAGAAGGGCTTGCGGCGGCCTTCGCAGGAGAGCGTGGCCAGCGACTGCAGCAGCGGGCGCTTGCCGAACACGCGGCCGTAGTCGCTTTCCACGCCCCAGACCGCCACGATGGTGGCCGGATCAACCCCGTACTCGGCCGAGACCCGGGCCAGCAGGTCGCGGTGCTCGACCAGGCGGGCACGCCCGTCCTCGACGCGCTGGGTATCCACCAGCGCGGCAAGGTAGTCCCACAACGGGGTAGTGAATTCCGGCTGCGCGTCCAGCAGCGGCAGCACGCTGGGATCCGGGGTCAGCCCGGCGGTGAGCACATCGAAGCGCTCGGCGACGATGCCCTGCTTGCCGGCCTGCGCCTTGAGCGTGGCCAGACAGGTGGAGAACGCATCCGGGGCGGCCACCGCCAACGACGGTGCGCCGAGCCACAGCCCGGCCAACAACAGGGGCGACCATCGCATTGGCGGAATCCTTGCAGCCAGTGGACCTGCATCATAGCGGCAATGCCGCGCAGGTCAGACCGGCTGCAGCAGGCGCAGGCCGAAGGCCGGATCGGTGGCGTTCCAGTGGGCCGTCACGCGCAGGCCCGCGGCCGCGGCCATCGTTGCGAACACCGCGTCGGTGTATTTGTGGCTGTACTCGACCGTCATCGCCTCGCCTGCGGCGAAATCGAAGCTCTGCCCGTCCACCTGCACGCGCTGCTCGCGCTGGCTGACCAGTTCGGTTTCGATGCGCAGGCGCGGCACGCTGTACCGCGCGCGATGACGGAACCCGTCGAGATCGAAATCACTGCCGATGTCGCGGTTGAGCCGGCGCAGCAGATTGAGGGTGAAATCGGCTGTGACGCCGGCGGCATCGTTGTACGCGGCTTCGATCAGCCCCGCATCCTTGTGCAGGTCGATGCCGATCAGGGCCATGCCGTCGGGGCCCATGGTCTGGCGCATGGCCTTCAGCAGCGCAATGGCCTCGTCATGCGCGAAGTTGCCCAGCGTCGAGCCCGGGAAGAACACCAGGTGGCGCGCCGGCTCGCGCTGCGGCGATGGCAGCTGCACCGGCTGGGTGAAATCCGCGCAGACCGGCAGCATTTCGATCTCCGGCAGCAACGGGGCCAACCGGGTGATGCTGTCCAGCAGTGCGGCACGGGAGATCTCGATCGGGGTGTACGCCACCGGGTCACGCAGTGCCTGCAGCAGCAGCTCGGTCTTGCGCCCACTGCCGCTGCCCAGCTCGACCACGTGCAGGCGGGGACCAACCACCTTGGCGATGTCACGCGCGCAGTCCTGCAGCAGCTGCAGCTCGGTGCGGGTCGGGTAGTACTCTGGCTGCTGGGTGATCTGCTCGAACAACGCCGAGCCGTGGGCATCGTAGAAATACTTCGACGGCAGCTGCCGCGGCGTGGCGGAGAGGCCACGCAGGATGTCGGCGGTGATCTGGTCGCGGTCCGGCTGCAGATCGGTCAGCGCCTGGAGTGCATCACGGACCGAACTCATGCGGCGTCCCGGGCCAGGCGCAGGCCGGCGAACTGCCACCGGGCCGACGGCGCGAAGAAATTGCGGTAGCTGGCGCGCAGGTGATCGGCAGGCGTGGCACAGCTGCCCCCGCGCAGGACCCATTGCCCGCACATGAACTTGCCGTTGTACTCGCCGAGATTGCCCGGGAAGGTGCGGAACCCCGGATACGGCCCGTAGGCGCTGCTGGTCCATTCCCAGACATCGCCGAACAGCTGGACGATATCGCCTGACTCCTCCGCCCCGCCGGGGTGAAGCTGATCGCAATCGGCGAAACGACCCCGCAGCGGGCGGCCCGCGGTGGCCGCCTCCCATTCGAATTCGGTGGGCAGGCGGGCCTCCTGCCAGCGCGCGTAGGCGTCGGCTTCGAAGTAACTGAGATGGCAGACCGGGGCGTGCGGATCGAGCGGGCGCCACCCGCCGAGGGTGAACTCGCGCTCCAGTGCGTCATCCCAATACAGCGGATGCTGCCAGCGCTGGTCCTGGCACAGGGTCCAGCCTTCGCTCATCCACCAGCGCGGCTCGCGGTAGCCGCCGGCCTGGACGAACCGGCGATACTCATCATTGCTGACCGGGCGATTGGCCAGCGCATGCGCCGGGACCAGGGCGCGGTGTACGGGCGATTCGTTGTCGTAGGCGAATGTCGGCTGGGTAGGCCAGACCGGCGCGCCGATCTCCACGATCTGCTCGGGACTGCTGAGCCACTGCAGGGGCAGCGCACGCGCCGGCGCCACCGCAAGATCCTCACGGTAGGCCGGCTGCAGCGGGTTGGACCAGAACGCATGCTTGATATCGGTCAGCAGCAGTTCCTGATGTTGCTGTTCATGGTGCAGGCCGAGCAGCAACTGGTGCCGGGCCTGCTCGCTGAGGCTGCCGGCCTGCAGGGCGGTGATCACGCGCTGGTCGATCCGGGCACGGAACGCCAGCACCTCCTCCAGCGACGGGCGCGAGAGCAGGCCACGCTGCGGACGTGCATGTGCCGGACCGATGCTCTGGTAATAGCTGTTGAACAGGTAGTGCCAGTCCGCATCGATCGGTGCGTAACCGGGCCGGGTGGCCAGCACGAAGCGCTCGAAGAACCAGGTGGTGTGGGCCAGGTGCCATTTGGCCGGGCTGGCATCGGCCATGCTCTGCACCATGGCGTCTTCGGCGCTCAGCGGGGCGGCCAGTGCGACCGTGCGGGCCCGCACGCCGGCGTAGCGGGCGGCCAGCGACGACGGCGGGGCGGCAATGAGCGGTGGTGCGGCAGCAACGGCGGTATTCATTGCGATCAGGATCGACCAGCCGGAGTGAGTGCCACGTCATGGCACGGCATCGGTCTGGTGACAGCGTTCAAGTTGAATACGCGATCCCCGTACGCGCCCGGGCGACGACGCTGCGGGAGTGCGTGCGGCCGCGCTGGGTCAGGGCAGCGCGTCGAGATAGAACCAGCGCCCCTCTTCGCGCACGAAGCGGCTGTGCTCGAGCATCTTCACCGCACTGCCGCCGCCCACCTTGTAACGGGCAAGGAACCGGACCTGGGCGTGGTCCGGATCCGACTGGGTGTGGGCCTGGATCGTCAGCCCCAGCCAGTGGGTGCGCTGGCCGGGCGCTTCCTCCAGCGACAGCTCGGCCGGGCGCGTGGATGGGTGCCAGCTGGCCAGCAGGTAGTCGGCCAGGTGGCGCACGTAGGCGCTGTAACGCGAACGCATCAGCGCTTCGGCATCCGGGGCGGGCGCGCCGGCGTGATAGCGGCCGCAGCAGGCGGTGTAGGCCAAGGGGCGGCCGCAGGGACAGGGATCGGAGTTGGCGGTGGTCATGGGGGTATTGTCGCGCGATGACCGGGCGTATGCTGGCGCGCCTTCTGCCGCGATGTCCCGCCGTGCTTGAGCTGGTTCCCCCTGAGCTGTTGTGGTTGGTGGCGATCGCCTTCATCGCCGGTCTGGTCGATGCCGCGGTCGGCGGCGGCGGGCTGGTGCAGTTGCCCGGGTTGTTCACCGTATTGCCGCAGCACACGCCGGCGATGCTGTTCGGCACCAACAAATTCAGTTCGATGTTCGGTACGGCAGCGGCGGCGTTCCGCTATGCACGCAATGTGCGCTTCCCGTGGCGGCCAGTGCTGTTCGCCGCGGGCACGGCCTTCGTGTTCTCCTTCGCCGGCGCCACGGCGGTCAGCCTGCTGCCCAAGGACGCGGTGCGCCCGCTGGTGCTGGTGCTGCTGGTGGCGATGCTCGGCTACACGCTGTGGAAGAAGGACTTCGGTGCCCTGCACCGCCCGCGCGAGATCGGCCGCAAGGAGCTGGTGACCGCGCTGGCGATCGGTGCGGTAATCGGGTTCTACGATGGCTTCTTCGGGCCGGGCACCGGCAGCTTCCTGATCTTCCTGTTCGTGCGTTTCTTCGGGCTGGACTTCCTGCGCGCCTCGGCCGCCTCCAAGGTGGTGAACCTGGCCACCAACGTGGCGGCGATCTCGTTCTTCGTGCCGACCGGCAACATCCTGTGGCTGTTCGCGCTGCCGATGGCCGCGGCCAACATCATCGGCTCGGTGGTCGGCACGCGGATGGCGCTGCGCGGTGGCACGCCCTTCATCCGCAAGCTGTTCGTCGGCCTGGTGGTGGTGCTGATCGCCCGGATGGGCTGGGATACCTTCGCCGGCTGACAGGACGGGCCAGCCCTGGGGGCTGACCCGTCGATTGCTCAACGCTTGGGCTTGACCGGCTTCTTCGCGGCGGTCCTGGGTGCCGGCCTGGCCGCCGCCTTGCTGGCGGCCTTCCTGGCCGGCGCTTTGGCGGGTGCCTTGGCCGGTGCCTTGGCCGCGGCTTTCTTCGGGCGCGATGCCGGTGCCGGTGCATCCGGCGTCGCTGTGGCGGCGTCGGCCTGCCCGGCAGCCGGTTCGGCGATCACGGCATCGGCGGCCTGCCCCGGCACCTCGACTTCCGCCGGCGCTGCGATCACGGCCGCTGCCGATACCGGCGCCACCGCGGCCTCACCGCCGGCGCGGGCGCGTTCGGGCAGCTTCAGGCGCTTTCCTTCGTCGTCGTACTCGATCAGCAGCACGCCGGAGTCGTGGCGACCGCTGATCTCCACGAAGCACGCACCGCCGATGAACGGCTCCAGCGTCATCACCGACTTCAGCGGCGTGGCCACGACCATCTGGAACCCGAAGTTGTCGAAGATGTTCATCGCCAGCGCGGTGAACTCGTTGTCGGCCTTGTCGAAGGCTTCATCGAGCACCACGGCCGCGTAGCTGGGCAGCTGGCCGTCGGCACCACCGAGCTGGTAGCGCAGCGCGGCCGCCAGGCAGGTGGTGGCCAGCTTCTGGCGCTGGCCGCCGGATTTGCCCGCGCCGCTGCGGTAGATCTCGACCTGCTGGCGGGTGGCGGCATCGAGCTCGACGCCGACGAATTCGACATGCAGGCGCACGTCCAGTACCAGCTCGCGCCAGCGCTTGTCCTCGCCTTCCTGCGAGCCGAGCTTGGCGACCAGTTCACGCAGCACCGCGAACTGCGCTTCGGCCAGTTCACGCTGCTCGGTCTGCTGCTGGGACAGGACATCGCGCAGGCGCTGGTGGAAATCCAGCACCTCGGGCAGGCGGCGGTCGGTGAGTTCAATGGTCAGCAGCGTGCCGCGGTTGAACGGCACCTGCTCCAGCGAGGCATTGACCTCGTCCAGGCGCTGGGCGATCGACTTGCGCGCCTCGGCGGTGTGGCGCTGCAGGGCCAGCAGGTTGTTCTTGCTCTGGCTCTGCAGCAGATCGAAGAAGCGTGCCTCGTGCTGCGGCAGGCCATCGTTCTCCAGCCGCTGCAGGCGGGCCAGGAAATCGTCGGCGCTGGACAGGCTGACGGTGAAGTCGCCGCTGTCTTCCGGCCAGGCCTGGCAGTAGCGGCGGAAGCAGCCCAGCAGCAGGTTCTCCAGCCGGTTGTGTTCGGCCTGGGAGCCGCCGAGCTGTTCGTTGAGCGTGTTGCTGATCTGCCGGAAGTGCGCTTCCAGGTTTTCCAGGCTGAGCACGCCGAGCGCTTTGAGGCGTTCGTCCAGGCCCTGCTGCTGCAGGGGCGTGACCACGCGCTTGGCCAGCGGCGCGCACTGCTCGTGCAGGCGCGCCAGGCGTTCGTGCTCACGGCCGAGCTGGCCGCGCTCCACGCGCACGTCTTCATAGGTGCGCTTGGCCTGGGCCACATCGGCCCGGGTCTTTTCGATCTGTTCGCCGAGCCTGCGCAGGTCGGCATTGCCTTCGCGCAGGTCGTGCAGGGCTTGGGCGATGTCGTCCAGGCGCTGCAGCGGCGCGGCCACATCGATCTCGTCCCAGCCCAGCGTGCACAGTTGATGGCAGGCCAGGCGGGCCTTGCCATCCTGTTCGCGCTGCGCGCGCAGCCCGGCCACGTCGCTGTCGCAGGCGGCGATGCGCTGCGCCAGTTCGATCGCTTCGCGCTCGTACAGGTCCAGCTTGTCGCGGTTGTTGAAGCCGAGCAGCCAGCGGCGGCGGTCGCTGATGTTGTGGCGATCGTCCTTCTCGAAACGCTCGCCCGGGTGCTTGACCTGGCCTTCCTTGGTGATGCCGCGGTCGGTATCGCGCAGGTGGCGCGCATCGACGCATTCGTAGTCGAAGCGCTTGCCCAGCTCGCGGCGCAGCCAGCCGGCATAGCCGTGCTCGCGCAGCACCAGCTTGTGCAGCAGCGAGCGTGCCCCCGGCTCGCGGCCATGCAGCGCATCATCGTTGCGGCGCACGCGGTAATACACCAGGCGGGTACCGAGGTGGGTCTGGTTGATCCACTCCGAGACCTGGGCATGGTGGCGCTCATCGACCAGCAGCGACTGCGCGAAGCCGTGCAGCACACGCTCGATCGCGCCCTGCCATGCGGCGTCTTCATCGCGGACCTGCAGCAGTTCACCCACGAACGGCAGCGCCGCCTCGGGAATGCCGGTGTCGCTGCTCAGGCGCGCGCGCAGCTGCTGCATCGGCGCCGGAATGCTGGACGGGGTGCGCTTGAGCGCCTCCAGTTCCGAACGCACCTCGGCAAAGCGGCGCTCGTCGTCGCGCTTGCCGCCCATGCGCTCGGCGATGGCTTCATCCAGCTCGGCCGCGGCACGCTGGCCGTCGTCCAGTCTGGCCTGGGCGCGGGCCAGCTGTTCGGCGAAGCCGTGCGCGGTCTCGGCCAGGGTTTCGCCGAGCTCGCGGCTGGCATGGTTGGCCTGGTTGCGCTTGGCCAGGCGGCGGTCGCGTTCCTGGGCGACACGGCCCTGTTCGCGCTCCAGCTCTTCGATGCGCTCGCCGCCCTGCTGGCGACGCTGCGCCTCCAGTTCGGCGAGGTGGCTTTCATGGTTCTCCAGCGCGCTGCGACGCTGGCCTTCTTCACCGGACAGGCCGCGGTCGCGTGTGTCCAGTTCCAGCAGGCGCGCCTCGAGCAGGGCCAGGCGACGCTGCTCGCGCACACCGTCGATGCCCAGCTTCATCTCGTCCAAGTCTTCACGCTGGCGGCGCAGTGCCTGCAGATCGGCGTAGTGGCCGCGCGCCGGCAGCAGGGTTTCGACCTGGCGACGCGCGGTGACCACGGCCTGGTGGGCGCCATCGAGTTCGGCGAAATCATCGACCAGGCGCTCGGCGGCATCGAAGGTGCGCGGCGCATCGAGCATGAAGTCGCGCAGGAACACGTTCAGATCGCCGAGGTTCTTCGCCGACTGCGTCTTGTGCAGCAGGCGCAGCGCCATTTCGTTCTCTATCCCGAGCACGTGGCGGAACCGTTCGGCATAGCTGGCGAAGCTGTCGAAGTGATGCACATCGCCCAGGCGCTGCTTGAGCTTGCGCAGGTCCAGGTCGAAGCCGCCGAGGTCGCGCGCGATGTCGAAGCTGCGCTCTGCGACCATGTAGTGCTTGCGCACATCGGCCGCGGCGGCGCCGTTGCCGGCGATCCAGAACAGCCGCACCAGGCTGACGATGCGGCCGTCGTTGCTGCGGTACTCCAGCACCAGCGCGGTCCAGGTGGCGCCCTTGCGCAGGTACTGGGTGGCGATCTCGCCGGTGCCGCTGTCCTGCTGGTCAGCCCACGCGCCACGCACGTAGGAGACCAGGTTGCGGTCGCGGCCACTGCGTTCGGCTTCGCGCGCGGCGGCGTTGAAGTCGACCAGGGCCGGCGGCACCAGCAGCGCGGACATCGCATCGAGCAGGGTCGACTTGCCCGAGCCGGAGCGGCCGACGAACAGGAAGCCACGTTCGGCGATCGGCACTTCGGTCAGGCCGGAGAAGGTGCCCCAGTTGTGGACCTGCAGGCGGCGCATGCGGAACTGCTGCGCGCGCGGGTCGGGCTGGTCGCCGGGGAACAGGGCGGGTGCGGGAATGTGGACGGTCATGGCAGGGCTAGCAATCCAGGCAGGGCAGCGGCGCGCGGGCGCGCGCTCAGGCGTCGAGGTCGGCCGGCGCTTCGCGCAGGCGGCGGTACACCTGGGCCAGGGCGGCGACATCTTCGGCGGAGAACATCAGTTTCAGTGCCGGCGAGACTTCATGACGCGCATCGTCACCGCCAAGGCGGGTGAGGATGTGGTTGTCCTTCATCTTCTGCACGGCACTGGCGACGCGGCGGTTGAAGCCGGCGCGGTCGGTGGACAGGTGGCGCTCGTACACGGCCAGTGCTTCGGCCAGCTCGCCATCTTCGACCACCGCGCGCACGCCGCGTGCATCGGCTTCGGCCAGCTGCTGGCGCAGGTGCAGCAGCAGCACCGAGTCGATGAAGGTCAGCGGCGAGGTACGCAGCAGCACCGGCGCGTCGATATCTTCGGTATCGGCCTGGCGGGTGAAGGCCACCCCGCTCTCGCGGTCCAGCACCAGCTCCAGGAACAGGTCCGAGAGCGCCGAGCGGATCGCCGCTTCACTGCGGATCAGCGCCGGCCACAGCTTGGCGTGGCGCAGCTGGTCGATGCTGGGGCCGATCAGCAGCTGGCACAGCGCACGGCGGCCATCGAGCGGCAGCCGGCCGGTATCGCCCATGTAGAAGACATCGTTGCTGCGTCGCAGGACCGGCGTCACCACGACCGGCTCGTCGTCATGCTCGTCGGCGCCGCCGTCGATCGGGGTGTCGGTGGATTGTTCATGCCAGCTCATGGCGTTTCTCCTGGGTGAACCAGATCAGCGGAATGCGGGCGCGACGCCATTGGCCATCGCCGCCGCGCCATTGCGCGATCTCCTGTTGATCGGTGGCGACCTCGCCATGGCGGGTGCCGAGGGAGAGGTAACCGATGATGCTGCCCAGCCCCTGCGGGGCCTCACGGTGGTCGAGCACCTGCGCGATCGACAGCCGCGGCTGCTCGCCAAGCAGGTCGTGCAGATCGCGGCGCAGGGTGCGGAAGTCGATTTCCGAGGCGGCGACGAGATCGCCGACGCTTTCCAGCGAGATCGCGGCGGTGTCGTTGCGCTGCACGCTGCCATCGACCTGCGCCTGGCGCGGGTCGTGCAGTTTCCACTGCGACAGCGAGCGCAGGCGGCTGGTGGTCAGCTGCAGGTCGCGGCCGATGCTGCGCTGGGCCGGGATGTGGTCGCGAAGGCCCAGCGCCTCGCCCTGGGCCTGCTTGAGCAGCTGGTTGAGGCGGCGCTGTTCCAGGTAGCCGCGGCTCTGCACGAAGCCACGCAGGCTGCGCGCGAAGTGCTGCAGCACATCGTGGACCTGGCCACCGCGCTCGAGCATGGTGGTGGTGAAGCCGCGCAGGAAGGTGCGTTCGTTGCGATCCAGCTTGCGGGCGAAGCCACGGGCAAGCACGGTCTCCAGCGCGGCGTCGAGCTGGGCGCTCTGTTCGGCATCGTTGAGCAGGCGCCAGAACGCGTCGAAACTGCGCCCGGCATCGCTGTCGCCGATCACATCCACGCCTTCGAACAGCTTGGAGAGCACGTCGCCGCGCTCGCCTTCGTCATCGATGATGCGTTCGCGGAATTCGCGGTTGAGGCGTTCGAAGTCGTCACGCACGCGGCGGAAATCTTCAGTCAGTTCGTCGGCCAGGCCGATGATCTGGCGGGTCCGTTCCAGCGCGCGCTTGCCATCCAGCGAGGACACCTTGCCGCCGCTGACGCGCGCGATCTCGGCATCGATGCGGTCGCGTTCGTCGCGCAGCGCGGACAGGCGCGCATCCGGATTGGATTCGGTCAGCGCGGCCAGCTGCGAGAGCTGCTCGATCACCAGCGCCAGGCGACTCTCGGTGGCGGCGGCGCGTGCCTGCTCCAGGCTGTCGGCGAAGCGGATCGCCTGCGCGGCCTGGGTGGACAGTTCGTACTGTTCCTGGTCGGCACCCTCGGGCAGGCGGCGTTCCAGCCAGCCCTGGGCCAGCCAGTGGGCGATGTAGGCCTGCGCGGTGCGCGGCAGATCGCGCGACAGTTCATCGGCCTTCAGATCATCCAGCGCGCGCTGCAGGCGTTCGTGCAGCACCGCGGTGGACAGGGTGCGCTCGTCCTGCATCAGCAGGCTCTGCAGCAGGCCGATGATCTCCGGCGCGTGATCGGCCGCCAGCAGCTTCCACTGCGATTGTTCGCGCAGGTGGCGGTAACGGGTAATGCGCTCGCGATGCTTCATTCGAGACCGGGGACAGGAAGACGGGCCGCGCGGGTCGCAGCGGCCGGGAGGGAAACGGGACGCGCACGCACCCGCAGGGCCGGGCCGAAGCCCAGCACCTGCCGGCCGCGCGCGACGGCGCGGGGAATCAGCGCTTGCCGCCCACTTCGATGAAACGCAGGAATTCGGCGCGGGTACGCGCGTCCTCGCGGAAGCTGCCCAGCATCTTGGAGGTGACCATGCTGACGCCACGCTTGTGGATGCCGCGGGTGGTCATGCACTCGTGCGCACCTTCCACCACCACGCCCACGCCGACCGGCTGCAGCACGTCCTGGATGCACTGGGCGATCTGCGCGGTCATCTTTTCCTGGACCTGGAAGCGGCGTGCGTACGCCTCGACCACGCGGGCCAGCTTGCTGATGCCCACCACCTTGCCGGCCGGCAGGTAGCCGACGTGCACGCGGCCGATGATCGGCGCCATGTGGTGTTCGCAGTGGCTTTCGTACTCGATGTCGCGCAGCACGATCAGTTCATCGTAGCCGGCCACTTCCTCGAAGGTCCGCTCCATGTAGGCGCGCGGGTCATCGCGGTAGCCGCTGAACCAGTCGCCATAGGCTTCGGCGACGCGGCGCGGGGTATCCAGCAGGCCTTCACGGGTCGGATCTTCACCGGCCCAGCGCAGCAGGGTGCGCACCGCCGATTCGGCCTCGGCCTGGGTGACGGGGTTGGCGTCGTTGTCTTGCTTGCTCATTACATACAGCACCCGAAGGGGGGCGAGCATCGTACCCGACAGACCCCTCGGGCGTCCTGCGCTGGGGCTCGGTGGCCCTGCCCGCGCAGGCCCTCGTTGGGCGACGGTTGTGCCGGAGGTATTGATAGGAGGGAAATTAGTAGTATCCTATCTATTCTGATGAACCGATCCTTCGACGAACGCACCCAGCTGCAGATGCAGCTCAGCTCCGGCCTGCTGTACGCAGGGCGGCAGTGGCAGCGCCTGGCCGACCAGGCCCTGGGCAGCTACGGCATCTCCGCCGCGTGCACCATGCCGCTGCTGATGATCGGGCGCGCCGGCGGGGGTATCCGCCAGGTGGCGCTGGCCCATCAGCTGGGCATGGAAGGCCCCTCGCTGGTGCGCCTGCTGGACAAGCTGGCCGCCAGCGACCTGGTCCGCCGCGAATGCGACGCCAGCGACCGCCGCGCCAACCTGCTGTGGCTGACCGACAAGGGCGAGGCCCTGGTCAGCGAGCTGGAAACCCAGTTGATCGGCCTGCGCCAGGACGTGTTCGGCGAGCTGTCCATGGATGAACTGCGCACCGTGCTGAAGCTGTGGCAGCTGCTGGCCGACGCTGCCGACCGCGTGACGTAAGCCTGTCCCCCCGTTGTGCCGCCCGGTGTCCTCCCTCGACGCCGGGCGATCCCCTTTCCGCTCCCCTGCGAATCCTTTGCCTCGATGTACGGTGAATTCAGTCTCTATGGTGTGTTCGTCCCGACCCTGCTCGGGCTGATGCTGCTTGCCTACCTGCTCAAGAGCGGGTTGCGCGTGGTCCTGCAGCGCACCGGCGCCTACCGCCACATCTGGCACCCCGCCCTGTTCAACCTGGCCGTGTACGTGATCGTGCTCGGCGGGTTGTTTTCCCTGATGCGTTGGATGCAATCGTGAACAAGATCCTCAAGCAGACATTCCCGGTCGTGTTGACCGTCGTGGCCGTGGTGGCCGCCGTGCTGGTGCTGCGCCACCTGTGGGCGTACTACATGGACGAACCGTGGACGCGCGATGCGCACGTCAGCGCCGACGTGGTGCAGGTGGCGCCGGATGTGTCCGGGCTGGTGGAGGCGGTGAAGGTGGCCGACAACCAGCCGGTCAAGCGCGGTGAGGTGCTGTTCGTGGTCGACCGGGCGCGCTATGAGATCGCGCTGGAGCAGGCCCAGGCCGCCCTGGGCGAGCGCCGCGCCACGCTGGACCAGCTGCGCCGCGAGATCGCGCGTGACCGCAGCCTGCAGGATCTGGTCGCCGCCGAGGATGCCGAAGTGCGCCGCGCCAAGCTGCTCGCCGCGCAGGCCTCGATGGCGACCGCACAGGCCGCGGTGGATCTGGCCAAGCTCAACCTGGCGCGCACTGAAGTGCGCAGCCCCAGCGATGGCCACGTCAACGACCGCACCGTGCGTGCCGGTGACTATGTGACTGCCGGGCGCCCGGTGATGGCCGTGCTCGATACCGGCTCGTTCCGCGTGGACGGCTACTTCGAGGAAACCCGCCTGCAGGGCGTGCATGCGGGCCAGAAGGTCGACATCCGCCTGATGGGCGAGGCGCAGCCGCTGCAGGGCCACGTGCAGAGCATCGCCGCCGGCATCGAAGACCGTTACCGCAGCGAAGGCAGCAGCCTGCTGCCGAACGTGACCCCGGCCTTCGACTGGGTGCGGCTGGCCCAGCGCATCCCGGTGCGCATCCATATCGACCGCGTGCCGGCCGGGGTCAACCTGATCGCCGGGCGCACCGCCACCGTTACCATCCAGCCGGACACCGCGCCGGCCACGCCGGCACAACCGGCACGGACGGCGCTGTGAACCGCCCGGCGCTGCACCGCATCGCGCTGGGGCTGGCGCTGACCACGCTGGCCGCGTGCCGCACCGTCGGCCCGGACTACGCGGTGCCGGCCGGCTCCGCGTTCCAGCGGCCGGAGGCCAATGCCGCCTTCCTCGACACCGGCAACCCGCAGGTCGCCGCTGGCGCCACGCTGCCCGCACGCTGGTGGGAGCTGTACCAGGACGACACCCTCAACGCGCTGGTGCAGCAGGCGCTGCGCGACAACGTGGAACTCAAGGTGGCCGATGCCAACCTGCGTCGCGCTGCTGCCGTGTACGAGCAGGCGCTGGATGCCGGTGGGTTCGAATACGAGGCCGAGGCCGGGGTGAGCCGCGCGCAGCTGTCGGCCGAATCATTCCTGCTTGAACACGAACTGCCGCCGATCAACCTGGCCGACGGCAAGTTCGCGGTGTCCTATCAGTTCGATCTGTTCGGCAAGCTCAAGCGCGCCTCCGAAGCCGCGCATGCCGACGAGCAGGCCACCGCCGCCGCGATGGACTTGGCGCGCGTGTCGCTGGTGGCGCAGGTGGCCGGCAGTTACGTCGACATCTGCCACGCCAACCACGAACTGCATGTGGCCGAGCACTCGCTGCAGCTGCAGCAGCGCAGCCGCGAGGTCACTCAGCGCTTGATCACCGCCGGCCGCGGCACCCCGCCGGAGCTGGCGCGTGCCAACGCCCAGGTGGCGATGCTGCAGGCCGCGTTGCCGCCGCTGCGCGCGCACCGGCAGGCCTCCGAATACCAGTTGGCCGCCCTGCTCGGCCGCACCCCGGGCCAGCTGCCCGACGGCGTGAGCGACTGCAGCCAGGCCCCGACCCTGGCCCAGGCGCTGCCGATCGGCGATGGCCGCGCGCTGCTGCAGCGCCGCCCGGACATCCGCCAGGCCGAGCGCAAGCTGGCCGCCGCCACCGCGCGGATCGGCGTGGCCACCGCCGAGCTCTACCCGGACATCCGCCTCGGCGCCTCGGTCGGTGCCGCCGGCCTGCTGGAGGATTTCGGCACGCCGCTGACCCAGCAGTGGTCGATCGGCCCGCTGATCTCCTGGACGCTGCCCTCCTCCGGCACGCATGCACGCATCCACGCCACCGAAGCCGGTGCCGATGCGGCGCTGGCCGAGTTCGACCACAGCGTGCTGCAGGCCCTGCGCGAAACCCAGACCGCGCTGAGCCGCTATGCCCAGGATCTGCAGCGCCTGCAGTTCCTGCAGCAGGCGCAGCAGCAGGCCGACCTGGCCGCCAGCCAGAACCGCCGCCTGTACCAGGGCGGGCGCACGCCCTACCTGGCCAGCCTGGACGCGGACCGCAGCCTGGCCAGCGCCGATGCGACGCTCGCCGAGGCGCAGGCGCAGGTCTCGCGCGACCAGATTCAGTTGTTCCTGGTGCTCGGCGGCGGCTGGAACGCCGACGCCGTCGCCACCGGCACGGCCGCGAGGTAAGCCATGCTGCTGCTGGACAGACAGGCCTGGTTGTTCTCGGTCAAGACCTTCCTGGCGGCGCTGGCCGCGCTGTACATCGGGCTGGCCGGCAATCTCTCGCGCCCGTACTGGGCGATGGCCACGGTCTACATCGTGACCCAGCCGATGCTCGGCCCGACCCGTGCCAAGGGCGCCTACCGCATCCTCGGCACCCTCATCGCCGGTGCGGCCACGCTGTGGATGCTGCCGCACCTGGTGGAAACCCCGCTGCTGCTGAGCGCGGCGATGTCGCTGTGGCTGTCCACCTGCCTGTTCATCGCCCTGCTCAACCGAGGCCCGCGCGGCTACGCGTTCCTGCTGGCCGGGTACACCACCGCCTTCATCGGCTTCCCGGCGGTGACCTCGCCGGACACCATCTTCGACACCGTGGTGGCGCGCAGCGAGGAGATCATCCTCGGCACCGTGGTGGCGGTACTGTTCGCCTCGCTGTTCTTCCCCGCCTCGGTGCGGCCGATGCTGCGCGCGCGGATCGGCAGCTGGATGGGCGATGCCGCCGACTGGTGCCGGCAGATCCTCTCGCGCGGTCACGCGCATGGACCGCGCAACCGCCTGGCCGCCGATCTGGTCCAGTTCGAAGCGCTGATCGAGTTCATGCGTCGCGACGACCCGCGCCACGCCGGGGCGGCGGTCTCGATGGAGCGCCTGCGCGAACGCATGCTGCTGATGCTGCCGGTGCTGTCCTCGATCGCCGACCGGCTCGGTGCGCTGCGCGCGGGTGGCCGCGCGCTGCCACCGGGGCTGGAGCCCTTGATCGCCGATCTGGCGCAGTGGCTGGAGCAGCCGGGCCGCTCCAGTGCCAGCGCCTACGCCACGCTGCGCGCGCGCATCGTCGCGCTCAAGCCGGCGGTGGATGGCGAGCTGGATCACCTGCTGCTGGTCACCCTGCTGCTGCGCCTGGAAGAGCTGGTCGATCTCTGGCAGGACTGCACCACCCTGCACGCCGCCATCGACGCCGGCACCGCGCCGAGCGATACCGCGCACTACCGCGTGCGCACCCAGCGCGTGGACCACGTGCGCCATGTGGACTACGGCATGGCGCTGTTCTCCGCGGCCAGTGCCGGTGTCGCCCTGATGACCTACTGCGTGCTGTGGATCGGGCTGGGCTGGGAAGGTGGTGGCAACGGCGCGATGATGGCCGCGGTGGCCGCCGCGTTCTTCGCCGCGCAGGATGATCCCGCACCGAGCATGCTGTCCTTCCTGCTCTGGGCCATCGTGGCCAGCCTGGTGGCCGGCGTGTACCTGTTCGGGATCTTCCCGGCCGTGCACGACTTCGGCAGCCTGGCTCTGGTGCTGGCGGTGATCTTCCTGCCACTGGGCCTGCTGCTGCACCGGCCCAAGACCGCGTTGATCGGCTTGCCGCTGACGGTGAACCTGGTGGCGCTGCTGAACGTGCAGAACACCTACAGCGCCAACATCCAGAGCTTCATCAACTCCGCCGTGGCGATGTTCATCGGCATCGGCTTTGCGGTGGTGATGACCCGGCTGTTCCGCTCGGTGGGTGCCGAGTGGACCGCGCGCCGGCTGGTGCGCCAGGGCTGGACCACGCTGGCCGATGCGGCCGAGGGCCGCGGCCAGCAGGATCGCCAGCAGTTCGCCGCGCGCATGCTGGATCTGCTCGGCCTGCTCGCACCGCGCCTGGCAGCCACGCCGGAAGGCAGCGACATCGCCTCGGTGGACATGCTCACCGAGGCGCGCATCGGCCTGAACATCCTGCAGCTGCGCCGCTCCCGGCACGGCCTGCCGCCGGCCAGCGTGGCCGCGATCGAGGCCATCCTGGACGACATCGCCGCGTACTACCGCGCGCAGGTGGACAAGCGCCGCCCCCTGCCGGCACCGCCCGGGCTTCAGGCACGGCTGGAGGCCTCGCTCAAGCGCGTGCAGACCGTGGAGGCGGGCAAGGCCCGCGACGAGGCCCTGATGGGGTTGATCGGGCTGCGCTATGCGCTGTTCCCCGAGGCACCGGTCATCGAGGCCGCCGCCGACCCCGCCGCGGCAGCACCGGGCCTGCCGGCGCCGCGCTGAACCGGCCCCGGCGCGCGCCGGCCGGTCCGCGCCGATCAGGGCTATCCTGACGCATGCATTTGCGCATGGATCAAGGTGATTCCCGATGAGTTACGACCTGATGGTGTTCGACCCCGCCGTCGCCCCGCGCGAGGCCGAGGCCTTCCTGCAGTGGTACGACGCGCAGACCGAGTGGAACGAGACGCACGATTACGACGACCCGAAGGTGTCGGTGCCGGCCCTGCAGGCGTTCTTCGCCGCGCTCGCCGAGCATTACCCGCCGATGGACGGTCCGCTGTCCGATGAGGAAGACGACCGCCCGGAAGTGACCGACTACAGCATCGGCCAGCACGTGGTCTACGCCTCGTTCGATGACGAGGTGGCCGAGAACGCGCACGGCCTGGTGCAGGTGCTGGCCAACACCCACCAGCTGGGCTTCTTCGATGTCAGCGGTGACGGCGCCATCGTGTTCCCCGATGGCACCGTGGTGATTCCGGAGTAAGACCGGACACGGGGCTAGAACAACTGCCCCTGCGCCGGCGCCGTCACGACGGCGTCGGCCACTGCGTTCCCCTCGCGGCCCTGCAGGCGAGCAGCCAGACCCGACAGCCGGCTGGCGTGCCGCGCCAATGCGGCCTCCAGCACCTCCGCACTGCCCAGCACATGCAGCGCCTGCCGCGCGCGGGTCATGCCGGTATAGATCAGCTCGCGCGACAGCACGCGATTGTCGCGTCGCGGCAGCTGCAACCAGACCTCATCGAACTCCGAGCCCTGCGCCTTGTGCACGGTCATCGCGAACGCGCTTTCGTGCGCCGGCAATGCACCCGGGTGGAAGCCACGTGGTTGATCCGGCGTTTCGCCGGGGAACCACGCGGTCACGCTGCCGTGGCGATCGATCAGGCAGATGCCGATGTCGCCGTTGAACAGGCGGTGCCGGTAGCTGTTCTCGGTGATCAGCAGCAGCCGGCCGTGGAAGTAACCCGGCGCCATGCCCGGCCGCGGCACACCTGCCAGCAGCGCTTCGATGCGGGCATTGAGCCCGCGCGCGCCCTGTGGGCCTTCGCGCACGGCGGTGAGCAGGCGGATGCGGCCGGCATTGGCCAGCGCAGCGCCGGGATCGGCGGCTTCGCCGAGGCCGCGCCAATGCCCGAGCAGCTGCTCGCGGTGATGCTGCAGCGGATCTCCCTGGTCTTCGTGGAAGTGCACACCGGCCAGCGTGCCCGTCCTCAGCAGTGCCAGCGCGGTGGCGCTGTTGCCGTCGCGCACGGCATGCGCCAGCGGTGCCAGATCGAGCGCGTCGGTCTGCCGGTAGCCCCGCTGCAGCTGCACGCGCCGACCGGCGAACCGGCGTGGCGGTGCCAGCGGTTGCAGGGCATCGGGGGCGAGCAGCGCGCGCAGCGCCTGGGCATCGTCAGCCTGGGTACCCAGGCCATCGCCGCTGGCACGCAGGATCGCGCTGAGCACATCGCCGGCTTCCACCGAGGGCAGCTGGTCCGGATCGCCGAGCAGCACCAGCCGGGTGCCATCGGCGACCGCCTCGACCAGCTTGGTCATCAGCGGCAGGTCGATCATCGAGGCCTCGTCCACCACCACCACGTCGTACGGCAGCGGGTTGTCGGCGTGATGCCGGAAGCGTGGCGAATCCGGGATCACCCCGAGCAGGCGATGCAGGGTGGTGCCGGTGCTCGGCATCGCGTCGCACAGCGCCGGTGCGATGCCCACCAGGCGCAGCCGCTGCACGGCAAGGCGCAGGCTCTCGGCCATGCGCTCGGCGGCGCGGCCGGTGGGCGCGGCCAGCGCGACCCGTGGCAATGCCTGGTCGACCTGCACCGCCTGTGCGGCAAGCAGCACCAGCAGCCGCGCGATGGTGGTGGTCTTGCCGGTGCCGGGGCCGCCGGTCACCAGCACCAGTGGATGGCGCAGCGCGACGGCCGCGGCGCGGGCCTGGTGATCGATCCCATCGTGGGCCTGCGGGAACAGTTGGCCGAACAGCGGGGCCAGGGTGCCGGGATCGGCGTCGGGCAGCGGATGCGTGGCGATGCGCTGCAGGCCCTCGGCAAGCCGACGTTCGTATTCGCGGTAGCGACGCAGATAGAGCAGGCCGTTCTCCAGCACCAGCGGCGCATCGCCAGCGACCACGTCCTCCGCGCCGGGTACCTCCACCCACGGCGACGCCCGCAGCTGCGCCAACCACGCCTCGGGTGCCGGCCAGTCGACATCGACCTCGATCAGGCGCTGCGGCTGGGTCGGATCCAGGCCGGCGTGTCCTTCCGAGACCGCCAGCGAGGCCAGTGCGGCACCGACCAGCACCGCGTCGGGCGTGTCAGGGCGCAGCCTGCGCAGGCTCTGCGCCAGGGCATGGTCCAGCGTGCGAAGCACGTTGCCACGGTACAGCGTGGTGAGCAGGCTCATGCCTCCCCCCGTGCACGCGCGGCCATGCGTGCCTGGGCGTGTTCGCCCCCGGCGAACAGGGCATCCAGGGCATCGACCAGGGCCGGATCGAAGCGATGCGCATACAGGCCCGGGCTGTCGTCGCGGCGGGCATCCAGGCCGCGGCAGAACAGATAGCGGATACCGCCCATGTCGCGCGCATAGTCGTACTGCGCGCCCAGCCGGAAACGCAGCCACCGGTGCAACGCGACGGTGTAGATCAGCGCCTGCAGGTCGTATTCGCTGTGCTGCATGGCGCTGGCCAGCCGGGCCGCGTCGTAGCCGGGCAGGCGATTGGATTTGTAGTCGAGCACGTACCAGCGGTCCGCACGCACGTAGGTGAGATCGATCTTGCCCGTCATCAGCCCCTCCAGCCGCCGGCGGGTGCCGAAGCCATGGCGGTCACGCACCAGCCCGTGCGCGTGCAGCAGGCTCAGCAGCGCTGGAACGGCGGTCGGCTGCATCGCGAAGTGGAACTCGATCTCGGCACGGCGTGCATCGGCCGGCAGGTCGTGCAGTGCGCCGCCTTCCGGCAGGGGCACGGTCAGGGTCTGGCCGACCAGCCCGGTCAGCATGGCCACGCCATCGTCCAGGTCTTCCTCGGCATAGCCTTCCGCGCGCAGCGAGGCGCGCAGGACCTCGGCTTCCTCGCCGGGTGCGGTCTCGCCGGCCTGCCAGCCGCCCCACTGCGCGAAGTCGGTGTTTTCCAGCGCATCGTGCAGCACGTTGCCGAAGCGGCTGCCCATGAAGCGCGGGTCGCTCTCTTCGCTGGCCACGGCCGGTTGTTCTGCTTCCAGGGTGAGGTCCACGCCGGCCGGCTCATCGGCTGCGGGTGCCGGCACTTCGGTCGCGGCCGCATCGGTGTCGTGGCCCGCGTCGGCATGCGCCAGCTGGGTGAAGCTGTACACCCACCAGTCGTGCGGCACGCGGCGGGTCAGCGCGCGGACCGGTGGCAGTTCGCCGTCGCGCTCGAAGGCGAGCTGCGCCGGGCGGGGTTCCACCGGGCCCTCGATCACGGCGATGTCCGGATGCGCACGCAGCGCTTCCAGGTCCGACAGCATCGGTGCCAGGCGGGTCTTCGCCAGCCCGGCCAGATCACCGGCGGCGATCCACAGGGCGTGCTCGGCCCGGGTCAGCCCGACGTAGAGCAGGCGCGCGTCTTCGGCGTCCTGTTCCTGGGTGCTGCGCGTGCTGGCCGCATTCCAGCTGTCGTCCTTGTCCAGTTTCCAGTGCAGCTCGCGGCGGCCGTTGGCGTACACCGTGCAGTTGGCCTCGGTGTTCGGTGCGCCACCCCCGATGCCGACGAACGGCAGGAACACCAGCGGATACTCCAGCCCCTTGCTCTTGTGCAGGGTGATGATCTGCACGCGGCGCGCATCCGATTCCAGGCGCAGCAGCTGCTGTTCGTCGTTCTGGTCGGCATGCGCCATCTGCACCTGCAGCCAGTCGAGCAGGCCGTGCATGCCCAGCGTCTGCCCGGCCGCCTGCTGCAGCAGTTCACCCAGCTGCAGGTAGTTGGTCAGGCGGCGCTCGCCATCCAGCAGGCCCAGGAGGCGCTCGGCGTGTTCGGCGCAGAGATCGGCGATCACCGCGAACGGGCCGCCGCGCTGCCAGCGCTCACGCCATTCCAGCAGCCGCACCTGGAAGGAGCGCTGCGCATCGCCTTCGCGCTCCAGCGCATCGATCGCCTCGGCATCTTCGCCGAGCAGCACGGTCGACAGTGCGGCGCGCAGCCGCCCTTCGTCGGCCGGCTGCAGCAGCGCCAGCAGCAACAGGCGCAGGTCGTGCGCTTCGGGCGTGGCATACAGGCTCTGCTTGCCCGCAGCGACGGCGGGAATGCCTACCGCACCGAGCGCCTGCTGGATGCGCGTGGCCTCCTTGTGCGAGCGCACCAGCACCGCGATGTCGCCGGGCTGCACCGGCACGTCGCGCAGCAGCGCGCGCCCTTGCCGGGCTTCGCTGAGGATCTGGTGGATCGCGGCCACACAGGCATCACTGGCCTGCTGCCGCGAGGGATCGGCCTTGAGGTCGCCGCCCTCGGTGTTGTGCAGCACGCGCACGGTCAGGCCAGGTGCGGGGAGACCGTCGCGCAGGAAATCCGCATCCATCCGGGTGCTGCCGGGGTGCACCGGTTCGAAGGCGATGTCGGCTTCGAGGAAGGCGCGCTCACCGGCGTTGGCGTACAGCGCTTCGATCGCGTGCAGCACCGCCGGACGCGAGCGGAAATTGCGGTCCAGCGCGGGCGCGGCATCGGCCTGGCGCTTGGCCTTGAGATAGGTGTGGATATCGCCGCCGCGGAAGCCGTAGATCGCCTGCTTGGGGTCGCCGATCAGGAACAGCGCCGGTGCCAGGCCCGCGTCCCGGGTCTCCTCCGAGTCGCCAAACACACGCTGGAAAATGCCCCACTGGCGGTCATCGGTATCCTGGAACTCATCCACCAGCGCGATCGCATACTGCGCGCGCAGCTGCTGCACCAGGGTGGCGCGGTGCGGGCCTTCCAGGGCATCGGCAACGCCATCGATCAGGTCATCGTAGGTCTGCACGCGGCCGATCCGCTTGAGCTCGGCCAGCCGCGCACGCGCTTCGTCGCGCAGATCATGCAGGAACGCGGTGGCCTGCTGGCGCAGCCACTGCTCGCGCGCATCGGCGGCATGCCACCAGCGCTGCAGCGCATCGAACAGTGGCGAGGCCGGGCACTGGCCTTCCATGCCGTCCTTGCAGAAGGCCAGCAGCTGCACCGGCAGCAGTTTGCCCAGGTGGCTCTTGTCGCCACGCGGCCAGTGCTGCGCGCTGCGGCCGGCCAACAGCTCGCCGAAGGCCTTGTCGAAACTCGGCCGTTTGGCACGACGGCCGTCGAAGATCTTGCGGTCGAAGGCCACGGCGATCTGCGCCTGGGCGTCTTCGACGTGCGTCTGGATCGCCTCGGCCAACGCAGCCGCGGTGAGCCGCAGTTGCGGGGCGGGATCGTCGAAGGTACGCGTGGGCCGCGCTGGCAGCAGCGGCAACGGCTTGATCAGCGTGGACAGATCGCCTGCCAGCGCCTCGGGCGAGGACCACAGCCAGGTCAGCGCATCGACCGTGGCCGGGTCGTTGGCATGCACGCGCCACAGGTCGGCGGCGAGTTCTTCGTGCAGCTCGCGTTCGCTTGGCAGCAGCGTCGGCGGATCGAAGGTGTGCCCGCTCTCCAGCGCATGTTCGCGCAGTACCCGGGTGCAGAAGCCGTGGATCGTGAAGATCGAGGCGAGGTCGATCTCGTCGGCGGCGGTTTGGAGCCGGCGTGCCAGCGCGGCGGGTGTCTCTTCACCGAGGGCGAGCTGGCGTTGCAGGATCACCCGGGTCAACGCGACATCGGGAGTGTCCTGATCGGTCGGCACCCGCTCGACCAGCTGTGCGGCCAGGGCCAGCCGTTCGCGGATGCGCTTGCGCAGTTCCTGCGTCGCGGCATCGGTGAAGGTGACGGCCAGGATCTGGCCGATGCGCCATCCCTTCTCCACCACCAGCCGGGTGAACAGCGTGGCCAGGGTAAAGGTCTTGCCGGTGCCGGCGCTGGCCTCGATCAGGCGCACGCCGTCCAGCGGCAGCGCCAGGTAGGGATCATTGAGCAGGTCGTGGTCGGTCATCGCAGGGCTCCTTGCTCGTCAAAGCCCGGGAACACCCGGCCTTCGCGCACCGCGGTGAACACCACGAAGCTGTTGTGCAGCAGTTGCCGGTAACTGTCGGCACTGGCGAAGGGGTCGTGGCCGCGCAGCGCGAGCTGGTAGCCGGCGCCGGTGGACTCGCCCCAGGTGCGGTCGCTGCCGTGCCACTTGGCGCGGCCCTCGGCCTCGCGCCTGGCCTCGGCGGCGGTGTACAGCACCCAGCCGGTGGACGGGCCGTACAGCAGCGGCGCGCGCAGCCCTTCGCTGCGCAGCTGCAGCAGGCGACGCAGCACCTGCTGCGCGCGCTCGGCGCCCAGCGGCGGCAGCGTGTGCGGACCCAGCCCGTCATCGCCTGCCTCGTGGAACTGCACCAGCGGCAAGACATCGCCGGCGGCATTGGCCAGCAGCCAGTCCAGGCCCTGGCGGATCGCGGCACGGCCGTTGAGCGGACCCGGGCGCAGGCGCACCAACCCGTGCGGATGTACTCCGTCCACGCGGCCGTGCAGGCGAACCCCGTCGATATCCACTTCGTAGCGGCGGCTGTCGGCCGTGGTACCGGCCTGCCACTGGGCCAGCGCCTGCGCGTAAGGCTCGGTCTGGGCCTGCAGCAGCGCGAACTGCCGTTCGCCCAGGGCGCCGGAGGGCAGCAGCGCCCGCGCACGCAGCCGTGGGTACAGCGGCGTGTCGTCCTGCCCGAGGGTGGCCTCGATCACGGCCTGCTGCAGCAGCACCGTGTCACCGCCGCGCGCGGCCATCACCAGCGGCTCGACGTCGTCGGCGTTGTCCACGTCATCGGGCAGGCGCAGGCCGAGCCGTTGCGAGAGGAACTGGCTGGCCGGATCGGTGAGGAAACGACGCAGCGCATCCACGCTCAGTTCCGGCTTGGCAGCGCTGCTCTCCATCGGCGGCAGCGGCGTGGCGAACCACGGCGCCAGCGCGCGACGTGCACCGCCGAGCGAGCCGGCGGCGGGGTGCCATTGGCGGCGATAGCTGAAACGCCGTGGCTCCTCGCCCCCGCCGAACGCTGCCGGAGCGAACGGCTGCAGTGAATGGCGCACGGTCATCCTGCGCGCCGCCGCCGGGGGATCCAGGTGGTACTCGGCCGCGGCATCGATCAGCTCGCTGACCAGCACCGAGGGTTCGCGCACGCTGCCATCGCGCGGATCGGCGCCCAGATAACTCAGGTAGAACACGTCCTGCGCCGAGGCGAACAGCTGCAGGAACAGGAAGCGATCATCCTCGCGCAGCGAGCGGTCGCCATGCCGGCGCTTGTCGGTGCCCAGCTCGGCGGTGAGCTGGTTGAGGCCGGCGGCCGGGTCGCGGCGCGGGAAGTCGCCATCGTTCAGGCCAAGCACGCAGATCACCCGGAACGGCAGCAGGCGCATCGGCACCATCCGGCCGAAGCTGACGCCACCGGTCAACAGCGGTGCACGCGTATCGGCCTGGGCGAGCACGCCGGCGAAATGGGCGCGCAGCACCTCCGGTGGCACGTCGCCTTCAAAGCCGGCGGTCTCCGCATCGCGGGCGAACTCGTTGATCAGTTTGCGCAGGCGCTCCAGCGCGCGCTGGCTGCTGGCCGCCTGCGGCGGTTCGGGCAGCAGCGCATCGATCAGGGCCAGCAGGCGCTGCCGCCACTGCCCGGGCGACATGGCCTCACCGAGCGCCCGCTGGTAGCGCGCCAGCACGCGCAGCAGGCCGAGCAGGCGGTCCAGCGCGTCCAGCGCACTGCCTTCCAGCTCCGGCCATGGCGCGACCCCGGCGATATCGCCGTCGCTGCCGCTGGCGTGGCCGAGCAGCAGGCGATCCAGCGCGAACTGCCAGGTAAACGCATCGTCCACCGGGGCCTGATGCCGGCCGCGATGGGCCGCATCCAGCCCCCAGCGCGCGCCGGCGGCCTGCAGCCAGTCGTGCAGGCGGTCGAACGCCGCGGCATCGAGGCCGGCGGCGTCCGCCAACGGTGCACTGGCGAGCAGATCGAGCACTTCGTTCAATCCGAAGCGCGAGACCGGCAGCCCGAGCAGGTGCACGAACACATCGGCCAACGGCTCGCCGGCCAGCGGGCTGGTATCGGCCAGCGCATAGGGAATGTGGTCATCGCCGCCGCTGCGGCCGCCGAACACCGCTTCCAGGTATGGCACGTAGGGATCGATGTCCGGTGCCAGCACCGCGATGTCGCGCGCCTGCAGCGGCGGATCGAAGCGCGGATCCTGCAGCAGGCCGCGCAGCTGGTCATGCAGCACCTGCAGTTCGCGCAGGCGGGTGTGGCAGGCATGAACCTGCAGGCTGGGGTCGTCGTAGCGCAGCCCCTCGCGCAGCTCCCCCGCCGGCTGCCCGCGGCGGTGGAACAGATCGCGCTGCAGGCGGTGCAGCAGGCTGTCGGACAGCCCGCCGTCGGCCATGTCCGGGCGCGCATCCTCTTCGGGATCGTCGTACGCGGCGATCTCACCGGAGGGGTGCACGACCTCGTAGCTGCCCAGCACCGCCATGAAATCGCGACCCGCCGCGCCCCAGGCCTGCAGCAGGCGGTTCTCGCCCGCCGCCTCCCCGAACGGATCGGGCGCGCCGCTGCGCAGCTTCTCGCCCAGCGTTTGCAGATCACCCCAATAGGCCTGGGTCGGTGTGGGCAGATAGAAGTGCATCGTGCCGACCCGCGCCTGGGTGGCCAGCACCCGCAGCACGTCCGGGGAGATGTTGAGGGTGGCGAAGGCGAACACGCGCGTCGGCAGGCCCTGCGGCAACGGCTGCCCGGCACCCTCGAAGCGGGCCAGGTAGGCATCGATGCGGCGCGCACGGTACTGCTCGCCGCCGGCGATGCGCCGCCACAGGATCGCCTGCGGGTCGTTCGGCGCTGCGCCCGCGTCCCAGCGCAGCAGCCAATCGCGACGCCACGCCTGGTACTTCTCGAACACCGAGGCCAGTTCGGCCGCCAGCGCCCATGGCTTGAGCGGATCGGCCGCGGAAAGATACGCCTGCAGCGCCGCCATCGGCGGCTGCGCCATCAACACCGGGTCTCGCAGGGCGGCATACAACCGCCAGCGCAGCCCCTCGGCATTGAGATCGTCATGTTCCCCGGGCACGTTGGCATTGAGGGCGCGGGCGACCAGCTCACCCGGCGTGAGGAACTCGAGGTTGGCGGCAATGCCATACTCGGCCGCCAGGGTCGATTGCAGCCAGCGGCGCATCGCAACCTGCGGGATCAGCACCACCTCCGGCACCAGGATGGATTGGCCCGGCACCGGCGTGCGCAGCGTCGTGGCAAGCAGCGCGGCCAGCACATCGAGCGAGTTGGAGTGGTACAGGCGAAAGTCTGAAGCAGCGTCGGTCATCGCAGGAGTGTGCCGTAGCCGACGCACGAACGCAGCGCTGCTGGCGGTGCGGACGGGAAAAGGCGCGGGCCACCACCGGCCCGACACGCTGTGTTGCAGGTGACGGCATGCCCGCCGCGGCACTGCCCTCACCCGCCCGTGCGACAATACTGCACGGTCCAGTTCGGTTATGTTCAGCCGTTCACCACGATCTTACAACGTTGGAATTTTGTTAATGGCGCCCATGACGGTTTCCGAAGAGAGTCTGGTGCAGTTGTCCAACGTCCGCATCGACCGCGGCGGACGTACGATCCTGCGCGACGTTTCGCTGACCGTTCCGCGCGGCAGCATCACCGCCGTGCTTGGCCCGTCGGGCAGTGGCAAGTCCACGCTGCTGGCGGCGCTGACCGGTGAGCTGCGCCCGGTGGCCGGCGAGGTCACCCTGTTCGGCCAGCCCATTCCGACCGGCGCACGCGCGCTGTTGGAGATGCGCAAGAGCGTGGGCGTGCTGCTGCAGGGCAATGGGCTGCTGACCGACCTGACCGTCGCCGAGAACGTGGCCCTGCCACTGCGCACCCATACCCGCCTGCCGAAGCCCGTATTGCGCCGCCTGGTGCAGATGAAGCTGCACGCAGTGGGCCTGCTGGCCGCTGCCGATGCCTGGCCGCGCGAGCTGTCCGGCGGCATGGCGCGGCGTGTGGCCCTGGCCCGTGCGCTTGCGCTCGACCCGCCGCTGATGATCTACGACGAGCCGCTGACCGGGCTGGACCCGATCGCCTCGGGCGTGATCATGAGCCTGATCCAGCGCCTCAACCACAGCCTGGGGCTGACCAGCATCATCGTCAGCCACCACGTGCACGAGACCCTGCCGATCTGCGACCAGGTGATCGCCATCGCCAACGGCGGCATCGTATTCCAGGGCAGCCCGGCCGCACTTGAATCCAGCCAGGACCCGCTGCTGCGGCAGTTCCTGCATGGTGAGCCGGACGGCCCGATCCCCTTCGATGCCGCACCACGTGCGAGGGTTGCCTGATGCCGTTCGTTGACGCTACCCGCTCGCTCGGTCGCGCCGGCCTGTTCTCGCTGACGGTACTGCGCGGCTCGCTGCCGACCGCCGATTTCCTTGCCGAGCTGACCCGCGAGATCTACAAGATCGGTGCACGTTCGCTGCCGATCATTGCCGTAGGCGGCGCGTTCGTGGGCCTGGTGCTGACCCTGCAGGGCTACCGCACGCTCACCACCTTCGGCGCCGCCGATGCGTTGTCCACGCTGCTTGGCCTCTCGCTGTACCGCGAACTGGCCCCGGTGCTGACCGCACTGCTGTTCATCGGCCGCGCCGGCAGCTCGATCGCCGCCGAACTGGGCCTGATGCGCGCCACCGACCAGATCAAGGCGCTGGAGCTGATGGCCATCGACCCGGTGGCCAAGGTCGTCGCCCCGCGCTTCTGGGCGGCGGTGCTGACCGTGCCGCTGCTGACCGGCATCTTCTGCTCGCTGGCGATCAGTGCCAGCTACTTCGAGGCCGTGCATGTGCTCGGCCTGGACAACGGCGTGTTCTGGTCGGCGCTGAGCAACAGCGTGGACTTCTGGGACGACTTCGGTGTGGCGATGCTGAAGTCGGCGATCTTCGGCGGCACCGCGGCCCTGGTCGCTTCCTATGTCGGCTTCCATGCCGAACCCACGATCGAAGGCACGTCGGTCGCCACCACGCGCGCGGTGGTCAACGCCTCGCTGCTGGTGCTGGTCTTCAACTTCGTGCTGTCCGCCATGATGTTCCAGTAGGTACCGACCGTTGGTCGGTACGGCCGTTGTCCCTGGCCAGCACCCCCGCTTGAGTACGCAAAGACTTCCCGCCCGGACACCTGTCCAGGCACCTGACAAAGAACAGTGAGATATCCCATGGCCATCCGCGGTCCCAGACTCGAATTTTCCGTCGGCGCGTTCCTGCTGCTGGCGCTGGCCTCGCTGCTGGTGCTGGCCGTGGCCTCCACCAATCAACGGTGGGGCACCGGCGGCAGCGGCTACGAACTCAAGGCGCGCTTCACCCAGATCGGCCAGCTGCGCAAGCAGGCGCCGGTCAAGATCGGCGGCGTGACCATCGGCCAGGTCTCGGGCATCGAACTGGATCCCCAGAAGTTCGACTCGATCGTGACCCTCAAGCTGGACGGCAAGTTCAAGGATCTGCCGGCCGACACCTCGGCCGGCATATTCACCAGCGGTTTGCTCGGCGAGAGCTATATCGGTCTGCAGCCGGGCGGTGACCCGGATGTGCTCAAGTCCGGCGACGAGATCGTCTTCACCCAGCCGGCGGTGGACCTGCTCCAGCTGGTCGGCAAGTACATGTTCAGCGGTCCGGCCAATACCGGTGGCGCTGACTCCCACGATGGCAACGGCGCGCCTGCGCCTGCAACGGAACCGCAACCATGAAAAAGACCCTGATCCCGGCGCTGCTGGCCTCGGCCCTGCTCGCCGCCACGCCCTCGCTCTCCTTCGCCCAGGCCGCTCCCGCTGCCGCTGCCGCCCAGCAGGGCCAGGCCAGCAAGGCGGTGATGGACGCCAGCACCCGCATCCTGACCTCGCTGCAGCAGCGCCGCACCGAGTTCCGGGCCAACCCGGCGGTGCTGCGTGACTTCATCAACAGCGAGCTCAACAAGACCTTCGACCGCGACTACGCCGCCCGCCTGGTGCTGGGCGTGCACGGCCGCGGCGCCTCCGATGCCGACGTCAAGCTGTTCGCCGATGCGATGGCCGACAACCTGATGCAGCGCTACGGTTCGGCCCTGCTCGAGATCCAGGGCAAGCCGACCTTCCGCCTGAAGAGCGAGTCGCCGCTGCCGGGCAACCGCGGCGTGCGCGTGTCCACCGAGCTGATCCGCGCCGGCAACGAGCCGACCCCGGTCGACTACCTGATGCGCAACGTCAACGGCCAGTGGAAGATCTTCGATGTGATGATCGAAGGCATCTCCTACGTGCAGACCTTCAAGACCCAGTTCGACGCCCCGCTGCGCCAGAAGTCGATCCAGCAGGTCGCCACCGAACTGCGCAACGGCAGCATGCAGGCCGGGCAGGCCCCGCGTGGCAAGTAACAGCGCCAGCGTGCAGCGCAACGGTGCCTCGCTGGTGTTCAGCGGGGTGCTCGACCGCGCGGCGGTGACGGCCCTGTGGCCCTCGCTGGCCGCGCTGGACGGCGTGCAGCAGTTGGATCTGGCGGCGGTGAGCAAGCTGGACAGTGCCGGCCTGGCCCTGCTGGCCGAGCTGGCCGCACGCCTGCGTGCAAACGGGACCGCGCCGACGATCATCGGCAGCCCGGACGGTTTCACCGACCTCAGTGCCGCCTACCGGCTGGCACCCACCCTGGATTTCCATGCCCTTTCTGCGGCGAGCTGACATGAACGTCATACGCACCCTCCCCCTCCTCGTGCTGGCGCTGGCCCTGAGCGCCTGTGCCGGCAAACCCGCACGCGACAGCGCACCGGTCAGCGTCGAGGTCGCCCCTGCGGCGGCACCGGTGGCCGATGTGGCCGACACGCCCGTGGTACCGGCCGACGCCGACGCCGTCGCCGACAGCACGGCCCCGGCCGCGCAGGCCGGTACCGACCCAGCGGCGGCCCCGGCCACGGCCGGCACCGCGCCGACCAACGCCGAGGACGACTTCGCTGCGTTGTACGGCGGGCCCGCCCCGAGCGCGGATGGCACCGAGCCCAGCGGCACCCCGTACGATCCGTGGGAACCGTTCAACCGCAAGGTGCACAGCTTCAACAACGTGGTCGACCGTGCGGTCGCACGCCCGCTGGCGGTGGCCTACACCAATGTGGTGCCGCGCTTCGCCCGCACCGGCGTAAGCAACTTCTTCAGCAACCTGCGCGCACCGGTGACGATCACCAACCAGCTGCTGCAGGGCCGTCCGGACGATGCCTGGGACAGCCTGGGCCGCTTCCTGATGAACTCCACGCTGGGTATCGGCGGGCTGTTCGATCCGGCCAGCAAGGCCATGGTGCCGCGTCGCAAGGAAGACTTCGGTCAGACCCTGGGCACGTGGGGCTGGCGCCGTTCGCGCTACGTGGAGCTGCCGTTCTTCGGCCCGCGTACCGTGCGCGATGTGTTCGGCCTGGCCGGCGACATGCCGCTCTCGCCGATCCGCACGATCGAAGAGGACAAGATCCGCATCGGCCTGCAGGGCCTGCAGCTGGTGGACATGCGTTCGCAGCTGCTGGCGGTCGATGACATGCGCGACAACGCCGTGGACGAGTATTCGCTCGTGCGCGATGCATGGCTGCAGCGCCGCAACTACCAGATCGAGAACGACCTGCGTGGCAAGCATGCGCGCGGCAAGGACGATCCGGACGCCCCGATTCCGGTCGATGCGATGCCGATGCCGAACTGGGGTAACTGATCCCCCACGAGAAAGCCCCGCCGAAGCGGGGCTTTTTTTGTTCCCGCGTCAGCCGATCAGGCCGCCAGCGCGGCGTCGATCGCGGCCACCAGGCGGGCATCGTCAGCCGGCACGTCCGGGGCGAAGCGCGCGATGACCTGGCCATCGCGGCCGATCAGGAACTTCTCGAAGTTCCACAGCACGCCCGGGGCGGCATTGACCACCAGCTCGGGGTACTTGGCCACGGCGCCCTGCAGCTTCTCGCGCATCGGGCCTTCGCCGGTGGCGCTCGGCTGCGCGGCGGTCAGCTGCTGATACAGCGGATGGGTGTCCTCACCGGCCACGCTGATCTTGGCGAACATCGGGAAGCTGACGTTGTATTCGAGCTGGCAGAACTGCTGGATGTCCGCTTCGCTGCCCGGTTCCTGGGCCAGGAAGTTGTTGGCCGGGAAGCCCAGCACTTCCAGGCCGGCGGCCTGCTTGTCGGCGTACAGCGCCTGCAGACCTTCGTACTGCGGGGTCAGGCCGCACTTGGAGGCGACGTTGACTACCAGCAGCACCTTGCCGCGGTAATCGGCCAGCGAGGTCGGCTGACCTTCGATGGTGGTGACGGGGATGTCGTAGACGGTCTGGCTCACGGCAGGTTCCTTGCGTTGGATCAGGGGAGGCACAGCATAGCCGTGCCGCGGGAAGCTCAGTCGACGCAGATCGTGCCCAGTGCCACGCCGCCATCGATGCGCTGGCGGCAGCCGAAGTTCTGGCTGACATCACGCTGGCAGACGCCGCGCGCGGCCGTTCCCGGCGCGACATCGCTCGTGGCCAGGCATTGGCCGCTGCAGTCGGCCTTGGCGCTGCAGACCTTGCCGGCATCGGCGTAGGGCACCACGCACTGCACGCGCTGCAGGCGGCCCAGCGGCTGCAGGCTGCCACCGGCGGCGGTGCATGCGGCGGCGCTCGGTGTGGCGGAGGTGGTCGCCGCGGTGTCGGCAGGTGGCGTACTGCTGCACCCGGCCAGGGCGAGCAGGAGGGACAGCATCAGGGTCAGGCGCATCGGCGTTCCTTGGAAGGCGGAAAAGAGACAGGGCAGAGCGTGTGCCGCGCAGCATGCGTGATCGCCTGCATGCATGGCGTCGGCGCTCACTCCTGCGCGGCGCTGGTCTCGTCGCCGGCCACGTCCTCGTCCTCGCCGCTCATGTCGCCGAGCAGGTCCTGGGTCTGTTCGCTGCCGAGCGTTTCCACGCTGCGCAGGCGGCGCTCGATGGTGCGCGTCTTGCGGCTGGCTTCACCGAGGCTGCGGCCCACCGTGCTGATCTGCTTCTCGGCTTTTTCCAGGATGCCGGCGAACTTGCCGAACTCACTTTTGACCGCACCGAGCAGGCCCCACACTTCGCTGGAGCGCTGTTCGATGGCCAGCGTGCGGAAGCCCATCTGCAGGCTGTTGAGCAGCGCGGTGACGGTGGTCGGGCCGGCCACCACCACGCGGTGGTCGCGCTGCAGCAGGTCGATCAGGCCGGGGCGGCGGATCACTTCGGCGTACAGGCTTTCGGTCGGCAGGAACATCACCGCGAAATCAGTGGTGTGCGGCGGGGCGATGTACTTGTCGCAGATCGATTTGGCCTGGATGCGGATCGCGCGCTCCAGCTGCGCGCCCTGCACGCGCACCCCTTCGACATCGCCCTGTTCCTGCGCATCGAGCAGGCGCTCGTAATCTTCGCGCGGGAACTTGGAATCGATCGGCAGCCACACCGGGGTGTCTTCGTGGCCACGGCCCGGCAGGCGCACCGCGATATCCACGATCTCGTTGCTGTCCGGGCGCACTTTGACGCCGCGCCCGTACTGCTCTTGGGTCAGCGTCTGCTCGAGGATGTTGTCCAGCTGCACTTCGCCCCAGCTCCCACGGTTCTTGACGTTGGTCAGCACCCGCTTGAGGTCGCCCACGCCGGTGGCCAGCTGCTGCATTTCGCCGAGGCCACGCTGGACCTGCTCCAGTCGTTCGGAGACCAGCTGGAACGAAGCACCCAGGCGGGTTTCCAGCGTGGTCTGCAGCTTCTCGTCGACGGTCACGCGCATCTGGTCGAGCTTTTCGGCGTTATCGCTCTGCAGGCTCTTGAGCTGCTGCTCGAGCGTGGCGCGCATCTCGCCGATGCGCTGCTCGTTGCGCTGGGTCATCTCCTGCAGGCGCAGGCCCAGCGATTCGGCCAGGCGCTGCTGCGACTGCCCGGTTTCCTCGCGGCCCAGGCGTGCATCGTCGGCCAAGGCCTGGCGCAGCGCGGCCATGTGGCTGTCGGTGCGGGTGGTGAGTTCCACCAGCTGCTGGCCGAACGCTTCGATGCGCGCCTGCTGCTGGTGCCCGAACGCTTCCAGCTGCGCGCGCACGTCCTGCATGCGCAGCGCCAGCAGCTCGCCGGTGCGCTGCTGGCTGAGCGTGCTTTCCTCGCGGGCCTTGCGCGCGTCTTCACCCAGCGCGTCGCGCAACAGGTCCAGGCGCTGATCGGTACGGGTGGACAGATCGGTCAGCGCGCGCGCGAAGCTTTCCAGCCGGGCATCCTGCTGGCGGCCCAGGCCTTCGAGCTGCTCGCGCAGTTCGCTGCGGCCGACCCGGGCCTCCTCGCGCAGGCTCTGTTCGAGGTCGCCATGGCCGGAACGCCGCAGCAGCGCGAGCAGCTGCAGCACGAGGACGGCACACACCAGGGCGCCGAGAATGAGGAATTCGGTTTGCATGCGGCAAGTGTAGGCCGCGGCGGTCTCATTGGCTGCGTCAGAAACCTTCAAGCACGAGCTTGCCGCGGGCGCGGTGGCTTTCGATCAGGGCATGCGCCTGGCGCAGGTTGGCGGCGTTGATGCGGCCGTAGTGCTCGCCCAGCGTGGTGCGCAGTACGCCGGCATCGATCAGCGCCGCAACGCGTTCGAGCAGCTCGTGCTGGCGCTGCACGTCGGGGGTGTTGAAGCTGGAGCGGGTGAACATCGATTCCCAGTGCAGCGACAGGCTCTTGCGCTTGAGTGCCATCACATCGAGCTGGCCCGGGTCGTCGATCAGCGCCAGCTGGCCCTGCGGGGCGAGCGCGGCGACGATCTGGTCGTAGTGCTGGTCGGTATGGGTCAGGCTGGCGACGTGGCTGACCTCGGCGATCCCCAGGCGCTGCAGGCCTTCGCCCAGCGGCTGGGTATGATCGATCACATGGTGCGCGCCCAGCGCGTAGACCCAGTCCTGGGTGTCCGGGCGCGAGGCGGTGCCGATCACGGTCAGGCGGGTCAGCTGGCGGGCCAGCTGGACCAGGATCGAGCCGACGCCACCGGCCGCGCCGATCACCAGCAGGGTCTGGCCTTCACCGCCGTTCTCGGGGATGCGCAGGCGGTCGAACAGCAGCTCCCAGGCAGTGATCGCGGTGAGCGGCAGCGCCGCGGCGGCAGCGTCATCCAGGCTCGACGGTTTGTGCCCGACGATGCGCTCGTCCACCAGCTGGTACTCGGCGTTGCTGCCGGCACGGCCGATCGCACCGGCATAGAAGACCGCATCGCCGGGCTGGAAAAGCGTCACCTCGTCACCGACCGCATCCACGATGCCGACCGCGTCGAAACCGAGGACGCGCGGCTCGGTCACCGCCACGCCGTTGCGGACCTTGGTATCGACCGGGTTCACCGAGATCGCCCGGACCTGGACCCGCAGGTCGCGTGGGCCAGGCGTGGGGATCGGCAGGGTGAGGTCCACCAGCGCGGCGGGGTCGCTGATCGGCAGGCCATGCTGGGTATAGGCGACGGCTTTCATGGGGGAAGATCCGTTGGGGAAGACGGACAGACTGCGCTTCACGGCCAAGCGGAGAAAGGCGCAAAATCGGGCAGCACTTTCACTCCAGGAATGAAAATGGTCCGGTTTGACGATCTCGCCCTGTTCGTCCGAACGGCGGCGCTGGGCAGCTTCTCCAACGCCGCGCGCGAGGCCGACCTTCTACCCGGCCAGGTCGCGGCGGCGGTGGCGCGGCTGGAGCGCGAGCTGGACCTGCGCCTGTTCGTGCGCTCCACCCGCAGCCTGCGCCTGACCGCCGAGGGCGCGCTGTATCTGCCCTACGCGCAGGAGGTGCTGGCTGCGCTGCGCGAGGGCGAAGCCCGGGTGCGTGGCGAGGATGCCGAGCTGCGCGGCACGCTGCAGGTGGCGGCGCCATCGGACCTGGGCCGCAACCTGCTGCTGCCGTGGCTGACCGAGTTCCGCGCCGCGCACCCTAAGCTGCAGCTGCGCCTGCAGTTGTCCGACCAGGTGGCCGATGTGTTCCGCGATCCGGTCGACATCGCCTTCCGCCTGGGCCGGTTCGACAACGCCAGCTATGTCGCCCTGCCCCTGCTGCCCGGCAACCGGCGGGTGCTGGCCGCCTCACCGGACTACCTGGCCCGGCACGGCACGCCGGACAGCCTGGACGCGTTGAAGGAGCACCACTGCCTGCTCTACCAGCTGGCCGGGCGTGCGTATGACCGCTGGAGCTTCGAGGCCGATGGCCGGCGCACGGTGATCCCGGTGCGCGGCAACATGGTCTGCGACGATGCCGACGTGGTCCGCCGCTGGGCGGTGGCCGGGCAAGGCATCGTGTTCAAGTCATGGCTGGATATCTGCGCCGACGTCCAGGCCGGGCGCCTGCAGGTGCTGCTGGGCGGGGCCGGCGACAGCCTGCCGTTGAACCTGGTGTGCCCGCACCGCAAGCAGTTCTCCCCGGCGATCCGCCAGCTGCATGCGATGTTCGAACAACGGCTGCAGCCCCTGCTGGCCGGCTTGCCGGACGGCGCGCGCTGACGCTATCGCCCGGGGCGCGGCTGCCGGACAATGCCTCTCCCCCGTTGTCGAGTCGCCGCCATGCCGTGGATGGGCATCCAGGATCTGTGGACCTTTGTTGCTGCCGTGCTGGTGTTCCTGGCCCTGCCGGGCCCGGGCACGTTCACCCTGCTCACCGCCACCGGCCGCGGCGGCGCGCGTGGCGGTTACACAGCGTTGTTCGGCCTGCTGCTGGGCGATCAGATCCTGATGTGGCTGGCGGTGGCCGGTGTGGCTGCATTGCTCAAGGCCAACCCGCTGGTGTTCCACGCGGTGCAGTACCTGGGCGCGGCCTACCTGGTATGGATCGGCATCGGCCTGTTGCGCCAGCCGCGCGCCCAGGGCGAGGAAGGCGGGATCCGCCTCACGCCGGGCCACTACTTCCGCCAGGCGGTGCTGATCAACCTGCTCAACCCGAAGGCGATCATCTTCTACATGGCTTTCCTGCCGCTGTTCATCGATCCGGCACGCCACCAGGGCGTGGTGACGTTCGCGACCATGGCACTGATCATCTTCGTCATGGGGCTGGCGTACTGCTCGGTGCTGATCGGGGTGGGCAACCTGCTGCGCCGTCGGATTCTCCAGCACCCGCGTGTGGGGCTTTGGCTGAGGCGGGTGGCGGGGGTGTTCCTGATCGGGTTCGGTGTGCGCTTGGGCGTCAGCGGCTGAGGCCTTGGCCGCCGTCTGTCGGCGTGCCGCGACAGCGCGCGTCGCGTTCGGCTGCAGATAGACGCCGTCATCGCGACGGTTGCGTTTCATTCAAACGTTGAGATTCCCCCGTGTCCCGGGGCAGTGTTCAATCGGCGCCATCGCCGTGTCGCGAGGATCCGATGGCCGCCCCGATCTACTTCGTGCAGCACCTCAGTGGCCATGACGAGCGCCTGCTCGGCATGCACACCCGCCGCATCGATCTGGCCCACCCGGCCGTCACCCGCATCCTCGCCGGCCTGCACCCGGTGGACCGGGTGGAACTGCGCGCCTGCCTGTTCGACTGCCAGGCCAGCCTGATGCTCGCGCTTCGCGATCGCATCGCGCGGGCCGAAGCCGCCGCCCAGGGCTGGCGGGTGTTCGATGCGCGCGGCGTGCTGTGCTGCAAGCGCTTCCCCGAGGATACGCAGGTGATCTATCCACAGGGTCATCCACCGCTGGATGGCTGGGCCGGCGCGCTGCTTTCCCCGGTGCGCTGACCCGCCGGCGTCAGCGCCGCATCGCCTCGCGCAGGTAATCGATGAACACCCGCAGCTTGGGCGCCATCTGCTCGCGCGCCGGGTAGTACAGATGGAAGCCGGCGAACGGCTCCTGCCAGTCCTGCAGAACGCATTGCAGGCGGCCGGCCGCCACGTCGCCGGCGTACAGCGCCTCGAACCCCTGCGCCAGCCCCACCCCTTTGCGCACCGCCGCCTGGATCAGGCCGGCATCGTTGAACACCAGCCGCCCGGCGACCTCGACCTCGAAATCGCGACCGTCGCGGGTGAACTCCCATGCCATCCGCCGGCCCGTGCTGAGCCGGTGCACGATGCACTCATGGGCGACCAGATCCGCCGGGGTCGCGGGCACGCCGTGCGTGGCCAGGTACGCCGGGGTGGCCACCACCACCTGACGCTCCAGTGGCCCGATCGGCACCGCGATCATGCCGCGCGCCAGGCTTTCGCCCAAGCGGATGCCGGCGTCGAAACCGCCGGCGACCAGATCGGTCAGCGCGGTTTCCACGAACAGCTCCACCTCGATCTGCGGGTAACGCGCCAGGAAACCGGGCAGGTGGGGCAGCACCAGCAGTTCGGCGGCGATTCGCGGCACGTTGATGCGCAGCTTCCCGGCGGGCACATCGCGCTGCTGGTCCAGATCCTCGAAGGCCGCATCGATGCGGGCCAGGCCCTCGCGCACCTGCGCCAGGAAACGGGCGCCCTGCTCGGTCAGGCCGACCCGGCGCGTGGTCCGCTGCAGCAGCCGCACGCCAAGGTGCGCCTCCAGCGCGCGGACCGTCTGGGAGAGCGCCGAGGGCGACACCCCCAGCTCATCGGCGGCCCGGGTGAAGCTGGCATGGTGCGCGACGCGGGCGAAGGCGACGACGGCGGGCAGGGGGCGCTGGGCACTCATTGTGAAGGCTGGCTTCAAGGATGATGCAGGAGCGGCCAGTTTATCCACATAGTCCGCAGGAGGATGCTGGTCCTGTTCCTTCCCTTCCCCCGGAGTACTTCATGCAGACCCGCACCCTTGGCCATGATGGCCCCACCGTTTCCGCGCTCGGCCTGGGCTGCATGGGCATGAGCGCCTTCTATGGCGGCCGCGGCAGCGATGCCGACGCCACCGCGGTCATCCACCGCGCGCTGGAGCGCGGCGTCACCCTGCTCGACACCGCCGACATGTACGGCCCACACACCAACGAGGTGCTGGTGGGCAAGGCGATCGCAGACCGCCGCGACCAAGTGTTCCTGGCGACCAAGTTCGGCATCAAGCTGGAGCCGAGCGACACCGCCGCACGCAGCGTCGATGGACGCCCCGAGTACGTGATCGCCGCCTGCGAGGCCAGCCTGCAGCGGCTGGGCGTGGACCACATCGACCTGTACTACCAGCACCGCGTGGACGGCGAGGTACCGATCGAAGACACCGTGGGCGCAATGGCGCGCCTGGTCGAGCAGGGCAAGGTGCGCTTCCTCGGCCTGTCCGAAGCCTCGGCCGGCACGATCCGCCGCGCCCATGCGGTGCATCCGATCACCGCGGTCCAGACCGAGTACTCGCTGTGGTCGCGCGATCCGGAAGACAACGGCGTGCTGGCGACGGTGCGCGAGCTCGGCATCGGCTTCGTGCCGTACTCGCCGCTGGGCCGTGGCTTCCTGACCGGCGCGATCCGCAGCCCGGCCGATTTCGACGCCGATGACTACCGCCGCCAATCGCCGCGCTTCCAGGGCGAGAACTTCGACCGCAACCTGGCGCTGGTCGATGCGGTTACGGCGATGGCCAACGCCAAGGGCGTGAGCCCCGGGCAGCTGGCCCTGGCCTGGGTACTGGCGCAGGGCGAGGACCTGGTACCGATCCCGGGTACCAAGCGCCTGGCGTATCTGGACGAGAACCTGGGCGCGCTGCAGGTGCAGCTCAGCGCCGACGAGCTGGCCCGCATCGACGCCCTCTTCCCGGCCAATGCCGCCGCCGGCCCGCGCTATGCCCCCGCGGCGATGGCGACATTGAACCGCTGAGATCCACCGGCCGGATCGGGAGGCTCGATCCGGCCGATGCGGCCAGCAGCGTGCGCGGCCGCCAGACCGCGTTCGGCGACGATACCGGTGCCGTGGCCGATACCGGATGCCACTGTGATGAGTGCCAGGACTTTGTGCTGGTTTCGTCACCTTCGCCCCAGTCATGGCGACCGTGCGGCCGCTTACGACGCTTGGCAGTAGTAATGCTGCGCCGCGTTCGGTAAAACTCGCAGACTTGTCGTTCACAGTCATCCACCGCGAGGCCCCATGTCATTGCTCCGGCGCAAGTCCCTAGACACTGTCACCGTCCATGAAGCCGGCAGGCAACTGATCCCGACCCTGAGTTGGCCGCACCTGATCGCGCTGGGCATCGGCGCGATCGTCGGCACCGGCATCTACACCCTGATCGGTGTCGGCGCGAACCTGGCCGGGCCGGCGGTGTTGATCTCGTTTGCCATCGCCGGCGCGGTCTGCGCCTGCGCGGCGCTGTCCTATGCCGAACTGGCCACGATGATGCCGGCCGCCGGCAGCGCCTACACCTACAGCTATACCGCGCTCGGCGAGATGGTGGCCTGGGTGGTGGGCTGGAGCCTGATCCTGGAGTACTCGCTGGTGGTCAGCACGGTGGCGGTGGGGTGGTCCGGCTACGCGGTCGGCTTCCTGCACGGCTGGGGCATCGACCTGCCCTTGATGCTCACCGCCGGCCCGCACGTGGAAGGCGGCTTCATCAACCTGCCGGCCGTGCTGATCACCTTCCTGGTGGCCGGCATGCTGATGGCCGGGACCAAGGAGAGTGCGACGCTCAACGCGGTGCTGGTGGTGGTCAAGATCATCGCGCTGACCGTGTTCGTGGCGATCGCCCTGCCGCACTTCGATACCGGCCACATGGAGCCGTTCATGCCGTTCGGCTTCGTCAAGTCGCTGGGCGCCGATGGCGTCGAGCGCGGAGTGATGGCGGCCGCGGCGATCATCTTCTTCGCGTTCTACGGCTTCGATGCGATCTCCACCGCGGCCGAAGAAACCAAGAAACCCGAGCGCGACCTGGCGATCGGCATCATCGGCTCGATGGTCGGCTGCACCATCATCTACGTGCTGGTGGCGCTGGCCGCCGTGGGTGCGATGAGCTACACGATCTTCGGCCAGAGCGCCGAGCCGCTGGCGCTGATCCTGCGCGAACTGGGCAGCCCGGGCGCGGCCAAGTGGATCGGCGCGGCGGCGGTGATCGCCCTGCCGACCGTGCTGCTGGCCTTCCTGTATGGCCAGAGCCGCATCTTCTTCGTCATGTCGCGCGATGGCCTGCTGCCGCGTGGCCTGTCCAAGGTCAGCGCGCGCACCGGCACCCCGATCGCGACCACGCTGTTCACCGCGGTGCTGGTGGCCGCGCTGGCCGGCGTGGCACGCCTGGATGAAATCGCCGCACTGGCCAACGCCGGCACGCTGGCCGCGTTCACCGCGGTGGGCCTGTGCCTGGTGGTGCTGCGCAAGCGCGAGCCCAACCGCGTGCGCAAGTTCCGCACGCCGCTGGCCTACGTGGTCGGCCCGCTGGCGGTGATCGGCTGCGTGTACCTGTTCTTCAGCCTGCCGAGCACCACGCAGTTGTACTTCCTGGCGTGGAACGTCGTGGGCCTGATCGCCTACTTCGCCTATGGCCGCCGCAATGCGGTGCTGGGCAAGGGCTGAGCTATCGCGCCGGCCACCGGGCCGGCGATGAGATGACCGGGTGTGAAAAAGGCAGGCCCAAGGCCTGCCTTTTTCGTTGTTGGCAGCGGTGACGCCGCCCTGCCGGGCAGCGCGCGACGCGCCACTGGCCTCAGGGTTTCGCGGCCGCGGCCTTGGCGGCATGATCCTGCGCCTGCTGCATGACGCGCAGCAGGTTGCCGCCCCAGATGCCGGCGATCTGCTTCTCGGTGTAACCCTTGCGCAGCAGCCAGGCGGTGATCTTGGGCAACTGGCTCACGTCCTGGAGATCGGCCAGGCCACCGCCGCCATCCCAGTCCAGGCCGATGCCTGCGTGTTCGGGGCCGACCACCTTGAGGATGTGCTCGAAGTGGGCGAAGAAATCGTCGAGCGTGGCCTTGCGCAGCGGGATGCGCTGGTCGATTTCCTCCAGCCCCTTCTTCAGCGCGACCCCCTGCTGGATGCTCATGCCGTCGTAATCGGTGCCGAGCTGCGCCATCAGCGCCGTCTCGGCCGCTTTGCGCGCCTCGCTTTTGCCGGTATCGATCAGGTAACCGCCATAGGCGTTGACCTGGATCACGCCGCCGGCCTTGGCCAGCCGCTTCAGGCGCGCATCGTCGAGGTTGCGCGGATGGTTGTAGATCGCCTTGGCCGAGCTGTGCGAGAGCACGAACGGCACCGGCATGCGCTCGATCAGATCATCGAACACCGCATCGGAGGCATGCGATTGATCGATCACGATCCCCAGCCGCACTGCTTCATCCACCAGCGCCTTGCCGGCCGGGCTCAGGCCCTTCCATTCGGCGCCCTTGGGATCGGTGGCCGAATCGGCGAACTCGTTGTTGGCGAAGTGCACGGTGCTGAGCAGGCGCAGGCCGGCCAGGTGGTAGTAGCTGAGCAGCGTGGGATCGTCGACCAGCGGGCTGGCGTTCTCCATGCTGATGTAGACCACGCGCTTGCCGGCGGCCTTGATGCGCGCGGCATCGGCGGCGGTCAGCGCGAGCTGGAAGGTATCCGGATGCGCGGCGAGCATCTCGCGGATTTCCGTCAGCCGCAGCAGGCCGGCATCGCGGTCGTGCTGGTGCGCCTGCGCACTGCGGTCGCCCTGGTCGGTGTAGATGGCCCAGAAACCGCCATCCAGCGCGCCTTCCACCATGCGCGGGTAATCCACCTGCGACAGCGCGTTGTGGTCGTGCCGCTGGGTGATGTCGAAGCCGTCGCGGTGGAAGTTGGCCGGTGTATCGAGGTGGCTGTCCAGGGTCAGCAGCCGCTGCTGCAGCGTGGACGCCCTGGCCAGTTCCTGCGGGGTGAATTCGATCGCGTGGGCGGCCAGTGGCGTGCACAACGCCAGCGAAACCAGCAAAGACAGACTGCGCAACGTCATGACGCCTCACCTTGGATTGTAGAGCCACGCCATGCGTGGCTGGGCTTGATCTGGCCCGCGAAGCCACGCATGGCGTGGCTCTACGGTCCCGGGTTCAACGGGTCTGGCCCGGACAGACCTCAATCCACCACGCGGCAGAACACGGCCTTGAGGTAGCGCGATTCCTGCACGTGCGCCATGAACGGATGGTCCGGACCGGCGCCGGCCACTTTCAGGATCTGGATGGTGCGGCCGGCGTAGAACGCGGCGCGGCGCAGCATGTCCAGGAACTGATCCTCGGCCACCAGGCCGGTGCAGGAGAACGTGGCGAGCAGGCCGCCGGGCTTGACCACGCCGAGCGCCAGCTTGTTCATGTCCAGGTACTTCTTCAGCGCGGTGATGACCTGGTCGCGGTCGCGGGTCATCTTGGCTGGATCGAGGATCACCACGTCGTACTGCTCACCGCGGTTGGAGGCATCGCGCAGCCACGGGAAGATGTCGGACTGGATGAACTTCGGGCGCACGTTGTTGAGCTTGGCGTTGCCCTTGGCGATGGCGATCACGTCTTCATCGATATCGATGCCGACCACTTCGGCCGCACCGCGCGCAGCGGCATACACCGCAAAGCCGCCGGTATTGCAGCACAGATCGAGCACGGTCTTGCCTTCCACCTGCTGGCTCAGCCACTGGCGGTTCTCGCGCTGGTCAGCGAAGAAACCGGTCTTGTGCGCACCAGCCGGGTCGGCGCGGAACTTCACGCCGTACTCGGTGATCACCGACGCTTCGGTGGTGGTGTTGCCGTGGAAGTCGAAGCTTTCCTGCTTCTGCACGTGCTCGTCGGCAAAGCTGTGGAAACGGCAGCCCGGGAACTGTTCGCGCAGGGCCTCGTAGACCCATTCGCGGTGGCGGAACATGCCGGCGGCAAAGAACTCGACCACCACCAGGTCGCCATAGCGGTCCACGACCAGGCCGGACAGACCGTCGCCTTCGCTGTGGACCACGCGCCAGGCATCGGAGATCTGGTCCAGCTTGAGCACCTCACGACGCAGCGACACCGCCTGGGCGATCTTGCGCGAGAACCAGCCGGCGTCGACCGGGATGGCCTGATCGGTCTCCAGGATGCGCACGGCGATGCGCGAGTGACCGTTGTAGAAGCCACGCCCGATCCACTCCCCGTCTACGCCGACGACGTCGACGATGGCACCGGGTTTGGGACGGACGGCCGGCTTTTCTACCAGTTTCTGGAAGATCCACGGGTGGCTGGAGCGCCAGGCGTTCTTGAGGCGGACAACGGGGGCAGGGGTATTCATATGCGCATTGTAAACGGGAAGCCCGCAGCCCTCTGTACTGGCGGTGAGCACCACGACGCTTTGGTAGTGACGGCCGCCGGCCGTCAGCGCGGCAAACCCGGCCACGACGTGCTTCACGGCCAGCGGCCATCACGGCCTGTCGAGGTGTTTCGTTCAGCCGCGCCGGGGCAAGGAAAGGATTTGACGGCGGCCCCGCCACCCCGCAGAATCGGCCCCAGAAGGGGAGTAGCTCCCAGACGTTGTCGCCGTCAATTCGAGCCCGCAGGCTCCGGTGCAACGGCAGTCCCACCCATCGGGACTGCGAGCGAGACCTTCGCCGTATGGCGAAGCTCTGTCCCCGGATCCCCCCGATCCTCCGTTGCAGATCCTCGCCGTCCGGCTTGAGGCATTCTATTTTTCCAACGGACAAACCCAATGCAGACGATCGGTAATGTGTGGTTGTGGGGCGGCTTCGGCGCGGTGGTGATCATCGCGCTGCTGGTCGACCTCGTATTGATGCGACATGGCGGACCGCACAAGGTCACCTTCAAGGAGGCCCTGTGGTGGTCGATCGGCTGGGTCGTGCTGGCCCTGGCCTTCAACGGTGGCCTCTGGTACTACCTCAATGAGACCGCCGGCCAGGTAGTGGCCAACAAGGTTGGGCTGGAGTTCCTGACCGGTTACCTGGTCGAGAAAGCCCTGGCCGTGGACAACATCTTCGTGTTCCTGATGATCATGGGCTACTTCGCGGTGCCCGAGGAACAGCGCCAGAAGGTGTTGATCATCGGCATCCTGGGCGCGATCGTGCTGCGTACGATCATGATCTTCGCCGGCAGCGTGCTGCTGACCAAGTTCCACTGGCTGCTCTATGTGTTCGGCGCGTTCCTGCTCTTCACCGGCTGGAAGATGTGGTTCTCAGCCGGCAGCGAGCCGGATCTGGAGACCAACCCCGCCCTGCGCTGGATGCGCAAGCACCTGCGCCTGCTGCCCGACTACGCCGGTAATGCCATGAGCGTCATGCGCGATGGCAAGCGCTGGTTCACCCCGCTGTTCGTGGTGCTGATCCTGATCGCGGTGACCGACGTGATCTTCGCGGTGGACTCCATCCCGGCGATCTTCGCCATCACCACCGACCCGTTCATCGTGCTGACCTCCAATGTCTTCGCGGTGCTGGGCCTGCGGGCGATGTTCTTCCTGCTGGCCGGCATGGCCGATCGCTTCCACCTGCTGCCGTACGGCCTGGCCCTGGTGCTGGCCTTCATCGGCGTCAAGATGATGCTGATCGACATCTTCAAGATCCCCACCCCGATCTCGCTGGGTGTGGTGGCGGTGATCATCGCCGCGACCGTGGTGCTGAGCCTGAAGAATCCGCCGAAGGAAGGCGGCCACGCCTGACCGACCGTGCCGCCTGCGGGATTGTCCCGCAGGCGGTACCTCTCTCTCCCACGGCGTTGCCCTTGTGTTCATCCGGGGCGGCGCCATCCCTAAGGGTATGAACGCCAACCTGCCCCAGCCCACCGGCGCGCCGCCGGTCCCCTCCCGCAACGACCGTGGTGGTGTACTGCGGGCGTTCAACCTGAGCCTGGCCTTCGTGCTGCTGCTGGTGGCGGTGTATACCGCCCAAGGCCACTTCGACTGGCGCCCGTGGGCGGTTGCCCCGCTGGACAAGGCCGGCCTGCTCGGCATTCTCGGTGCACCGCTGCTGCACGGTTCGATCCAGCACCTGGGTGCCAATGCGGCGGCCCTGCTGATCCTCGGCACCCTGGCCGGCAGCGTCTATCCCAACGCAACGCTGCGCGCGCTGCCCCTGCTGTGGCTCGGTTCGGGGCTCGGTGCCTGGCTGCTCGGCGATCTGGGCAGCCGCCATCTCGGTGCCAGTGGCATCACCCACGGCCTGATGTTCCTGGTGTTCGTACTTGGCCTGCTGCGCCGCGACCGGCCGGCCATCGCCGCCGGGCTGATCGCGTTCCTGTTCTACGGCAGCATGCTGCTGACCATCCTGCCGCACGAGCCGGGCGTGTCCTGGCAATCGCACATGGGCGGTGCCTTCGCCGGCATCATCAGCGCACTGCTGTTCCGCCTCTCCGACCCGATGGCGCCGCGCAAGCGCTACAGCTGGGAGGACGAGGAAGAGGACGAGCTCGAGGCGGCGCGCGATGCCGACCTGGAGCCGCCCTCCCCGACCCGCGTGCCGGTGCTGTGGCAACCGCGCGAGGGCCACGACTTCGTGGTGCTGCCGTTTCGGCGGCGCGATGAAGGGTCATCGCTGGACTGACCGGCAGCGCCATCTGATTGCATGCCACGGTAGAGCCACGCCATGCGTGGCTGCCGTGCGCCGGATACTCCGATATCGCGCCCACCGAGCAAGGTCGGTGCGCGTAGCACCGATCATGATCGTACCGACCAACGGTCGGTACCTACCGGGTCGCCGGTGTCCCGTCCCCATCCACCGCACGCCGGCCCAGCGCCGGGTCATCGGTGAAGAACGCATCGATGCCGGTGGCCAGGTAGGCGCGCATCTCGGCGACCGAGCCGTCGGCATTGCGGGCATTCGGCTCGCCCTTGCGAAACTCCGCCGCCTGGAATTGGTTCTCCGGCCGGAACGTATACGGCACCACCATCAAGCCGGCCGCATGCGCATCGCGCACCAGCGAGGTCGGGGTGCCCAGCTTCCCCTGCGCGTCCAGTGGGATGACCATGCGCAGGCTCGGACCGATGCCATCGGCATAGGTGGCCACCTCGCGCAGCCCGGCCGGGGTGATCAGGTCGGCATAGCGCTGGCGGCCCTTGGCGGCCAGCACGTCACCCGGCTGATGCGTGGGATCGCCGAGCAGCTGCAGCAGGCGGATGTTGCTGTCGCGGCCGAGCTTGCCACGCAGGTAACGCAGGTTGCCGACCTCGAAGGACTGGATCGTCACCGGCGCCACGCGCGTGTAGGCGTTGCCCTGCAGCGCGGCGACCACCTTGTCTTCCATCGGCAGGCCGATGCTGGTGAAGTAGGTGCCGTGCTTGATCTCCGGCACCAGCCCGATGCCGCGGTTGGCGCGGCCGGCCTGCTGCACCAGGAAGGCGATGATCTCGTCCAGCGTGGCGATGCGGAACTGGCCGTCGAAGGCGGTGCTGCGCAGCTGCGGCAGGCGCTCGCGGGCGTACAGCGTTTTCAGCTCGGCCAGGGTGAAGTCTTCGGTGAACCAGCCTTCGATGCGCTCGCCGTCGATGGTCTTGACGGTCCTGCGGCTGGCGAACTCGGGGTGCGCGGCCACATCGGTGGTGCCGCCGATCTCGTTCTCGTGGCGCGATACCAGCACGCCGTCCTTGGTCATCACCAGGTCCGGCTCGATGTAGTCGGCGCCGTCGGCGATGGCCTGCGCATAGGCGGCGAGCGTGTGCTCGGGCAGCAGCGCACTGGCGCCGCGGTGGCCGTAGACGGCGGCCTTGGCCGGCGTAGGGGAAGACGATTCAGCGCTCATGGCCACCGATGGTGCCACGGCCAGCGACACCAGCAACACACACCCCCACAACGGCTTGGACACTTCAGATTCCTGTCGATAAAGAACCGGGTCAGTCTGCTGCAGGGGTGTGACAGCGCGAAGAAAGGCGCCGCCTACTTCCCGATGCAGAAGCTGGAGAAAATGCGCCCGAGCAGATCATCCGCGCTCATCCGCCCGGTGATCTCGCCCAGTGCCTCATGTGCCAGACGCAGTTCCTCCGCCGCCAACTCCAGGTGCTCGTGGACCAGCTCCGCTTCGGCGCGTTCGGCATGGCCGATGGCCTGACCGATCGCCTCTACATGGCGGGCACGCGCGGAGAACTCACCGTCCACGCTGTCACCGGCACTGCCGCTGGCCAGCGCGCGCAGGCGCGCGTGCAACTGATCCAAGCCGAGGCCGGTCGCGGCCGAGACATGCACCACGTCCGCAGGGACGTCGACCGGCATCGCGTCCAGCAGATCACTCTTGTTGTGGATCCACAGCTGCTGCGGCACGTCGGCGATGCTGTCGCCCACCGCGTCGCGGCCGGCCTGCGGATCGCGCGCATCGACCACCACGATGGCCAGGTCGGTGCGCTGCATCTCCGCACGCGCCCGGCGCATGCCTTCGCGCTCGATGGCATCGCCGCCTTCGCGCAGGCCAGCGGTGTCGACCAGGGTCAGTTCCAGGCCATCGATGCGGATGGTTTCGCGCAGGGTGTCGCGGGTGGTGCCGGCGATGTCGGTGACGATCGCCCGCTCGCTGCCGGCCAGTGCATTGAGCAGCGAGCTCTTGCCCGCGTTCGGCGGGCCCACCAGCACCGCGTGCAGACCATCGCGCAGCCTGCGCCCACGTTCGGCATCGTCGCGCAGCCGGATCAGTGCCTGCAGCGCGGTGACCAGGCCACTGCGTACCTGCGCGCCGCCGAGGGTATCGAGCGGTTCGTCGGCGAAATCGATCGCCGCTTCCACGTGGATCCGCAGCAGAACAAGCTGTTCTGCGACCTCGTCCACGCGGCGCGAGAGCACCCCGTCCAGCGAGCGGCGGGCCGCGCGCGCTGCGCGGGTATCACTGGCGGCGATCAGGTCGGCGATCGCCTCGGCCTGGGCCAGGTCGAGCTTGCCGTTGAGGAAGGCGCGCTCGCTGAATTCACCGGGCCGCGCCTGCCGCGCGCCCAAGGCGATGCAGCGCGCGACCAGCTGCTGAAGTACCACCGGGCTGCCATGTCCCTGCAGCTCCACCACTTCTTCGCCGGTGAAGCTGTTCGGGGCCGGGAACCACAGCGCGATGCCGTCGTCGATTACCTCGCCCGCCGCATCGCGGAAGCGCGCGTAGTGCGCGTGCCGCGGCTGCATCGCGCGCACGCCGATCGCCTCGGCGATGGGGCGCGCCTGCGGGCCGGACAGCCGCAGCATGCCCACGCCGCCCGCGCCGGGCGCGGTGGCGATGGCCACGATGGTGTCGGGGGCATGGGTCATGTCGGGCTCACTGCAGCAGGCGGGGAATCAGGGAGCATTCTACGGACCGCACGGATGCGCGGGCCGCAGATGCAGGAAACCCGCCTTGCGGCGGGTCTCCTGTGCAGCTTACTTCTTGGCGGTGACGACCGGCAGCGGGTCGCTGCCGTGGCGCTTGGTCATCCACCACTGCTGGAGCAGGCCCAGGCCACCGTTGACGACCCAGTACAGCACCAGACCGGACGGCATGAAGGCCATCATGACGCCGAACACCAGCGGCATCAGCTGCATCATCTTGGCCTGCATCGGGTCCATGCCCGGCGCCGGGGTCAGCTTCTGCGTGGCCCACATCACCGCCACGTTGATCACCGGCAGGATGAAGTACGGGTCGCGTGCGGTCAGATCCTGGATCCAGCCCAGCCACGGAGCCTGGCGCAGTTCCACCGATTCCACCAGCACCCAGTACAGCGCGAAGAAGATCGGCATCTGGATGAGGATCGGCAGACAGCCGCCCATCGGATTGATCTTCTCTTTCTTGTACAGCTCCATCATCGCGGTCTGGAACTTCTGGCGGTCATCGCCATAGCGTTCCTTGAGCTGCGCGATGCGCGGCTGGAAGCGACGCATCTTGGCGCCGGACTTGTACTGCACGGCCGAGAGCGGATACAGCACCAGCTTCAGCAGCACCACCAGGCCGACGATGGCCCAGCCCCAGTTGTCGACCACCTTGTGGACCTGGTTCAACACCCAGAACAGGCCCTGGCCGATGATCGCCATCAGCGAGAAGCGGCTGTAGTCGACCACGCGGTCCAGGCCCTTCACGTCTTCCTTGGCGATCAGGTTGACCAGCTTCGGGCCGACCCACAGGCGGGCTTCGGTGCTGACCTGCTGGCCCGGGGCCACGGTGAAGGCCGGGCCGCGCGCTTCGATCTGGTCACGGCCGTTGTTCTGCGCCAGCGAGTACTGCGCGGCCTGGTCGGCCTGCGGAATCCACGCGGTGAAGAAGTGGTGCTGCAGCATCGCCAGCCAGCCGCCGGTGATGGTGCGGTTGAGGTGGCCGTCGTCCAGGTAATCCTTGAACGCGCGACGCTCGTAACCGTCCTGCGGGCTGAACCAGGTCGCGCCGTTGAAGCTGAACGAGTCCGGGTTGGTCATGCTGCGCGAGAGGATGGTCGGGGTGCGGTCCAGGGTGCGGAACACGTAGCCGCTCCACGGGGCGCTGCCGCCGTTGACGACTTCATCCTTGACCGTGATCGCGTACTCGTTGCGACCCAGCGAGTAGGTGCGGCGGATGGTCACGCCGTTCGGGCCGGTCCATTCGAACGGCACGGTGACCTCGTCCTGGCCCTTGGCCAGCACGAAGTCGTGGTTGTCGCCGACCAGCTTGAAGCCGTTGGCGGCCGGCACCGGCATGGTCTTGTCTTCACTGATCCAGCCACTGACCGCGCGGTACGGGTGGGTAGCTTCTTCCGTCAGCAGGCGGACCGGCGGGCTGCCTTCTTCCTTGGTCTGGGGGAACTGCAGCAGTTCGGCGTCCAGCACCGTGCCACCGTCCAGCACCAGACGCAGCACGTCGGTGGTGATGGTCACGCGGGCCGGGCCGGCCTCGGTCTGTGCGGCCGGCTGTGCCGCCGGCAGGGAACCGTCAGCCTGGGGCACGGGTGCACCGGGAATGCTGCCGGCAGCCGCACCCGGCACGCTGGCCTGGGTGGTCTGGGCGGCCACGGCCGGGGTCGGCGGCGCGGCTTTGTCGCGGCCCCACTCCATCCACAGCAACACGGCCACCATCAGCCAGGCAAAAATCAGGAAAACGCGGGTCTGGTTCATCAGCGTGCAGGCTCGACGGGGCCGGCACGCAATGCCGGCTCGGACTGGGAAAGGGGTACAACGCCCAGGGGCGGCGGCATTGTGCCGTCCGCGCCCGGCATGGGCAATGCGCCAAGGCGGCGCAGCAGGCGTTCAAAGGCCTGGCGGATATCTGAATTGCTGGCGGTACGGGCGGCGCTGCGGGCAACGACGACGTAATCGCCGGCACTCATCCACGGCCGTAGGTGGCGTGTGGCATCGCGCAGCACACGCTTTACTCGGTTGCGACCCACGGCTCGGGGATCGACTTTGCGCGACACCGCAAGACCCAACCTGGCTGGCGTATCGCTCTTCAGCCAGTGCAGGGTCATCAGCGGATCGGACACACGGCGGGCGCCGTTGAAGACCGTTGTATATTCGGCACGCGTACGAACCCGCGCAGAGCGAGGAAATCGCTTGCGCGGGTCGGAACTGCTCACAGTCAGGATTGCGTCTGCCGCGGGAAGCGGCATTGCAATCAAGCGCTCAGGACTTTACGGCCCTTGGCGCGGCGACGCGACAGGATCTTGCGGCCGTCAGCGGTCTTCATACGGGCACGGAAGCCATGGTCGCGCTTACGCTTGAGGTTGCTGGGTTGGAAAGTGCGCTTGGTGGCCATGCGGGCCTCTATATGAAGGGGACGGAAAGAACCGGAAATTCTATAGACCTCATCGAGGTCCCGTCAAGTGTCTGTCACTACGGGAATTCACCGGGCTGTGCAATAGCTGTGGATCGTTTTGTGAATAACTTTGGGACAACCATTCCCGGCCCCCCTCGTCGGTGGTAGTCTGCGCCATCCATTCTTCCCCCCTTCCGGCCTGCGGTGCGGCGCTTTTGTTCGCCTATCCGCTGGCCCCAGACGATTATTGCCGATGGATGCCTGGTCTCGTTCCCTCGAACGCCTCGAAGCGGAGTTTCCGCCCGAGGATGTTCACACCTGGTTGAAGCCGCTGCAGGCAGATCTGCGCGCGGACAGCCTGGTGCTTTATGCGCCGAACGCCTTCATCGTCGACCAGGTGCGCGAGCTGTATCTGCCGCGCATCAAGGAACTGCTGGCGCACTTCGCCGGTTTCGGCGACGTTTTTCTTGAAATCGGCTCGCGTCCGCGCCCGGTGGAGGCGCAGATCGCGCCGATTCCGGGCCTGTCCGCACCGGCGGCACCGGCCGAGCCCCTGGTGCCGTTCGCCGGCAACATGGATTCGCACTACACCTTCGCCAACTTCGTGGAGGGCCGCAGCAACCAGCTGGGCCTGGCCGCGGCGTTCCAGGCGGCGCAGAAGCCGGGCGACCGGGCCCACAACCCGTTGCTGCTGTACGGCGGAACCGGCCTGGGCAAGACCCACCTGATGTTCGCGGCCGGCAATGCGATGCGTCAGGCCAACCCGGCAGCCAAGGTGCTGTACCTGCGTTCGGAACAGTTCTTCAGCGCGATGATCCGTGCGCTGCAGGAAAAAACCATGGACCAGTTCAAGCGCCAGTTCCAGCAGGTGGACGCGCTGCTGATCGATGACATCCAGTTCTTCGCCGGCAAGGACCGTACCCAGGAAGAGTTCTTCCATACGTTCAACGCCCTGTTCGACGGCAAGCAGCAGATCATCCTGACCTGTGACCGGTACCCGCGCGAAGTCGAAGGCCTGGAAGCACGACTGAAGTCGCGGCTGGCCTGGGGCCTGTCGGTGGCGATCGAGCCGCCGGACTTCGAGACGCGTGCAGCGATCGTGCTGGCCAAGGCCCGCGAGCGTGGCACCGATATCCCCGACGATGTGGCGTTTCTGATTGCCAAGAAGATGCGCTCCAATGTCCGCGACCTCGAAGGTGCGTTGAATACCCTGGCCGCACGCGCCAATTTCACCGGCCGTGCGATCACCACTGATTTCGCCCAGGAAACCCTGCGCGACCTGCTTCGCGCCCAGCAGCAGGCGATCAGCATTCCCAACATCCAGAAAACCGTGGCCGACTACTACGGGCTGCAGATCAAGGATCTGCTGTCCAAGCGTCGGACCCGCTCGCTGGCCCGTCCCCGTCAGGTCGCCATGGCCCTGACCAAGGAACTGACCGAGCACAGCCTGCCGGAAATCGGCGACGCCTTTGCCGGCCGGGACCACACCACGGTGCTGCATGCCTGCCGGCAGATCCGGACGTTGATGGAAGCCGACGGCAAGTTGCGGGAAGACTGGGACAAGCTGATCCGGAAGTTGAGCGAATGATGCATGTACGCCGCTAAGGCGTCATCGCATAAAACGGTGCAGAATCCGGTAGTAAGCGAGGTATAGGTTGTGGATAAAAAAGCCGCTCGATTCGGCGGTAAAGTTATCCACACCTTTCCCCACCCCTTGGGGGCTAGTAATGCAGAGGGTTTCGAGGTCAAAAACCCTTTTGTTTACAAAGGCTTAGTCGTGTTTTCCCGCGATTCTGGCCCTACCAGCACCACCAAGCTTTTGATTTATTCCACATTTTTTTAAAGCATAGGGGCACGGAACCACATGCGTTTCACACTGCAGCGCGAAGCCTTTCTCAAGCCGTTGGCACAAGTCGTCAACGTGGTCGAACGCCGCCAGACCCTGCCGGTTCTGGCTAATTTCCTGGTTCAGGTCCAGAACGGACAGCTGTCGCTGACCGGCACGGACCTGGAAGTGGAAATGGTGTCGCGGATCGCGGTGGAAGATGCCCAGGACGGCGAGACCACCATCCCCGCCCGCAAGCTGTTCGAGATCATCCGTGCCCTGCCCGACGGCAGCCGGATCACCGTCTCGCAGACCGGTGACAAGATCACCGTGCAGGCCGGGCGCAGCCGCTTCACCCTGGCAACGTTGCCGGCCAATGACTTCCCGTCTGTCGACGAAGTCGAAGCCACCGAGCGCGTGGCCATCGGCGAAGCGACCCTGAAGGAACTGATCGAACGCACCGCGTTCGCGATGGCCCAGCAGGACGTGCGCTACTACCTCAACGGCCTGTTGTTCGACCTGCGTGGCGATGCCCTGCGTACCGTGGCGACCGATGGTCACCGCCTGGCGCTGTGCGAAACCGAGCTGGAAAAGGCCAGCGGTGCCAAGCGCCAGATCATCGTGCCGCGCAAGGGCGTGACCGAGCTGCAGCGCCTGCTGGAAAGCGGTGATCGCGAGATCGAGCTGGAAGTCGGCCGCAGCCACGTGCGCGTCAAGCGCGACGATGTGACCTTCACCTCCAAGCTGATCGACGGTCGCTTCCCCGATTACGAGGCTGTCATCCCGATCGGTGCCGATCGCGAAGTGAAGGTCGATCGCGAAGCCCTGCGTGCCTCGCTGCAGCGTGCTGCGATTCTGTCCAACGAGAAGTACCGCGGTATCCGCGTGGAAGTCTCGCCGGGCAACCTGAAAATCAGTGCGCACAACCCGGAGCAGGAAGAAGCCCAGGAAGAGATCGAGGCAGATACCACGGTCAGCGACCTGGCCATCGGCTTCAACGTGAACTACCTGCTCGATGCCCTGTCGGCACTGCGCGACGAGCACGTCGTGATCCAGCTGCGTGATTCGAACTCCTCTGCCCTGGTCCGCGAGGCCAGCAGCGAGAAGTCGCGTCATGTAGTGATGCCGCTGCGTCTCTGACCTGGCGCGCTGGTTCCACGTGGAACCGAGTTGTTTGAGAAGCCCGGCACTGCCGGGTTTCTTTTTGGGCGAAAGAAGCGATGTTCCACGTGGAGCATCGTCGTAGCGTTGAACCTTGGAGATGCTTGGTTCGTCTGCCGGCCTGCCTGCTTGTCTGACCGGGTATCCGCACACGCAGGCCTGCTGCATGGGTAGGGGGTGAAGGCCGATCTCCATGGTTACCGGCCACGTGAACCAAGGTCGCCACCGGCACACGCGATTCGCATCCCCGCTGCGCTCACAAACCAGTGGCGATCTTGCGATGGGGTGATCGTTATCGAACGCAGGTGCAAAAGTGGCTCGGTAGCGCCTGCCCGCAGCCAATCTCGCGAATCCTGTTAAGCCGCCACTGCGAACCAAGACAGATTTCTCTCCAGATCTGGAGCGCCGCGACGAGCCGCTTTTCTGCCGCTGAATCACAGCTCTATGCTTTTAAAAACTGTATATAAATCTAAAGCTAGGTGGTGGTGGTAGGGCCAGATTTGGTTGAAAAGTAGGTTAAGTGGTTGGTTATAAAGGGAATTAGGGCCTCGAAACCCCCGGTAAAACAGGGCCTGAGCCTGGGGGTGATCCTGTGGATATCTTTAAAGGCTCTTCCAGGGCCTCTTTTTATCCACAGATTGCCCTTAGGTTGTGCATAACTCATACATGGGGGGTGTGGACAGTCTCGTTTGGGTCTGCGCGAGCGTCCTTCATTTCTGACGGGGTCCGCTTCGGCGACGCGCGCAGAATTCAAACAATCCAGCTCGGACGTACTGATCGGGCTGCTGGGCGCCCTGGAAAACGCCGCGGATTTCTTGAAATCTGCAGCACCATGGGCCTGGACGAGCCTCAGAATTGAAGAAATTGAGCGCGTTCTCGAGCCTCCGGGTGGAGGTCGACGGGCATGTTCCACGTGGTACAGCAGGCCTGAGTGAGTCCCCTAAGCCGCCTCGTCTGCCTTGCATTGCCCTGCTCCACATCGGACAGTGGGATTCGCCATCGTCCGCCGGGGCCCGGCACTTCCTCCCGCCGCTGGGTGAAACGCCGGGGACTGTACGGCGGCGCACTTCCAGGGCTGCTTGCACCACGTGGAACCAGGGCAATGCAGTAAGCTGATCGATTCCCCGCTACCCCTCCGCCGCCCGGCGCGGCGTCGATCTTCCGCATGCATATCCGCCGTCTCTCCCTGCATCAGGTTCGCCGCTTCGATACCGTCGAACTCGCGCCGAAACCGGGCATCAATCTGATCACCGGCGACAATGGCGCCGGAAAGACCAGTGTCCTGGAGGCGCTGCATGTCATGGCGTACGGGCGCAGTTTCCGTGGCCGGGTGCGGGATGGGCTGGTGCGCCAGGGCCGGGAGGCGCTGGATGTCTTTGTCGAATGGGATGAGCAGCGCGAAGGCGCCGAAACCCCGACGCGGCGCAAGGCCGGGCTCCGCCACAGTGGGCAGGAATGGAAAGGCCGACTGGACGGCGAGGATGTCGCCCAGCTCGGCACCCTCTGCGCAGCGCTGGCGGTGGTGACCTTCGAGCCAGGTAGCCACGCGCTGGTCAGTGGCGGCGGTGAGCCCCGTCGGCGGTTCCTCGATTGGGGTTTGTTCCACGTGGAACCAGACTTCATGGGGCTGTGGCGGCGATACTCGCGCGCCCTTAAGCAGCGCAACGCCCTGCTCAAGCAGGGCGGCCATCCGCACGCCCTGGATGCCTGGGATCGAGAGCTCGCCGAAGCCGGCGAACCGCTGACCACCCGCCGGCAGCACTACCTGGAGCGGTTGCAGGAACGAACCGTGGAACTGGCCGCCGTCCTGGCCCCCAATCTGGGCATCCAGTCGCTGAGCTTGAGCCCAGGGTGGCGCAAGCAGGAGGTTTCACTCTCCGATGCCCTCCTTCTGGCCCGGGAACGTGACCGGATGGCTGGCTATACCTCGGTCGGTCCACACCGGGCCGACTGGAGCGTCGGATTCGAGACCATTCCCGGCCGGGATGCACTCTCGCGGGGGCAGGCGAAACTGACGGCCCTCACCTGCCTGCTGGCACAGGCCGAAGACTACGCCGAGCAGCGCGGCGAATGGCCGGTCATCGCATTGGACGACCTGTCTTCGGAGCTGGATCGGCACCACCAGGCACGGGTGCTGGAGCGCTTGAAGGCCGGCCCGGCGCAGATCTTCATCACCGCCACTGAAGTTCCGGCGGCACTGATCGACGCGACAGATATCACGCGGTTCCACGTGGAACATGGACAGGTCCAGCCTGTGCCATAGTGGTCCCCCAGGGGCCACGGTGCCCGGCTGGTATAATTGCTGTTGCAACCCCTTATTACTCGGCGCCCCGCCTCACCGCGGCGGACCGACCTGCGGAGCCTACGGCAAGCGCAATGACTGAAGAACAGAACATCCCCGCAAACAGCGGCAACTACGACGCCAACAGCATCACCGCCCTGGAAGGCCTCGAGGCTGTCCGCAAGCGTCCTGGTATGTACATCGGCGACGTCCATGACGGCACCGGTCTGCACCACATGGTGTTCGAGGTCGTCGACAACTCCATCGACGAAGCCTTGGCCGGCCACGCCGACCATGTGTCGGTGATGATCCACGCGGACGGTTCGGTCTCGGTGTCGGACAACGGGCGCGGCATCCCGACCGGCAAGCACGAGCAGATGAGCAAGAAGCTCGATCGCGAAGTCTCCGCCGCCGAAGTCGTGATGACGGTCCTGCACGCCGGTGGCAAGTTCGATGACAACAGCTACAAGGTGTCTGGCGGCCTCCACGGCGTGGGCGTCAGCGTGGTCAATGCGCTCTCGCAGAAGTTGCTGCTGGATATCTACCAGGGCGGCTTCCACTACCAGCAGGAATTCGCTGACGGTGCTGCGGTCAACTCGCTCAAGCAGGTTGAAGCCAGCACCAAGCGCGGTACCACCCTGCGCTTCTGGCCGTCGGTGAAGGCGTTCCACGACAACGTCGAGTTCCACTACGACATCCTGGCCCGCCGCCTGCGTGAGCTGTCCTTCCTCAATTCCGGCGTCAAGATCGTGCTGGTGGACGAGCGCGGCGACGGCCGGCGCGACGACTTCCATTACGAAGGCGGCATCCGCAGCTTCGTGGAGCATCTGGCGCAGTTGAAGACGCCGCTGCACCCGAACGTGATCTCCGTCACCGGTGAGTCCAACGGGATCGTCGTGGACGTGGCGCTGCAGTGGACCGATTCCTACCAGGAAACGATGTACTGCTTCACCAACAACATCCCGCAGAAGGATGGCGGTACCCACCTCGCCGGTTTCCGCGGTGCGCTGACCCGTGTGCTCAACAATTACATCGAGCAGAACGGCATCGCCAAGCAGGCCAAGATCAACCTGACCGGCGATGACATGCGCGAAGGCATGATCGCGGTGCTGTCGGTGAAGGTGCCGGACCCGAGCTTCTCCAGCCAGACCAAGGAAAAGCTGGTCAGCTCGGACGTGCGCCCGGCGGTGGAAAGTGCCTTCGGTGCGCGCCTGGAAGAATTCCTGCAGGAAAACCCCAACGAAGCCAAGGCGATCGCCGGCAAGATCGTGGACGCGGCGCGTGCACGTGAAGCGGCCCGCAAGGCGCGCGATCTGACCCGCCGCAAGGGCGCGCTGGATATCGCCGGCCTGCCGGGCAAGCTGGCCGACTGCCAGGAAAAAGATCCGGCGCTGTCCGAACTGTTCATCGTCGAGGGTGACTCGGCAGGTGGCTCGGCCAAGCAGGGCCGCAACCGCAAGAACCAGGCCGTGCTGCCGCTGCGCGGCAAGATCCTCAACGTGGAACGCGCCCGCTTCGACCGCATGCTCGCCTCGGACCAGGTCGGTACGCTGATCACCGCGCTGGGCACCGGCATCGGCCGGGACGAGTACAACCCGGACAAGCTGCGCTACCACCGCATCATCATCATGACCGACGCCGACGTCGACGGCGCGCACATCCGTACGCTGCTGTTGACCTTCTTCTACCGTCAGATGCCGGAGCTGATCGAGCGTGGCCACATCTACATCGGCCTGCCGCCGCTGTACAAGATCAAGCAGGGCAAGCAGGAGCTGTACCTGAAGGATGACCCGGCGCTGGATGCGTACCTGGCCAGCAGCGCGGTGGAAAACGCCTCGTTGATCCCGGCCGAGAGCGAACCCGGCATCGAAGGCGTGGCGCTGGAGAAGCTGCTGCTTTCCTACGCCTCGGCGCAGGAAACCATCGCGCGCAACGGCCATCGTTATGACCGCCAGGTGCTGGAAGCGCTGATCGATTTCACGCCGATGGATCTGGAACACCTGCGCAAGGCCGGCGCCGACGAAGGCCTGGCCGCGCTGGCCACCCGCCTCAACCAGGGCAGCCTCGGTTCGCCGCGTTATACGCTGGAACTGCAGGAACCCACCGACGAACGTCCGGCAGCCGTGCTGGTCACGCGTCGCCACATGGGCGAACAGCTGATCCAGGTGCTGCCGCTGGCCGCATTCGAGACCGGCGAACTGCGTGCCCTTCACCAGTCCTCCCTGCTCCTCCACGGCCTGGTCCGTGCCGGTGCGAAGATCAGCCGCGGTGCCAAATCGGCCGAGGTCGGCAGCTTCGCCGAGGCGCGCAACTGGCTGCTGGATGAAGCCAAGAAGGGTCGCCAGATCCAGCGATTCAAGGGTCTGGGTGAAATGAATCCGGAGCAGCTCTGGGACACCACGGTCAATCCCGACACCCGTCGCCTGCTCCAGGTGCGGATCGAGGATGCCGTGGCTGCCGACCAGATTTTCAGCACGCTGATGGGCGACGTGGTCGAACCGCGCCGCGACTTCATCGAAGACAATGCGCTGAAGGTCGCCAACCTGGATATCTGACACAATCGGGGCAAGGCCGGCCGGGGGCGACCCTGGCCGGCCATCGCCCCCCGATGCCAGGAATCCGATGTCCGTTACCCCCCCGGCGTCCATGACGCCTCCGCTGCCCCCCGCTGTTCCACCATCACCGCGCAGGCCGGGTTCTCCGCTTGCAGGGTTCTTCATCGATCTGGGCATCGGCGTGGCGGTGCTGCTCTCGCTCAGTCTGATCAGCGGTTTGGCCTGGGGGCTCTACCGCGGTGCGATCGTCGGTTACCAGGCGGCGCGCGACGGTGCGGATGCGTCCGCGGTCGCCGGTCTTGCCCAGCAGCTCGGACAACCCGGTGCCCTCGCCCAGATCCTGATGGCGCTGGTCGCCACCGGTGGCGCGGCACTGGTGCTGTATTTCTTCCGTCGTCGGGCCACGCCCGCCGAACGGGCGCTGTCGTTCCAGGCCGCCCGTCGCCCATCCACCTGGGGGTGGACACTGCTGGTCGCCACCGGGGTGATCGTCGGCAGCAATCTGATCGCGTGGCTGGCCAAACAGGGCGGTATCGAGCCGGTGCCGACCAACCTGGCGCTGATGGAACAGGCGATGACGCGCTTCCCCTGGTTCCTGGCGCTGTTTGCCGTGGTGCTTGCTCCGGCCTATGAGGAACTGCTGTTCCGCCGGGTGCTGTTCGGCCGCCTGTGGCAGGCCGGCCGGCCGCTGCTGGGCATGTTGCTGAGCAGCCTGGCCTTCGCCCTGGTGCATGAAATTCCCGGTACCAGCGCCAACGGCCCATGGGAAATCGCCCAGCTGTGGCTGGTCTATGGCGGCATGGGCGCCGCCTTCGCCTGGCTCTACCAGCGCACCGGCACCTTGTGGGCGCCGATCGCCGCGCATGCGTTGAACAACGGCATTGCCCTGGCCGCCCTGATGTTTCTGGGCATCCAATAACGACCATGCGGCTTGACGAAAATTTACGTCGCCACGTTCCACACTGCGCATATGAACACGGGGGATCGCACATGAAACCAGTGCTGTTGGGAATTGCCATCGCCATGCTGGTGAGCGCGTGCGCCACCACCACCTCACCCACCGGCCGCCGCCAGATGGTGGGCGGGGTATCGCAGGCCGAGCTGGACCAGCTGGGCGCGCAGGCGTTTACCGAGACCAAGTCCAAAGGTACGTTGAGCACCGACCCGAAGCAGAACGCCTACGTCCAGTGCGTGGTGAATGCGCTGGTCGCTCAGCTTCCCGCACAGTACCGTGGCGTACGGTGGGAGACGGCCCTGATGGTCGACAAGGAACCCAACGCGTTCGCTTTGCCCGGCGGCAAGGTCGGGGTCAATACCGGCATCTTCACCGTCGCCAAGAACCAGGATCAGCTGGCCGCCGTCATCGGCCACGAGATCGGGCACGTGATCTCCCGCCACCACGAAGAACGCATCACCCGCCAGATGGGTGCGCAGACCGGGCTGTCGGTCCTCGGCGCGCTGGCGGGCGCGGCCTACGGCGAGGGCGCGGCCAGTACCGTCAGCCAGCTCGGCGGCGCCGGTGCCCAGGCGGCCTTCCTCCTGCCAGGCTCGCGGACCCAGGAAAGCGAGGCCGATATCGTCGGCCAGCGCCTGATGGCCGAGGCCGGTTTCAACCCGGCCCAGGCGGTCGATCTGTGGCAGAACATGATGGCTGCCAGCGGCGGCCGGTCACCGCAGTGGCTGTCCACCCACCCCGATCCGGCCAACCGCATCCGGGAATTGCAGCGAGACGCGCCCTCCCTGAGTGGTGTATACCAACAAGCCCAGGCGGCCGGGCGTCGTCCGAAGTGTGGCTGACGCGCCCGTATGCGACCAAAAGATGCTGTATTGCAGCATCGGAAACGATTTCTCACGCCATCAGTTTCTGATACGTTTGGCGGCTCAGATTTTTCTGACAGTCCGTTTTGATGCCGCTGCGGCGGTTCGATCGAGGTGAAAGATGATTTTCAGCAACCACAAGCAAGCCGTCCTTTCCGTCCTCATCGCGACCGCTGTAAGTGGCGCCATGATCACCGATGCCTTCGCCCAGGCCCGCTCGTCGGAGCGTGGCGCGCGTGGTGGGAAGAAGCAGGCCAAGGCCGAAGTGCTCTACCCGAACGCGACCCGCCAGGAGCCGGAGCAGAAGTCCTCGGCCAAGGTCGGCCCGAAGCTGCAGAAAATGATTGACAGCTACAACGACCAGAAGTTCCCGGAGACGCGCGCGCAGGCCGACGAAATCCTGGCCAATCCCGCCGCCAACACCTACGACAAGTCGCTCGCCGCGCAGCTCGCCTCGCAGGCGGCCTACCAGCTGGACGACGTCGCCTCGGCCAAGAAGTACCTCGAGCAGGTGCTGCAGCTCGGCGGCCTGGACAACAACGGCCATTACCAGTCGATGCTGATGCTGGGTCAGCTGCAGCTGCAGGATGACCAGATCAACGAAGGCCTGGCGACCCTGGACAAGTACTTCGCCGAGACCAAGTCGAACAAGCCCGAAGAGCTGATCGCCAAGGGCCAGGCGCTGTACCAGGCCGAGCGCTATGCCGAGGCCATCCCGGTGCTGCAGCAGGCCATCGCCGGCTCGCCCGAGCCGAAGGACAACTGGAACCAGTTGCTGATGGCCGCCATGGCCGAAGCCGGCCAGACCGGCGAAGCGGTCAAGCAGGCTGAAACGCTGGCTGCCAAGAACCCGAACGACAAGAAGGCCCAGCTGAACCTGGCCAGCATGTACATGCAGGCCGACCAGATGGACAAGGCCGGCGCGGTCATGGCCAAGCTGTACGCAGCCGGCCAGCTGACCGACGAGCGCGAGTACAAGCAGCTGTACTCGATCTACGCCAACAGCGAGAACAAAGAAAAGGACGTCATTGCCGTTATCAATGATGGCCTGCAGAAAAACATCCTGAAGCCGGATTATCAGGTATACCTGGCACTGGCCCAGGCGTACTACTACTCCGAGCCGCAGCAGGCGGACAAGGCGATCGAGGCGTGGCAGAAGGCTGCCCCGCTTTCCAAGGATGGCGAGACCTACCTGAATCTGGCACGCGTGCTGCATTCGGAAGGTCGCATTCCGGAGGCCAAGCAGGCCGCCCAGCAAGCGCTGGCGAAGGGTGTGAAGAACCAGGCGGATGCGAAGAAAATCATCAACCTGAAGTAAGTAGGAATAACGCCTGAATGCCTGCACAAGTGATGCGCAGGCGCTCAGGATTGGTATAAGCTTGGAGGTTCCTGCGGTGTCATGCACCGCTGATCATGGGCTACCTGTCCCCGGGTATCCCGGCCCCACTAATGAGCTCTTGGCGCATGACGGAACAACTAGTCGTTCACAGGTACGAACAACGCGATGACACCGGCCTCTCCTGGCCGCGTATCGTGGGTATCGCTTTTGTAATCGCACTGCATCTCGCCGCCTTCATGATGCTTCTGATCCCGGCTGTGGCTCCCAAGGCCGTCGCGGAGAAAGAACGCAACATCATGGTGACCCTGGTCGACGCTCCGCCGCCGCCCCCACCGCCGCCGCCGCCGCCGCCGCCGGATGACACTCCGCCGCCGCCGGTCAAGAACCTGTCGCCGCCGAAGCCGTCCCCGGTTCCGCCGCCGCCGCAGGCTCCTGTGGTCGATATCCCGGACCCGCGTCCGACCGACATCGTCACGCCGCCTTCGCCGCCGTCGCCGCCGCAGCCGCCGAGCACCATTGAGGCAAGCGTCGACATCTCGTCGAAGAACATGAACCCCCCGCGTTACCCGCCGGCCGCGTTCCGTGCTGGTATCCAGGGTGAAGTCATCCTGATCATTGACGTCGATGCCAATGGCAACGTCACCAATGTGTCGGTCGAGAAGTCCAGCCGTAACCGTGACCTTGACCGCGCCGCCATGGAAGCAGCTCGCAAGTGGAGCTTCCGTTCCGCGGAATCGGGCGGGAAGAAGGTCGCAGGTCGCGTTCGCGTCCCGGTCAACTTTGCGCTGAACTGATAGTGGCCGGTGGCCCGCCGGCCACCGCCTCTAGCGGTTATTTCTAGCAATACCCTTTATCACCACACACAACAAAGGTAAGCGTCATGCTGCAGGAACTTTTCATCGCCGCTGCTGCCGGGGGCAACTCCAACGCCCTGTCGCAGATGGGCTTCGAGCACCTGATCCACGAGATGACCACCCAGCCGGGTGACTTCGCCGTCTCCTGGGTCGTGCTGCTGACCCTGATCATCATGTCGGCCATGTCCTGGTACTGGACCGTCATCAACATCTTCCGCGCCACCCGTCTGAAGGCTGCTGCCGACAAGGTCGTGAGCCTGTTCTGGGATACCCCGAACGCCCAGGACGCCATCCGTGCGATGGAAGAACAGCCGGCTTCGGAGCCCTTCTCCAAGATCGCTCTGGACGCTGCACAGGCTGCTGCGCACCACCAGCGTTCGGAAGGCGGCACCTCCGGTGGCCTGGGTGAGAACCTGAGCCGTTCGGAGTTCGTCGATCGCGCCCTGCGTCAGGCCGTGACCCGCGAAAGCAACAACCTGCAGTCGGGCATGACCCTGCTGGCCACCGTCGGCGCAACCGCTCCGTTCGTGGGTCTGCTGGGTACCGTGTGGGGCATCTACGGCGCGCTGATCAAGATCGGTGCCACCGGTTCCGCCTCGATCGACGCCGTTGCCGGCCCGGTGGGTGAAGCACTGATCATGACCGCCATCGGTCTGTTCGTGGCTATCCCGGCCGTGTTCGCCTTCAACTTCTTCAGCAAGATCAACAGCGCCACGATCAGCAAGTTCGATACGTTCGCTCACGACCTGCACGACTTCTTCGCCACCGGTTCGCGCGTTCGCTAATAGCGACGCGCGTCACCCAGCGAGAACGTAGTCAACACGATCTAGACGGAGCCCGTTATGGCTTTCAGTAGTGGTAACAGCGGCGGCCCCATGGCCGACATCAACGTTACGCCCCTCGTGGACGTGATGCTGGTGCTGCTGATCATCTTCATCATCACGGCGCCCCTGATGTCCCACAAGGTCAAGGTGGATCTGCCTGAGGCCAACCTGGTGCAGAATCCGGAAGACGCTGAGAAGCGTTCGAGCCCGATCACCTTGGCAGTCAAGGAAGACGGCTCGATCTACTGGAACGACGAGGAAATCGACAAGCAGACGCTCGAGTCGCGCTTGGCGACCGCCGCCCAGCAGACCCCGCAGCCGCCCCTCAACCTGCGTGGTGATCGCACCACCAAGATGCGCGTCATCAACGAGATGACGAAGATCGCGCAGGAACAGGGCATGCTCGACGTTGGCTTCGTCGCCACCAAAGAGAAGGGGCAGTAAGCCATGGCGTTCAGTACTGGTGGTAACAAAGGCCCCATGGCCGACATCAACGTCACGCCCCTCGTGGACGTGATGCTGGTGCTGCTGATCATCTTCATCGTCACCGCGCCGATCATGACGTACCCGATCGCCGTTGACCTGCCGCAGCGCGTGCTCAACCCACCGCCGGTGACTGTCGAACCGCCGCCGCCGATCGAGCTGAAGGTGGACGCCAGCAACCAGGTGTCGTGGAACAACAGCCCCGTGGCTGTGAGCGAACTGCAGCAGCGTATGGAGCAGGAAGTGCAGCGTGATCCGACCAACCAGCCGGAACTGCGCATCGATGCCAGCCCGGACTCCGAGTACGACGTGATGGCCAAGGTGTTGGCTGCCGCGAAGAATGCTCAGATGAAGAAGATCGGCTTCGTACAGCAGTAATACGCAAGACGCAGTCATGACGCGACTGGAAAACGCCCCTGGAAACAGGGGCGTTTTTTTTGTGCCACCGCCTGTGGATACGCGCCAGCGCCACGCCGCCCGCTATCATCCGGCCATGCTCGCAACCTTCGATCTCTTCGGGGACTGGCTCGACGCCATCCCGCACCTGCGCCCGCTGATGGTGGCGGCCTACATTCTCTATCTGCTGTGGTTGATCGGCTGGATCATGCTGCAGAAGCGCGAGCCGGTCGCCACGCTGAGCTGGATCCTCTCGCTGGCCGCCCTGCCCTACGTGGGGCTGTTCATCTACTACCTGCTCGGCCCGCAGAAGGTGAAACGACAGCGCCTGCGCCGTGGCCGTTCGCGCTCGGGCATGGAGCACTACAGCAGCGTCTGCCCGCCGGATGCGGACTGCACCGAGCTGGCCAAGATCGCCCAGGCCACCACCGGGCTCTCACCGAGCTCGGCCACCGAGGTGGAGTGGCTGGTCGATGGCGCGGCCACCTACAGCGCACTGCTTGCCGCGGTGGCCACGGCCAAGGACCACCTGCACCTGGAGTACTACATCTTCAATCCGGACCACGCCGGCACCGCGCTGCGCGATGCGCTGACCGAGCGTGCGGCGGCCGGCGTGCGCGTGCGCCTGCTGCTCGATGCGGTCGGCTCGTCATCCATCCGCAAGCGCTTCCTGCAACCGCTGCTGGATGCAGGTGCCGAAGTCGTCTGGTTCCATCCGCGGCAGCTGCTCAAGCCGTTCAAGCGGCCCTGGTTGAACCTGCGCACGCACCGCAAGCTCGTCATCATCGACGGCCTGCAGGCCTTTACCGGCGGCATCAACATCACCGATGAGGAAGACGAGAGCGTCCGCCCGGATGCGTATCGCGACCTGCACATGCGGCTGCGTGGCCACGTGGTGCGCAGCCTGCAGCTGGTCTTCATCGAGGATTGGATCTACGCCACCGGCCAGGAGCCGGCGCGCTTCAACATCGCGCAGTTGTGGCCCGAGACCATGCCCAGCCGCAGCGAGGGCAGCATCAATGCGCAGGTGTTGGTGTCCGGTCCGGACTCGTCATGGGAGACCATCCACCGGCTGCACGTGGCGGCGATCCACGAAGCGAAGGAGCGCGTCTGGCTGGTGACGCCCTACTTCGTGCCCGGCGAGGCCGCGCGCATGGCGCTGACCTCGGCCGCACTCGGCGGCCTGGACGTGCGCCTGCTGGTGCCCAAGATGAGCGACTCCTGGTTCGTTACCCAGGCCGCGCGTTCCTACTTCGACGAGTTGCTGCAGGCAGGTGTCAAGATCTACGAGTACGGCCCGCGCATGCTGCACACGAAGGCCTTCATCGCCGATGACGATGTCTGCATCGTCGGCAGTGCCAACTTCGACCACCGCAGCTTCCGGCTCAACTTCGAGCTCTCGATGATGATCAGCGATACCGACCGCGTGGCCGCGCTGGCCGAGATCCTGCTGGCCGAGTACAGCAGCGCCTCGCCGGTCTACAACGATCGCCAGCGTTCGCTGTGGCGGCACCGTGTTCCCGAGGCCTTCGCACGCTTGGCATCGCCGTTGCTGTAGCCGTCACTCCCCGTGGAACCGCACCGGGCGCCAGCGCTACACTGGCCCGGTCAATCGGGGAGAACGACATGTACTGGCTGTTTCTGCTGTTCGCGCTGGCCTGTTTCGGCATGGCGCTCAAGACCCCCCACATGGGGCTGATGGCGCTGTCGCTGCTGGGCACCCTGGTGTTCCTGCTGGCGTGGGTCCGCGGCCTCTACGTGGCCCGCTTCGGCGATGTGCAGCCCACCCGCGCGGCCATCACCGATCCCAACGAACTCCGTCGGCTGCGGGAGCTCGCCCTCCAGGCGCGTACCCCGACCGCTCAGGGTGAGTCCGACCCCTCGTAGTGCCATGACCCAACTCAGCGTCAACGTGAACAAGATCGCCGTCCTGCGCAACTCGCGCGGCGGCACCGACCCGGACGTGCTGCAGGCCGCCCGTGCCTGCCTGGATGCCGGCGCGCACGGCATCACCGTGCACCCGCGCCCTGACCGCCGCCACATCCACGCCGAGGACGTGCTGGCGCTGTCCGCGCTGACGGCCGAGCGCGGCGTGGAGTTCAACATCGAGGGCAACCCGTTCGCGCCCCCGCGTGAGGGTTACCCCGGTCTGCTGCCGCTGTGCGCGCAGACCCGCCCCGCTCAGGCCACCCTGGTGCCGGACGGCGACGGGCAACTCACGTCCGACCACGGCTTCGACTTCGGCCGGGATGCTGAGCGCCTGCGCCCGCTGATCGCCGAGTTGAAGTCGTATGGCTGCCGGGTCAGCCTGTTCGTGGACGCGGGCAATGCCGACATCGCCCAGGCCGCGGCCATCGGGGCCGACCGCGTGGAGCTCTACACCGGCCCCTACGCCGAGGCGCATGCCGCCGGTGACGCCTCGGCCATGCTGGCCGTGTTCGCGGATGCAGCCCGCCGCGCCCAGGCGGCCGGCCTGGGCGTCAACGCCGGGCACGACCTGTCGCAGCACAACCTGGCGGCATTCCTGCAGGCGGTGCCCGACGTGCTGGAGGTCTCCATTGGCCACGCCCTGATCAGCGAGGCGCTGTACGACGGGCTGGATGCCACGGTGAAGGGGTATCTGCGGCTGCTGTAATGCGGCGCGTAACCCTGCCGCGCAATGCGCCCGGGATCCGGTAGGAGCCGACCGTTGGTCGGCTCTGGCACGCGCTCCCCCCTGTGGATAATTTTGGGGATCAATCCGATTCCCTCCCCCGGCAGCCCTTTGCTGCCAAGGGTTTCACTTCCAATTACGCCTGTGGTTAGTAATACTACTAACCATGGATACCTCCCATCCCCGCCGTTCCGACGCCACGACGTCTCATTCCCTGAGACCTCCCGGCGATAGCCTTTGACGATGGGTATTGCGATCAAAGGCCGGGGCTCCCGCACGCACCTGGCGGGCCGCTTCGAGGTCACCGTCAGCGAAGCGATGGACGACGGCTGGGCGCCGGACGAGAGCGAAGAGTTTGCCGCGCCGCGCCTGCGCACCGAAGTACGCGCCGAGACCGCGCGCAGCATCATCAGCCGCAACAAGTCGCCGGACGTCGGCTTCAGCCAGTCGGTCAATCCGTACCGCGGTTGCGAGCATGGTATCAATACCCCCTGATTGTTCACTAGATAAATCCATATAGATCAACAGGTTAGAGAATAATCAGTAAACACATTGCTATCGGCACAATCCCCCGCGCAGTGCCGGCCAAACACGCCCATCCTGGAGAGGTTGGCCAACCTTCGTGGTCTGCAAAGAGTGTTAGAGCCCTGCGGCGCGCAGCAGGGCCGACATCGAGGTACCCATGCCTTTAGCAACTCGCTCCAAGGTAGCGAGAGTGAGGTTCTTTTCGCCACGCTCGATCTTGCTGTAGTAGGCGCGGTGCATCTGGATGTGGTCAGCAAAGGCTTCTTGGCTGACACCCAGATCAATGCGATGCGCGCGGATCACATCTGCAAGTTTCGCTTGGTTCGTATGCTCGACCATACGAAGCAGCTTGTGGTTCCAGTACTTTAAAGACTACGCCTCTAAAGGTAGTCTACTTATAAGTACTAATTGCATCTCCCATGAACTTTTACCTCGTATGTCCGGAACTGGAGTTCACTCTTGAGCTTCCCTTTTCTCCCATGGGCAGGGAGCAGGTCGCTATGCAGATGCGTCGAATGCAAGAAGAGGAAGGGCAAGCAAGAGGCTTTGAGTACCGCCTGGCAGAAGAGCTCTCAAAGCTCATCCCCCAGCTAACGGATTGGGACATCAAGCCGCCCACGGGTGCACAGATGGCATATGCGACTTCGCTCTGCGCACAGTTGGGCATTCCACTGCCTGCAGCAACACGTCGATCGCGGGCATTGATGCAGATCTTCTTGGCGGAAGCCAAAGCGCTCCATGGCCAACGCAGCTGATAAAGGCCTTGCCAGCCGAAGCTGTGGATAAGCCTGGGCAGAACCTACTCGCCAAACGACCGTATGGCCTACAGCTAGCTGAATTTCACGGTGTTGCGGCGCCTGTGGTTAGCAATAATACTAACGGCCCGACCTTCCCAAGTTGTCGCCATGGAACAGGATGCTCGAAAGGCCCAAGTTCCCCTCAAAGGCAGAGGGGCCGCATCGCGTGTCCCAAGCCGTTTCGATACCACTGCAACAGTGGGAGTCGACGACGGCTGGGAGTCGGTCTACCAGGAGATGGAAGACGCGCCACCGCTGAGAACTCAGGTGCAGGAAGAGCGAGCGCGCACAGTGATCAGCCACAACTCATCCCCTGACGTTGGCTTTAGCGCGTCGGTCAACCCGTACCGCGGCTGCGAGCATGGCTGTGTTTACTGTTTTGCTCGCCCTTCTCACTCCTACTTGAGCCTTTCACCAGGCTTAGACTTCGAGACGCGCCTGTTTGCAAAGACAAATGCCCCGGAGCGCCTCAGAGCAGAAATTAGCAAGTCGAACTACAAGTGCACCCCGATTGCGTTGGGGATAAACACAGACGGCTATCAGCCGATTGAAAGGAATTACCAAATTACACGCCAATGCCTTGAGGTGCTTGCTGATGCCAAGCATCCGGTGAGCTTCGTCACCAAGAGTGCCTTGATCACCAGGGACGTCGAACTGCTGGCGTCGATGGCCAAGGATCGGTTGGTTACGGTCTACTTCTCGGTCACCACGCTCGACAGGAAGCTATCTGCAAAACTGGAACCACGAGCTGCTGCTCCCCACGCAAGGCTGCGAGCAATGAATCAGCTGCACGAGGCAGGAGTACCGGTAGGGGTTTTGATCGCGCCGGTCATTCCCATGATCACCGACCATGACCTAGAAGCCATCCTTGAGGCTGCTCACGAACACGGCGCTCGGGCAGCAGGCTACGTGCTTCTCAGGCTACCCAACGAGATTAAGGACATTTGGAGAGAATGGCTCGAGCTGCACTATCCGGACCGCGCTGCGCACGTGCTTAGCTTGATGCGACAGATGCATGGTGGAAAGGAGTATGACGCCAGCTTTGGCACCAGGATGTCCGGAACTGGCCCTGTAGCGGACTTGATCCGGAAGCGCTTTGAAAAGAAGCATCGTGAACTCGGTTTCACTAGGCTGCCAGCGCTGGCCACTCATCTTTTTCAACCTCCCCAAGACAAGTCGCCACAGGGGCAACTTTTCTAGCCGAACGGAAAACGAGGCTAGCATCAGTACAAAGCTATGGATGCAGTCCGAGCGGCGCCTACAGGGACAGAGCGTCCTAGGTTTCTGAGTACTGATACCATCTCCCCGAAAAGGAAATAGCATCTCCTCCGCAGCAAGCTTAGACGGCTTTCCAAACATATTTGGTTATCCCGCTTCCTCATGAAAAGGACCAGCGTATGCCCAAGCAAGTGAGAGGTTAATCAGTCTACCGAAGCACGATTGAGCGGCTGCCACAGTTTCGCATTCTTAGCGGCCCACTCACAGAACACCAAGCGGCGATGCTGGGATTCGACGACCTTCCGCTCGCAGGCGCTTCCATTGTGCCAAGCGCCGAAGGACCCGCGACGTTATTCAATGCCCGAGGCAAAGAGATCATCCGAAAGGACCTTCCGATGGTCACCAAGTCTCGATCAATCAATACCTCGTGGAAGGACTGGCACGGACACACTCACCACGGTACTCAGACAAGATCCTATGAGACCTATCCCAGGGAATACGTTGCACCACCTGGTGAATTCCTCACTGCTGTAGATACAGACAGTGGTATCGCAATGGCTACTAGGATCATTGACCGGACGGAGCCAGAAGAGAGCATTGCAAACCTCCTCAACATCTACCTGGAATGCTTCCAACACTTCGAAATCGTTGACCCGGACCTCGCGGTGCCGGTCAGGGTCGAGAAGATCAACTGGCGCATTCTCCCTCCGGGGAAGTTCCCGTTCGATAGAGCGATGCAGGTATTGGATAGTTATCTGAAGCAGTTGACCGACAGCGACCGCGCAGTCGCTAAGCAGCGCATCCGGACCATCACTCGTCACGAGCCCGACTTCATGGCAGTCGGATTAGGCGGTTTCAGTGAGTACATCGTTTTTGGGTTCACGGGAAGGAATCGATACGTGTTCGAGAGTCCCGAGTCAGGCAATGCCACTTACATCTTCAGGAACGAGTGGGAGGCGGTGTCTCAGCTCACCAAACGCCAGATCCTTCAAGAGCAGCTGCAGGAGACCAGGATCATCCACACCTCGCGTTGGGCCGTAGAGGTCTCAGAAGCAATCCAACGGAAGTGAAGTGGTTGGGCAAAGTTTCAGAGGGGCGTAGCCCGAACCGGTACCCTGTGACCCACGCCATGGATAGCTACCTACCGATGCGTTTACTCAGGCTTAGAAGCTTAGACAGGAACTCCCAATGAAGCCAACCATCCTGGCACTGGACCTCGAAGGCACGCTCATCTCCAACGCAGTCAGTCAGATTCCTCGCCCTGGGCTTCACCGGTTCCTAGAGGATGTCCGATCGCAGTTCGAGGAACTTGTACTGTTCACTACGGTTCCCGAGGCACTTGCAAGAAGAATTGCCGGACTCCTGGCTAGGGAAGGCAGTGTTCCGGCATGGTTTGTCGAGCTTCGATACATCCACTGGTCTGGAAGGACAAAGGATCTTTCCTATGTCTCCCCCCACGTGGGTGAAGCCCTTCTCTTGGATGACCATGGCCCCTATGTGCATGATGGGCAGGAGAGACTGTGGGTCGAGATCCCGCTGTTCGGCTCCCCGTACTCGTCAGACGATGACGGGTTGCAGATCGCAGCTGAACGCCTGACCGATCGCATCATTGAACTGCAGAGTGCATCCGACCTTGGCCACATGATCGCCGATCATGGCTGAGCAGCGCGTTGTCTCGATGGCTCGTTGAAAGAGCGCGTATGCAGCGGCCGTCCTCTCGCACATTCGGCACAGTTAGGGATCAGCACGCGGGCAGCACTCGAGAAACTCTTTGATAGCGTCGCTCCGGAGAACCCGGAGACGGCCAACCAAAGGTTGCCAGCAATCAAAAGTGGTGCAGTGGCGTTGCGGCAACCTTACCTTTGCCGGCAGCAATTGAATCGGTAGCTCCAGGCGTACCCACTGCCCAGCCAACACGCTTCCCTAAAGAACGCGCAGTAGCAACCGCGGCGTCTCCCGATTGATGATGTCAACTCACTGCCAGCCTTGGGTAGCCATTGACCGCGCGCTACCGATTGCCGCGCCAAGCGGACACCAACATTGGTACTGAAGGAGCAAATCTAGCCTGCGCGACGAACGAACCCACCTCTCTGTTGCGCACTTCCCCCGTACCAGCGAGCAGGTCTTCCTTCACACCGAGCGTACCAGTAGGGTCACGATCACGCGTAAATATATGAATCAATGGAAGTAAAAAGTAGGCATGATTCTCATTTCAGTTGTTAACGTACCGTAAGGCTCACAGCAAAAAAAACTTTCCGTATACCTGATAGCTTTCGGCGCCATGGTCTATGACGTCGAAATATGCACCGCACGTGCAATCGCTTCGGAAGCGACAGGAATCAAGTGTGCGCAAGGCGTACCCTTACCCGAAGGCTTCTGCTTTTTGGTCAGCAGGTCTGATGGAACGATCGTTCAGCCCGCTTTTGAATTCTTTGCAGATGCCCATCTAACGATCGGTCCAAAGCCAAAGCTTGCCTGCAGCAAGAACACAACCGCAGCTATCGCGGCTGACCTCACCGACTTCCATCACTTTCTTGACGCAAGAAAAAAGCTCGTTTCCGACGTAGATGAGGATCTCCTCAGATCCTATGCGGACACCTTGACTGACCTGGACTCTGCGGTGACCTTGGATAAGCTCGCCGCCGCGACTATTCATCGAAGATGGTCGACCGTGACCAAGCTAATCGCATTCTGCGTGAAACGGGGATACCTGAGGAAGGCACCAGCGCTGCTGAGCAAGCAGACGAAGCGAGGAACTGTTCAAGTTCTCGACGTTGGCGTCGACCTTCCCGGGCTGAACGACGCTGACGAACTCATCACTGCGCTCCATCCCGAGACCGTCGTCGGTATTCTTGACGAACTAGGTCCAAACCCTGTGCTCGAGCGAAACGGTCTGGTTGAACTGGCATACGCAACCACGGCGCAGCGATTGATGGCTGAGCTTTGCTATCAAGCAGGACTGAGGCGGGCGGAAGTGTGCGATCTCAAAGCGAAAACCATCCTTCAGGCCCGTACGGAAGGGCGCGATCCTCTCACTGCAGTCGCCATCCCCGTGCTCGGGAAAGGTAACAAGAAGCGCAATGTTCCCGTTCCAGTCTGGCTACTCAACGCGTTGAAGCGCTATGCCAAAGGTGTTCGGCAGCGCCTCGTTGACCTCCGACTGGGATACCACAAGCTCGAGGATCACGGCGTCCTATTCGTCCTCGACGCAAACAACCGCAAGCATGCGGGCAATCCGATAACCCCGCAGATCTTCGACCGGCATTTCGCCCAGGCCAAGGACAGGCTGCTCAAACGGCTCTCCAAAGAGCGTGACCTGGCTCGCTACGAATCCACGCAGCGCGAGCGAATAACCATTCACGCCCTTCGACACACCTTCGCCTTGTACACGTACATGGAGAAGCGCGCAAACGGTGACATGGATGCGATCAAGTATGTTCAGTCGGTACTGGGACACAGTCTCAGGGATACGACTGAGTCCATCTACCTGCGAAGCGCGAACGCATTCGAGAGCGAAACCAGGGAATCGATCAGACTGCACCTTGAAGGTCAACCCTTTATGCGAATCGGCGTCGAGGCCTGACGAGTTGGAGCTCACACGGCTCCACGGCCAGCATACGCACTACTCCTCGCATGTGACCGACTCACCTTATCAAATCAGATTGAACACGGATTGGAGCGTTACGTGGCAGGAAGAAGATCCGCCCAGCTGCGGCACGCCGTAGTAGTTGAGGAAAAGGTAGGCAACACAAAGAAATGGGATGTCCGCGAGAGCGCTGGTCGCCTAGAAGTCGCGTTCAGGCGCGCCGGAGACCTGCGCGACAACATCGTTAATCTCAGCCGGTGGAAGGGCATAGGTGCAGCGGCACCGCTCTTCGCCGAGGCGTTCTGCCGAGCTAACAAGAACAGCAGGGAGACGACTAAATCCTCTTCAGCTAACAACATCGTGAGTGGCCTGGTGCAGTACCTAACCGTAAAAGGGGTAAAGATAAGCGGCCCAGACGACACTCCAATGGATCTCGGCGAGTCCTTTCTAACGTATCTGAAAGGTAGGGATACCACGCACCCGACAGTTCTCTCGGTGGAGACCCAGCGCCACTATTACGGGACCTTCAAGAAGGTCGTTCTTGCGCTGCACGAGATGGATCCACGGTGGAAGGTGATCCGTATTCCGCCAAAGCCGTTCGCAGGACTGCCACGGAAGAGCAAGCCGAAAGAGCTGGACCGTGCGGCTTGGGCCAACGTCATGAAGGCGGCGGTCGAAGAATGCATATCGACAATGGACGAAGTGTGGCCGCTTCTAGATAGGGTTCACAGTGCCCTCGCTCAGAAGAAAAAGGGCGACGCTGTATCGCTAAGCGATCCGGCAGAGGCAATTGCTCAAATATTGGCAAACTTTGACGGTCATCTTCCTCGCCAAGGCGCGGTTCACAAGCTCCCAGGCGTAGGAAAGATCAGCGAAAGCGAGTACTTCCGTCTGAGGAGACTAGCGCACCCGATCGGCGGCGATCTGATCCCATTCTTTCTCGTACTAGCCATGCACTCGGGCTTCAACGAGCAGCCACTTAGAACACTCACCCTGAATGGCATATCGGAGCACTACCCGCTTGGACAAAAGCGAACGGTGATCAAGTCCTCCAAGCGCAGGGCTGGAAGTTCCGCTCAGGGCGCGACACAGCGAGCAGCCTTCCCCGCTAGCGATCACCCGCTAGCGCCTGAAAGATTGATCAGTTTCGTTATTGCTTGGACCAAACGAATCAGAGACTACGCTGCTGGTGAGCTTGCCAATGACTTCTTCCTCCACGCAGTTTCCGAAGGCGGGCGGCACAAGCGCCGAGGAATGCACATCGACTCCTACTCAGCCAGAACCGACGACGTGACCACGCGGGTGACCGGTTACATCACGTTGTTCTGCAAACGAAGGGGGCTTAAGTACTCTGGCTCTCAAGCAAACAGGCTTGCGTTCTCCGAAGCGGTTGATGGGCTGACCGACGGCGACGCCTTCGAGCTCCGAGCAATGCTAGGCCATCGGCTACTGTCAACTGGTCAAGACAGTTACCAGACAACCACGATGCAGCATCGGCAAAAGGAACAGCTGGCAGGAGCCATGACCGCACAGGAGCGCTGGGTGACTTCAAATGGAAAGATCGACACACGCTCCGCCCGAAGTGATCGTGAGCAAACGGCAGCCACGCAGGGCTTCTGCTGTGCAGATCCATTCCAAAGTCCTCAACCAGGGCAGCGCCATGGAAAGCTCTGCACCAGCTATGGTTCCTGTCCTGCATGCCCGCTCGCCGCAGCTGATCCAAACGAAGCCTACGCGCTCGCGCGCTTTCTTCAACTGCAGGAGCTATACGAAGAAGCCAGGGCAGAGCTCGGCAGCGAGATCTGGAGGCGAAAGTTCGAGAATGCCTATCTCGCTCTCCGCGATTCATGGATCCCAGCAGTGAGCACAACTGCGAATCGACAATCAGCGATGATGATCATGCTGACGCCCCTGCCTGGACTTGAATAGTCCGGCTGTACCGCCACTAGCGAATCAATTCTAGAGATATGGCTATGCCCGCAGCAAGAAAGGTCGAAACAGCGCAGGCAGCGACCCTGCATCCTTCCTTCCAAGTTGACTATGACAGTGATGTCTGGACCTTTGCCCAGACCACGGTCGGCCAACAGAAGGAGTTTGTCACAGTTGACTGGGCAATCCCTGTGGCACGCGGAGAGTTGCTCACGGACTACAAGCACAGAGGACTGCTCTCTGAGCTGAAGTGCTACCTCAAGACCGCCATCATTGAGGACACCGTACGTATGACGGTTGGGTCTATCCCTGGCACTTACATGGGCATGAGGGAGCTGGTGAAGTTCATGGGAGAGCGGGAGATCCACTCCCTCTTCGATATCACCACGGCGATGAGCTGGGACTACGTCGAAGGTCTCGAAGAGCAGTACATGACGGCCCGAAGTGATGCCGGTCGAGACAGGGCGTGGACGCATGCGACCGCCTACAAACTCATCCATCCACTTACACAGATCTACGAAATCGCGGACAGCTTGCGCGCCAGAGGCGGACAAGCACCGTGCGAAGCGCCGTTTGACGGAAGAAAGACCTACGACGTCGTGACAGAGCCGCTCGGGCTTGCTCGAACGGGTGGATTGATGCCTGTCCCGGACGAGATCTCGGTACCGATTCTTTCCTACGCATGTGAATGGATTGAGTACGGCTCGGAGGATGTGATCAGACTTCAGGCTGAGGTCATCCCGATGCTGATCGACGCAAGAAGTGCTACGGGACCGAGACGAATCGCCTGCTTTCGTCAGATCAAACGGCACATCGAGGAGTTCCAGATGAGCCCGATCCCAGGGACACTGACACCCTGGCATGAGCCATTGGCCACCATAGATCGGATTGATGACGCTGGTGACGAGCGCGAGATTAGCGGAACTCAGGGCCTGAGACGCCTAATACTAATGACTCAAAGCGCATGCAGTGTCTTGCTGCAGGGATGCACCGGGATTCGAGCTCATGAGCTGATTGGCCTCTCCCTGGACCACGATCCGACGCTACAGCACGGTGTGGTCAAGTCAGTGACGTCGCTAGACGGACTAATGGAGGTGTTCTCCATCTGTGGCATTTCCGCCAAAAGGGAAGCGACTCGCCATGAGTGGACTGCCGGACTGCGCCCGTTGGGCACGAATCACCTGCCGATCGTGCTGAAATCCGTCGAGGTGCTGGTGCGGCTAATGGAGCCTTGGCGAGCACTATCGGGCACTAAGTCACTGATGCTCAGCTTCTCCCACGCCAAGTCCCTTCCATCGGGTCCCGATGGAATCGGCCGAATGACAGCATCCAGAAATTCTCTGCTGCAACGTGAGTTTGCCGTCGAAGCCCTCACGAAGAAGCGTGGCATCGAAACGACGCAAGCTGTTTACGAGGTGAGGTACCTACGCCCGCAGCGATGGAGGATCACCTTTGCGCACTATGTGTTCCGATCCAAGCCGGAACTAATGCCAGCGCTACGGACGCACTTCCGTCACATGAGCGAGCAGATCACGGATCAAGGGTACATTGGAAACGATGCGGCTCTGCTCGAGAACTTGGAAGGAGAGAGAGTCATGGAGACCTCTCGGTTCCTAGTTCAAATCACCCTCGGCAGGCCGATCGGAGGTGGACCGGCGCAGCGTCTTCTCATGCAGCATGCCGAATCAATGACCGAGGCACTGTCCAAGATGGACGGAGAGACGCCGATCGATAAGGCCGTGGCATACGTGAAACTCACCGACCTGCGGATATGGACAGGGACCTACGCAAGTTGCCTGATTGATATGTTGCCTGACCGTTCCAGCTGCAACCCACAAGCAAGCCTCCTCACTGTCCGCGCCTCGCCGAACTTCGGCCTACGGTCGCCCGGCCTGTGCGCGGGGTGCAAGTGCTGCATCATCCTGCCAGAGCATAAGGACTTTTGGGAGGATCGCCTCCTGAAAAATCAGGCCATTGTCCAGATGGAGCGGACCAACTCTAGGGATCAGTATTCCAAGATTGCTATGAGCCGTGTTGTTCAGAGTCGAGCAGTGCTGAGGATGATATCCAACGCTACCGGGGACGCTTCCGATCGTTCCGGCGAAAGTTGACGACATTTGCTCCATCGTCTCTCTTGGTACTCTGCTTCTGAAGCCGGGACACTGCGAGTTGGAGAGATGCGTTGTGGATGTTGGTCTTGTAAAGCAGAGCCTTCAACCTTGCGTTCTCAGCCTTAACCCTGGCGAGCTCTTCAGCTACTGAGCCTCGCCTCTCCTCCTCAGCCAGCTCCTGAATTCTAAGCCAGACGTGCCCAAGTCGAGCGTGCCTTGATCCAAAGCTCCCTCTATTTACTCCTGCCTCTGCCGCGACCGCGGTAGGCGTGATGATCCGATGACCTGCGGCCATCTTTGCCTTCAGCAGTTCATTGGTCGGGCGTCGCTTCACCAGGCGGTCAAGAGCGGCCAATGCCTTATCCTCTACTGAGTTGGGTCTGCTCATTCTGCTGTCCGCTGACGCATCATTGGTAAGCAGATAGCCTACGCCACCTTCGCCGCCCAATCATCTAGGTGGGACAAGGAGAACCTTGAAATCAATCCTGATGCAGTCGCTGCCCGGCGAGACCCACGTTCTTCAGACCCAGATGTTCAGCAACGACTTTGGGACAAGGTCCATTGTGACCATTGCAATGATGAAGCGCCGCAAAGCTTCGTGCCTGATAGGGCGCAGAATGGTTAGGTTGAGGCTATGGGGTCGGGGTCAGCGTTGGGGTACTGGAGCAGATCACCAGCCCTTTCGCACCACGCGTGAGGGCTACATAGAGGTTCTGCACGCTCATGCTCTCCGGATAGAGGACCACGGCAATGTCTGCCTCGAGACCTTTCAGAAGGAGAGTGCTGCCGACTGCTCTGCGCGCAATGGGGCGGCTGAGGTGACGATTTCGCTCGCGGGCATGAAGTGCGGCTCCTAATAGATCTTGCTCTCCGTTGATAACGCTTCGCATGGCTGATCGACAGCAGTGCAGAATCTCGGGCCGATAGACCCGAGTGCCTGTCTGTTCGGCCAAAGCGTCCACCAGCCGCAAGGCGCGCGTCATGGTCCGCTCGGACTCAAAGGCGACTGCCTCAGCTTCTACAGGAGTTGGAGGTGTCCTGGCTCTCCCTCTACGAATGGTACCGACACGCGTCACTAGATTCGCCGTGCCGACGCCCGTCATCATGAGAGCGGAGAAGGTGGCCAAGTCTTGCAGCGCACTAGGAGCCTGAAGATTGAATTGCCTGGCGAAGTTGACGAGGTCTCGCATGTCCACGGCTTCTACCGCCATTGCCCCAGGCGTTTGGCTGGTGAGTTGGTGGCGGCCTTGAACATTCATGGACTCGCCAATTACCAGAACCGTTCCTTGGCTACCAGGCGCATTGGTCCGTGCCGCAGTCAATCTTTGCTGCACTTCACTACCGGCAACCAGCTGGATCCAACGAACGGATGACGGAGCCGTAGTTAGATCAATGGGTAAGCCGGCCGTAAGAGCATGCCTTTGGGATAGCAGCCACTGGCCCAGCTCTTCATTACCTGCAATTTGCCAGCGCCAAGGGGTTCGAAGGCTACCCGCTGCTGGGAAGGACGATTGAACGTCTTGTTCCCAGTGAACCAGCCGATTTCCGCCAAATCCGAAGATGGCCTGCAGAGGGTCACCGAGGACGCACGTGGGCAAAAGCGCAGCGAGGGTGGACACGATGGAGTGCTGAACGGTGCTGCAATCCTGATACTCGTCAACCAAAAGCCGGGCGTAAGTGGCTGCGATGGGTGCAGCGATATGCCCCGAGTCCAAGAGTTGCCGGAATGATTCACGGATCGCGGGGTAGTCGCTACCCGCGTTGTTGAGCTCCAAGAGTTGGGGATGATGGCCACTGCGCGCCGGGAACTTGGCGATGAGACGCATAGCGAATCCATCAATCGTCGACAGCCGATAGGCAGAGCTGGGCCCCCCCGCGCGTTTCAAGCGTGTCCTCAACGCGGTGACGCCAGCATTTGTGTGAGTCAGAACAAGGATCGGTCTGTTCCCAGAGTGGGATGCCAGCGCCTCGGCAATCAGCTGGGTTTTGCCGCATCCTGCTGGGGCGGTGATCGATCCGCGTTGGATAGCTAGCAGATCGATTTCAGGCAGCACGGGTAAAGGCCCAGAGTTGGTCTACTACTGCCTTGAAGCTAGCGTCCGCGTTTGCGTAGCCCCGAGAGACGATATCCAGGACGATTGACTGGTAAGTCGTAAGCGACTTGAACCAGCTATTCTTTTTGATACGGGAGACTTCGCCAAGCAGTACGCGAATATCAGGCGGATAGGGTGAATTCGGCCTCAGCGCTTCGATGGACGCCAAAGTTGTTAGACCGTTCGATTTGGCAACCAGCTGTTGGTTCATAAGATCTTCGCCAACACGCTCTTTAGCCTTCAGGAGCAGGGCATCAATCGATGTGTCAGGAAGGCAGAGGAACAGCTCGTCCTCCAACGTCATTCCTGCCCGCCAAGTCACGAGGCTGCCGCCTGATTGAAGATATGCTTCTGCAACACCTGGAGCGGCAGGTTTGTCAGCGTCTATGAAGACGAGGACTCGGTAACCCAGATCCATAAGCGCAGTCGCTCGGGCAAAAGCGTTGTCCGGAGTGCCTCCGCCTGCATTGACGTATGCACCACCTAAAGCCAAGAAAGAGGATTCTTTGCTGGCTACCCCCCATAGATCGAGGCCACGCACAAACCCTACCTCGCTTGCTCCCTCGCACACAATCACAGACTTCGCCAGAAAGGCCTCCGGGTCAGTGCGCAGCGTGCTTTGAATCTCGTCGGTCGAGCCAGCGGAAATGACGACATGGCCAGCCGGTCGTGGCCGAACTACAAGCAGCTGCTCACCTGAAAGCTCACGAAGTGCCACAGGGGAGTGTGTTGTGAGAAACGCTTGGAGAGGCGGCGGCGTCTCCTTGGCTCCCAAGGAATCCAGCAGCCGCATGAGCCGATGGGGCTCTAACCCATATTCCACCTCATCCACCAAGGCAATCGGCGCTGACTCCGCCGCGGCCCGTTGAAGTCCCGTCACCAAGAGTCGAGAAGAACCCGTACCAAGGGACCGAAGGGGGATGCCTGCCTCGCTGTGAAGCGCGATGGCGCCTTCGCCGATGGAGACGGAGTGCGAGTCGAGTAAGGCCTGCGGCATCGATCCGACGTCAACTCCAAGGCTCTGGGCAGTTGTCCGGACGATTCCGAGTGTCTGACTCAGGTGGGGCGATGCTTGAGCGCCAAAGTTGGCGCGCGCCTGACGCGCTGCTAGAGCGAGCTGGGCTCCCAATTCTGCGCGCTCGTCTGTTAGCCGGTTGAGCACCGACCCGCGGCTCCAAGATAAGTTGGAGCTTGTAAAGCTGCCGATGCGTGCCGGAGCTAACACGATGCGTTCTTTCCAAGGCAGGCTTCGTTCCAAGCCTTGTTGAAGCGACCTATCGGAGATCAGCGTCCAGCTGGGCTCAAGGTCCGCCCCGACTTGAAGCAGCAGCGTAAGCACTGTCTCCAACCCCGCGGCGGGTTCGTCTTCTAGGGTGTCAAATACCGAATCGAATCCTCGCAAGAAGTCGCCATAGACATCAATGTCCATCAGCGATGCCGGCAGTTCCCCGAATGTCACGGCAATACGAATGGGCTCTGAGACATCGAGGTCAAAAAAGTCCATGTCGCCGAAGGAAATGCTTCGTCGAGCACCCAAGCACAGGTCGATGGCATCGAGGATGGTGGACTTGCCACTATCGCCAGGACCGATCAAACAGTTGATGCCCGGGGCGGGCGACCAGTCGAGCGCCTTGATGGATCGAAAGTTCCGAATGGCCAAATGGCGAATTCGAGGCATGGGGCGTCCTGTAAGAGGCTTGGTCAACGGTCCGTGTAGGACGCAGACTGACACCAACTCCTACTACGCCCCTGAGGCAATCCTAGCCCTAAAGCGTTCTGCCAGTCATTGGCTCATTGGTGGAACTTGGCGCCACGCCGAGCTGCTTCGCGAACTTCCCTAACCTGTAACGCGGCAACACTGAGAGAGCGGTTCCAGGTCGCTTCTTCCGTGGTCACCTGCCCGCTTGCAGGCGACGGAGGTCCGTTCATCGCCAACAGCGGACTTCCCTGAGCGAAGGAAATTGGTTCGCGAAGCTGAATAGGCTTGAGCTGGTGTCCGCCCGGCGCGCGGCGGTGCTAGGATTCGGCCATGGACATCGGTCGGACAACCTTAACCGTCGGCGTCGCCATAGTCGCGGTTTCTTGCGGCGGGTCCCAGGGGCGCTGGACTGCCTTTGTCTATCCGCCCGGCGCGTCCACTCAGGAAGTCCGTCACGCTGTTTATGGCGATTACGACACCTTCGAGCATTGCCAGGCGGCTGCAATAGCCGCCCTGAGAAATAGCCCTCCACTGCCAGGGGCGCAGGAAGTGGGATCTTACGAATGTGGGCGCGCGTGTCGATATGACGTCGACATGGACTTGTACGTCTGCGACCAAACTCGCAAGTAGGTAGCTCCGTGCTCGCCGCCCGCCTGGCGCCTTGGTCAGCCTGGCCAGCGTGTGTGAAGTTGATCGATGACAAACCGGTGACGGTGCGTGCCATCCACGTCTCGGTGTGCCAAGAGGTGCGGGTCGTCCTCAGCAAGATGTTCGTGCTTATGCGCTATCTCCTCTGGATCGTGCGCCGGCCATCTGCGCCACGCGGCGACCAAACCGAGTGTGGCCAGAATCCCCAAGGCGGCCAAGGCAACATGCAAGCCGTAGCGCGCACCAACCCACCCGGCGAGTGGATAGGCGATCAACCAGCAAACATGCGATAGGGAAAATTGGGCAGCGAAGAGGAATGGTAGATCGGCGGACTCAGCCGAACGCCGCAGCAGCCGCCCGCCGGGGGTAACCAAGCCGGCATACGCCATGCCCAGCAGCGTCCAGGCCGGAATGACCGCCGTCCACCCGGGATGTCCCTTCAGGGCAAACCAGACGCCAAGGAAGGTAACCAGGACAACTGACATGAACAGTCCTGCAGCCAACATTACTGTCCGGTCCGAAATGCGGTCGAGAACCTTCGGAAGAAGAAGTGCGACCAGCATGGACCCGCCTCCGAAGGCCGCCAGCGCCCATGCAACCTGCTCCTCCGCCCCGCCCAGAACGGTGCGGACCATAACCACCGTATTGACGAACACCATCGCGCCGCCGGCTGCGGCGCAGAGGTTCAACGCGAGCAGGCCCTGCAATCGCGGTGTGCGGAGGTAGATTCGCATTCCACGGATGGCTCGGGCATAGGGACCGTCCTTGGAAGAGACCGCAGCGAGGGCCGGGAAGGTGGTGGACGCGACGAGCAGCGCCGAGAGGATGAAACCTACCGAGGTACCAGCGAACAGCCCGTGGAAGCTAATGATCGTCAGCAGTGCGGCAGCAAGCGCCGGGCTCAGCAGGCTTTCAAGGTCATATGCCAATCGGGAAAGTGAGAGCGCACGGGTGTAATCACGCTCTTCTTGAAGAATTTCGGGGATGGTGGATTGAAACAGCGGCGTGAAACATGCCGATGCCGACTGCAGCACAGCGATGAGGACATACACCTGCCAGATCTCGGTGACGAAGGGCAGGCAGACCGCCACAACCGCACGAACCAGATCGAGTGCGATCAGCACCCGCTTGCGCAGCCGTGCAGGGACCAACGCTCCTGAAACGGGCGCCAAGGTCACGTACACGACCATCTTGATCGCCAGCGCGGTGCCCAACACCGCTCCGGCCTGGCTGCCAGCGAGGTCGTAGGCCAGGAGGGCAAGGGCGACAGTCGCCAAGCCGGTTCCGACCAGGGCGACTATCTGGGCACCAAACAGGCGCCGAAACGCCGGGTGACTCAGTACTTCGAGCATGGGATTGTCCTGGTAGCAACGTTCTGACGGCACCAACCCGTGTGCGCCCTTTTGCCCGGATTCAGGGCAGAGGCGGCAGACAGGCGGAGTGTACGCCCACCACTGTTCGGGTCGAGGTGACGACCCCGCCGGAATGGCAGGGTCGTTGGCTAAATCCGAGTGGATTTACTTCTTCTTCGGAGCTGCCTGTGCGTCGCAACGTTCCTTCAGCGCCTTGGTCTGGGCATCCTTGAGGTCCACCTTGTACTTCGAACGGTCGGCAAGCTGTTCGCAAGTCGTCGGCTTGGCCTTGGGAGCAGCCGGGGGAGCCGGATCGGCATGGAGGGCAGGATCATGAGCGGATGCCGTGGTGAAAAGGGACATGCTGAAAAGCAGGCCGGCAATTACTGCGCTATGAGTTTTCATGTTGTTTCTCCTCGGGTTGGGTCGGCGAAGTGCCGGGTGTTACGGCTGATAGATGTCGGCTTGGTAGCCCACAAGTTCGATGCTCACGGTCACCGGCGTGTCGCTTCGGTTCTGCCAGTACCACCCATGAGTTCCTTCAAATGGCGCGACGAAGGTGCCGTGCGCCTCCCGCTGCGCAGCTTCGACGGCGTAGCTGGTCCATGCACCCTTCACGTCGGGCCGCTCACCATGCATATCGACTGCTACATCACCGGTCGCCTTCCAGCTGAACAGAATTCCCGCGCCAGCAGCCATGTGGGATTTGACCTCTTTGCCTTTCCCCGGCTCCAGCGTGATCGTCATCGCGTCCTGGCGAAGCTCACCGTTGGTGAGCGATACCGCGGCTGGATCAAGCGATTGCCCCTTGTTCGCCCCGAACGCAGCCGCAGCCTTTTCCGCCAAGGTGGTCGCTGCGTCCGATGCTGTCGAGGACGTCGGCGTAGCCGGGTCTGCGGCGGTGCTTCCGCCGTCTGCCAGGGCAGTCAGGCCCAGCGCTCGGCCGATCCCGGTGGGATCAATGCCGTACTCCGCCGGCAGAACGGCCGTAACGAGAAGCGCGCCGGCAATGGCGGCAGCGACAAGGGTCGACTTCAGCAGGCGGCCAGTCGTGGGAAGTGGTTGATTGATAGTGATTGACATGATGGGTCTCGGTCAGAAATCAGGAAGCGAAGTAGCCGGTGAGCTGCATGCCGATGAGCACGAAGCCGGCCGTCATCAAGATGGTGTTCACGCCGTAGGCCTGGCGGTTGAAGGAAGGCAGCCGACGCCAGAAGCCCATCACGATCAAGATGCCGGCAAGCGCCAGAAGTTGGCCGAGCTCAACGCCCACGTTGAACGCAAGCATGTTGGGGACCAGCCCGTCCGGCGATAGCGAGAAGTCCTGAAGCTTCGTGGCCAGGCCGAAGCCGTGGAAGAAGCCGAAGACAAGGACTGCAATCTTGGTGTTGGGTTGCACGCCGAACCACCGCTTGAACGCGCCCATGTTGTCCAAGGCCTTGTAGACCACCGAGAGACCGATGATCGCGTCGACCAGATAGGCGTCGACATGAAAGCCGCCGAGCACGCCGAGCAGCAGCGTCGTGCTGTGGCCAATGGCGAACAAGGTGACGTAGATGCTCACGTCCCGCATGCGGTATAGGAAGAAGATCACCCCGAACAGAAATAGAAGGTGGTCGTATCCAGTCACCATGTGCTTGGCGCCAAGGTAGGTAAACGCGATCAGTTGCCTACCGGTGCTTTCTTCAAGGAAGGCCTGGTCTCCCTCGCTTACACCGTGCGCGAACGCCGCAAACGGCAGGAGGACTGCGGCAAGCATCGAAAGCCAAGCAAAGAGCTTGTTGGAAGAAGTCAAAGACAAGTTCCTTGTGCAGAAAGGGGACGGGTGGTTCATGAGGAGCGACTTTCCAGAACAGAATCTTCGCGGTGAACCAATCGATACAGCGCCGGCAGCACGAGAAGTGTCAGCAGCGTTGAAGAGATGATTCCGCCGATAACAACAGTGGCGAGCGGACGCTGAACTTCCGCGCCAGCACCGACGTTCAGGGCCATAGGAAGGAAGCCCAGACTCGCCACCAAGGCCGTCATCAGGACTGGCCGGAGGCGGGTAAGAGCACCTTCGGTGACAGCCTTGTGCAGGGGGACGCCTTCTTCCCGCAGGTTCTTGATGAAGCTGATCATTACCAGGCCATTGAGCACGGCAACGCCCGAAAGAGCGATGAAGCCCACACCTGCGGAGATGGACATGGGAATGTCGCGCAGCCACAGCGCCACCACGCCCCCGGTCAGTGCAAGCGGCACGCCACTGAATACGATCGCAGCGTCCTTCCCTGAGCCGAATGCCATGAACAACAATCCGAAGATCATCACCAGAACCACTGGCACGACGACGGACAGCCGCTTGCTTGCCGAGATCAACTGCTCAAACGTGCCGCCGTACTCGATCCAGTACCCTTCCGGCAGCTGGACCTCCTGTCCGACCTTGGTGCGCAACTCCTCGACAAAGGACCCTAAGTCGCGCCCGCGCACATTGCTTGTGATCACCACCCTGCGTTTACCATTCTCACGGCTGATCTGGTTCGGACCAGGCGCGATCTCGACCTTGGCCAACTGGCCCAGCGGCACGAAGCTGCGCTCTTGGCCTGTGCTCACCCCGGGCGCGACGGCCACAGGTAGTGACGCCAGTGTCCGGACGTCCTGGCGAAGGTTCTCCGACAGACGAACCACGATATCGAAGCGCCGATCGCCTTCGAACACCTGGCCGACCGATTCACCTCCCAGCGCCACCGAGATGGTCTTCTGCACGTCGTCAATGGCTACGCCGTATCGTGCAAGTGCATCCAGGTCCGGCGTGATCGTCATCAATGGCAGACCGGTGATCTGCTCAAGTTTCACGTCGGCCGCTCCCTGGATCTCACTGGCAACGTTCTCTACCTGGCTGCCGATGGTTGCCAGTTGCTCCAGGTCGTCGCCGTACAGCTTGACAGCAACCTCAGCCCGAACGCCCGCAATGAGCTCGTTCATCCGCATCTGCACCGGCTGGGTGAACTCATAGTTGTTGCCAGGAATGGCGCGAACCACTTTCTCGAGCTCGGCAACAAGCTGTGCCTTCGGCTTGCGCGGATCAGGCCATTGGTCCCGATCTTTGAGCATGATGAAGGTGTCGGCTACGGAGGGGGGCATGGGATCGGTGGCCACCTCGGCAGTGCCGATCTTTGCGACGACTTCATCTACCTCGGGGAACTGTTTGATCGCCGCTTCCAGCTGACGTTGCATGCCGATCGCCTGGGTCAAGCTGGTCCCTGGAATTCGAAGCGCATGCAAGGCGATATCGCCCTCATCCAGGTTCGGAATGAACTCGGTGCCGAGGCGACTTGCAAGCAGGCCCGCCAGGACGGTGAGCACCGCAGCAGAGGCCACCACTACCTTGCGTGCATTGACGGCACGCTCAAGCATCGGGCCATACACGTTGGTGACTCGGCGCATGGCTTTGGTTTCCTTCTCCGAAACCTTTCCCGTTACGAACTGAGCCACAGCGGCAGGTACGAATGTCAAGGACAGTGCCATGGCACCGGTAAGCGCGATGACCACGGTAAGCGCCATCGGGTGGAACATCTTCCCTTCCACGCCGGAGAGGGCAAAGATCGGGATGTAGACCGCCGCGATGATGAAAAGGCCGAACAGGCTTGGCTTGATCACCTCTGCACTGGCACTTGCCGCCAAGGAAAATCGTTCTTCCCGAGTCAACAAACGGCCCTGAAGGTGTTGCCGCTCGCCAAAGCGACGCAGGCAGTTCTCTACGATGATGACTGCCCCATCGACGATCAAGCCAAAATCCAGTGCGCCCAGGCTCATCAGATTCGCAGAGACGCGATTCTGGACCATGCCTGTGATCGTCAGCAGCATCGTCAATGGAATGACCGCCGCAGTGATCAGTGCCGCACGAAGATTGCCCAAAAGCAGGAAGAGCACCGCGATGACGAGCAAGGCGCCTTCGAGGAGGTTCTTCTTCACCGTCTCGATGGTCCGATCCACCAGTTCGGTTCTGTCATACACAGGATGCGCCCGAACGCCGTCAGGCAGCGTAGCGTCGATGTCCTTGAGCTTGGCCGCGGTTCGCTGAGCCACGTCCCGGCTGTTTTCGCCGATGAGCATGAACGCCGTACCAAGGACCACTTCGTTGCCATCCTTGGTTGCCGCGCCTGTACGAAGTTCGGTGCCTTCTACAACTTCTGCCAGATCGCCAACACGCAATGGCATGCCATCACGGTTAGCCACTACGATCTTGCGCAAACCCGCCATGTCGGCCACTTGGCCCGGCACGCGTACCAAGTACTGCTCACCGCTTTTCTCGATGTAGCCGGCACCCACGTTAGTGTTGCTGCGGGCCACGGCTTCGAGCACATCCTGCAGCGTCAGTCCGTATGCTTGGAGCTTCTTCGGGTCCGGCGTGATGTGAAACTGGCGAACATAGCCTCCGACGGTGTTGACCTCGGTTACGCCTTTCAAGTGGCGCATCTGCGGTCGGATCACCCAGTCCTGCAGCGTACGAAGCGCCATTGGTGTCCACGTCTCTTCAGCACCGGACTCCGCTTCCACGGTGTACATGAAGATCTCACCCAGGCCCGTCGCTACCGGTCCAAGGCTTGGCTTTAGTCCCACGGGCAATTGGGATCCCGCTTGCTGAAGTCTCTCTGCGACCTGCTGACGGGCGAAGTAGATATCTGTGCCATCTTCAAACACGACCGTGACCTGAGACAGGCCGTAGCGTGAGATGGAACGGGTGTATTCCAGCTTTGCCAACCCGGCCAACGCTGTTTCGACCGGGAAGGTGACCCGTTGCTCGGCCTCCAGCGGTGAGTAGCCCGGAGCTTCGGTGTTGATCTGCACCTGGACATTGGTAATGTCAGGAACGGCGTCGATGGGAAGCTTGCTGTAGTTCCAGATCCCAAGGCCTGAGAGGGCCAGGACCAGAAGGAGCACAAGCCATCTGTGCGCGATAGACGCGCGAATGATTCGCTCTAGCATGGTGCGTCCTTAGTGGTCGTGGCTTGCGCCGGACTTTTCGATGTCGGCACGAATCAGGTAGCTCTGCTCGGAAACGTACCGGGTTCCCGGCTTAAGCCCTTTCAGTACCTCCACGCGATCGCCATCGCGCCTACCCAGTTCAAGCATCCGCACCTCATAGCTGTTGCCCACTTGGGCGAATACCACGGTGAAGTCCCGAAAACGCTGCAGGCCCGATTCCTTTACTGTTAATGGAACCTCCGTTTCCGCGATGACGACTTCGGCGGATACGGCCATTCCTGGTCGCCACCTGCCCTCGCTGTTGGTAAGGGCCACACGTGCCACCACGGTCTGGCCAGCGCTGGCCAACGGAAGGATGCCCTGCAGCTTTCCCGTTGCTTCCAAACCGCCTGTTGCCGAGCGAATGGTCACCATCTGGCCTGGCGACAGTCGCTCGGCATCGCTTCCCAGCGCACGCAGGTCCACCCAGACCTCCGAAAGGTCGGCAATTTCAAACAGCGTGTTGTCGGCAGCGACATCGCCTACCGACGTGCTGCGCGCGAGTACGACTCCACTGAAAGGTGCCGTGACGGAGTAGGTCCGCATGCTGTCATTGCCCTCGACTGTGGCCAACGTCTGACCAGCCGAGACGCGTTGTCCCATCTCGACCGCCACACTGCGGACCACGCCAGGGAAGCGTGCCTTGACCGCAGCAAATCGGCCGGTGTCGACCGCGACGTTGCCCATGAGGGAAACGGTGTCCCGGATGGTCCCCGGTTCGGCGGACTCGACCACGACACCTGCGTCGGCAGCGGCTTTCGGATCTATCGTGGTGCGCCCTTCATAGGAGGCGTAAGACCAGGCGTAGTTCTTTCCACCCACCACCGCATCGGCTTTGACATCAAAGGAATGCGGCTCGACCACCTCCCCGCTGCCGACCAGGTAGTCCTTCTCTGGAATAAAGCTGAAGTTGTTGACTTCGCCGTCCAGACGCTTGAGTTGTATCGTCGCTTTGACTTCTCCAGGTGCCAGCGGTTTGTCGTTGCGATAGGCATACAGCCGGAAATGAGGCGGGGTATTGGTTTCGTAAACAGTTACTTCAAGGGCGAAGTCGCCGTCGCGAAGCATGCGACCGCGATGCGGCCCTCGCTCATAGTCGCCTGCGGTCGCAGCAGTGTCCTCTGGCTTTGCTCGTTGCGACGATTCGTTGCCACCGCACGCAGCCAGGGCAATTGGAAGCAGGATCAGGAATACGTATCGGTTCATGGGCGAATGTCCAAGGCAGAAGCGGTGAGGCGGTCGGCCTCGACCAGGAGACGGAGATAGCGCGCGGCGGCTTCGACTTCCCGTTCGCGAAGATCGAAGAGCCTTTGCTGAGCCTGGCTGAGTACCAGGAAGGAGAAGCGTCCTTCCTCAAAGCCCCTGCGGCTCTGATCAAAGGCCTGCTGGGCCTTTGGCAACTGACGCTGGCGCACTGACTCCACTTCCGATTGCGCTTGCTTGAGCTGTTGGTAGATGCCAAACAGCTCCTGACGCATTTCCAGCATCTGCGCCTGGCGCCGGTATTTGAGAGAGGTGAGTTCGTAGTCCGCTTCAGCCACGGAGAAGTCCGATCGCCGACGGCTCCCCAACGGGACGGAGACGGACATCACCAGGCCGCTGTCCTTGGTGGCTTCCAGTCGGCGGATGCCGAGGCCAACGCTGACATCCGGCTTGGCGCTAGCGCGGGCGATCTCCCTCCTTGCATCTATAACTCCGGCTTGAGCGTCCAAGGCGCGCTGTTGTGGTGTCGTGGCGAGGCGCCGGCTCAGATCATCAAAATCATCCAGAGGGGGAAGGACCGCGGTATCCCCTGCAACCGAGCCGAAATCCGGACTTGGCGCCCCCCACGTGGCAGCCAGCGACATTCGCGCGCTTTCCAGAGCCTGCAATGCCTGCTCCCGCTTCAGCTCGGCATCGAGCAGGGCGATCTCGGCGGATCTCAGGTCCGAGTCGGGATTGCGGGCGGCCGCGACCCAACGGGCCACTTCACGGCGCATGGCGCTGGCCATTTTGATGCGCTCTTCGGCGTGCTCGACATGCTCCTGGGCGGCCAGCACGTCGACGAAACGCCCTGCGGCCAAAGTTGCGATAGCGATACGGGTGACGTCCGCTTCGCTTCGGGCAGCGTCCACCTCGGCGCCGCCGAGCGCTTGGCGCGCAGCCCGCTTCCCACCCAGTTCTAGAACCTTGGAGATGCGGAAGGTGGATTCGGCGGCGTCTAGGCCGCTCAGGCCGCCTGAGCCAGCCACGTTTTCAAGCTCGCCGCCCAGCACGAGCGGCGTAGGCAATGCCTCCCGGCCCGCCCGGCTTCTGACAGCTTCCAGTCGAGCGGTGTCTGCCTGGACGCTGGGATGGGTGCCGAGGGCGCGGGCGACCACATCCTCCAAGCGCAGCACTTCAGCGGCATGGCCAGGCACGGCCACACCGTAGGCGCCGGCTATGGCGAGCGCCCACAAACTACGTAATTTCACGGAAAATCTCCGACGATGGTCATGACGACGCGCTGCCGGCCAACATTGGGTGGACAGCGCGCTCAGGCCGCTACAGCGCGGCAGGTGTCGTCAGACGATCGGAGGTCTGAATGGCGAGCCGCGATGACCAGAGGGCTCATCGACGGAGTGCAGGCCGGGCAGTAAAGATGCCGGCGGAACAGTTGCTAGGTTCAGATTCGAAGACACCAGCATGCCGGCAAAGCTCACATCGGCCTGGTGAAGGACGCTGTGCACGCCCGATGCATGCTTCGGATCTACGTTGTCGCCAGTTCCAGGACCGTGTGAGTGCCCGTGCTCTGCCGTTGCAGCGATGTCGTGCTCGGCAGTATGGAGCTCGCCCTGTTGGATCACGATCGGCCGAACAACGACGCTCAACAGCATCAGCACGAAAAGGCTGAACCGGATGAGTCGACGGTGGCGGGCCGAGAAGGCGGACATGAAAGGAAGAATAGAGGCAGTCAAGCTGAGTTGTCGAGAGCCCTGAGTTGGAGCCCCCCCTGATCCAGTTATGGCTTGGCGCTCGAGGGAGGGCGTCGCTTAAGCCCACTCCGATCAGATCGCATTGCCTCAGGTATCGCCGCGCCTGCTGCCGCTTCTGGCCGATAGCGGCCGCCCAGTAAGGATGGTGCCGGCCAGAGGCTGGAACTGGGCCTCACTGCTCTCTGGAACCGCGTCCTCCAGGCTCGTTCCAACGTCGAATGGGGCCTGGCCCCTCTCTCAGGCGTTGGGCGATTCTGCGCTGCTTATGGGATTCAGTAAGACCATATCCGTACCACTAGGCTCACCGTTGGACTTTCAGGTTAAAAGGGCGCAGCGTTCGCTTCTCGCCCAACAGGGCCATTGATTTCGGAGAGCGCAGGTGAGCAGAACAAGTAATTCTCATCCACTGCAGATTGCGACGCTGCCTATCGGCGTGAATGGCGGTGCGATCGGCGTTACCTTTGCACCGGGAAAATATCAGGACGTCGCAATGACGGGGTCTTGGGCCCGAGACTTGGATATCGATCTGGCGTCGATAGTCGCGTGGGGAGCACAGCATCTGATCACGTTGATTGAGCCGTGGGAGTTCGAAGAGCTACGAATTACCTCCTTGGCAGAGCGTGCCAAAGCGCATGGCTTGATGTGGCACGGCCTACCGATTAAGGATGGTGCGGCTCCTGATGCACGGCTGCTTCTGCCATGGCAATCCACAGGACCCCAGTTCGCAGCCGAGCTCTTGTCCGGAAGCAGGATCGTGGTGCACTGCAAAGGAGGCCTAGGGCGAGCGGGGACCGTGGCGTCGATGCTTCTCATTGACACGGGCTGCGCTCCAGACGGCATCGATGCGATCGCTAAGGTGCGCTCGGTGCGCCCTGGTGCAGTGGAGACTGCGGAGCAGGAAGAATTCATCCTGAATTGGCCTGCTCGCAGAGCCTCAAGTCTGGGGGTAGTCGCAATGCCCGGCTAACCTACCCTTTACCGCCTTGGGCTGGAATACAAGAGGACGGAACTCCGCAGGTAGTCTGTAGGGAAGCCGCCGTAGGGGACGCAGTGCTGAACACTTTTCCTCGAACACATATAGTGTTGGTGCTCGTACTGTTTTGCCCGACCCTCGCACGCCTATCTCAATCTCTCGCCCGGTCTGGACTTCGAGACCAAGCTGTTCGCCAAGACCAATGCGCCGCAGCTGCTGCGCAAGGAGTTCTCGCGCCCCGGCTACGTGCCGCAGCCGATCGCGCTGGGCATCAATACCGATGCCTACCAGCCGATCGAGCGCAAGCTCAAACTGACCCGCCAGCTGATCGAGGTGATGCTGGAAACCCAGCACCCCTTCTCGTTGATCACCAAGAACGCGCTGGTCGAGCGCGACATCGACCTGCTTGCGCCGCTGGCTGAAAAGCACCTGGTCAGCGTGCACTTCTCGGTGACCTCGCTGGACCCGCATCTGTCGGCCAAGCTGGAGCCGCGCGCCTCGGCCCCGCATGCACGGTTGCGCGCGATGCGTCGCCTGAGCGATGCCGGCATCCCGGTCGGGGTGATGGTCGCGCCGGTGATCCCGTGGATCAACGATGCCGAGCTGGAAGCCGTGCTCGAGGCCGCCCACGATGCCGGTGCCACCACGGCCGGCTACGTGCTGCTGCGCCTGCCGCTGGAAGTGGCGCCCCTGTTCCGCGACTGGCTCGACACCCACCATCCGGACCGCGCCACGCACGTGATGAGCACCATCAACCAGCTGCGTGGCGGCAAGGACTACAACAGCCAGTTCGGCACGCGCATGCGCGGCGAAGGCGTCTACGCCGACCTGCTGTCAAACCGCTTCAAGCTGGCCCGCAAGCGCCTGGGCTTCGACGCGCAGCACAGCCACTGGCCGAAGCTGGACTGCACCCGCTTCCTGCGGCCGTTGCCGCCGCGGGCGGAGTCACCGCAGGGCTCGTTGTTCTGATCAGCAACCGGTGGACATTGGGGCGCGCCCGACCAACAATCGGGGCAAGGCACCGCGCCGCGGTGGCCTGACGTCCATATCGGATATCCAGGGGAACCACATGTCATCGGCAGCCACCTCGGCCGCGTCGAACGCGGCCAACATCGCGATCAACGCCGCCATCACCGCCGCGGTGCAGCAGCAGCGCGACGCGTTGATCGCACACTTCACCGGCCATCAGGCGCTGTCGCCGCAGAGCGCGATCGCGGCGGACAGCATCGACCCTGCATTGCAGGTAGCGCTGAAGTACTACCGCGACAACGGCGTCATCCGCGACGCGGGCGGTGATCGTCTCTATCTCGATCTGGACGTGCTGGCCGGGTTGAAGGCGAAGGCGAAGCGCACCGGGCGCAATGTGCTGATCACCGTGATGGTGTTGGCGGTGCTGGTTGCAGCCGTAGTGGTTGTGCTGGCGACTTGGTAACGCATGGGTCGCCCGTGTCACCCGGTGCCTGCGACTGCAAGGAGACCGCGTTGGGATGAAATGGATTCATCGACTTGGGATCGCCTACCTGTGGATGCTCCCAGTGAACTTCGTGGTACTTACGGGGCTGAAAGTTGCCTACCGTGTTCCTCTAGGCGAACAGGAGCTGGTTGGGTTGTCGTTGGCGATCCTTGGAACTGTGGGAGCGACGGTTTCCACTCGCCGAGGCCGCGCGAGTCGTTCCGATACGGCCGGTGATCGATGACGCGGGTTGGAGCGAAGCTTTGCTCAACCGGCAAGCATTTGGACGGATAGAGTGGAAGGGCGTTGATCGAGACGTTGAACTCAAGCCAAGGAGCAAGCACATGCTGGACCATCACTGGAGGATGGTAAATCTCGTGGTATTCGTCCTGATCACGATTGCGACGGGAGTGAATGCTCTCTGCAGGATTGCAGACGGGAAATTTACCGGCGTGCACCAGTACGCGCTGGCTTTCTTCGGCTTGTTCACTTTGTTCCTGAGTGTCGTCACCATCATGACGATGCTGCGTGCAAGCGCGCACCGCCGAAAGTGATCCAGGCTTCGGAGAGCATCGCGTCGCTTTCAAGATAAGGACAGGTCAATCCGTGGTTGACGAGTACTTCACCGTGTCACTCCGGATATGGCATCCGACACTGTCGGGTGACGCGATTACCGGGGCGCTATGCTTGATACCAGAGGTCAGTCACAGCGTTGGAACGCAGAGGACGACTCCGTTTGGCGATCCCCTTGAGGGCCTCTACCGCTGCACCTACTGGAGCTTTCCGCTCGTCGAGAAGACACCGGGTGTCTTTACGGATGGGCTGAGTGAGCTGCTGAGGCGCATTGAGCGGTATCGCGGATTCTTCGCGCAGACCGCGCTCGACGGTGGCCGCACGGAACTCTTTGTCGGTGTCTTCAAAGAGGATTCGGTCGGGTTCACCCTTGAGCCGCACGTGATGATCGAGTTGGCCAGTCTTTCGTTGGAGCTGTCTGTCGATATCTACTGATATCGGCAACGACGCGCGGCTCGCCCTTTCGCACAGGTTCTGTCCGCTCACGTGATGATTGAACGCGGCAAGAGGCGATCGCCAGGCAGGGCGCTCAATTCCCACCAAACAATTTCTGCGCACTCTGGAAAAGAACCCAGCTCGTTGCAATGAACTTGTCCCCGCCCTGCGGCCGGTTGCCCCGGTGCGTGTGGGTAAACGCCGTCGGTGCGATCAACAGGCTGCCCGTGCGCGGTGCGACCTTGCGGCCCTGGAACAGGAACTCGGTTTCGCCGGCGTCGAAATCGTCGTTGAGGTAGAGCGTCCACAGCAGGTGGCGGTGCAGCGTTTCGCCAGCCGGATCGCGTGGGTACAGCTCGCAGTGCCAGTACGGATAGCCACCCTCGCCCGCGGCATACCATTGCAGATTGATGGCACCGGGCCGCAGGCAGGTGCGGGCCAGGTCGGACAGCGTGGCGTCGTCCATGTCGGGAAAATCCTCGGCTGCCAACCGGCGCGGTTGGCCGTCGCTGTCCTGGATCTGCAACATCAGCGGCGAGATCAGGGCCTGTGGATAACGGCGTAGATAAGTCAGCAAACCCTTGAAAACCGCCTGCTGCAGCACCGCTTCGGCCTGCCGCCACTCGGGGCGCCCGCTGATGCGAAGATCCTTGCTGTGCTTGAGTTCCGGGAACACACCGCTGCCCACTTCGCCCGGCTGCAACTGCGCACTGGATCGCATCTGGGCCTGCAGGGCCGCGCAGACCTCGTTGGGGACGGCGTTGTGGATTACTTCGATGAAATCGAGCGGCGCGTCGGCAGTCATGGGGTCATCCGTGGGCACGAATGGCCGATGGTGACCGCTGCCGTGGCCGATGTCACGCCGTTGCCACGTAGCAACAGGGCTGACCAGGCGGCCAGCCCTGCGTAGGAAATCACCCTGCCGCGCTGTCGTGTTCGCGGTGGTAACGGGTGGCTTCTTCCACTTCATTGCGCGAGCCGAGGAAGACCGGCACGCGCTGGTGCAGCTGATCGGGCTGGATGTCGAGAATGCGCTCGCGGCCGGTGGTGGCGGCGCCGCCGGCCTGTTCGACCAGCAGGCCCATCGGGTTGGCTTCGTACATCAGGCGCAGCTTGCCGGCCTTGGAGGGATCCTTCGTGTCCCACGGGTAGATGAAGATGCCGCCGCGGGTCAGGATCCGATGCACGTCGGCCACCATGCTGGCGATCCAGCGCATGTTGAAGTTCTTGCCGCGCGCGCCTTCCTTGCCGGCCAGCAGGTCCTGCACGTAGCCCTGCATCGGGGTTTCCCAATGCCGCTGGTTGGACATGTTGATCGCGAATTCCTGGGTGTCCGCCGGAATCTGCATGTCCGGCGTGGTCAGCACGAACTCGCCCTTCTCGCGGTCCAGGGTGAACGCGTGCGTGCCGTGGCCGACGGTGAGCACCATCTGCGTGCTCGGCCCGTAGATGCAGTAGCCGGCCGCGACCTGCGCGGTGCCCGGCTGCAGGAAGCTGGCATCGTTGGGCTGTTCGGTGCCCGGCGGGCAGCGCAGCACCGAGAAGATGGTGCCGACCGAGACGTTGACGTCGATGTTGGAGCTGCCATCGAGGGGATCGAACAGCAGCAGGAAGTCACCGCGCGGGTAGGTGTCCGGCACCGGCTGGCAGTGATCCATTTCTTCCGAGGCGCAGGCCGCGAGGTGGCCGCCCCAGGCGTTGGCTTCCAGCAGGATCTCGTTGCTGATCACGTCCAGCTTCTTCTGCGCTTCACCCTGCACGTTGCCGGTACCGGCTTCGCCGAGCACACCGCCCAGCGCGCCCTTGCTGACCGCGATGGAGATGCTGGTGCAGGCGCGGGCAACGACAGCGATCAGCTGGCGCAGATCGGCGTTGATGCGGCCGGCATGTTGCTCTTCGATCAGATAGCGGGTCAGCGACGTCTGGGACATGGAATCAGGCGGCCTTCAAAGGGGAAGCGCCTATTGTCGCCCTTCCCCGGAGCCATTACGAGGCGCGGGCCGCCGTAACCGTTCCCACCGCGCGCAACGCGCTGCCGGCGCGGCAAAGAAAAACGGCCGCACAGGGCGGCCGTTCTTCCTCACGGGGGCGATGCCGCTCAGCCCTTGCTGACGGTCGCCACGGCCTTGGCCACGTACGCCAGGTTGCCCTGGTTCAGTGCGGCCACGCAGATGCGGCCGGTGCCCACCGCGTAGATCGCGAACTCGTCGCGCAGGCGGTCCACCTGGGCGCGGCTCAGGCCTGAGTACGAGAACATGCCGGCCTGGTCGTTGATGAAGGCGTACTCCGGTGCGCCGGCGGCGACCAGGTTCTCCACCAGGCCATGGCGCAGGGCATGGATGCGCTCACGCATCTCGGTCAGTTCCGCTTCCCACAGCTGGCGCAGCTCGACGCTGTTGAGCACGCCGGCCACCAGCGCCGCGCCATGGTTGGACGGGCTGGAGTAGATCGTGCGGATGATGCGCTTGACCTGCGACTGCACCGCCTTGGCCGCGTTCGCATCCGGGGCGACCACCGACAGCGCGCCAATGCGCTCGCCATACAGCGAGAACGACTTGGAGTACGAGTTGGCGACCACGAAGCTGTCGATGCCGGCCTCGGCGATGATGCGCACGGCGGCGCCATCTTCGCTGATGCCCTTGTCGAAGCCCTGGTAGGCCATGTCGATGAACGGGAACAGCTGGCGGTCCTTCAGCAGCTCGGCCACCTGCTTCCACTGCGCGACGGTGAGGTCGGCACCGGTCGGGTTGTGGCAGCACGCGTGCAGCAGCACCACGGTGCCCGGCTGCAGCTTGCCGAGGTCGGCCAGCATGCCGTCGAAGTCCACGCCATGGGTGGCGGCATCGAAGTAGGTGTAATCGACCACGTCGAAGCCGGCCGCGCCGAACACCGCGCGATGGTTTTCCCAGCTCGGATTGCTGATGGCGATGGTGGCGTGCGGCAGCAGCTTGTGCAGCAGGTCCGCGCCGACGCGCAGCGCACCGCTGCCGCCGATGGTCTGCGAGGTGGCCACGCGGCCAGCGGCCAGCAGCGGCGAATCCTTGCCGAAGACCAGCTCGCGGGTGGCCTGGTTGTAGGCCGGCAGGCCGTCGATCGGCAGGTAGCCGCGCGGTTTGGCGTCATTGGCCAGCTGCTGTTCGATCCTGTTCACGGCGCGGAGCAGCGGGATGCGGCCGCTCTCGTCGTAATAGATGCCCACGCCCAGGTTGACCTTGGTCGGACGGCTGTCGGCGTTGTAAGCCTCGGTCAGGCCCAGGATCGGGTCGCCTGGGACCAGTTCCACATTTGCAAAGAAGGACACGGCGGTACTCATTCGGATGACGGAAGGGGGAGGGTGGCGCGACGCAGGATTGGCGGCAGAATCAGCCAAAACCGACCCATCGTAACAAAGCCCTGCCAAGGGCGCCGAGGCCGTCGTCACGTCATCTTCCGTACCATGGCGTGCGGCACGCCCATTTACCGAGGATCCCGCCCCGCATGCTCCGTCTTACCCCGCTGGCCCGCCATTGTGCGCTGGCCTCGGCCGTGTTGCTGCCGTCGCTGGCGCAGGCCCAGAACACCCCCGCTCCCACCGCCCCGATCGAGCGGCTGCCCACGGTCCAGGTCCAGGCTGCGCGCGTGGCGCAGGTGGCCGATATCGACCTGCCCGCCTCGCTGACCACGGTCTGGGTGGATGAAGACCGTACCGGCCCGCTGGCCCAGCTCTCCGAGGCGCTCAACGGCATCCCCGAGGTGGTCGCACGCGATCGTCAGAACTACGCGCAGGACACCCAGCTCTCGATCCGCGGCTTCGGCGCGCGTTCGACCTTCGGCGTGCGCGGCGTGCGCGTGCTGGTGGACGGTGTGCCGGCCACCATGCCCGACGGCCAGGGCCAGCTCTCCCACGCCAGCCTGCTCTCGGCGCAGCGCGTGGAGGTGCTGCGCGGGCCGTTCTCGGCGCTGTACGGCAACTCCTCCGGTGGCGTGGTCCAGGTGTGGAGCGCGGACGGTGCCGAAGGCGACCCGTGGCGCCTGCGGCTGGATACCGGCAGCGACAACACTGTCAGCGCCGGCGCCCAGCTGCGTGGCGTGCAGGGCCCGATCCGCTACAACGTGGCCGCCAACCACTTCCGCACCGATGGCTGGCGCGACCACAGCCAGGCCCGGCGCGAATCGGTCAACGCCCGCTTGGGTACGGATGTCGGCGGCGGCCAGCTGGATCTGGTGCTGAACTACTTCGATGCGCCCGACGCGCAGGATCCACTCGGCCTGACCCGCGCCCAGGTGCGCGAGAACCCGCGCCAGGCCACCGCGGTGGCCACCCAGTACAACACCCGCAAATCCGTGCGCCAGGCCCAGGCCGGGCTGGTCTTCACCCGCACCGAAGGGGCGCAGACCTGGCGTGCGATGGGCTACGCCGGCCAGCGCAGCGTGGAGCAGTACCTGGCGATCCCGCCGGGGCCGCAGGCCAACCCGCTGCATGCCGGCGGGGTGATCGATCTGGACGGCGATTACGGTGGACTCGACGCGCGCTGGGCCTGGCACGGCGACTGGGCCGGACGCCCGCTGGACGTGGTGATCGGCGCCAATGCCGACCGTCAGCAGCAGGATCGCCGCGGTTACGAGAATTTCGTGGGTGATCAGGTGGGCATCAAGGGCCGCCTGCGCCGTGACCAGAGCGACCGGGTCGAGAACCTGGACCAGTTCGCGCAGGCGTGGTGGCAGTGGGCGCCGCGCTGGTCGCTGTTGCTTGGTATGCGCCACAGCACCGTCCGCTTCCGCTCCAACGACCACTACATCACCGCCGGCAATCCCGACGACAGCGGGTCGCGTCGCTACGAAGCGACCACCCCGGTGGCCGGCGTGGTGTTCCGCGCCAGCGATGCGTGGCGGCTGTATGCCTCGGCCGGGCGTGGCTTCGAGACCCCGACCTTCAACGAGCTGGGCTACCGCGCCGATGGCCAGGCCGGGCTGGCGCTGGATCTCTCGGCGGCCCGCAGCCGCAACCTGGAAGTGGGCAGCAAGTGGCACGGCCAGAGTGGCGCACAGGTCGAGGCTGCGCTGTTCCGCGCCGATACCGATGACGAGCTGGCGGTGGCGAGCAACAGCGGCGGCCGCAGCACCTACCGCAACATCGGCCGGACCCGCCGCCAGGGGGCGGAAGCCAGCTATGTACAGCCGCTGGGTACGCAGGCGGATCTATCGCTGGCCTACACCTGGATCGAGGCCACCGTGCGCGACCCGTATGCGCTGTGCGCGGCCAGCGGCTGCAACACGGTTGCGGCCGGGTCACGCCTGCCCGGCGTGCCCAGTCAGCAGTGGAACGCGCGGGTGCAGTACCGACCGGGCCCGTGGCAGTGGGCGGGCGAGGTGGTGGCCTCCAGCGATACCGTGGTGAACGACCTGGCGACGGAACGCGCGCCGGGCTACGCGCTGCTCAACCTGGAAATGTCACGGCGCTGGACCACCACGCAGGGCACGCTGCGTGCCTTCGCGCGGATCGACAACGCGCTGGACCAGCGCTACATCGGCTCGGTGATCGTCAACGATGGCAACCAGCGCTTCTTCGAGCCCGGCCCGGATCGTCGCTACAACGTGGGCCTGCAGTGGCAGTGGGCGCCCTGATCGGAGCGGCTTACCTGGGCGGCTTGGCCGGCACGAACGGTGAGGTCGGGTCGCTGGCCGGGAAGGTCTCTTCCAGCGCCTCGTCCTGGTTGTCGCTGGCGTGTTCCTTGCGCTGGCGGCGCTGGTATTCATCTTCGCGGCGATGATGGCCGGCGGGGCCTTTCTCGCCGGCCGCCGAATCCTTGCGGTCGCGCGGGACGGGATCGGACGTGACGGCCACCGGCAGGTGATCGGGTTCCTCGTCGGGCACGGACATGCCGGCGCCGCGGTCTTCGGCGTCCTGGTTGTCATGTTTGGCGCGCTGCTCGCCGGGGACCGGGGCGGTGGCATCGCGCAGGGGATCGCGGGGCATGGGAGTTCTCCAGTTGCTGTGCAGCCCACTACAGCGCGCGGCGGGTGAAGTCGCTGCGAATCCCGGTGCGTCAACGAATCTGTCACGGCTGGATAACGGCGGCGGGTCTATTCCTGCCTCCCCCACCGCTGTCGGAGTCGTGTCATGCCCCGCCTGGACCGCCGTGCCGCACCTGCGTTGTTCAACGCCTACCTGCAGCCGGAACGGAGCGGGCGCCGCGCGCGCCGCGACCGCGCCGAAGACGCGCAGGCGGTCGCCCAGGACTACCTGCAGTACATGCGCAGTGACTACGAGCAGCGCCGCAGCCAGGGGCGCCGCAGCTGGCGCGACCTGTACCCGGCCTATGCCTTCGCCCTGACCACGCATTACGCCGACTGGCCGCGCGGCGCCGATGACACCGACGGCGAGCTGGCCGAGCACTGGGAACAGATGCGCGGCCAATCGCGGCTGGGCTGGCACCAGGCACGGGCGGTGGTCGAGGATGCCTGGCTGGCGCTGGACCACATGCCGGCGGCGGCGGTGCACGGCCTGCTGCAGTAACCGCGGGCGTGCAGCCACGGCCTGCACAGGCCGGACACAGGCGTTTCACGTGCGCCGCGGTACAGCTGCCCTCCCTGTAGTGTTGGAGTGGCGCCACCATGGCCCGACCGATCTGGACCGGCACGCTGTCATTCGGGCTGCTCAATGTCCCGGTGTCGCTGATGTCCGGCGAACGCAATGTCGACCTGCACTTCCGCATGCTGGATTCGCGCGACCGCAAGCCGATCCGCTTCGAACGGGTCAACGCCGATACCGGTGAGGAAGTGCCGTGGAAAGAGATCGTCAAAGCCTACGAGTACGACAAGGGCAGCTATGTCGTGCTGGAGGAAGACGACATCCGCTCGGCCGCGCCGCAAAGCCATGAGGCGGTCGAGGTGGAGACCTTCGTCGACGCCGCCACCATCGATCCGCGGTACTACGAGAAGCCCTACCTGCTGGTGCCCGCCAAGAAAGCCGAGAAAGGCTACGTGCTGCTGCGCGAAACGTTGCGCAGCACCGGCAAGGTCGGCATCGCACGGGTGGTGGTGCGTACGCGCGAATACCTGTGCGCGGTGATGCCGCACGGCGATGCACTGGTGCTGATGATCCTGCGTTATCCACAGGAACTGGTCGACCCGGACGAGTACAAGCTGCCCAGCGGCAGCCTCGCCGAGTACCGCATCAACAGCAAGGAAACGGCGATGGCCGAGCAGTTGATCGCCTCCATGTCCGGCGAATGGAAGCCGGATGAGTACCACGATGAATTCCGCGAGCGCCTGCACACGCTGCTGAAAAAGCGGATCAAGGCCAAGGGTGGCACCACCAAGGTGGAGGAAGAGCCGGCCCCGCGCGAGGACGATGCGACCAACGTGGTCGACTTCATGTCGTTGCTGCAGAAGAGCCTGGATGCCAAGAAGCGCACGCCGGCCGCCAAAAAGTCAGCGGCGAAGAAGGCCACGGCGAAGGTCGCCAAACCCACTGCGGCCAAAAAGGCGACCAAGACTGCGGGCAAAGCGGCCAAGAAGACCACCAAGCGCGCGCCCGCGCGCAAAGCCGGGTAAGCCGACGTGTCCCTGCAGGAATACCGCCGCAAACGCCGTTTCGACGGCACCCCCGAGCCGGATGCCGAGCGTCGCGGCGCGCCGGCGCGGCGGCCGATCTTCGTCGTGCAGCTGCACCACGCCAGCTCGCGCCATTACGACTTCCGGCTGGAAGCCGATGGCGTGCTCAAGAGCTGGGCGGTGCCGAAAGGCCCCTCGCTGCGCGTCGGTGAAAAACGGCTCGCGGTGGAGGTTGAAGATCACCCGCTGTCCTACGCGACGTTTGCCGGCGATATCCCCAGCGGCCATTACGGCGCCGGGCATGTGGACGTCTACGACCACGGCACCTGGGCCTGCGATGGCGACCCGCTGGAGGCGATCGCGGCCGGCAAGGTGGACTTCGTCCTGCACGGTGAACGGCTCAAGGGCGGGTGGAAACTGGTGCGCACCGCGATGAAGGGCAAGCAGCACCAGTGGTTGCTGATCAAACGCGATGACGAGGAGGCCAGGGATATGGAGGCTGATGATCTGTTGGAGGGGGCGCCGAAGGCAGCCAAGCGCACGAGCGCGAAGAAGGTTGCCGCTGCCAACGCCAGCAAAGCTGCCCCGGCAAGGAAGACCGCGCCGGCCAAGGCCGCGACAGGGGGCCCCGCACGCAAGGCCGAACGCAAGGCCGACGCGCGCTGGTCCAAGCGCGCGCTGGCCCTGCAGGGCGCTCGCACAACGCCCTACCCGCACGACTTCAAGCCCCAGCTGACCGATCACCGTGCCACCGCACCGGACGGCGAGCAGTGGCTGCACGAGATCAAATGGGACGGCTATCGCCTGCTGGCCGATGTGCGCGATGGCGTGGTGTCGCTGCGCTCGCGCGGCGGGCTGAACTGGACCGACGATTTTCCCGAGGTGGTGCAGGCGATCGAGCGGCTGCCGGTGCGCGATCTGCGCCTGGACGGTGAGCTGGTGGTACTGGATGCGCAGGGCCGCAGTGACTTCACTGCATTGCAGAAGGTCATCGATGGCACCGCCAAACAGCCGCTGCGCTATGTGGTGTTCGACATGCCCGGCATCGCCGGGGTGGACCTCAGCCGGGTGCCACTGCTGGAGCGCAAGACCCTGCTCAAGGACCTGCTGGGCGCCACGCCGGGCACCCTGGCCTACAGCGACCACGTGCGCGACCACGGCCCGGCGGTGTTTGCCGCCAGTGGCGAGGCCGGCTTCGAAGGCATCATCAGCAAGCGGATCGACGCGCCCTACGTCAACGCGCGTTCGCGCGACTGGATCAAGATCAAGCACGAGAACACCGATGAGTTCCTCATCGTCGGCTATACCGAACCGAAGGGATCGCGCAGTGGCTTCGGCTCGCTGCTGATGGCGACCCCGGACAAGCGCGGGCTGCGCTATGTCGGCCGCGTCGGCACGGGCTTCGACGATGCCGCGCTGCGCGCGTTGACCAGGCAGCTGACCCCGCTGACGGTGAAGGACGCGGTGGTCGAGCTGCCTTCGCATGTGCCGTTCACCGCACGCAGCGTGCACTGGGTGAAGCCGGTGCTGGTGGCGGAGGTCGCGTTCCGTGGATGGGCCAAGGAAGGGTTGCTGCGCCAGGCCAGCTTCAAGCGGCTGCGCGAGGACAAACACGCCGAGGATCTGGGCGCCACAGCTACGGCCGTCTCCCCTACCGCCTCCACTACCGCGGCCTCCGCCACCCCGGCCGGCACGCGCGGGCGAAAGAAGGCAGCTGCGGCCGCGCAGGACGAGAGCACGGTGACGATCAGCCACCCCGAGCGCGTGGTGTTCGCCAAGGCGAAGATCACCAAGGGCGAGGTGGCCGACTACTACCGCCGCATGGCGCGCTGGATCCTGCCCGAGGTGGCGCACCGCCCGCTGTCGGTGCTGCGCTGCCCGGACGGGGTGGACAAGCCCTGCTTCTTCCAGAAACACCACGGCACCGGCCTGGGCGGTGCGGTCAAGGCGATTCCGCTGGAGCAGAAGAGCGGGCGCGAAGACTACCTCTACATCGAGGACGTGGAGGGCCTGCTGCAGCTGGTGCAGATGAACACCCTGGAGCTGCATCCCTGGGGCGCCACGGTCGATGACCCAGAGCATCCGGACCGGTTGGTGTTCGATCTGGATCCCGGCGAAGGCGTGAACTGGACGCAGATCAAGGCCGCCGCACGCGATGTGCGCGCGCGTCTGCAGGAAGCCGGGCTGGAGAGCTTCGTCCGGCTCTCCGGCGGCAAGGGCGTGCACGTGGTGGTGCCGCTGCAGCCCAAGGCCGACTGGGCGCAGGCCAAGGACTTCTGCGAGGCGTTTGCGCAGGCCATGGCCACCCAGGCACCGGAGCGCTATGTGGCGACGATGAGCAAGGCCAAGCGCGACGGGGTGATCTTCATCGATTGGCTGCGCAATGCGCGCGGCGCCACCAGTGTGAGCTCGTGGTCGCTGCGGGCGCGGCCCGGAGCCGGCGTGGCGGTGCCACTGCGCTGGGAAGAGCTGGGCCGCATCGCGGCGCCGGACGCCTTCCCGATGGCGAAGGCGCTGCAGCGCGCGGAGCGGCTGAAGCAGGACCCGTGGGAAGGCATCGAGCAGGTGAAGCAGGTGCTGCCCGGCAGCTGATCAGGCGTGCGCTGGCCGGAACCGCGTGCCCACCCACAGGCCCACCAATGCCTGCACCGGCAGCGACACCAGCAGGATCACCACGAACCAGAACGGGAAATCGCTGCCGAAATCCCAGGCGGTGTAGATCGAGGCGGCCGCGATCACCGCCCACACCACGCCGCCGTGCACACGTGGCCAGGTGGGCGCATAACGGCTGGCGAAGGCGATCGCAGCGATGCCGCTGAGGATCGTCCAGGCCAGGTCCCAGGCCAGCTGCGGCTCGCCGCCCGGCGGAATGCGCAGCAACGGCACCAGCCAGGAACCGAGGCTGTTGACCAGCACCATCACCGCGAACGCGAACACGACGGCCAGCACGGACAGCAGTGGATTCTTCAGGGCGGACCACACAGGCATGGCAGGGGCGTCACGGCGGGAGAGCCGCCATTATGGACGGGTTGCCGCGGCGTGGTTCAGACCCGGCCGGCGGCCTTGAGCTGCGCGAACTCCTCATCGCTGAACAAGCGCGAGCGGACCAGGAAGCGCACGCCCTCGCCGTTCTCCAGCGAAAACATGCCGCCCCGGCCGGGCACCACGTCGATGATCAGCTGGGTGTGCTTCCAGTATTCGAACTGCGCGGGGCTGATGTAGAACGGCGCTCCGCCGATCTCGCCCATGCGCACGTCGCGGTCGCCCACGATGAAATCGTCCTGGGCAAAACACATCGGCGAGGAGCCGTCGCAGCAGCCACCGGACTGATGGAACAGCAGGTCGCCATGGCGGGCCTGCAATGTCTCGATCAGCTGCAGGGCCGGGAGCGTGGCCATTACCTGGAGCGGGAGGTCGGGCATGGTCGGGATTCTCCGGGAGCCGGCCAGCGAGGCCGGCACTACCGTGGAACAGGCGCTGCCGAGGTACATCGGCAGCGCGCCGTGTGTTCTACGCGTTCATGTCGAGCACCACGCGGCCTTCGATCTTGCCTGCGTGCATGCGCGCGAAGATGTCGTTGATGTTCTCCAGCGAATCGCTGGTGACCGTCGCGGCGACCTTGCCCTGCTCGGCGAATTCCAGCGATTCCTGCAGGTCCAGGCGGGTGCCGACGATCGACCCACGCACGGTGATGCCGTTGAGCACCATGCCGAAGATGTCCAGTGGGAAGTTGCCCGGCGGCAGGCCGTTCAACGAGACCGTACCGCCCCGGCGGACCATGCCCAGTGCCTGCTCGAAGGCCTTCGGCGAGACCGCGGTGACCAGTGCGCCGTGCGCGCCGCCGATCTCCTTCTTCAGGAACGCGGCCGGATCGGTATTGCGCGCGTTGACGGTGATCGTCGCGCCCAACCGCTCGGCCAGCGCCAGCTTGCCGTCATCGATATCCACCGCGGCCACGTTCAGGCCCATCGCCTTGGCGTACTGCACGGCCATGTGGCCGAGCCCGCCGATGCCGGAGATCACCACCCACTGGCCGGGCTTGGTATCGGTGACCTTCAGGCCTTTGTAGACGGTGACGCCGGCACACAGGATCGGCGCGACCTCGATGAAGCCGACGCCCTTCGGCAGCAGGCCGACATAGGCCGCATTGGCCAGCGCATATTCGGCGAAGCCACCGTTCACCGAGTAGCCGGTGTTCTGCTGCGCTTCGCACAGGGTTTCCCAGCCGCCCAGGCAGTGCTCGCAGTAGCCGCACGCCGAATACAGCCACGGGATGCCGACGCGGTCGCCCTCGCGGATGTGGCTGACACCCGCACCCACCGCAACCACGTGGCCGACCCCTTCATGGCCGGGAATGAAGGGCGGGTTGGGCTTGACCGGCCAGTCACCGTCCACCGCATGCAGGTCGGTGTGGCACACGCCACAGGCTTCGATCTTCACCAGGATGTCGCCGGGCCCCGGACGCGGCACCTCGACCTCCTCGATGCGCAACGGCTTTCCGAATTCGCGGACGACAGCGGCCTTCATGGTCTTGTTCATGCGTGGATCTCCGTGGATTGCCAATGACAGCACTGTGGCGCCGGCCGCATGCCGGCGCCTTGATCGGGATCAAGCCCGGCGCGGGCTCAGAAGAAGCCCAGCTTCTTGGGCGAATAGCTGACCAGCAGGTTCTTGGTCTGCTGGTAGTGGTCGAGCATCATCTTGTGGTTCTCGCGGCCGATGCCCGACTGCTTGTAGCCACCGAACGCGGCATGTGCCGGATAGGCGTGGTAGCAGTTGGTCCACACGCGCCCGGCCTGGATGCCACGGCCCATGCGGTACAGGCGCGACGCATCGCGGCTCCACACGCCGGCGCCGAGGCCGTACAGGGTGTCGTTGGCGAGCTCCAGCGCGTCCTCCTCGGTCTTGAACGTGGTCACCGAGACCACCGGTCCGAAGATTTCTTCCTGGAACACGCGCATCTTGTTGTGGCCCTTGAACACGGTGGGCTTCACGTAGAAGCCGCCGGCCAGGTCGCCGTCCAACTTGGCCTGCTCACCGCCGATCAGCACCTGCGCACCCTCCTGCTTGCCGATGTCGAAGTAGGAGAGGATTTTCTCCAACTGCTCGGAGGAGGCCTGCGCACCGACCATGGTGTTGGGATCGAGCGGATTGCCCTGCTTGATCGCGGCCACGCGCTTGAGCGCGCGTTCCATGAATTTCTCGTAGATCGATTCCTGGATCAGCGCGCGCGACGGGCAGGTACACACCTCGCCCTGGTTGAAGGCGAACAGCACGAAGCCTTCGATGGCCTTGTCGAGGAAGTCGTCGTCCTCGGCCATGACATCGGCGAAGAAGATGTTCGGGGATTTGCCGCCCAGCTCCAGCGTCACCGGGATCAGGTTCTGGCTGGCGTACTGCATGATCAGCCGGCCGGTGGTGGTCTCGCCGGTGAAGGCGATCTTGGCGATGCGCGGGTTGGACGCCAGCGGCTTGCCCGCCTCCAAACCGAAGCCATTGACCACGTTGAGCACGCCCTTGGGCAGCAGATCGCCGATCACCTCCATCAGCACCAGGATCGAAGCCGGGGTCTGCTCGGCCGGCTTGAGCACCACGCAGTTGCCGGCGGCCAGGGCCGGGGCCAGCTTCCAGGCGGCCATCAGCATCGGGAAGTTCCACGGGATGATCTGCCCGACCACGCCGAGCGGCTCGTGGAAGTGGTAGGCGATGGTGTCCTTGTCGATCTCCGACAGGCTGCCTTCCTGCGCGCGCACCGCCCCGGCGAAATAGCGGAAGTGGTCGGCCATCAGCGGCACGTCGGCGTTGAGCGTTTCGCGGATCGGCTTGCCGTTGTCCCAGGTCTCGGCATGCGCGAGCAGCTCGAGGTTTTCCTCGATGCGGTCGGCGATCCTGTTGAGGATATTGGCGCGTTCGGTGGTCGAGGTCTCGGCCCAGGCGGTCTTGGCCGCGTGGGCAGCGTCGAGCGCCGCTTCGATGTCCTCGGCGTTGGAACGGGCGACCTCGGTGAACACCTTGCCGGTCACCGGCGTGGTGTTTTCAAAGTACTGGCCGCTGCGCGGCGCCACCCATTCCCCGCCGATGTAGTTGCCGTAGCGCGGCTTGAAGATGGACTGCGGATCGGTGGCGTGCGGCTTGGCGGACGTGACGGCATTCATGGGTGCATCTCCGGATGGCAGTGGACAGGCCCGGTAAGGGGTCTGTTCCATGGCGCAAGGACGATGCCAGGTTCGGTGTGGTGCAGTGCGGCATGGCGCTACACGGCGCACGGACTGGAGAGGGCCACTGAAACTGATGCAGTGCACCACGGCCGGTCATTGCGCGGTAACCCCGGGTGTGGTGTTTATCGGAACAGGCCCCGCTACAACTGTCGCAGATTGCGACACTGGAGAGTCCAGGTGTCCCAGCTTCCGCTCCAGCACCGTGTCGGCAATGCGCGCCGCTCGTTCTTCGAACGTGGCGCGGCACCGGTCGGTATCGTGCCCGACACCATCCTGCAGTCCTGGCAACGCTGCCAGCGCGGTGGGCTCTCGGTGGATGCGCAGCCGGAGGTCGAGCCGCTGCCGGACGCGCGCCTGCGCGAACTGCGGCAGCGCCAGGAAACGCTGTGGCGGCTGGCGCGCCCGGAGCTGGATGGCCTGGCCGCCGACATCGCCGCGACCGGCAGCATCGCACTGCTGACCGATGAAGCCGGCTGGATCCTGGATGCCGAGGGCAACCCGGCGTTTCTGGACAAGGCCGGGCGCGTGGCGCTGATGCCCGGCGTGCGCTGGGATGAAACCACGGTGGGCACCAATGCGATCGGCACCGCGATCGTCGAAGGCCGCTCGGTGGAGGTGCGTGGTGGCGAGCACTACTTCGCCCCACACGCGATCCTGACCTGTTCGGCGACGCCGATCTTCGATCCCTACGGGCAGCGCGTGGGGGTACTGGATATCTCCGGCGATGCGCGCCAGCAGCACCTGCATGCCCGCGTCCTGGCGCGGCAGGCGGTGGCGCACATCGAACACCGTTACTTCGAGGCAGGGCTGGGCGACTGCGAGGTGGTCCGCCTGCATCACGACGCCGGGCTGCTCGGCACCGCGCGCGAAGGCGTGCTGGGCTTCCGCAATGGCCGCCTGGTGGCCGCCAACCGTGCCGGGCTGGCTCTGTTCGGCCTGGACCACGGCGACATCGGCAGGGCGCCCTACGAGGCGTTGTTCGATGGCCCGCTGGCGCGGCTGCACGATGATGGCGCGCTGGTCGACCGCCAGGGACGTGCGCTGTATGGCCACGTGAGCCCGTCCGGTGGCGCCACGGTACGCTCGCCACTGCCCGCGCGGCCGGCCCCCGCGGCACCCGCGCGCGCCGCTGCAGCTGCGGTGCGGGTGGACGCCACGCCGCTGTTCGATGCGGCCCAGCAGCAGGTGCTCGAGCGCGCCTGCCGCGTGCTGGATGCGCAGCTGCCGGTGCTGCTGCAGGGTGAGACCGGTACCGGCAAGGAAGTCTTCGCGCGTGAGCTGCACCGGCGCAGTACGCGTGCCGACAAGCCGTTCGTGGCGGTCAACTGTGCGGCGCTGCCGGAAGGCCTGATCGAAGCCGAGCTGTTCGGCTACGAGGAAGGTGCCTTCACCGGCGCGCGCAAGAGCGGCAACACCGGCCTGCTGCGCCAGGCCCAGGGCGGGGTGCTGTTCCTCGATGAGATCGGCGACATGCCGCTGGCGCTGCAGCCGCGGCTGCTGCGCGTGCTGCAGGAGCGCACGCTGTCACCGCTGGGCGGCGGCAAGCCGGTGCAGCTGGATTTCGCCTTGATCTGCGCCACCCACCGCGATCTGGACCAGGCAATGGCCGCCGGTGACTTCCGCAGCGATCTCTACTACCGCATCGCCGATCACAGCGTGCGCCTGCCGGCCCTGCGCGAGCATGCCGAGCGTGCAGCGCTGGTGCGTGGCCTGTGGCAGCGGCTGGGCCAGGGCCGCGAACTGGAGACCCCGGCGCTGGAGGCGCTGGCTGGATACACCTGGCCGGGCAATGTGCGGCAGCTGTGTTCCTGCCTGCGCACGCTGGTGGCGCTGAGCGATCCGGGTGACGTGATCCGGCACGGCATGCTGCCGGCCTATCTGCAGGCGGCGCCTGCGCCGGTGATGCCGTCCACGGCCGAGGGTCTGGAGGCGATGACCGAAACCGCCATGCGCGATGCGCTGCGCGCCAGCCATGGCAATGTCGCCCAGGCCGCGCGCGCGCTGGGCATCAGTCGCAGCACCCTGTATCGCCGCGTCGGGGCGACGGCCCGCCGCCACTGAGGCGGCAGGCCGTGCGGGCTCAGCCGACCAGCGCGGCCGAATCGCGCGCGAGCTGCTCGATGCCGGCCCAGTCCCTGGCCTGCAGCAGCGCCCGCGTCGTGAGCCACGAACCGCCCACGCACAGCACGTTGGGCAGATGCAGGAAATCGCGCGCGGTCTGCGCGCTGATGCCGCCGGTCGGGCAGAACCGCACATCGCCGAACGGGCCGTTCCATGCCGACAGCATGGCCGCGCCGCCGGCCTGCACCGCCGGGAAGAACTTGAAGGTATCCAGGCCCTGCTCCAGGCCGAGCATCAGCTCCGACGAGGTCGCCACGCCCGGCAGGAACGGCAGAACGGTATCGCGCGCGGCGGCGTACAGGCGCGGGGTCGCGCCCGGCGATACCGCAAAGCGCCCGCCCACCTGCTTGACCTTCTCCATCTGCGCGGCCGTCAACACGGTACCGGCGCCGACCACGGCATCGGGCACGGCCTCGACCATCGCCTGGATCGCCTCCATCGCCATCGGCGTGCGCAGCGTCACTTCGATCACCGGCAGGCCGCCGTTGAACAGGGCACGCGCGACCTCGACCGCATCCTCGACATTTTCCGGGGTGAACACCGGAATCACCGGGGCCAGTTTCAGGACTGCGCGTACGCGCGGATCAGCGCCGGACATCGAATCGCTCCTCGCCCGTGAGGGCCATGATGTCAGCCTCGCTGACAGGGTTGAAATCGCCGGGGATGGAATGCTTCAGGCAGCCTGCGGCCAGGCCGAAGCGCACGATCATGTCCGGCGCGAAGCCGCGCATCATGCCATGCAGGATGCCGGCGGCGAAGGCATCGCCACCGCCAATGCGGTCCACGATGCCGATCATCTCGCGGGTGGGTGCCACGGCGCGGGTGCCATCGCGGCCGATCAGCATCGCCCCGAGCGAATGGGTGTCCACACTGTGCGGGGTGCGCTGGGTGCAGGCCATCCACTGCAGCCGCGGGAAGGCCGCGAAGGCCTGCGCGGCGGCTGCATCGACCCGCTCGTGCACATCGGCCTGCCCGAATTCACCCCCGAGCACCACCCCGATATCGCGGTAGTCCGCGAAGACCAGATCGGCGCAGGCGAACAGCTCGCGCAGGATGCCGGGTGCATCACCCTGCCAGCGCGCCCACAGCGACGGGCGGAAGTTGCCATCGAAGGACACCTTCACGCCCCGCGCGCACGCCGCACGCGCGGCGGCCAGCGTGGCCTGGGCCATGGCCGGGTTGAGCGCCGGGCTCACCCCGGACAGGTGCAGCCAGTCGGCACCGGTCAACAGCGTGTCCCAGTCGTAGTCGGCGGCGCTGCTGTTGGCGAAGGCCGAATCGGCACGGTCGTAGACCACTTCGCTGGCACGCTGCACGGCGCCGGTGGTCAGGAAGTACAGGCCCATGCGGCCCTCGGTGCGGCGCACCGCCGCGGTGTCCACGCCGTGCCGGCGCAGTTCGCCCACGGCGTACTCGCCCAGCGGGTTGGACGGCACCGTGCTGACCGCGGCCACTGCATGCCCCAGATGGGCCAGGGAGACACCCACATTGGCCTCCGCACCCCCGGCGTGCACGGCCAGCTGCGGGCTCTGCAGCAACAGCTCCCGGCCGGGCGCGCTCATGCGCAGCAACAACTCTCCGAAACAGACAACACGACTCATGGTCCTGGATCCTTGTGAGGGCCGCGGACGCCGCGAGGACGTCCAGCAGCAATGGCTAGCGGTGTCATTCTAGCGATGGACGCCGCCCCGTCCACCTGTCCCGAATGTCGGAACCATTGTCCTGCAAGCGTCTGCGGGACATTGAAAGTCTGCTGCGGTGCAAGATGCCGGATCAGTAACGGGCTGTTAACGTCCGCCCTGACCAGCGGTGTCATTGCACTGACATGTCGTTGGATAGCTGTTTCATGTAGCACCTTGGGAGAGGGAAAACATGCAAGTCCAGAACACGCAGAAAAAGACACCGGTTACCTTGCTCGCATTGTCGATCGGCCTGGCGCTGAGTGGTACCGCGCTGGCCCAGGATGCGGGAACCAACCCCACCGATCTGGATACCGTCGTCGTCACCGGCTACCGCGCCAGTGTCGAGAAGGCGCTGGACATCAAGCGCGGCGAAGCCGGCGTGGTCGACGCCATCGTCGCCGAGGATATCGGCAAGTTCCCGGATCTGAACCTGGCCGAGTCGCTGCAGCGCATCCCCGGCGTGGTCATCACCCGCGAAGCGGGCGAAGGCCGCAACATCTCCGTGCGTGGCCTGGGCCCGGATTTCACCCGCGTGCGCATCAACGGCATGGAAGCGCTGACCACGGTCGGTGCCGGTGACCAGAGCGGCGGCACCAACCGCGGCCGCGGCTTCGACTTCAACGTGTTCGCCTCGGACCTGTTCTCGCAGCTGATGGTGCGCAAGACCGCCTCGGCCGACGTCGAGGAAGGCTCGCTGGGGGCCACGGTCGACCTGCGCACCGCGCGCCCGTTCGACTATGACGGCTTCACCTTTGCCGCCAGCGGCCAGGCCGGTTACAACGCGATGGCCGAAAAAGCCGACCCGCGCATGGCCGCACTGATTTCCAACACCTTCGCCGATGGCACCTTCGGTGCGTTGCTGTCGGTGGCCTACTCCGAGCGCCAGGCGCTGGAAGAGGGCTCCAACACCGGCCGCTGGGCCAACGGCCCGAGCAACGGCAACTTCAACGCGGCCTCGCCGTTCGCCGCCGCCCGTTCGGCCGACGTCTACCACCCGCGCTTCCCGCGCTACGTGCAGATGGAGCATGAGCAGAAGCGCCTGGGCGTGACCGGCACCCTGCAGTGGAAGCCGAGCGATGCCACCGAATTCTCGCTGGATGCGCTGTATTCCAAGATCGATGCGACCCGCGACGAGCACTACATCGAAGCGATCTCCTTCAGCCGTGGCACCAGCACCACGCCGCGCTTGGTCGGCAAGCCGGCGATGATCGTCAAGAACGGCGTGATCGAGAACAATGCGCTGGTCTACGGCGAGTTCGACAACGTCGATATCCGCACCGAAAACCGCCATGACGAGTGGAGCACCGAGTTCAAGCAGCTCAGCCTCAATGGCCAGCACCGCTTCGGCGATGACTTCACCTTGTCCGGCAAGGTCGGCATCTCGCGCTCCAAGCACGAGAACCCGGTGCAGACCACGATCATCATGGACAAGTACGACGTCGACAATTACAGCTACGACTACCGGGGCAACAGCCGGTTCCCGACGCTGAACTACGGCATCGACCCGACCAACCCGGCGGGCTGGGAACTGGCGGAAATCCGCCTGCGCCCGCAGTACGTGGACAATGACTTCGATACCGGCCAGCTCGACTTCAACTGGAACATCAGCCCGGGCTTCCGCCTGAAGGGCGGCGTGCTGGCCAAGGACTACACCTTCAAGACCACCGAGCTGCGCCGTGCCAGCGAACTGGCCGTGCCCAACTTCGCCGATGGCACCAAGATCGTGCCGGTGGACATGACCGAGCAGGCCGGCCTGAAGGGCATCAACGGCAGCCCGTCCAACTGGGTGGTGCCGGACCTGAACGCGATTGCCGATCAGTTCGACATCTACAGCAACAGCGGCATCTTCGCCGTCGCCCCGCGCGCCAACAACGTGCGCAGCGTCGAAGAGAAGGACCGTGGTGCCTACCTGATGGGCGAGTTCTCCACCGAACTGGGCAGCCTGCCGCTGTCGGGCAACGTGGGCGTACGCTACGTGCGCACCAAGCAGAGCTCCACCGGCCTGTCCACGTTGGCCACCGGTACGGTTTCCACCACCGAGAACCGCACCTACAACGACACCCTGCCCTCGTTCAACCTGGTGGCTGAAGTCACCCCGGACTTCCTGATCCGCCTCGGCGCGGCCAAGGTGATGAGCCGCCCGGGCCTGGGCAGCCTGACGCCGGGCGCAACGGTGGCCGTGGCCGGTGGTGCGCGCACCATCTCCAGCGGCAACCCGGACCTGGAGCCGATCCGCGCGACCAACGTCGACCTCGGCTTCGAGTGGTACTTTGCCGAAGGCGCGATGGCCGGCATCGGGCTGTTCTACAAGGACATCGAGAGCTTCGTGCAGACCACCCGCGAAGTGCGTCCGTACTCCGACAGCGGCCTGCCCGCCTCGCTGCTGATCGGCACCGGTGCCTCGCCCGCCGATGACTTCACCTACAGCCGCCCGGTCAACACCCCGGGCGGTGAACTGCACGGCGTGGAAGCCAACTACACCCAGCCGTTCACCTTCCTGCCGGGCAAGTGGTCCAACCTGGGCGTGCAGTTGAACTACACCTGGGTGGAATCGCAGATCCAGTACCTCAACGCGGCCGGCCAGCCGGTGATGAAGACCGACCTGACCGGCCTGTCCAAGTCGTCCTGGAACGCCACGCTGTTCTACGAAGGCAAGGTCTTCTCCGGCCGTGTCTCGGCGACCAACCGCGATGACTACCTGACCCAGGCGCCGGGTACGGAAGCCGGCTTCAACCTCGACGGTTACCACGGCATGACCGGCACCACCGTCATCGATGCCTCGATCCGCTACACGATCAGCGACCAGCTCGAACTGAGCCTGGAAGGCATCAACCTGACCAACGAAGCCTCCGACGAGTGGGTCTACTCGCCGGCCACCGGTCGCCTGCCGCTGCAGTACACCGAAACCGGCCGCCAGTTCCTGCTCGGCGTGCGCTACAAGTTCTGATTCAACGGCAGTACCCGCCGGCGGCGTGAGTGATCACGCCGCCGGCTGCGCGCGCGCCGCCATCGTTGCCATCCCACGACTCTCTCCAGCGAATGCACGCTGCTGCGGCGCAAGATGCCGCCGCGTGAAGGGTTTGTTACGTTTCGGATGACCAGCGGTGTCACCGCGGCAATGCGCGCTGGACGCTCCGGGGGAGGCCGGACGTCATGACTCATCAACATCACGGTCGCATGGCGGCGAACCCTGGGAGGGGCTTACACACGATGGAACGACTCGACACCCGTAAAAAGACACCGGTTACCTTGCTCGCGGTATCGATCGCCTTGGCGCTGCAGGGCGTGGCTGGCATCGCCGCGGCACAGCAGACGCCGGAACAGGCCGCGTCACTCAACGCGGTCGATCTGGACAAGGTGGAGGTCAAGGCGACCTACCGCGAAAGCCTGCAGCAGTCGCTGGATGAAAAGCGCTACAGCGTCGAGCAGGTCGATGCGATCTACGCTGAAGACATCGGCAAGTTCCCGGATCTGAACCTGGCCGAGTCGATGCAGCGCATCGCCGGCGTCTCGATCGACCGTGAAGGCGGCGAAGGCCAGCAGATCTCCGTGCGCGGCCTGGGCTCGGACTTCACCCGCGTGCGCATCAACGGCCTGGAAGCGCTGTCCACCGCAGGCAGCGGCACCACCGGCGTCAACCGCAGCCGCGGCTTCGACTTCAATACCTTCGCCTCGGAGCTGTTCAGCCGGGTCAAGATCAACAAGACCCAGTCGGCGCAGACCGATGAGGGCTCTCTCGGCGCCACTGTCGACCTGCGCGGCTCGCGCCCGTTCGATTTCGAGGGCTTCCAGGCCTCGCTCGGCGGCCAGTACGGCTTCAACGAACTCTCCAGGAACAAGGACCCGCGCATCTCCGGGCTGATCAGCAACACCTGGGCCGACGGCCGGGTCGGCGCGCTGATGTCGGTGGCCTACAGCAAGCGCACCATCTTCGAAGAAGGCTACAACCCGGTCCGCTGGGAGCACGGCAACTACCGCAACTCCAACCAGAGCACCGCGGCCAACAACGGCACCTACGGCTTCTGCAGCCCGGCCGGCTACGACCCGCAGACCCCGCGCAACCCGCTGGCCAATGAAACCGCCGCCGGTGTCGGCAGCGCCGCCAACCAGGCGCGCAGCAACGGCTGGGGCAGCTACGGCATCGATGCGACCCACTGCGGCCCCGGCCTGGATCGCCCGGCCGCGACCGCCGAGAACATCGCCGCCTACGAGACCGCGACCAACGCCTGGATCCCGCGTTACCCGCGTTATATCCGCACCGAACATGAGATCGAGCGCCTGGGTGTCACCGGCGCAGTGCAGTTCAAGGTCAGCGACGACACGCAGTTGAACCTGGACATGCTGTACTCCAAGCTCGACAAGAACGTGCGCGAAGACTCCATCGGCGCCAACCTGCATCGCACCGCGCAGTACGGCGGCAAGACCCAGATCGTGGTCCGCGAAGCGCAGGCCGATGAGCAGAACCGCCTGACCTACGGCGTGTTCGACAACGTCGACTTCCGCACCGAATCCACCGCCATCGAAGAAAGCACCGAGTTCAAGCAGTTCAGCCTGAACCTGGAGCATCGCTTCAACGATGCGGTGCGCCTGGATGCCGTGGTCGGCCACTCCGAGTCGAACTATGAGCGGCCGGTCTTCTCGATGGTCAGCTTCGACAACAGCAACCTGGACGGCTTCGTGCTGGACATGCGCAACGGCAAGGTGCCGGCGATGTCCTTCCCGTTCGATCTCAACGCCGTGGACAACTGGAAGTGGCTCGGCTACGGCAGCACGCCGGTCAACGCCAACGGCACCGCGCGTGGCGGCAACATCAGCGAAGTGCGCTTGAATCCGCAGTACGTCGACAACGCCTTCGACACGGCCAAGGTCGATCTGACCTTCGATATCAGCCCCACCTTCACCCTGCGCGGCGGTCTGGCCTACAAGGACTACGACATGAGCACGCAGGAGTTCCGCAACATCAGTTACGGGCGCCTGTCGCAGGCACTGCCGGCCGGCGTCACCGTGGGTGACCTGAGCGATACGCTGAGCGGCTTCGGCAAGGGCATGGACGGCAACCTGCCCAACAGCTGGCTGGTGCCGGACTTCAACCAGATCGCCAAGCTGCTGGACATCTACTGCAACTGCGACACCGGTACCCTGGGCGGCGACTACCGCCTGGCCAGCGTGGGCCACTTCGGCGCGTCCAACAACAACTTCGACGTCAACGAGAAGAGCTACGGCAGCTACCTGCAGCTCGACTTCAACACCGATCTGCTGGGTCGTGCGTTCCGTGGCAACCTCGGCGTGCGCTATGTGCAGACGCGGATCACCGCCGATGGCTATGCGCCGTGCACCGCGGCCAATGCGACCGATCTGTCTTCGGCCTGCGCGCCGTTCTTCGGCGTGGCCAGCGCCACCGCCGATCCCGGCGAGCGCCTGCAGGTCGCCACCCGGGTCGGCCACAAGTATGACGACTGGCTGCCCTCGCTGAACCTGGCCTGGGACCTGAGCGACACCTTCGTGCTGCGCTTCGGCGCGGCCAAGACCATGGCCCGCCCGACCCTGTCCAACCTGTCGCCCAGCGTCAGCGGGGGACCCACCGCGTACTTCGATGACGACCGCAGCTACTCGATCAACCTGGGCAACCCCAAGCTCGATCCGTTCCGCTCGACCAACTACGACCTGAGCGCGGAGTGGTACTTCGAGGAAGGGGCGCTGCTGTCGGCGGCGCTGTTCTACAAGGACATCGACAGCTACGTGCAGCGCACGCGCCTGCTCACCACCTGGGCGGACATGGGCTACTCGCTGGACCTGCTGCCGACCGGCTTCAGCCCGGACACCGTGTTCAACGTACAAAGCTACTTCAACACCCCGGGCGGCCCGCTCAAGGGCTATGAAGTGTCCTACCAGCAGCCTTTCAGCTTCCTGCCCGGCTTCTGGAAGAACTTCGGCGTGCAGCTGAACTACACGCACGTCGAGTCGAAGATCAAGTACATGTTCAGCTCGGGCACCGGCAGCACGATCGTCACCACCTACACCGAGAACGACCTGCTGAATCTCTCGCCGAACTCCTACAACGCCACCCTGTACTACGACGACGGCCGCTTCAGCGCCCGCGTCTCCACCAGCTACCGCGACGCGTACATCAGCACGATCCTCTCGCAGGAGAACGTGTGGGACCTGGACGGCAACCAGTTCGCCACCGCCGACGTGCAGGGCAAGTACAGCGTGGAGAACGTGGACTTCAACATGTCCTACAAGGTCAACAAGAACCTCTCGCTGACCTTCGAGGCGATCAACCTGCTCGACACCGCCGACGAGCGCTACGTCGATTCAGCGCTGTCGCTGCCGGATCGCTACACCCATACGGGCCGCCAGTACTACCTCGGCCTGCGTTACAAGTTCTGACCGTGCTGCGTCTTCCGCCACAGGTATCGCGTCCGCTTGCATCCTTCTCTCCGGGATGGCGGGCGCGGTGCCGGGGCGGGAGGCCACCTTGAGCGGCTGACCCCCGCTGCTGGTTCCGCTGTACTGTTTCTGCTGTCGAAAGGAAGGTCTCATGCATCGCGTTGTCGCCGCCTCGATCCGCCCCTCCCGCCTGTCCGCCAGCCTGCTGGCGCTGCTGCTTGCGGGCAGTGGCACCGCCTGGGCGCAGACCGCGCCCCAGCTGCTGTTCCACGTGTCGGCCGACCAGGGCCTGCAGGCCGATACCGCCGCGGGCGACCCGGTCCCCAACTTCGTGGACAAGGTGAAGCGGGTTCCCGACGGGGCGCGTGGCAGTGCGATCGAATGGGCCGATGACGGCGTGCTGTCGTGGAATGCCCCCGGCAACATCCAGGCCCAACGCGGTACGCTGGGCTTCTTCTGGCGTTCGCGCTACGCGGTGGGTGAAGCACCGTTCGTGATCTTCCGGGTTGGTTATGCCGACCACAGCAGCTGGGACATGGCCTGGCTGCGCATCGACTGGAACGGCCACGGCTTCGATGCCTTCGTCACCGATGCCAACCTGGCGCGCACCCGCGTGTCGTTCAAGCTCGACCAGAACCCCTCGCCGCAGCAGTGGCAGCACATCGCCTTCGGCTGGGACGAAAACCACGGCGTGCGCCTGTACGTGGACGGCAAAGAGGTTGCCCGCCAGGAGACCACCGCCGACTACGACGCCGCACTCGATCAGCTCGGCCTGGCCGGACGCGTGATGGCGCCCTACCAGGTGCAGAGCCGCTACAACTTCCTGCGTGGCAGCGATTTCGACGAGATCCGCGTCTACGACCGTCTGCTCGATCCGGCCGGCATGGCCGCACTGGCCCGGAATGCTGCCCCGACCACGGCCGTGGCCGCGCCTGACCCGATGCGCGCCTGGCGCCATCGCCATGGGTGGGACGCCACGCCGCCGCCGGCACTGAGTGCCCCGACCACCACGATCCGCAAAATCGAATTCGCCGATACCAAGGACCACAAGCAGTGGATGTGGAAGGCGACCGACGGCATCGCCGAGACCACCTGGCCGGGCGTCTACAACCGCTCGCGGCTGGCCGGGCGGGATGATTACTTCCAGCTGCCGGACTGGAATACCTATGTCGAGGGTGGCCAGCAGCTCGACCTGACCCTGCCGGCCGGTGAAACCGTCAACCGCATCGAAGTGCGCGGTGCAGCGTTTGGCGGGCTCAGCCACAGCGTGGACGGCCAGCCGGCACAGACCCTGTTCCAGCGCCCGCAGGGCGTGGTCCGCAGCGTCAACAGCATTCCAGCCCAGGACGGCGGCGTGCTGCACTTCCGCAATACCGCGCAGGAAACCCCGATCCAGGAAATCTGGGCCTACCAGGTCAGCGACGCCGCCGAGCCGGAGGGCACGGTGAAGCAGCGCTACCTGATCGACAGCCAGGCGCTGCCGGATTACACCAACATCGCCGCACTGCGCGAGTACATCGACGGCCGCTACCCGGCGGCCGAACGCAGCACGGTGATGGCGCTGCCCAAGGGCGCCGGCTCGCGCAAGCGCACGGCCGACACGCTGCCCGCGCAGCCGCTGCCGATCGTGCACGTGCTGATTCCCTCCGGCGTGAGCGACGCGCCGGCCGCGCAGCCGCTGATCCGCAGCTGGGCACACAGCTGGGAGAACATGCATGACGGCCTGGATGGCATCGCCATCGATCTGCCCAAGCTGGATCTGCCGGCCACGCAGGACGGCCTGATCCCGCTCAACATCCGCATCAAGGACCCGATCTGGCCGGCGCGCGACATGATCGACGTGTCGGTCTCGGTCAAGCCGGGCCAGAAGCGCACCCTGTGGCTGGACCTGCGCGATCGCATCCTGACCGCCGACAGCCTGTGGATCTCCATCGCCTCTGCGGCGCCCGGCTTCAACGCGACCTCGCTGGATGGGGCGGAAATCCGCATGGTCTACAAGGACCGCGAGGAGGCGAAGAAGGAACACATCGCCGACCGCTTCAATCAGGTACGCGACAACTGGGGCTTCCTGGTCGAAGAGCACACCACCTCCAAGCGCCAGCGCCTGTATGCGCGCGTCTATGCCGACCTCAGCGATCTGCTGCGCGTCGATCCGGACCACGAACTGGGCCGGCTGTACTGGAACTACATCAGCTACAACAGCCAGGGCAAACCGCCGTTCACCCAGCCCGACGCGCCCAAGGGCGTACCGCTGTGGGCCTTCCGCCAGACCGAAGACCTCAAGTACGTACGCCGCTTCATCGACTGGTGGATCGACAACCGCCAGATCGCCTATGGCGACTTCGGCGGCGGCATCTCCGACGACTCCGACCTGACCCAGCAGTGGCCTGGGCTGGCGCTGATGGGCGTGCAGCCGGACAAGCTCAACGCCTCGCTGACCGCACTGTCCGACGCGGTGTACCGCAATGGCATGTTCAGCAACGGCTTGAGCACCATCGAGACCGACGAGCTGCATGCCTACGAGGAAGGCATCAACACCAACAGCGCGATGCTCTACCTCAACTGGGGCGATCCGCTCACCGTCGAGCGCCTGATGGAAACGGTGAAGGCCTTCGATGAACGCATCATCCTGCCCAATCCGCAGGGGCATCTGCTGTTCTCCAGCAACTGGTTCGGCGGCAACAAGGTCTACCGCGAGCCGAACTGGCAGTGGCAGAAACCGTACTCCTTCCCGGTGCTGCACCCGGCGTTCCTGATCGGGCAGTACAACGCCGACCCGACCGGCCGAAAGCTGGTCACCGGCCTGGCCGACAGCTACCTGGCCCACGCCTACACCGACGACAAGGGGCGCTGGGCGCTGCCGAACGAGATCCACTGGGCGACCGGCAAGACCCGCGGCGGCGAGCTCAACAACGGCTCGGGCAGCGGCGACATCATGCACACCTTCTGGGCGGCATGGCGCTGGACCGGCGATGACAAGTACCTCAAGGCGCTGGACTACCGCGTGGAGCGCGGTGGCCCGGGTGCCTTGTCCAACCTGGGCGAGAACTACGTCGAGGCGCTGGGCCGCGGTGCCGAGTGGAACCCGCGCTTCATCAGCGATGCCGACGGTGGCAACACCGGCTTCTCCAGTCTGATGGCGTGGCAGGCCACCGGCGACAAGAAGTACCTGGAGGCATTGCACGCTGATGGCATCCAGGCCAAGGCCCAGCGCGAGTACATGAACACCGAAGGCCACTGGTGGTCCGACCGTGTCGAGGCGCCGAGCGAGTTCCTGCAGCGCGCGCGGTTGGGCGGTATCGCGCTCAAGCGCAACCAGAGCTGGCCCGGCCACACCGTGAGCTGGCGCTTCGCCCAGCCGGACGCGGCCGAACAGGTGGCGCTGCTGGTGCACGCGCCTTCGCCGGACCGCTTCAAGGTGATCGCCTACAACCTGGGCACGCGCGCGGTGGACGCGGAGATGAGCACCTGGAACGTCACCGCCGGGCAATGGCGGATGACCAGCGGCGTGGACCGCGACGGCGATGACCGGATCGACGGCAAGGCGACCACGCGCGATCTGGCGCTGGAACGCAGTGCCTCGACCACGCTGCGCTTCGCGCCGGGGCAGAGCCAGGTGTTCGAGTTCGAGCTGGTGCAGTCCGGCACGCCGGTCGAGCAGCGTGCCGACCTCGGGATCGGGCGGAGCGATGTCCGCGTGGAGGGCGGCCAGGTGCAGGTGACCGTGCACAGCCTGGGCCACGTCGCGACCAGCGTGGGCGTGGCGGTGCTGGAAGATGCCAAGGGCCGTGAGCTTGCCCGGGTGGAGATTCCCAGCCTGCCCGCGCCGAGCGATCTGGTGCCGAAAACCACCACGATCAGCCTGCCGCTGCCGGCCGGGGATCACCGTGGGCTGCGCGTGCGTGTCATGCAGGCCGATGGCGCCGCCGAGGTGACCCAGCGCAACAACCTGGTGGTGCTGGACCGGTAGTGCCATGCCATGCATGGCAGCGACGGATCACAGCGTGACCTGCCCCTCGATGCAGGTCACGCAGTCCCCGCCGATCCATAGTGCTTCGCCTACGCGTTCTACCCGCAGCCGTCCAGCACGGCCCATCGCGGTGCCCTGGCTGATCACATAGCGCTCCGGCGCCTCGCCGGTGCTCAGCAGCCAGCGCGCGATGCCGGCATTGAGGCTGCCGGTGGCGGGGTCCTCCGGTGCGCCGTCACCGGCAATGAAGGCGCGGCTTTCGTACTGGGCCTCGTCGCCATCGCTGGCCTGCCACGGCCCGAACACGCCGACCTTCAGCCCCTGCAGCTGCGCGTAGTCCGGCTGGATCGCCAGCACCGCGGCGCGGTCACGCAGGCGCAGGGCCAGCCAGCCGGTGCCGTTGTCCGCCCAGCGCGCGTCCACCACGTCCTGCGTTGCCACGCCGAGCCCGCGTCGCACCTGTTCGCGCAGGTCCGGCGCCAATGCGTCGCCCCGCAGCAGCGGCGGCGCCAGGAACGCCAGGCCCGCCGCGCTGCGGCGGATCCGCACCAGGCCGATGCCGCACTCCTGCACGATCTCTTCGCCCTTGGGCACGCCGCCATGGGCCAGCCAGGCATGACAGCTGCCCAGGGTGGGATGCCCGGCGAACGGGAGTTCTTCCAGCGTGGTGAAGATGCGCACGCGATAGTCTGCCTGCGGATCGGTAGGCGGCAGCAGGAAGGTGGTCTCGCTCAGGTTGGTCCAGTGCGCGAACGCGGCCATGCGCGCCGCGTCGATGCCTTGGGCGTCCAGAACCACGGCAAGCGGATTGCCCCGCAGGGGATCCTGGCTGAACACATTGACCTGTTGGAACGGCAGCGTAGGCATGGCGGAACGTCGGTAACCGGGTGCAACGCGCATGATGCGCGCCACCGCGGCGTCGGGTCGAGCGGTGCGCCCGTCGCGCCCTAGGCCGCGTCGGTTTCCATCACCTGCACGCGGCGCTGGTACCAGCCATCGGCCTCGGGTTCGAAGATGGCACTACGGGTCATCTCGCCCTGGTAGACGTGCACCGAGATCGCCAGCTCCGCATCGCTGGTATTGCGGATGGTGTGGTACTCGTGCGGCGGGATCAGGCTGCCGGCGCTGCCACAGTCGCCCACCACGGCCGCTTCGGGGCGGAAGCGGAACCGCTCGCCATCACGCTCCAGCAGCTGGTACTGGGTGATTTCCAGCTGGCCCAGCCACACGCCCTCCACGCACCACAGCCCGCTGTGGTCATGCAGCGGCGTGCCCTGCCCCGGCCCCCAGCTCATCGCCACGATGCTGTAGCCGTGCACGGGGCTGCGGTACAGCTCGCGGCGCGCGTAGTGGTCCTGGATGGGGCGATGCACGCAGGCCGGCAGCTGGATGCGGCTGTCGGCGATCGCCTCACGCAACGCCGAGCGCAGCGTGGTGGCGATCTGGTGCGCGTGCTCGTGCTGCACCGCATGGTCGACCGCGGCGATCAATCGATCGCGGCCATGGAACGGCGGAAACGGGTTGCATTGGTCTTGCATGCCCCGAGTCTAGGCGATCCGGGTGAACAACGTGTTTGACCTGGATCACATCCGTTTGCCCCACGATCTCCGACATACCCCGCCATTCGAAAGAAATCGTCGGACTTGCCTATTGATCAGGGAATCAGCAGCGTCCGCAACGAGGGAACCTGACGGGCAAGTTCCTCGGTGACCAGTGTGGCGAACAGCGCCGCGCCGTCCGGGCCCAGATGGGTGTAATCAAAGGCGACCTTGGCCTGCCCCATGGGCTCGGTGGCGGCGTTGTTCTGCGCGACGGGTGCGCCAGCGACGGGCGCTGCACCCACGGTCGTACCGCCCAGCGCCGCACTCACCTGCGCAGACGTGGCGGCCGCCTGTGCCAGCGGCATCGAGGCTACCGGCCCAAGCGCCTGCACCACCGCGCGGCTGCGTGCGTGGAGGTCGACCAGCGGCACCTCCAGTTCCCGCGCAACAGTGCGCACGGCCTCGGCCCACGGGGCCAGATCATCGATCAGCACGCCGTCGGCGAACTGGCGGCGGGTCAACGGGGTCAGCAGCACCGGCTGTGCACCGGCGGCGCGGACCTCGCGCACGTAGCGGCGCAGATTGTCCGGGAACTCGCGCTGCAGATCGGTGGAGCGGCCCGGCTTGCCTGGCTGGTCGTTGTGGCCGAACTGGATCAGTACCCAGGTCTGCGCATAGCCCGGCATGCGCATCTCCGCCTCGGCCAGCGCCCACGAGCCTTCGGCACGGTAGTTGTAGGTGCTGCGGCCGCCGCGGGCGAGGTTGGTGCAGGTCAGGAACGAGGTCACGTGCCGTGCGCAGAACGCCGGCCCCCAGCCGCCCTGCACGGCCGTGGTGGAATCGCCGACCAGCACGATCTTGCTGGCGCGGATCGGGGTCGGTGCCGGGCGGTCCATCACCGCCGGATCCACGGCGGCCTGCGCCGCGCTCATCAGGGCGAACAGTGCGCTGCCGAGCAGCCAGGACGTACACCGCATCAGAATGTGCCTCGTTGGATGAAGGGTGCCTGCTGATAGAGACGACGCTCGCCACCGCGCGGGTCGTCGGCCTGCTGTGAGGTGGCATCGAACAGCATCGTTTCGCGGCGGTTGATCGAATAGGTCTGCCAGCGTGGCAGTCCGCCATGATTCGGATCGCCATTGCGGGCGAAGGCGATCAAGGCCTCGCTCATCGTGGCCGCCACGCGGCTGGCTTCCTCGCCGTTGCCGGTGCGCGAACCGGGGCGGTCGATGTTGTCGAACACCAGCGGGATATCCAGGGTGTGGAACGCACCGAACCTGCCGCCGTCCAGCGGCGAGCCCCAATCGAGTTGATAAGCCCAGGTGGGTGCGCCCTGGCGTGCACGCGCTTCCAGTTCCTCCACCGCACCGCGCCATGAACGACCGGCGGTGGTGGCGGCGAAGAACACCTCCGAAGGCGTGTAGTGCGGATACAGGCGGCGGTACTCGGCGATCACCACCGAGGGCAGCAGGTCCACGTACTGCTCTTTTTCCAGCTTGGCCGGCAGCGTCTCCCAGGTCAGGGCGAAGTTGGCCGGGTCGTTGCCGAGGAAGGCGCGGGTTTCATCGTGGGTGTTGCCGATCACCATCGGGATTCCGGCGGACTGTGCCGGCGCCTCCGGCCAGAACGGATGCACCGGCAGCGAGCGACCGTCCAGCACGGGGCCCACGTACAGGCTGCTGTTCTCCACGCGCGAGGGATCGCGTGCACGGGTGGCGGCCAGCAGCGCTTCCATCGGCATCGTGCGCAGCGCCTCGGCATCGGCCGCCCCCACGGCCTGCATCGCGATCTGCGCGCGCTGGGTGGCCGCACGCGGGCCGGCAGCGGTGACCTGCTGCCCGCTCATCGTCCACGCGCGCTGGAACAGGCCGCGTGCGGCCGGCATCGCCATCAGCGTGGCGATCTTCGCCCCGCCACCGGATTGGCCGACCACGGTGATGTTGCCCGCATCGCCACCGAACTCCGGCGCGTGCTGGCGTACCCACTGCAGCGCCTGGACCAGATCGAGCTGGCCGACATTGCCCGAATCGGCGAAGCGCGCATCGCCCAGCTGCGCCAGGTACAGGTAACCGAACACGTTGAGCCGATGGTTGACCGTGACCACGACCACGTCGCCACGCCGGCACAACGCGCTGCCGTCATACAGCGGGTCGCTGCCCGAGCCGTTGTTGTAGGCACCGCCATGGATATAGAACACGATCGGCCGCTTGCCGCCGTCGCGCAGCGCCGGGGTCCACACGTTGAGGTAGAGGCAGTCCTCGCTGCCCGGCCCTTCGTTACCGCCCTGCGGCGCGGCATTGCCGTACGCCAGTGCATCACGCACGCCACGCCAGGCCGATTCCTGCACGGCCGGCTGGAAGCGTCGTGGCGCGGTATCGGCGCCGTAGGGAATGCCGCGGAACACATTCACGCCCTGCTCGAGCTGCCCGCGCAGGCGCCCGCTGCGTACACGCGCCAGCGGCGCGGCATCGTGGCGCGGGCCGGGCACCCCGGCAAAGGCCGGCAACAGCGGCAGGCTGGTAGCACCGAGCATGAGTGCGTAGCGCGCACTGTCGCGCAGGAAACGACGCCGTTGAAGATCGGCGGGGGTATCAGTCATGGCGCGCGGGCTCCGTGTGGCGCGAGGGGATCCAGCGCAGGGCCAGCTCGGGCCACTGCGCGGCGGTCAAACCGGCCGGGATGCGCACGCCGAAGCCGTGGCCGCCGAACGGGAACAGATGCATTTCGGTGGCGACGCCGGCGCGCCGCAGCGCCTGGTAATACACCAGGCTGTTGTCGACCGAGACCACTTTGTCGTCCTGCGCATGCACCAGGAAGGTCGGCGGCGTATCGGTGCGGACCTGCTCCTGCATCGAGAACCGCGCCTGCAGCGCGGCATCGGGGTGCGGGCCAAGCAGGCGCGCACGCGAGCCGGTATGCGCGTGCGCGCCCATGTCGATCACCGGGTAGATCAGCAAAGCGACATCCGGGCGTGCGCTGAGTGCATCGATGGCATCGCGATGGGGATAGACCGGTGCATCGAAGCCATTGCTCAGCCGTGCCGCGACGTGGCCGCCGGCCGAAAACCCCATTACCCCGACGCGCTGCGGATCGATCTGCCAGCGCGTGGCATCGGCGCGGATCACCCGCATCGCACGCTGCGCATCGGCCAGGGCGGCCTGGCGATCACTGCGGCCGGCGGGCAGCCGGTAGCGCAGCACGAACAGGGTCACCCCGCCCTGCTCGACGAAGGCCGGCACCAGGGCAGTGCCTTCCTTGTCGAGCACGATGCGCTGGTAGCCGCCGCCGGGCACCACCAGCAGCGCGCTGCCGTTCGGGCGTGGTGGCCGGTACACCACCAGGTAGGGCGCACTGACGTTGTCGATGTAGCGATCCGGCAGGGCGGGATCATGGCTGCGCTCCACCACGTTGGGCACGCTGGCCGGGCCGGCTTCGCCCGGCACCTCGCCCGCCGGCCACAACGCGATCCGGTCCGCCGCGCCAGCGGCCGGCTCGGTGTCCGGCACGGCATGCTCGGCCGCGTGCACCAGGCCGCAGGCCAGCAGCAGGAAAGGCAACAATGACAACACTAGGGGGCGGCGCATCGGCGGACGTCCTTCCGGCAGGGGAACAGGCATCGTGCCTGACCGGCAGCCGTTCTGATGCGCTGCACATTGCCAATGACACCGGTTTACCATATACAGCACATCCAACCGCTGTCGATTGGCAGTGCAACAATTTTTCCGGGAGACCCGCTTGAGCAACGACCACGGCAAACAGGACCTGCCCGACCAGGGGTTGGGCGAGATCGCCCGGCACTTCGTCAGCGCCCGCCAACACGGCCAATCCCTGCCGGATTTCCCGGGCACCATCCCGGAAGACCTCGTCACCGCCTATCAGGTACAGGACCAGGCCATCGCGCTGTGGGACGACCAGGTGGTCGGCTGGAAGGTGGGCTACATCGCCGCCGAGCGCCGCGATGTCTCCGGCGACGATCGGCTGCTGGGCCCGATCTTCTCGCGTCAACTCTGGAATGCTACCGGTGGAACAGTAGAGATTCCGGTGTTCGTCGGGGGCTTCGGCGCGGTCGAGGCCGAGTACGTGATCCAGCTGCAGGAAGACGCCCCGGCGGACAAGCTGCAGTGGACTCCGGAAGAAGCCGAGGCCCTGGCCGCCAAGCTCTTCATCGGCGTTGAAGTGGCCAGCAGCCCGCTGGCGACCATCAACAAGCTCGGCCCGCGCGTGGTGGTGTCGGACTTCGGCAACAACAATGGCCTGGTGCTGGGCCCGGAAATCCCGGACTGGACCCGCCTGGACGATGCCGACCTGCGTGCGGAAACCCGCATCGAGGGCGAGGTCGTCGGCACCGGTGGCGCGACCCTGCTGCCCGGTGGCCTGCGTACCGCCTATGCCTTCGCCCTGGGCCGCTCGGCGCAGCGTGGGCGGCCGTTGAAGGCCGGCGACCTGATCGCCAGTGGCAACGCTACCGGCATCCACGATATCGCCGTGGGCCAGCAAGCATTGATCCGTTTCGTCGGCTACGGCGACATTACCTGCAAGGCCATCGCCGCCGGTTGACCGCGCGGACATGGCGAGCACGCTTGGGAGGGCGCAGATGTTCACTCGCAGAAGTTTCCTGGCCACCAGTCTGGGCGCGCTTGCCGCGCCCGCGCTGACGGCTTGTTCGCGGTCGTCCAACGCCGCACCGGCTGGTGCGCAGTTGCTGACCGCCACCGACGTCCACGTCGCCGACTATCCCACCGTCACGGCGGTGAAATGGATCGGGAAGACGCTGGAAGAAAAAACCGGCGGCCGGCTGCGCCTGCGCCAGTACCACTCCGGCCAGCTCGGCCGCGAGTCCGAGGCGATCGACATGGCCCGCTTCGGCGCCATCGACATCACCCGCGTCTACTCCGGCGCGCTCAACAACGCATTTCCGCTGACCCAGGGCCTGTGCCTGCCGTACGTGTTCGAGTCGGTGGCGCACATGCGCCGCGCCCTCGATGGTGGCGTTGCCGATACGGTCCTGCAGGGCTTTGAAACCCGCGATCTGGTCGGCCTGGCCATCTACGACTCCGGCGCGCGCTGCTTCTACAACACCAAGCATCCGATCGTGGAACCCAAGGACCTGCATGGCCTGAAGCTGCGCGTGGCGTCTTCGGACATCTTCATCCAGTTGATGCGCCTGCTCGGTGCCAACCCCACCCCGATGTCGCTGGGCGATACGTTCTCGGGCATGGAAACGCACATGATCGACGGTGCGGAAAACAACATGCGCAGCTTCCACTCCAGCCGCCACTTCGAGGCCGCGCACTACTGGTCGCAGAGCGATCATTCCTACGCGCCGGACGTGCTGCTGATGTCGCGCCAGAGCTTCGATGCGCTGAGCCCGGCCGACCGCACCCTGGTGATCGAGACCGCACGCGAGTCGGTGCAGGTGATGCGCGAGCAGTGGGATGCCTCGGAAAACACCGCCCGCCAGGCCGTGGCCGACTTCGGCATCAAGTTCAACGAGGTCGACATGCCGGCCTTCCGCAAGGCCGCCGACCCGCTGCTGCAGCGTTACCTGCAGCAGCCGGAGCTGGCCGCCCTCACCCGTCGCATCCGCGACTTCGCCTGAGGCCCCGACGCGATGTCCGACTCGACTTCCGAAACCGTCATCACCCCGACCGCGCCGCAGCGCCTGCTCAACGTCATCGCCGATGTGGCGATCTACATTGCCGTCATCGCCCTGCTGGGCCTGGTGGTGGTGCAGGGCTGGCAGGTGTTCGCCCGCTATGTGATCAATGATTCGCCCAGCTGGACCGAGCCGGTCACGCTGCTGCTGCTCGCCACCGCGATGAGCCTGGGCGCGGCCACCGGCGTGCATACCCGCCGCCATTTCGGCTTCTTCCTGCTCGCCGCGCACATGGGCCCGGGCCTGCGCCGCGCGGTCGATGTGTTCGCCGCGCTGGTGGTGGCCGTGCTGGGCGTGGTCATCGCCTGGTGGGCGGCCGTGCTGCTGATGGACGGCCTGGACATCAAGGCCGCCGGCGCCAACCTGCCGCAGAGCATCAACTACCTGCCCCTGTCGATCGGTGGCGCCTTGATGGCGATCTTCGCCGTGAACCAGATGGCGCTGGCTGTACGGCCGGCCGATGCCGTTGCCGAGGGAGATCGCTGAGTCATGGGTATCACCATTCTTTTCACCGTGTTCGCGGTGCTGTTGCTGCTCGGTGTGCCGGTCGCGTTCGCGCTCGCCGCCGCCGCCCTGGCTACCTTGTGGTACCTGGATCTGCCGACGCTGGTGCTGGTCCAGCAGATCTCGGCCGGTACCGGCTCGGCCTCGCTGATCGCCATTCCATTGTTCATCTTCGCCGGCGAAATCATGATGCGCGGCGGCATCTCCGAGCGCCTGATCTCACTGGCGTCTTCGCTGGTCGGGCGCATGCGCGGCGGCCTGGGCCAGGTGTCGATCCTGTCCTCGCTGTTCTTCGGCGGTGTATCCGGTTCGGCCATCGCCGATGTCTCGGCGGTCGGCGGCACGATGATTCCGCAGATGGTCAAGCGCGGCTATGACCGTGACTTCGCGGTCAACGTCAGCATCACCGCCGCGCTGGTCGCGCTGCTGGTGCCGCCCTCGCACAACCTGATCCTGTTCTCGGCCGCGGCCGGGGGGGGCCTGTCGATCGCCGATCTGTTCGCGGCCGGCATCGTGCCGGCGCTGCTGATGACCGTCGCCCTGATGATCACCGGCTACGTGGTCGCGCGCCGTCGCGGCTATGGTGTGGAGATCTTCCCGGGCTGGCGCGCGGTGCTGCTGCGGCTGGTCTCGGCCCTGCCCGGCCTGGGCCTGGTCGCGCTGATCTTCATCGGTATCCGCGCCGGCATCTTCACCGCGGTGGAAAGCGCGGCGATCGCCGTGGTCTACGCCCTGCTGGTGACCACGGTGCTGTATCGCCAGCTGGACTGGCGCGAGTTCCTCGGCACGGTCACCCATGCCGCGCGCAGTACCGGCGTGATCCTGTTCGTGATCGCGACCGCGGCGGTGTTCGGCTGGCTGCTGGCCTATCTGGAAGTGCCGTCGGCGGCGGTCAATTTCCTGCAGTCGTTCGCGCACAGCCAGTTCATGGTGCTGTTGATGATCGTGATCATGCTGTTGCTGCTGGGCACCTTCATGGACCTGGCGCCGATGATCCTGATCTGCACGCCGATCTTCCTGCCGGTGGCCAAGGCCTACGGCATCGATCCGATCCACTTCGGCCTGGTGCTGGTGCTGACCGGTGGCCTTGGCCTGGTGACGCCGCCGGTGGGCTCGGTGCTGTTCATCGGTACCGCGATCGGCAAGATCAGCGTGGGTGAGAGCATGCGCTCGATCTGGCCGTTCTGGTTCGCTGCCCTCGGCGTGCTGCTGATCGTCACCTTCTTCCCGGAAATGTCGCTGTGGCTGCCCGCCCTGCTGCGCGCGTAAGCGTGCGGCGGCTGGCTGCCCTGCTGTGGATCGCCCTGCCCTGCGCCGCCATGGCGCAGGGCCAGGACATCGCGCTGCGCGGCTTCCAGGACGGCATCAACCATTGGCAGAGCGGCCACGGCACGGACTACCCGCGCTATCGGCCCGATCAGTACCGGCAGATCGCCGACAACCTGGTCGCGCTGCAGCGGCGCGGTGGTGGCTGGGCGGTCAACCAGGATCCCCAGCGGATCCTCGACGAGGCCGCCAGGGCCCAGGCATCGGCCGACCAGGCCACGCCCGGCGGCAGCTTCGACAACCGCAACATCTACACCCAGGTCAGCTACCTGGCCGAGGCCTTCGCGCGCAGCGGGGAGGCCCGCTATCGCGATGCGGCCGTGCGCGGCCTGGACTTCATCCTCGCCGAGCAGATTCCAACGTGTGGCGGCTGGCCGCACTCGGTGCCGTCGCGCACCTCCTACCATGGCCATATCACCTTCGCTGACGACGTCACCAGCGGTGTGCTGACCACGCTGCGGCGGGTGCAGCGCGAGCCGGTGTTCGGCTTCATCACGGCCGATCAGCGTGCCCGCGTGGACGCGGCCGTGACCGCCGGCGATGCCTGCCTGCTGCGCCTGCAGGTGCGCCAGGACGGCGTGCCGACGATCTGGGCCGGCCAGTACGACCGCACCACCCTGCAGCCCGCGCAGGGCCGGAAGTTCGAACTGCCGGCGCTGGTCACCGACGAGAGTGTCGGCGTGGTCCGCTACCTGATGTCGATCCCGGATCCATCGCCGGAGGTGGTCGCCTCGGTCAACGCCGCCATGGCGTGGTTCCAGGCGCACGCGCTGACCGGCTGGCGGCTGGAGACCTTCCAGACCACGCCGGAACAGTTCCAGTTCCATCGCACCACGGTGGATCGCCGCCTGGTCGCCGATACGGATGCCCCACTGCTGTGGGGGCGCTTCCATGACCTGCGCGACAGTTCGGTGGTGCTGGCCAACCGGGAGGGCGAACGCGTGGCCACCTTCGATCAGATTCCGCGCGAGCGCCGCACCGGCTACCACTGGTACGGCACCTGGCCGAAGGCCCTGATCACCACCGAGTACCCACGCTGGCAACAGCGTCTTGCCGGGCCCGGGGCGCGCTGAGCGCGGCCGGCCCACGATACGTTCAAGGGAGAGAGACGATGCACTTGAGGAAGACCCTGGCGAGCTTCGCCACCGCCTGCCTGCTGCTGGCCGGCGCCGGACACGCCGCCGAGCCGGCCACCGCCTGGAAGCGCGGGATCGAGAACCAGCGCCAGGCCGACCTGGGCAACGGTACCTTCCTCAACCCGGTGTTCGCCGGCGACCGTCCGGACCCGTCCGTGCTCAAGGATGGCGACGACTATTACCTCACCCTGTCCTCGTTCGATGCCTACCCCGGCCTGCCGATCTGGCACTCGCGCGACCTGGTCAACTGGCAGCCGCTGGGCCATGCGATCACCAGGAACGTGGGGGCGATCTGGGCCCCGGATATCGTCAAGCACGGCAGCCGCTACTACATCTACTTCCCCGCCCGCACCGGGGAGACCCGCAGCAACTTCGTGGTCTGGGCCGACAACATCAAGGGCCCGTGGAGCGAGCCGATCGACATCGGCCTGGGCAGCTACATCGATCCCGGCCATGCGGTAGGCGAAGACGGCAAGCGCTACCTGTTCCTCAGCGGCGGCGACTATGTGCAGCTGGCCGACGACGGCCTGAGCGTGGTCGGCACGCCGAAGCACGTCTACGACGGCTGGAAGTACCCGGAAAGCTGGGACGTGGAGGCCTATGCGCAGGAAGGCCCGAAGATCAATTTCCGCGATGGCTGGTACTACATGACCACCGCCGTGGGCGGCACCGCTGGCCCGCCCACCGGCCACATGGTGATCACCGCGCGCTCGCGCTCGATCCACGGCCCGTGGGTGAACGCGCCGAACAACCCGATCATGCGCACCCAGTCGGCCGCCGAGCCGTGGTGGTCGCGCGGCCACGCCACGGTGATCGAAGGCACCGACGGGCGCTGGTGGATGATGTATCACGGCTACGAGAACGGGTACTGGACGCTGGGCCGCCAGGCCCTGCTGGAGCCGATCGAATGGACCGCCGATGGCTGGTTCGTGGCCAAGGGCGGCGACCTCGGCCAGCCGCTGGCCATGCCTTCGGGCACATCGGTCGGCCAGCACGGCATGGCGTTGTCCGATGACTTCCGCGGCAAGACCCTCGGCGCACAGTGGTCGTTCTTCAACCCGGCCCAGGACGAGTACAAGCGCCTGGGCTTCACCGGCAAGGGCATGGTGCTGCAGGGCAAGGGCAGCACCCCGCGCGACAGCTCGCCGCTGACCGCCATCGCCGGCGACAAGGCCTACCAGTTCGAGGTGGAGATGGAGATTGCCCCGGGCGCAGTGGGCGGTGCCCTGCTCTTCTACAGCGACCGCCTGTACGTGGGCGTGGGCAGCAACGGCGAGAAGTTCATCATGCACCGCTACGGCGAGGAGCGCCCCACCCGGCTGGCCCCCAGCGCCACCGGTGGCACGCTGTGGCTGCGGGTGACCAACAACCGCCACATCGTGACCATCCACTCCAGCACCGATGGCAAAACCTGGCAGAAGTACCCGGTTCAGATGGAAGTCTCCGGCTACCATCACAATGTGGCGGGCAAGTTCCTGGCCCTGAAGCCGGCGATCTATGCTGCCGGTGACGGCAAGGTCCAGTTCCGGAACTTCCGCTACCGCGCCCTTGATTGAGCTCCCCGCTAGAATCCCCTGACTCATCCCCGGTTTGAACGACATGTCATTGCGCAGCAAAACCGATCCGTCGCCGCACGGATTGACCAAAGGCAAGGCCGCCACGATCAACGACATCGCGCGTCTGTCCGGGGTATCGAAGAAGACCGTTTCGCGGATCATCAACAACTCGCCGCTGGTGCGCAAGGACACGCGCGAGAAGGTCGAAGCGCTGATGCGCGAGGTCGGTTACACGCCGGACCCGCTGGCCCGGGGGCTGGCGTTCCGGCGCTCGTTCCTGATCGGCATGGTGTACGACAACCCGACCGCGCAGTACATCGTGGACATGCAGTACGGCGCGCTGGACGCGCTGCGCGGCTCCAGTTTCGAGCTGGTCGTGCACCCCTGCGATTCGCGCAGCCCCGGCTACATCGAGGGGGTGCGCCGCTTCGTGCAGCAGCAGAAGCTGCACGGCGTGATCCTGGTGCCGCGTGCCTCCGAAGACCAGGCGCTGGTGGACATGCTCGATGAGATCGGCTGCCGCTTCACCCGGATCGCCTCGCTGCCGCTGGATGACACCTCGCAGATGGTGGTCACCCACGATCGCGACGGCGCGGCCGAAGCTGCCGATTACCTGCTTTCCCTGGGCCACCGCGACATCGCCCTGGTGACCGGCCCGAGCGCGTACCGCTCGGCGCACGAACGCACCGCCGGCTTCATCGATGCGCTGGCCAAGCGCGGCATCGAGCTGCCCCCCGCTCGCATCGTCGAGGCCGGCTACACCTTCGAATCCGGCGTGGCCGCGGCCGAAAAGCTGCTGCTGGGCAAGCAGCGCCCGACCGCCATCTTCACCGGCAACGATGAAATGGCCGCCGGTATCTACAAGGTCGCCCTGCGGGCCGGCATCAACATTCCGCGCCAGCTGTCGATCATCGGCTACGACGACAGCCCGCTGGCATCGCGCCTGTGGCCGTCGCTGACCTCGGTGCGCCGCCACACGCGCGATACCGGCCGCACCGCCGCGGCCATGCTGATCCAGCCCGATGGCCAGGCGGTGATGCAGCACGCCAGCGTGCGCCCGCACCTGATCGTGCGCGACTCCTGCCAGCCGCCCGAGGATTGACGCGCGCCGCGATGGCAACGACGCGCGTTCATGATGAACGCGTCGCCACGCACCCGTGCACTCCGTTGCCGATCACACGGCTTTTCTGACATGGACACCACGCCGGGCCCGCCCCGGTCTATCGTGCGCTGCAAAATGACACCGGTTTACCAAATCGCTACAATCCCTTGAAATCGCGCCGGGGCCGACGCATCGCCCCACCCCTGCTCTGGAGACGCCATGTACTGCAAGACCCACTACGCCACCCATCCCGACGCCATCAAGGGCGCCAGCAATGACGACCTGCGCGAGCTGTATCTGCTCGACGGTCTGTTCAACGCCGATGCGGTGACCCTGAAGTACACCCATTACGAGCGCTTCGTGCTCGGCGGTGCGGCCCCGGTCAACGGCCCGGTCTCGCTGCCCAAGCAGACCGAGCCGGCCTCGGCTGCCGGCCACGCGTTCCTGGAGCGCCGCGAGCTGGGCGTGATCAACGTCGGCGCCGGCAGCGGCACCGTCACCGTAGACGGCACCGTGTTCACGCTGGGTCCGAAGGACGGCCTGTACGTGGCCATGGGCAGCACCGAGGTGGTGTTCGCTTCCGATGACGCGGCCAACCCGGCGCAGTTCTACCTGGCCTCGACCCCGGCGCATGCGCGCTTCGAGACCAAGGCGCTGTCGATCAAGGACGCCGTGGCACTGGACCGTGGCGCGCTGGAAACCAGCAACGAACGCACCATCTACCAGTACATCGTGCCGGCCACCTGCCAGTCCTCGCAGCTGCTGCTGGGCCTGACCGTGCTCAAGCCGGGCAGCGTCTGGAACACCATGCCGCCGCACCTGCACGACCGCCGCAGCGAAGTCTATTTCTACTTCGACCTGGGCCAGAACGACCGCGTGTACCACTTCATGGGCGAGCCGGACGCGCAGCGCCACATCGTCATCCAGAACAACGAAGCCGTCGTCTCGCCGCCGTGGTCGATCCACATGGGCGCGGGCACCAGCAACTACGCCTTCATCTGGGCGATGGGCGGCGAGAACCTGGATTACACCGACATGCACGTGCTGGACATCTGCCAGCTCAAGTAACCCCGACACGCCGCCGGCATCGCGCTGGCGGCGTCTGTTATGCATTGGACAAGGACCACATACGCAATGGCTAATCCGTTCAGTCTGGAAGGCAAGGTCGCCCTCGTCACCGGTGGCAACACCGGCCTGGGCCAGGGCATCGCGGTCGCATTGGCGCAGGCCGGTGCCGACGTCGCCGTGGCCGGCATCGCGCCGCCCACCGAAACCATCGCCAAGATCACCGCCCTGGGTCGCCGCTGCCTGGCGATCGAAGCGAACCTGATCAGCATCGAGCCGGTCGAGCGTGTCATCCGCGAAACCATCGAAGGCCTGGGCGGCCTGGACATCCTGGTCAACAACGCCGGTCTGATCCGCCGCGCCGACGCGGTGGAGTTCAGCGAGCAGGACTGGGATGACGTGATGAACGTCAACATCAAGTCCGCGTTCTTCATCTCGCAGGCCGCCGGCAAGCATTTCATCGCCCAGGGCCGCGGCAAGATCATCAACATCGCCTCGATGCTGTCCTTCCAGGGCGGTATCCGCGTGCCGTCGTACACCGCGAGCAAGAGCGGCATCGCCGGCATCACCCGCCTGCTCGCCAACGAGTGGGCCAGCAAGGGCATCAACGTCAACGCGATCGCCCCGGGCTACATGGCCACCGACAACACCGCCGCACTGCGCGCCGATGAGGACCGCAACAAGTCCATCCTCGACCGCATCCCTGCAGCGCGCTGGGGCACCCCGGAAGACCTCGGCGGCACCGCCGTGTTCCTGGCCTCCAGCGCCTCGGACTACGTCAACGGCGCAGTGCTGCCGGTTGATGGTGGTTGGCTCGCCCGGTAACACCCTCGCTACGCGCTGGCGCGCCCACGATCTGCGCTGCGGATCGTGGGCTCCGGTCGTGCCGGCCGCTGGCCGGCAGCTCTCCATCCAGGAGCATGACCATGCTGCGTTTGCTGTTGTCCCTGTCGTTCCTGCTCGCGGCCCCCAGCGCGCTGTGCGCCCCGCACCGCATCTTCATTGCCGGGGATTCCACCGCCGCCGAGTACGGCCCGGAGCGCGCGCCACAGGCCGGCTGGGGCCAGGCCTTGCAAAGCTATCTCGATCCCGCCGTGTGGGAGGTCCGCAACCACGCCAAGGGCGGCCGCAGCACGCGCAGCTTCATCGACGAAAAGCGCCTGGATGCGATCGCCGCCGAACTCCAACGTGGCGACGTGCTGCTGATCCAGTTCGGCCACAACGACGCCAAGTTCGAAGACCCCACGCGCTATACCGATCCTGCCGTTGCCTACCCGCAGTTCCTGAAGCGCTACGTGCAGCTGGCGCGCGACAAGGGCGCCACGCCGGTGCTGATCACCCCGGTGGCGCGGCTGCTGTACGACTTTGGTTCGCTGCTGGACACGCACGGTGTGTACACCCAGGCCGTGAAAGCGCTGGCGACCCGCGAGCAGGTCGCGCTGATCGATCTCAACGACAGCTCCACGCGCTGGATCCGCGGGCTGGGCGAGCAGGGTGCCAGGCCCTATTTCATGTTCGTACCCGAGCAGAACAAGGCCGACGGCACGCACTTCAGCGTGGCCGGTGCGACGGCGGTGGCGTGCCTGGTGATGCGTGACTGGGTGGCGTTGCAGCCGGAACTCACCTCGGCGCTGAAGCGCGATATCGACTGCGAGGTGCGCAGTGCAGGGCGGGGTGGTGAGGCCACCAAACCCTCGCGCGTGGTCCACGAGCGTGACATCGCGGTGACCCAGCCCGGCCCGCATGGTGGAGCGGGGCCGACCACGGCGTATCCGTTCTTCGCCGGGGATGACCTCCCGTTCGTGCTGCGCAAGCGCGTGCTGCACAAAGGCGCGGGGATCGGCCTGCATCCCCAGCACAAGGACGAGATCTACTACATCGTCAGCGGGCAGGGCAGCTACGTACTGGATGGGAAGCAGTACGACGTGGCGGCGGGGGATGCGCTGCTGACGAAAACGGGCAGTTCGCATGCGCTGCAGCAGGTGGGCGAGGAGGATCTGGTGGTGCTGCTGGCGTACCCGCGGTGATCGAAACCCAGCCGAGCACGGGCTCGGCGCTACACGGGCTGCGTTGCGCTGTAGCGCCGGGCCTACGCTCGGCCTGGCCCTACAACGGCTCCGGGCCGAAGTGCTGCAGCCCCAGCCGCGCCAGGTCTTCCGGGCGCTCGAAATAGGCTTCGTCGAAGGCGTGCAGGGCGGCCTGCTCCTCATCGGTCATCGCGCCGTACAGGTCGGTCAGTTCCTTGATTTCCGGGTCGTCCTCCAGCCGGTCCAGCAAGCCACGCATCCCTGCCAGGATCGCGTGGGTCTGCACCGCACCCATTGCCTGCAGCGCGCGCAGCGCCAGCTGGCAGGTCGGGTCGCCCCAGTTGCACAGGAACTGCATGAAGCCCCCGTTGTTGATGTCCGCCTCCATGCGCCACAGCGCCACCAGCTGCTGGTCCTCATCGGACAGCGCATCCAGCGACCATCCGGCCGATTTCAGCCGCGCCAGGGCCGCCTCGTAGCGGTCGTCCCACACTTGGTTCGGCACATCGACCACGCCCTTCTTGCGCGCGGGAAGCAGTGCCGGCCAGTTCACGCCCAGCCCATCGGGCGTGAGCACCCACTGCGCGCGCTGCAGGGCATCGGCCTCGTGCAGCGCAGGTGCCCAACGTAAGGGTTGCCGGGTGCGCCGGCCATCGGCGAGGGCCAGCAGGACGAAGTCGTCGTCGAAATCGACGGTGGCCACGCGCAGGGAAGCGAAAACATCGGTCATGCGGGTCAGGATACCGGACCGGCCAGCGCGCTCACACGTCGCCGCCGTCTTCCCAGCCTTCGCCCGTACCCTTCTGGAATACGCGGTCGCCGTCCTGCACCTCACCGGCTGGCAGATGGTCCTTCGCCTCCAAGGCGGCATAGATCGGGGTGAAGTCCGGCGCGGTGGCCTGCATCAACTGCTCGAAGCTGTCGATGACGAAGTAGGTCTTCTGGAAGGTGTCGATCCGGTAGCGGGTGCGCATGATCCGCTCCAGATCGAAACCGATCCGGTTCGGTGCGGCCGACTCCAGCGAGTACAGCGATTCGCCCTTGGACGACACGATGCCGGCGCCGTAGATGCGCAGGCCCTCATCGGTGTTGATCAGCCCGAATTCCACCGTGTACCAGTACAGGCGGGTGAGGTGCTGCAGCGCCTCCGGGCCGATGGCATGCGCCTTGACGCCGCCGCGGCCGTAAGCGGCCATGTAATCGGCGAACACCGGGTTCATCAGCAGCGGCACGTGCCCGAACAGGTCATGGAACATGTCCGGCTCGGCGATGTAGTCGATCTGGTCCGGGCGGCGGATCCACCAGGTGACCGGGAAACGGCGGTTGGCCAGGTGGTCGAAGAAATCCAGTTCCGGCAGCAGCCCCTCCACACCCACCAGGGTCCAGCCGGTGGCGGCGCCGAGCACCTCATTGAGCTGGTCGAAGCGCGGGATCATGTGCGCGCTCATGCCCATCTCATCCTGCGCATGCAGGAACTCCTTGCTGGCGCGGCCGACCAGCAATTCGCGCTGGCGCTGGAACAGGGTGCTCCAGGTCGCGTGGTCGTCGGCGGTGTAGCTGTCCCAGGGCTGTTCCACGATGGCAGTGGTATAGACCGGCACGTATCCCTTGTCGGTCTGCTGGTGTTCGACGCGGCGGGGGGCGGTGGCGGTTTCCATCGTGGTGGTCTCCTGGGAAGTCATCTGCCGATGCTAGGGCAGGGCGCGCGCAAGAGGTTTGCAAAGTTGCGCGGATATGGCCTGTTGGCGCAATATCATTGCGTCCACATCATGTTGCGGGGCAGCAATGACCGGAGATGCCCAGTTCGACCGCACGGATCTGCGCTTGCTGGCGGAAATCCAGCAACACGGTCGTGCCACCAACGCCGAGCTCGCCGCCCGGGTCAACCTGTCTCCGTCGGCCTGCCTGCGGCGGGTCCAGCGGCTGGAAAGCGAGGGCGTGATCGCCGGGTATGGCGCCCGCCTTGAGCCGCGTCAGATCGGCCTGGGCCTGCAGGCCTTCGTCCGCGTGCAGCTGGAGAAACACGACCAGCACGCCATCGGCGTGTTCGCCGACAGCGTCGTGGAATGGGATGAGGTGGTGGCCTGCCACGCGCTCACCGGCGACATGGACTACCTGCTGCACATCTATGTGCGCGACCTGGAGCACTTCTCCAGCTTCCTGCTCGACAAACTGCTCAATGCCGCCGGCGTGGCCGACGTCAATTCCAGCTTCGTGCTGCGCACGGTCAAGGAATTCCGCGCGCTGCCGTTGTCGCAGCTGGAATGACGCCGATCGCCCTCGCGATCGCACGGTAGAGCCGACCGTTGGTCGGCTGCCCCAACCCCATGGCCCCGCGGCAACGTCGCTCGAACGGCAGCCGACCAACGGTCGGCTCTACCGATGGCGGGGTTTCAGCCCTCGCACTTTTCCTTGCGCCCCATCAGCCGGCCCACGCGCGAAGGCGCATCACACTTGGGCGTGGCCGGCGGCGGGGCCAGCGCGGCGGCACGCGCCTTCTGCAGCTGCTGCACCTTGGCGCGGATCTGCGGCATCGCCGCCATCGCGGCCTTCTCGCCTTCCAGGATCGCGTTGTTGCGCTGGCCGAAATCGGCCGCGCCGATGTCCAGCACCTTGGGCCTGATGATCACGTCCGCGCGTGCCAGTTCCTGCTCGCCCAGGCGCTGGCCCATGATCGAGATCGACTGGTTGACGATGCCGAGCATGCCGGTCGGCGCCTTGCCGCTGGCCTTGCTGGAGATGTCCACGGCGATCACGATGTCCGCGCCGAGCTGGCGCGCCGCATCGACCGGCACCGGGCTGACCACGCCGCCGTCGATGTAGTTGTACTTGCCGATCTTCACCGGCTCGAACACGCCGGGGATGCTGCTGGAGGCGCGCACGGCCTGGCCGACATTGCCACGCACGAACACGGTGCGCTCGCCGGTTTCCAACTGGGTGGCGACCGCGGCGAACGGCTTGCTCAGCTTCTCGGCGGGGCGGTTGTCGACCTGGGCGTTGACGTAGTCCTGCAGCTTCTGGCCCTGGACCAGGCCACCGGAGAACAGGCGCACGTCGCGGATGCTGGCTTCATCCAGGGCGACCGCCTTGGACTGCATCTGGAACGCATCCATGCCGCTGGCATACAGCGCGCCGACCACGCTGCCGGCGCTGGTGCCGGACACCACCACCGGCTCGAAGCCGTTGGCCTCCAGCATCTTGATCACACCGATATGGGCGAAGCCCTTGGCCGCGCCGCCGCCGAGCGCGATGCCGATCTTGACCGGCTTGGCCGGGGTCACCGGCACGGCCGCCGGCGGCGGGGTGGGGCGCACGGGATCACCGCCGCAACCGGCCAGCAGGCCGAGCAGGGCAACGGACAGCGTCAGGCGGGTACGGCGCAGTGAGGTCATCGGCGTGGCAACGTGAATGGGCATCGAGGGCCGCCAGCATACCGAAGCGCTGGCGGACCCGGCAGGGCGGCAGGGCAGGGCATTCAGGCGATGACCGGGGATGTCGGGACGCGATCGCCGTCACAACGCGCAGGCTCGGGAGCAGGTAATGAATAGCCGTTGTTTGCGGCTCTGTTGCTGTACTGCAACAATTGTCTGGTAGCGCCGGTCCACCACCCCTCCCAACACAGCCTAAACGCCATGTTCCCGAACCGCACTGCCCACGGCCGTTTCCCGTCCGTGCACCCGCTCGTTGTCGCGCTTGCCGCCCTGCTGCCATTGACGGCCGCAGCCCAGGACGCCCCCGCCACCAAGGATCCGGTCGCCCTCGATACGCTGCAGGTCACGGCGCAACGCCGCGTCGAAAACGCCAAGGACGTGCCGGTCTCGATCTCGGCCATCCAGGGTGAAAAGCTCGACGTGCTCGGTTCGGCCGGCGATGACATCCGCTTCCTGTCGGCGCGTGTGCCCAGCCTGAACATCGAATCGTCCTACGGCCGTGCCTTCCCGCGTTTCTACATCCGCGGTCTGGGCAACACCGATTTCGACCTCAATGCCTCGCAGCCGGTCTCGCTGGTGTATGACGATGTGGTGCAGGAAAGCCCGCTGCTGAAGGGCTTCCCGCTGTTCGACCTGGCCGGTGTGGAAGTGCTGCGCGGCCCGCAGGGCACGCTGTTCGGCCGTAATACCCCGGCCGGCGTGGTGAAGTTCGATTCGGCGCGTCCCTCGCAGGATGCCGACGGCTACATCAAGGTCGCCTACGGCAGCTACAACACCTGGAACACGCAGGGCGCCTACGGCGGCCCGCTGACCGACCGCTGGTCGGCCCGCGTGTCCGCGCTGTACCAGCGCCGCGACGACTGGGTCACCAACACCCGCCAGGGCGCCCCGGCGCAGGGCTTCGAGGGGTATGACGAAGCCGCTGCCCGCGTGCAGTTCCTGTACGAAGGCGATGATGTCGAAGCGCTGTTCAACCTGCACAAGCGCAAGCTCAACGGCACCGCGCGCCTGTTCCGCGCCAACATCATCAAGCCGGGCACCAACCAGCTGGTCGAGAACTTCGACCGCGATGAAGTCTCCACCGATGGCCAGAACTTCTCCGACCTGGAAACCTGGGGCGGCAGCGCGCGCCTGAAGTGGGACCTGGGCCGCGTGACCCTGCACTCGATCACCGGTTACGAGACCGCCGAATCGCTCAACCACGGCGACATCGACGGCGGTTACGGTGCCAGCTTGCTGGGCGCCGGCAACTACGGCCCGGGCAACATCCCGTTCGCCTCCGAATCGGCCGATGGTCTGCCGCACCACCGCCAGTGGACCCAGGAATTCCGCGTGGAATCCAATGAATGGGGCCGCTTCGACTGGCAGGCCGGCGTCTTCTACTTCGATGAAGACGTCACCATCGACAGCTTCAACTACGACTCGCTGACCCCGGGCAACCCGCAGACCGGCCATGCCGTGCAGCAGCAGCGCAACAAGGCCTGGGCAGCGTTCGCCTCCGGCGATTTCGACGTGACCGAGCGCTTCAAGCTGCGCGGAGGCGTGCGCTACACGCAGGACAAGAAGGACTTCAGCGCCAGCGTGCTGCAGGCCGTGCCGTTCGGTACGCCGGTCAGCGGCCCGTACATCGCCAAGACCGACGTCAACGACGTCAGCTGGGACCTGAGCGGCGTCTACCAGATCACCGACAACCTCAACGCCTATGCCCGCGTGGCGAAGGGCTTCCGCGCGCCGTCGATCCAGGGCCGTCTGGCCTTCGGTGGCGTCTCGCAGGCGGATTCGGAGAAGGTGATCTCGTATGAAGCCGGCATCAAGGCCGACCTGTTCGACCGCCGCGCACGCCTGGGCTTCAACGTGTTCCGCTACAACGTCGATGGTCAGCAGCTGATCGCCGTGGGTGGCAGCAACAACACCGCGACCCTGCTCAACGCGGACAAGACCATCGGCCAGGGCGCCGAGCTCGACTTCGAGGCCTACCTGACCGACCACGTCCTGCTGACCCTGGGCAGCAGCTACAACGACACCGAGATCAAGGACAAGGATCTGGCGGTGGCGATCTGTGGCGGCGGCTGCACCATCACCGACCCGACCACGGTCATCGATGGCGGCACCTACGCACTGGTCAACGGCAACCCGCTGCCGCAGGCGCCGAAGTGGATCCACAACCTGACCCTGCGCGCCGGCTTCCCGGTCAACGATGCCAGCGAGTTCTATGTCTACACCGACTGGGCCTACCGCAGCGAAGTGAACTTCTTCCTGTACGAGTCCCCGGAGTTCCGCAGCCGCTCCTCGCTGGAAGGTGGCCTGCGCCTGGGCTACAACTGGGATTACGGCCAGTACGACGTGGCCGTGTACGGCCGCAACCTGACCGACCAGGTGCGCGTGGTCGGCGCGATCGACTTCAACAACCTGACCGGCTTCCTCAACGAACCGCGCACGTTCGGCGTGGAGTTCACCGCGAAGTTCTGATGGTAGGTACCCACCGTTGGTGGGTACGCTGTGGAAACGAAAACGGCGCGGAGAAATCCGCGCCGTTTTTTGTTGCATTGCCGTCTAATCGCGGCATTCGACGTAAGATCAAAGGCATGGACGTAACGGACTACAAGCGATCTACACGGCGATGGGCGTTCCTGTTCTGGGCGACCATGGATGCGGTCCAGGTCGCTTTCTACGCCTTGTCGGCACTGCAACGCGGACGGACTCCCTACGTCGATGATGTTCATGGGTCGCTGGCCGTTCTGCAAAGCCATGGGTACGCCACCCTGCTGATGCTGGTGCCAAGCTGGATGCTGCAGGCAAGCCTGATTGCATCGGCTGTACTGCTGCTGCGCCATAGCCGATATGGCGTGCTTCTGGCGTACGCGCAGATACCGTTGCGGCTGATGTTTCTAGTGCCGTCGGTGCCCTTTGCGTTGTCGGCGCTTCAGGGCCTCACCATGGCCCCGGCCGCCAGCGTGCTGATGGCGGTGGGGCTGATGTTGGTGATCGAGCTGCTCAAGATGGGGACGTTGCGTCGAAAGCCTGGTCTCCCTGCTGTCCGCGGCAACGTCCAGTAACGTCCAGTAAGGTGTCGCGTTGTGACTGGCCGCCTTACAACGCGCTCGCCGGCCGCACCTTCAACACCGCTTCTTCGGCCGCACAATCCCGCGCCGAATGCAGCCCTGCCTTGCGTGCCGCGGCGATCTCCTTGCGTGCCGCCAGCAGGTCACTGTTGAACGCGGCGTTGTCATGCAGGCGTGCCACGGCGGCAGCGCCCATGAAGCGGCCTTCGAGGATATCGCTCTGCCAATGCACGTTGCAGACCAGGCGGCTCTCGCCGTAGTTGCGGCCGCGTGCCTGGATCGCGTCGGCGCGGTCCGGGGCGATCTCCGAGAGGATCAGGGCCCAGGCCCAGCCGATCGAGGTATGGCCGGACGGATACGAGCCATTGCCGCGCAGGTCCTGCTCGTCTTCCGGCGAGCAGGTGGGCTCACCATTGACCATGAACGGCCGCGCGCGCTGGTAGTGCTTCTTCGCCGTGCGGGTGGCCGCGCTGGCATCGATCCGGCTGCGTTCCAGCAGGCGGTACAGGGCAGGCGTCTTGACCGCATCCACGTCGACATCGATCGCGCAGGAGAACTGATTGGCCCCGGCCGGGAAGGCGAGTTCGGCGTCGCGGTGGGCCTGTTCGAAGCGTGGGCTGCCGCGCAGGGCACGGGCTTCACGGCTGACCTGCTCATCCAGCGCGAAGCCGGCCGAACCGGCGGCCGGCGGTGCCGGTACCAGTGCCAGGCTGTCCGGCACGGCGCTGCCCTGCAGGTAGCCGACCGCCTTGGTGGTGACCGACGCTTCCACCGCCGTGGTGCGCGGTGCCGCCGTTGACGAACAGCCGGCAAGGGCGGTGAGCAGGGCGGTCACCAGCATCGGGCGAACGGCAGCAGAGCGCAGGAACGACGACATCGGCAGGTCTCGAAGAGGGGGAGCCGCATGATCGCAGCTTCATCCGGCCACGGGAGCGGCCGGGCGGCATCCGGCCAGATCCGGCATGGCCGTGCCGCAGTAGGGGGCCGCGGGCCCCCTTTTGCGTTCACCCCGCGAACGCGCTCAACCGGCCGGCCTGATCCACCACGCGGATCGGGCCGCCGAACAGCTCGGACAACGGTCCGTCCCGCAGCAGTTCCGCGCGCGTGCCATCGGCGAGGATCTTGCCACCGCGCAGCATCACCACCCGCTCGATCTCGGGAATGATCTCCTCGATGTGGTGGGTCACCAGCACCAGCGTGATGCCCTGGCGGGCAAGCTCGCGCATGGTGGCGATCAACTGCTCGCGGGCGATCAGGTCCAGCCCGGTCGAGGGCTCATCCAGCAGCAGGGCCTGCGGCCGGTTCACCAGCGCCCGGGCGATCAGCACGCGCCGGGTCTCGCCGGCCGACAGCTCGGCATAGCCACGCTGCAGCAGGGGCAGGGCGCCGGTCATGGCCAGGGTTTCACGCGCGCGTTCGCGCATCTCCGGGGTCACTTCGCGGAAGGCCGGCACCACGAAGCTGGCGAAGAAGCCGGTCAGCACCGCCTCTTCCACGGTCAGCCCGGGCATGTCCGAGAGGTTGCTGCTCAGGTCGCCGGTGACGATGCCCAGCTGCGAGCGCAGCCGGTCCACCTGCCAGCGGTTCTGGCCGAGCACGCGCACCGCCACCGTGCCATCGCCATGCGCCAGCGGGTACAGCTCGCGGGTGATGAGCTTGATGAAGGACGACTTGCCGCAGCCATTGGGGCCCAGCAGGGCGGTGTGCTGGCCCTGTTCGATGCGAAGGCTGAGATCGTGCAGGACCCGGACCTGGCCGCGGATGACACAGGCGCGGTCGAGCTCGATCAGGGGGACGGAGGAGGCCGGCACCACCGGCGAGGCTGCGACTGTCATGAATGCGGGGGGCATGCTCACGAAGGTAAGGGAGGAACTGAATGACTGCGCAAAAATGGCATCGAAGGGATGAAGTTTGCAACGTCAGGCCCCATCATGTCCGAAGGTGTACCCGTTTCCTTGCTGGCCGACTGCGGCCCGGAGTTCTGCGATGCTCGATACGCTCCTCAACTTCCTGACCGGCGGTGTCGTCGGCCTTGGCTGGTGGGGCATGGCGCTGGTGCTGCTGGTGTTCACGCAGCTCACCATCTTCGCCGTGACCCTGTATCTGCATCGCAGCCAGGCGCACCGGGGGGTGGATTTCCATCCGGTCATCGCGCACTTCTTCCGGTTCTGGACCTGGCTGACCACCTCCATGATCACCAAGGAGTGGGTGGCGATCCATCGCAAGCACCACGCCAAGGTGGAAACCGATGAAGACCCGCACAGCCCGGTGACCAAGGGCATCGGCATGGTGTTCTGGCGCGGCGTGGAGCTGTACCGCGAGGCCCGCGCGATGCGTGCGGACATCGAGCAGTACGGCCGCGGCGCCCCGGATGACTGGATCGAGCGCCACCTGTACACCCCGCACGCCAATCTCGGCCCGGTCGCGCTGCTGGTCATCAACAGCGTGCTGTTCGGCCTGCCCGGCGTGGCCCTGTGGGCGATCCAGATGGCCTGGATCCCGTTCTGGGCCGCCGGCGTCATCAACGGCCTGGGCCACTGGTGGGGCTACCGCAACTTCGAATCGGCCGATACTTCCACCAACCTGACCCCGTGGGCGTTCTGGGTGGGTGGCGAAGAGCTGCACAACAACCATCACGCCTTCCCCAGTTCGGCGCGCTTCTCCATGCGCCGCTGGGAGTTCGACATCGGCTGGGCGGTGATCCGCGGCCTGCAGGCCCTGCGCCTGGCCAAGGTGCTGCGCGTAGCACCGAGCATGGACGTGCGCCCGAACATCGCCGTGCCGGATGCGGAAACCCTCAAGGCCCTGCTGTCGCACCGCTTCCAGGCGATGACCGATTACCAGCGCAACGTGTTCGTGCCGGCCCTGCGCGAAGAGGCCGCGATGGCTGGCGCCAAGCTGCGCAAGCTGCTGCCGCGCCGCATGCGCCGTGGCCTGGTCAACGACGGCCGCTGGCTCAAGCCGGATTGCCGCGCCCAGCTCAGCACGTGGGTCGAACAGCGACCGCGCATCCGCGTGCTGGTGGAACACCGTGCCCGCCTGGCGGCCCTGCTGGAAGCGCGTGGCAACGACGCCGCCGAGCGCCTGAAGCTGCTGCAGGCGTGGTGCCACGAGGCCGAAGCCAGCGGCATCGCCGCGCTGCAGAACTACGCCGCGCGCCTGAAGGGCTACGCACTGACGGCGCACTGATCGATGCGCCTCCCGACCGGGAACGTCTCCGCGAAACGCCGCCTTGTGCGGCGTTTTGCGTGTCTGGGCCTGGCCGTTGGCGTGCTGGGCGCGACGGCACAGGCGCAGGTCACCGATACCGGCAGCTACCTGCAGCGCATGGACACCGACGGCGACGGCCGGGTCAGCGTGGAGGAATACGTGCAGTGGCTGCTGTACGCCTTTGATCGCATGGACCGCAACGGCGATGGCGTGCTCAGCGTCGATGAGCTTCCCGGTGGCAAGGGCCCGCCGATCACCCGCGAACAGCAGCGGCAGACCCTGATCCAGCGCTTCCACAAGCAGGACGCCAACGGCGATGGCTACCTGAGCGCGAAGGAACTGGCCGCGCCGCCGCGGTGAGTCTGGTCTGGCCGCCAGGTGGAGCGTTGGGCGATCATGCTCCGCATGGACGATCTGATCGACGAATGGTGTGAATTCTGCGCGGGACGCAGCGAACAGGAAACGTGGTACTTCTCCGGGCTGCTGCAGGGCGTTACCGAGGCGGAGGTCCTGACGCAGGTGTTCGCAGCCTTTCCTCACGCCGATGCGCTGGAGGCGCGCGCCTTGGACGTGCTCCAGGCCGGTCGCTGGGGCAATCATCTCTACCTCCAGCCCGCCCACGAAGGGAATGCACAGGCCCGAGCCGCCGCCGCGCGTGCGTGGCTGGACGAACTGGCGCGCGTTGCCGGCGCGAATGGCGAACCGGCGTTGCAGGCAACGCTGCTCAGCGTCCCGGTTGTCAGTACATCGTCTGATCGACTGGAAGCGGCTCGGTCCACGTCCGAACCGTCGGGCTACCTGCACGATGTGATCTGCGAGGTGGTGAGGGATGCGCGCACGCTGGACACCGCGCAGGTGGCCGCACTGGACGAGGCGCTGTACCACGTCGCTTCGGATCTGTATTTGGGCTGGTACATCTCCCAGCCGTTGGCACCTGACGCCATCGATTTCGCGCCCTATCTGGCGCTCTGGCGTTTAGGGGGAGGCAGCGCGCTGGTCCAGGATGCGTTCTTGGTCCAGGAATGAACGGAGCGCGCGCGACGCGTTGAGTAGAATTGCCCCATGCCTGAACTGCCCGAAGTAGAAACCACCCGCCGCGGCCTGGCCCCGCATCTGGAAGGCCGCAGTGTGCACGGCGTGATCCTGCGCCGGCCCGACCTGCGCTGGCCGATTCCGCCGGAGGTCAGCGAGCAGCTGCCCGGCCAGGCAATTGAAGCGGTCCGCCGTCGCGCCAAGTACCTGCTGCTGGATACCGCCATCGGCAGCGCGGTGCTCCACCTGGGCATGTCCGGCAGCCTGCGCGTGCTGCCCGGCGATACGCCGGTGCGCGCGCACGACCACGTGGACATCAGCCTGGACAACGGCCGGCTGCTGCGCTTCAACGACCCGCGCCGCTTCGGCAGCCTGCTGTGGCAACCGGCCGGGGAAACCCATGCCCTGCTGGCCGGGCTGGGTCCGGAGCCGCTCGACGACGCCTTCGATGGCGACTACCTGTTCGCCCGCAGCCGCGGCCGCAGCGCGTCGGTGAAGACGTTCCTGATGGACCAGGGCATCGTGGTCGGCGTCGGCAACATCTACGCTGCCGAAAGCCTGTTCATGGCCGGGATCAATCCGCTGCGCGAGGCCGGCAAGATCTCCCGCGCGCGCTACCAGCGCCTGGCCGATGCGGTGAAACGGATCCTGGCCTATGCCATCACCCGGGGCGGCACCACCCTGCGCGATTTCATCAATCCGGACGGGGCGCCGGGGTACTTCGAGCAGGAGCTGCTGGTCTACGGGCGTGAAGGCGAGCCCTGCCGGCAGTGTGGCCGCCTGCTCCGCCACGCCACCATCGGCCAGCGCGCCAGCGTCTGGTGCGGGCACTGCCAGCGCTGAATCGTCGCGCGCCTGTCGCCCATCGGGCGGTATAGTCCGGCCAACGTCACCGGCGGGGGTGTGCGATGGACGAAGGACCGGATATCACCGTGTGGCTGGATTCGGCCCGGGCGGGCGACCGCGCCGCGCTCGACCGGGTCCTGACCCTGCTCTACCAGGAGCTGCACAGCATGGCCCGCCGGCAGCTGGCCGGTCAGCAGGGCCGCACCCTGGATGCCACCTCGCTGGTGCACGAGTCGTACCTGAAGCTGCTCGGCTCGCGGGGCGCCGCGCGCTTCGAGGACCGCGCGCATTTCTTCGCCTACGCCGCCTCGGCAATGCGCAGCGTGGTGGTCGATTACGCGCGCAACCGGCTGGCGCGCAAACGCGGCGGTGACCTCAAGCGGGTGGAGCTGCCCGAGAACAGCAGCAGCGGCGTGCGCCTGGATGAAGATCTGCTGGCGCTGGATGTCGCGCTGGCGCAGCTGCACGCGGTGGATGCACACCTGGCCAAGGTGGTGGAACTGCGGTACTTCGCCGGCCTGTCCGAGCAGGAAATCGCCGACCTGTGCCAACGCTCGGAGCGCAGCATCCGCCGCGACTGGCAGAAGGCGCGCATGTTCCTGCTGGCGTCGGTCGGGGAGCCCTGAAAGCCCACGCATCGTCCGGGGAGAGGACCGATGGAGGCGTCACGCTGGCGGCAGCTGTCCTGCCTGCTGGATCAATTGCTGGAACTGCCCGAACCGGAGCGTGAGCAGCGGCTGTCGCGCCTGCGTGTGGAGGATCCGGGCCTGGCCGAGGATGTGGAGCGCCTGCTCGCCCACGAGCGCGACAGCCACGAGTTCCTGGCCCAGCCGTTGTGGACCGCCGCGCCGGAGGACAGCCGGGTAGGCACGCGGGTCGGGCCGTACCGGCTGCTGCGCCCGCTCGGCGAGGGCGGCATGGGCGAGGTCTGGCTGGCCGAGCGTGCCGATGGCCTGTACGAGCGCCAGGTCGCCCTGAAGCTGCTGCGCAGCGGCTATGCCGATCCCGGCCTGCGCCAGCGCTTCAGCCGCGAACGCGAGATTCTGGCGCGGCTGCAGCACCCGAACCTGGCCCATCTGCTGGATGCCGGCGTGGATCTGCAGGGGCAGCCGTACCTTACGCTGGCCTACGTGGAAGGCGAGCCGATCACCGAGCACTGCCAGCGCCTGGCGCTGCCGCTGGAGCGGCGCCTGCAGCTGATGCTGCAGGTCTGCGCGGTGGTCAGCCATGCGCATGCGAATCTGATCGTGCATCGCGACCTCAAGCCCTCCAACATCCTGGTCACCGCCGAGGGCGAGGTGAAACTGCTGGACTTCGGCATCGCCAAGCTGCTTGACGATGACGAGGGCAAACCGCCCGTGCATCCTCCCACCGAAGCGCGGGCGTTCACCCTGCACTACGCCGCGCCGGAACAGGTCCGCGGCGAGCCGGTCTCCACGCTGACCGATGTCTATTCCCTGGGCGTGGTGTTGTTCGAGGTGATCACCGGGCAGAAGCCCTATCGCCTGCGCCGGCACAGCGATGCGGAATGGGAGCGCTCGATCCTGGAGGTGCAGGCCCCGCGCGCCTCGGCGGTGGTGGCGCGCGTGGCGGCCGCCGGGGGTGAGCAGGCGGTGGCGGCCAGGCGCCTGTCGCGGCGGCTGCGCGGCGACCTGGATACCATCCTGCTCAAGGCCCTGCAGAAGGAACCCGGGCAGCGCTACGCCTCGGTGGAAGCGCTGGCCCAGGACCTGCGCCGCTTCCTCGAAGGCCGCCCGATCCATGCCCGGCCGCAGCACGTGGGTTACCGGCTGCGCAAATACCTGGGCCGCCACCGCTGGGGCGTGGCGCTGGGCAGCATGGCGGTGCTGGCCCTGCTCGCACTGGCGCTCACCGCGCTGTGGCAGATGCAGCAGGCCCGCCGTGAAGTGGCGCGCGCCCAGGCGATGGAGGATTTCACCGTGGGCTTGTTCGACCGGGCCGCCGGCGTGCGCCACGGCAGTTTCGATCTGCGCCAGCTGCTGGCCACCGGACAGCAGCGGGGCGAGGCGGAACTGCGCGATCAGCCACTGTCGCTGGCCGAACTGGAAGGTGTGATCGGCCGCCTGCGGATCGGCATGGGCGACTACCAGCTGGCGCTGCAGACGCTCGATCACCAGCGCGCGCTGCTTGAGCAGGCCGGCGAGGTGCCACCGGCGCTGCAGCTGGAAGCGGTGACCCAGCGTGGGCGGGCCCTGCGCATGCTGGGGCGCTCGCGCGAGTGCGTGACCCACCTCACGCCGATGCAGGCACTGGCCACACAGCAGCGTCTGCGGCTGCCGACGGTCGTGGCCGAGTACCACACCCAGTTGGGGCGCTGCCAACAGCTGCTGGGCTACCGTGACAACGCCCGTGCCTCCTTCGAGCAGGCGCGGGTGCTGCGCCGTGATGTGCTGCGTGATACGCAGGGCACTGCGGAGAGCCTGGCCGACCTGGCCGCGCTGGACAGCGACGATGGCCGTGCGGCGGCCGCATTGGCCGGCTACCGGCAGGCGCTGCAGCTGCTGCAGGCCAAGGCCAGCGCGCGCAACCCGCAGTTGATCGCGCTGCGGCGGCACATGGGCGAGACGCTGGCCGCACAGGGCGACCTCGACGCTGCCGGGCAGGCGCTGCAATCGGCCGGCGCCGATGCGGTGGCACTGTACGGGCCGGATCACCCGGAAACCCTGTCGATCCGTCGCCTGCGCGCGCTGCTGGCGCTGCAGCGCGGTGACCTGCAGCAGGCGCAGGCCCAGTTGCAGCAGGTGCATCGCCTGACCCGTCAGGCGCTGGGTGAACAGCATCGCGATACCGGCCTGACCTGGCATGCGCTGGGGCGGCTGGCGCTGGAGCGCGGTGACAGTGCCACCGCGATCGATGATCTGGGCCGCGCCGTGGCGATCTGGCGCCAACCCGATTGCGTCGGCCTGCTGCCGCAGGGCCTGTACGACTATGCCGCTGCCCTGGCCCAGGGCGGGCGTTGGCAGGCCGCCCTGGCCGCCCTGCATGAGGGACGCCAATGGCAGGCCGCGCAACGCGGCGACGACGATGCGTCCGTGCAGCAGGCCGATCGGCAGATGGCAGAGATCGTCAGTGCGCAGGGTGATCCACGCCAGGCCGGCGAGCAGTTGGCGGCGCTGATGCGTCGGGTGGACCGTGCCGGGCCCTCCAGCCCGGCGCTGCAGCGCGCGTTGCAGCTGGCCTGGGGCCGCAACCTGGGCCGGATGGGCCAGACCGTGGAAGCGCGCCGCGCGCTGGCGCCCTTGCTGGTGGGCGACGCCGCCGACCTGGACAGCCGTGCCCTGCGCTGGCGCGCGCGCGCGGCGATGGCGCAGCTGGACTGCGGCACCTCCCCGGCGCGTGCGCGCGAAGCACTGGGCCAGCTTCGGCAGGAGCTGCAGGCACAGTGGCCGCAGGGCGGGCAGTTGCTGCAGGAGGTGAACCGGCTGCGCCAGGACTGCGTGCCGGCGCAGGTCGCCGCCGGGCCCTGACCGTGCTGGCTGAACGCCGCCGCGCATTCACCTCGGCGAATTAACGTCTGCGTGCCTATGATGGCCGGCCCTTCCCTGCCATCGCTGCCTGCATGCAACGACGCGACTTCCTCCGCAATGCCTCCGTGGCCCTGGCCGCTTTCGGCCTGCCCGCACTGCCGGCCTGCGCCGCGCAGGGCAACCAGGTCGGCCTGCGCCGGCTGGGCCAGCCGCAGCCGTTCGATTTCGCCTCGCTCAAAGGGCAGGCCCGCGCGCTGTCCCAGGCCGCCTACCAGAGCCACAAGCGCACGTTGCCGGGCCCGGTGGAAGGGCTGGACTGGGACCAGTACCAGTCCATCCAGTACCGTCAGGACCACGCCCTGTGGGCCGACCAGCCCGGGCGTTACCAAGCCAAGTTCTTCCACCTGGGGCTGTACTTCCATTCCCCGGTGCGGATGTTCGACGTGACCGACGGCAAGGCGCAGGAACTGGCCTATGACGGCGCCGCCTTCGATTACGGCAAGAGCGGCCTGAAGGGCAGCCACCTGCCGGCCGACCTGGGCTTTGCCGGCTTCCGCCTCAATACCCGCAAGGACACCGACCGCGACTTCGCCGCGTTCCTCGGTGCCAGCTATTTCCGCGCGGTCGGCAAGGAGGGCCAGTACGGCCAATCCGCGCGCGGCCTGGCGATCGACACCGGCATGGGCAAGCCCGAGGAATTCCCGGATTTCATCGCCTACTACCTGGAGCAGCCGGCAGCGGACTCGAACACGCTGGTGGTCTACGCCCTGCTGGATTCACCCAGCACCACCGGCGCCTACCGCTTTGCGATCACCAACGGCGATGTGCTGTTGATGGACATCGACTGCGCGCTGTACCCCCGCAAGGCGATCGAGCGCCTGGGCATCGCCCCGTGCACCAGCATGTACCAGGTCGGCGAGAACGACCGCCGCATGGCCTGGGACTGGCGCCCGGAAATCCACGATACCGACGGCCTGTCGATGTGGACCGGCGCCGGCGAATGGATCTGGCGCCCGCTGTGCAACCCGTACAACCTGCGCTTCAACATGTTCGTGGACAACAACCCGCGCGGCTTCGGCCTGCTCCAGCGCGACCGCAACTTCGACCATTACCAGGACGACGGCGTCTTCTACGAGAAGCGTCCGTGCCTGTGGGTCGAACCGAAGGGGCAATGGGGCAAGGGCTCGGTGCAGCTGGTTGAGATCCCGACCGTGGATGAGACCTTCGACAACATCGTGGCGTTCTGGAATCCCGAGGCCAAGCCGCAGCCGGGCCAGGAGCTGCTGCTCGGCTACCGCCTGTTCTGGGGCGCGGAGCCGCCGGCGCGCCCGCCGCTGGCGCACTGCGTGGCCACCCGTACCGGCCTGGGCGGGGTGATCGGCAAGAAGCGCGAGTACTTCTCGTGGCGCTTCGCGGTCGATTTCGAAGGGGGCGAACTGGCCGCGATGATCGACAAGGGCGAAGTCGAGGCCGTCGTGCAGGTCAGCCGTGGCCGCACCGAGATCGTTTCGGCGCGCCCGCTGCGCGAGATCAGGGGCTACCGTGCGATGTTCGACGTGGTGCCGCCGGATGACTCGACCGAGCAGATCGACATCCGCCTGTACCTGCGCAGTGGCGGGAAAACGCTGACCGAAACCTGGCTCTATCAGTACAGCCCGCCGCCGAAGGGCGCGGCGGAGCGCACGTTGTACTGAGGCGCCGGCAACCGCCGACCCACCTCACCCGGCGCGCGGACAGGCGCCCGGGTGAAGCTGACGGGGAGGCGGGTCAACCGGCCTGCAACGGGTCGATACGGCCTTCACCGCGCATGATCTTTTTGAACTCTGCGCGGCTTACCGACACATAGCGCTCGTTGCCGCCGATCTCCACCTGCGGCCCGTCCTGCACCGCGTGGCCGTGCTCGTCCACGCGCACGGTCATCGTGGCTTTCTTGCCGCTGTGGCAGATCGTCTTGATCTCCTGCATCTCATCGGCCCAGGCCAGCAGGTACTGGCTGCCTTCGAACAGCTCACCGCGGAAATCGGTGCGCAGGCCGTAGCAGAGCACCGGGATGCGCATCTGGTCGACCACCTCGCTGAGCTGCCACACCTGGCTGCGGCTCAGGAACTGCGCCTCATCCACCAGGACGCAGCCCAGCGGGCCGTGCGTGCCGATGTCCTCGGCGATCAGCTGCTGCAGGTCGGTGTCGGGGTGGAACGCGATCCCGTCCGCCTTCAGGCCGATCCGCGAGGCGACCACGCCGTGCCCGGCGCGATCATCCAGCCGCGGGGTCAGGATGGCCACGCGCATGCCCCGCTCGCGGTAGTTGTGCGCCGACTGCAGCAGGGTCGTGGTCTTGCCGGCGTTCATCGCCGAATAATAGAAATAGAGCTTGGCCATGCCGGGATTTTATCCGTTCGGCGGCCCCGGCATGGCGCCGGATCGGTTCAGTCCCACAAGCCCGGTACCGTGGTCGGCATGCCGACCTCCACGCTCCCGGTGCCGATGGCACGCCCGGCCGCCTCCAGCTGCCGCGCCTGCCATTGCCAGTACTGGGCCGGCTGCCAGTATTCGTCCCGATAGAACACGTCCGGCTCCACGTAGCGCTGGCCGCGATCATCGCGGACCAGCATGCGCATGCCGCCGACCGAGCCGGTTCGGCTGCCGGTGACCTCACTCAGCCCGCGGCGGAGCTCACGCTCCAACCGGGGCTGGGCCACCGTGTCGCCAAACTCGGCGTACAGGGCCTGGCCTTCCTGCACCGCACGGGTCTGCTCGTCCGGGGTCAGCGCAGCCCAGTAGCGCTCACGCAGCACCAGCAGGAACTCGGTCCCGCGCTCGGCGGCCAGGTCCATCCAGGCATAGGCCAGCGCCCGGTCCTGCCCGCCGCCCTGGCCGTTCCACCACATCTCGGCCAGCGCGGCCTGGGACAGTTTGTCGGCATGGCGGGCGCCGAGGCGGTAGAAACGCCGCGCTTCCTCGAGGCGGCCGCGCGCCTGGGCCTCCTTGCCGAGCTTGCGGTAACGCAGGTCGGGGTGCCGGTTCAGGAAGGCGTCGGTGTCCTGTGCATCCTGGGCACGCAGGTCCGGCTGGCTCGACTGCCCCCAGGCGGGCAAGGCCGCGAGGGCCGCGACCAACATCCACACCCCGCGTCCTTTCCTGCTCATTGCCATGCGTCGCGTCCTCTGCGTCGATCAGGACAATGGATACCCCACCCCCGTGAAGGCGTCAATCCGGGCGGTGGCGCGTCGATGCGGGCCGACCAAGGCCGGTACAATGCCCCTCCCCTGGAGATGGCATGCACGGTCTCAATCCTCCCCAACACGCGGCAGTGATGCACTGCGAAGGTCCTCTGCTGGTGCTCGCCGGCGCGGGCAGCGGCAAGACGCGCGTGATCGTGGAGAAGATCGGCCAGCTGATCGCCAGCAAGCGCTACCCGGCGCGGCGGATCGCGGCGATCACCTTCACCAACAAATCGGCCAAGGAAATGCGCGAGCGCGTGGCCAAGCGCCTGCGCGGTGACGATGCCGATGAAGTGACGATCTGTACCTTCCACGCGCTGGGGCTGAAGTTCCTGCAGATCGAACACGCTGCGGTGGGGCTCAAGCGCGGGTTCTCCATCTTCGATGCCGACGATTCGACCGCACAGGTCAAGGACCTGATGTACGGGGCCAAGCCGGACGACATCGAGGACGTGAAGAACCTGATCTCGCGCGCCAAGAATGCCGGTCTCTCGCCCGAGCAGGCGATGGCCGCGGCACGCAGCACGCGCGAGAAGGAAGCGGCCAGCGTCTACGAGCGCTACCAGCTGCGGCTGACCGCGTTCAACGCGGTCGATTTCGATGATCTGATCCGCCTGCCGGTGCAGGTGCTGGAAGAAAACCCGGAGATCGCACTGGCCTGGCGCGAGCGCATCGGCTACCTGCTGGTGGACGAATGCCAGGACACCAACGATGCCCAGTACCGACTGCTCAAGCAGCTGGCCGGCAGCAAGGGCAACTTCACCTGCGTGGGCGATGACGATCAGTCGATCTACGCCTGGCGCGGTGCGAACCCGGAAAACCTGCAGCAGATGGCGCGCGACTACCCGGCGCTGGAAATCATCAAGCTGGAGCAGAACTACCGCTGCTCCAACCGCGTGCTGCGCGCGGCCAACGCACTGATCGCCAACAACCCGCACGAACACCTGAAGAAGCTGTGGAGCGACCAGGCCGACGGCGAGCGCATCCGCGTGTGGGAGTGCCGCAACAGCGAGCATGAAGCGGAAAAAGTGGCCGCGGAGATTTCGTTCCTGGCGACGTCCAGGAAGATTCCGTGGAGCGATTTCTGCATCCTGTTCCGCGGCAACTTCCAGTCGCGGCCGCTGGAAAAAGCGCTGCAGCTGGTGCGCGCGCCGTACCACATCACCGGCGGCACCGCGTTCCTGGAGCGCCAGGAGGTCAAGGACACGCTGTCCTGGCTGCGCCTGCTGGTGAACCCGGACGACGATACGGCGTTCATGCGTGCGGTGCAGTCGCCCAAGCGCGAAGTGGGGGCCGGCACCCTGGCCAAGCTGGCCGAGCTGGCCTCGGAAAAGGATCTGCCGATGGCGCATGCCGCCGAAGCGATCGGTGCGCTCTCGCAGTTGCCGCCGCGCGCGGCCAATGGCCTGAGCCGCTTCACCGACATCCTGCGCGACCTGCGTGCGGAGATGCCCAAGCTCAGCTCCGGCGACCTGGTGCGCAAGCTGGTGAAGGAATCCGGGCTGGTCTCGGATCTGCGTAGTTCGTGCAAAGAAGAATCGGTGTACCAGCGTCGCCTCGGCAACCTGGAAGAACTGGCGCAGTGGTTCGAGGGCGGCCCGCGCGGAGCCTCCACCGCCGATCTGGCCGCGCAGCTGGCACTGCTCTCGCGCAACGACAAGGACGACGGTGGCAACCAGGTGCGGATGATGACCCTGCACGCCTCCAAGGGCCTGGAATTCCCGTACGTGTTCATCATCGGCTGCGAGGACGGCGTCCTGCCGCACCAGGTCAGCCTGGACGAAGGCAACCTGCAGGAAGAGCGGCGCCTGCTGTACGTGGGCATCACCCGCGCCAAGGTGCAGCTGTGGATGAGCTACAGCAAGCTCACCCGCAAATTCGGCGAGCACGTGCGGCTCAAGCCCAGCCGCTTCTTCGATGAGATACCGGCCGAGGAAATGCAGCGCGATGGCGCCGATCCCGTCGCCGACGCCGCGCGCAAGAAAGAGCGCGCCAACGCAGGCCTGGCCGCGATCCAGGCCCTCTTCGACTGACCCACCGCCGGGGTAGAGCCGACCGTTGGTCGGCTGCCCAAAGCGCGTCGGTTGCCGTATCCCGCCTCGAAGCGCAGCCGACCAACGGTCGGCTCTACCGGGTTCGCGGCGCGCATTGCACAATCGAGGTATCACCTTCCACCGGTACCCGCATGTCCGCCGTGATCCAGACCGACCGTTTGCACCTGCGCCTGATCGACCCTGACCACGATGCCGCCGACATGCTGGCCCTGCTCAACGAGCCGGGCTTCATCCGCAACATCGCCGACCGCGGCGTACGCACCCTGGCGCAGGCGCGCGACTACACCGCCGAGCGCGTGCTGGGCAGCTACACGCTCAACGGCTTTGGCATGTACGCCATCGTCCGCCGCGAAGACGGCGCATGGTTGGGCAATGCCGGCCTGGTCCGGCGCGCCGGGCTGCCGGCCCCGGATATCGGCTATGCACTGCTCTCGCAGTACGAAGGCCACGGCTACGCGTTCGAGGCCGCGCGCGGGGTGATGCACTACGCGCGCGATGTGCTCGGTCACACCGATCTGTACGGCATCGTGTCCCCGGACAACGTGCGCTCGGCCGCGCTGCTGCGCAAACTGGGCATGGAAGATCGTGGCGACCTGCTGCTGCCGCCGCCACACGAGGAGGTGGTGCTGCTGTTCGCCACCCCGGGCGCCCCGGCGCCCTGACACCGGCGACGTGCACGGCGCCACACCCACCCGCCGGTAGAGCCGACCGTTGGCCGGCTGCCCGTCACCAGCGAATCAATCAGCGACACAGGTAGAGCCGACCGTTGGTCGGCTGCCCCTCACCCGCCCAACTGCGCGCGCAATTCCGCCAGCTGTTCCTGCAGTTCGGCCACCGTGGCCTCCAGCTGCTGCACGCGTGCTTCCAGCGCGGGGCTGCCACCGCCGCCGCTCGACGAAGACCCCTTGTAGCTCTCCGCCAGGGCCTGCACATCCACCGGGCCACCCAGCAGGTGCATGTAGCGGTCTTCGCGCTGGCCGCTGGCGCGCGGCAGTTGTACGGCCAGCCCGCGCTGGATCATGCGTTCGATGTGGTGGCGCAGTTCCTCCGCGTCCTGGAACTGGAACAGCCGCTCGCTGCGGGTCAGCAGCTCGTTCACCGTCTGCGGGCCGCGCAGCAGCAACAGGCCCACGATGGCCAACTGTTGCCGGGTCAGGTCCAGCGCACTGCCGGCGCGATGCTCGTAGCGCTCGGCGCGCGAGGAAAACTGCTGGCGGGCCAGGCCCATGCTTTCCAGCTGGCGCAGCGCATGGTGCACATCACCGGCGGACAGGGCCATCACCGGCTCGCGCGCGGTCTTCTGGTTGGCCGCCACCTGCGCGGCGTTGACCGTGAGCGGGTAGGCGTCCGGGGTGGTCGCCTCCTTCTCGATCAGGCAGCCCAACGCGCGGGCCTGGGCCGCGCTGAGCACGGGCAGGGCAGGGGTCTGGGTGTCGTCGGTCATGGGGCGCTCCGGGGTGTTTCAGGGGCGTGCAGCATAGCCGAGCCCTGCCTTGCGCATGAATGCCGCCGGACAAGCCGGTAAACTGGCGCGAATCTGTTGCCGGTGAATGCCATGCGTCGTAGTGCTGTTTCCCTGTCCGTGCTTGCCTGTGCCGTGCTGGCACTGAGTGCCTGCAAGCGCACCGAAACCCCGGCCGATGCCGCCCCGCCGGCCGCTGCGGCTGCCGCGAGCGCCCCGGCCGCCACCGGCGATGCCGCCGTGGCCGCCAATGACAACCTCAATGCCGTGCTGTGGATGCAGCGCGCGCAGGAATACCGCGCGATCACCGAGCAGACTTACCGCGCCGCCGCCGATCACCTGGACAAGGCGCTGAAGGAACCCAACTGGGACGCGCTGGTGCCGGAAGAACGCGGCAACGCCGCCAAGGGCCTGAAGCCGGCCGTGGTGCTGGACGTGGATGAAACCGTGCTGGACAACTCGCCCTACCAGGCGCGCCTGGTGCGCGATGGCAAGGAGTACGACGAGCTGAGCTGGGACCAGTGGGTGGCCGAAAAGAAGGCCAAGGCGATTCCGGGTGTAGTCGATTTCGCCAAGGCCGCCAACGCCAAGGGCGTGACCCTGCTGTACATCTCCAACCGCGCCGTGCATCTCAAGGAGGCCACGCTGGCCAACCTGCGCGAGCAGGGCCTGCCGGTGGCCGACGACAGCGTTTTCCTCGGCCTGGGCACCGTGGTGGACGGCTGCGAGCAGGCCGGCAGCGAGAAGAACTGCCGCCGTCGCCTGGCTGGCCAGAAGTACCGCGTGCTGATGCAGTTCGGCGACCAGCTGGGCGACTTCGTGGAAGTCACCGCCAACACCAACGACGGCCGCGACGCGCTGCTGCAGCAGTACCACGACTGGTTCGGCGAGCGCTGGTGGATGCTGCCCAACCCGACCTACGGCGGCTTCGAGCCGGCCCAGTTCAACAACGATTACAGCCAGTCGCGCCAGGCCCGCCACGACGCCAAGCGCGCCGCGCTGGATTACGCACCGTGAGCCGCGCGCCGCTGCCGCTGCGGGACGACGAGCGCCTGATCTTCGCGCTCGACGTGCCCGGCCGCGATGACGCGCTGGCCTGGGTCGATCGCCTGGGCGATGCGGTGTCGTTCTACAAGATCGGCATGGAACTGCTGGCCTCCGGCGAGTACTTCGAGGTGCTCGATGCGCTGGCCGCGCGCGACAAGCGCGTGTTCGTCGACCTGAAGTTCTTCGACATCCCCGCCACCGCCGCTGCGGTGATCAAGCGGCTGTCGCAGTGGCCGGTGAGCTACGCCACCATCCATGGCTGGCACCCGGCGATGATGGAAGCCTGCGCGGCCGCCAACGGCAGCGACATGCGCCTGCTGGCGGTGACCGTGCTGACCTCGATGGGCCGCAGCGACCTGGCCGGCATGGGCATCGACCGCGAGCCGGTGGAGGTGGTGGTCGAGCGCTCGCTGGCCGCCCAGGCCGCCGGCATCGATGGCGTGATCGCCTCCGGCCAGGAGGCCGGCCCGATCCGCGCGGCCACCGGCGCCGGCTTCTCGATCGTGTGCCCTGGGATCCGCCCCGGTGGCCCGGTCGGTGATGACCAGAAGCGCACCGTGGGCGTGGCCCAGGCCTTTGCCGACGGCGCCGACGCGATCGTGGTCGGTCGCCCGATCCGGCTCGCCAGCGACCCGCAGGCCGCCGCCCGCGCGATCCAGGCCGAGATCGCCCAGGCGCTCGCCGCGCGCTGAGGCAGTGACGGGGCGGAGCGGCCCCGTCACCGCCGGTTTTTCTGTACATTCAAGGGCTTGCGCATAAAGCGCAGGGTCGGCAGGTCTGCCGGCTTGCCGCTGTCACCGAACAGGCCGCAAGATGCGGACCGGTCCGGGGAGTCCGAATTCATGTCCATGTCGTTGAAGCCGTGGCAGTACCGAGGGCAGGTGTTGGCGCTGGCCCTGTGCGGGTTGGTGCTGCTCAGTGCCTGCAAGGACAAGCAGATCGATCCGGACGCGCCGGCGTCCGAGCCGGTCGCGGCCCTGCAACAGCTGGCCCAGCGGGTCGCCGACAACGATCTGGTCGGGTACGCCAAGGCAGCGGTGCCGCCGAGCCAGTACGCACGCCTGCAGGGCGCGTGGAGCCAGGGCCACAGCCGCTGGCCGCTGACCGAGCTGCCGCTGGATGGGCAGTTGCTGCCGATGCTGGCCGCGCTGTCGCGGCCGGATGCGCCGCAGCGGCTGCAGCGCTCGTTCGATACCCAGATCGCCGGCCAGGCGACCCAGGTCCGCCAGGCTGCCCACTCGATGGGACTGTTCGGCGAGCAGTACCTGCGCAACCAGAGCGAGTACAGCGACAGCGAGCGTGCCCATTACACCCAGGTGGTGAACGCGCTGAGCCGCTGGGCTGCCGCCGCGCCACTGACGGACAAGCAGCGGGCCAGGACCACCATCACCCTGCTGACGGCCACCGCGCGCACCGCCGGGCTGTCCACCGATGCGGAGCTGCAGGCGGCCGGCATGGAAGAGAGCCTGCGCCGGCTGAGTCCCTTCATCAAAGCCTTCAAGACGGCCCTGGCCAGCTACGGGCTGTCCCTGGATGAGGCGCTGACCGGGCTGCGCGGCGAGCTGACCTCCGAGCTCGGCGACGACGCCGTGGTGCGCATCCAGTACACGTTGGCCGGCGAGCAGATCGAAGCGCAGGTGCGGATGACCCGGCGCGAAGGCCACTGGTATGTGACCCGCACGCTGGAAGACACCGACGCGCTGCTGCAGGCCGCCGACGCCGCACAAGCTGAACATGACGCCCGCCAGGCGGCCGAGGCAGAAGCCGCTGCAGCGGTCAAGGACGATGCTTCCGCATCGGCTAAGCCATAATGAAGCCGATGCCGAACCAGAATCCCCTGCCTTTCCCCGGCGAAGAGCCGCCCAAGACGCCGGACGCCACGTCCTCGTCGCCCGCTACCGTGCCGTCCGACGGTGCTGCCGCTCCGGTCCCGCCGGTCGCTGGCGCGCCCGCGGAGGCCGTTGCCGTCGATGCGGAGCCGGCGGCCATCGTGCCGTCGGCGATCGTGCCCGGCACCCGCGCGCCCAGCGGCCGCCCGCCGTGGTGGGCGCGCCTGCTCGGCCGCCTGGTCGAGCCGTGGCTGTCGCTGAAGATCGAACCCGAACATCCCGGCCAGTACAACGATGGCCGGCCGGTGGTCTACGTGCTGGAGGACTACGGCCTGTCCAACGCGCTGATCCTGGACAAGGCCTGCCGCGAGGCCGGCCTGCCGTCGCCGCTGGTGCCCATCGCCGGTGACCCGACCGGTCGCAAGCGCGCCTACCTGGCCCTGTCGCGCCGGAGCAGCAGCAACTCACTGATCCCCGAGCAGCGTGGCGCCAAGACCCACTCCGACTCGCTGGCCAAGGTCCTGCAGGCGCACCGCGCCCGTGGCGAGCTGGACGTGCACCTGGTGCCGGTCTCGATCTTCGTCGGCCGCGCGCCGGACAAGCAGAGCGGCTGGTTCGCGGTGCTGTTCTCGGAAAACTGGGCCCTGGTGGGTCGTTTCCGTCGCCTGCTGGCGGTGCTGCTCAACGGCCGCAGCACGATCGTGCGCTTCGCCCCGCCGATCTCGCTGCGCACCACGGTCGATGAGGGGCTGGACCCCGAGCGCACCGTGCGCAAGCTGCAGCGCGTGCTGCGCACCCATTTCCGCCGCATCCGCGAGTCGGTGATCGGGCCGGACCTGTCGACCCGCCGCCTGCTGGTGGACAAGGTGCTCGACGCGGACACCGTGCGCGAAGCGATCGCCTCGCAGGCCAAGCGCGACAACTCCAAGCCGGCCGATGCCTGGAAGAAAGCCCACGCCTACGCGTGGGAAATCGCCGCGGACTACTCCAGTCCCGTGGTGCGTTCGGCCAGCTTCATGCTCAGCCATGTCTGGAACCGCATCTACGCCGGCGTGCTGGTCCACCACCTGGACAAGTTCAAGGCCGCTGCGCCCGGGCACGAAGTGGTCTACGTGCCCAGCCACCGCAGCCACATGGATTACCTGCTGCTGTCCTACCTGCTGTACGACCGCGGCATCGTGCCGCCGCACATCGTGGCCGGCATCAACCTGAACCTGCCGGTGGTCGGCACGCTGCTGCGCAAGGGCGGTGCGTTCTTCATCCGCCGTTCGATCCGCGGCAACGCGCTGTACTCGGCGGTGCTCAGCGAATACGTGGCGCAGCTGGTCGCCGGCGGTTACTCGATCGAGTACTTCGTCGAAGGCGGCCGCTCGCGCACCGGGCGCCTGCTGCAGCCCAAGGGCGGCATGATCTCGATGACGCTGCGCGCCTTCCTGCGCCAGCCGCGCAAGCCGGTGCTGTTCCAGCCGGTCTACATCGGCTATGAAAAGCTGATGGAAGGCGGCAGCTACCTGGACGAACTGTCCGGCCGGCCGAAGGAGAAGGAATCGATCTGGTCGCTGCTGTGGTCGATCCCCAAGGTGCTCAAGCAGAACTACGGCCAGGTGGTGGTGAACTTCGGCGAGCCGATCGCGCTCAACGACGTGCTCGCCCAGCGTGCGCCGGAGTGGAACGGCCAGCCGGTCGGCGAAGACGAGAAGCCCTCGTGGCTGTCCGGCACGGTGGATCACCTGGCCGAACGCATCCAGGTGCATATCAACGGCGCCGCCGACGTCAATCCGATCAACCTGCTCGCGCTGGCGCTGCTGTCCACGCCCAAGCATGCGATGGGCGAGGCGGACCTGATCGCGCAGATCGAACTGTGCAAGACCCTGCTGGTGGAGATGCCGTACTCGGACCGGGTGACGGTGACCCCGCACTCGCCGGAGCGGATCATCGCCCACGCCGAGGAGATCAACGTCCTCACCCGCATCAAGCATCCGCTCGGCGATGTGCTCAGTGTGAGCGGCGATACCGCGGTGCTGCTGAGCTACTTCCGCAACAACGTCATCCATCTGTTCACCGCCTCCTCGTGGGTGGCCTGCTGCTTCCAGAACAACCGCCGCATGAGCCGCACCGGGCTGGTCCAGCTGGGCCGTACGGTGTACCCGTTCCTGCAGGCCGAGCTGTTCCTGCCGTGGACCGAAGACGAGTTCGCCCAGCGCATCGAGCAGACCATCAACGTGTTCGTGCGCGAAGGGCTGCTGCAGAACATCAACGACGACGACGGCGGCATCCTGGCGCGCAACACCGGGCAGACCGATGAAGTCTTCCGCCTGCGTGCGATCGGCCATTCGCTGCAGCAGGCGTTCGAGCGTTATTACATCGCGATCTCGGTGCTGGTGAAGAACGGCCCCGGCACGCTGGGCGCAGCCGAGCTGGAAAGCCTCTGCCAGCAGGCCGCGCAGCGCCTGAGCCTGCTCTATGCGCCGGCCGCGCCGGAATTCTTCGACCGCACCCTGTTCCGCGGCTTCATCCAGAAGCTGCGCGAGCTGCGCCTGGTGTGGCCGGATGAAAACAGCAAGCTGCTGTTCGATGCGCGCCTGGATGCGTGGGCCAAGGATGCGAAGTTCATCCTCGGCCGCGAACTGCGCCACACCATCGAGCGTGTCAGCCCGGAAGCGGCAAAGCCGGAAGAGCCGGTCAGCACGGATTGACGACGGCACATCGTCGATCCGACGTATCCGACGTATCCGACGTATCCGACGTATCCGACGTATCCGGCCGTATCCGGCCGTATCCGACGCATCGGGCGCATCCGGACGTATCCGGATCTTGTTGCGTTCGCCAGCAATTCGTAGGTACCGACCGTTGGTCGGTACCCGCGCGCAAGCGCGGCACAAGCGTCCGGAGACCGGGCAACACGGCGTGCCCCGGCTGACCGACGCTGACCACCGTCCGAAGCCTCACGCCAAGGGTTCATGCCGCCGGGAGCAACAGCAGCCGACCAACGGTCGGCTCTACGCCGGCTCGTCTGGAATCAACATGTCTTCGAGCTTGGCGATGCAGTCCTTCAGCTGCAGCTTGCGCCGCTTCAGGCGCTTGGCCTCCAGCTCATCGTCGCCGTTGGCGGCCATGCCCAGGATCTGCTCATCCAGCGCACGGTGCTCCTGCCGGAGCGCGGCAAGGCGGGCACTGATATCGGTGGGTGTCATGGTGTCCACAAGCGCTGAGCATACACATCTGCGGTGACCGCCGGGAGTGAACGCAGTCACTTCCCGGCCCCTGTGAGGGTGCGCCCCAGCCGGTAGAATGAAGGGATGAGCGCTGCTGTCATCCGTCTGCCCGATCCCGTTCCGCGCGCCCGCGATCCGCGCGCGTCCGGCGGCGTGCAGGACCGCCTGGCACGGCAGCTGCGGCGCCAGGTGGGCCAGGCGATCGCCGACTTCGGCATGATCGAGGCCGGCGACAAAGTGATGGTGTGCCTGTCCGGTGGCAAGGACAGTTACACCCTGCTTGACATCCTGCTGCAGCTGCAGAAAAAAGCGCCGGTGCCGTTCGAACTGGTCGCGGTGAACCTGGACCAGAAGCAGCCGGGCTTTCCCGAGCAGGTGCTGCCCACCTACCTGGCCTCGATCGGCGTGCCGTTCCAGATCATCGAGCAGGACACCTATTCGGTGGTCAGCCGGGTGATCCCGGAAGGCCGCACGATGTGTTCGCTGTGCTCGCGCCTGCGCCGTGGCGCGCTGTACCGGCACGCGGCCGAACATGGCTTCACCAGGATCGCGCTGGGCCACCACCGCGACGACAGCGTGGCCACGTTCTTCCTCAACCTGTTCCACCACGCCAAGCTCTCGGCGATGCCGCCCAAGCTGCGCAGCGACGACGGCCAGCACATCGTGATCCGCCCGCTCGCCTATGTGAGCGAAGCGGATATCAGCGCCTACGCGCAGGCGCGCGCGTTCCCGATCATTCCGTGCACCCTGTGTGGCAGCCAGGACACCCTGCAGCGCCGCCAGGTGGAGCAGATGCTGCAGCAGTGGGAGCGCGACCAGCCCGGCCGCATCGACCAGATCGCACGCGCGCTGGGCAACATCCATCCTTCGCAGCTGGCCGATCCGGCGCTGTTTGATTTCATGGCATTGGGGCGCGCTGCGGCCGCCCCGTTGCCCGACCCGCCGGCCTGGGCCGGCACTGCCCACGACCCCGGGCACGCCACCGGCCCGGCCTGAGCCACGCCGGTGCGCCCGCCCTTCCTTTCACGCTCTTACCCTGGACGTCCATGTTCTTTCGCAACCTGACGCTGTTCCGCTTCCCGACCGCCACCGATTTTTCCGACGTGGACACCCTGCTGCCGCAGGTGCTGCTCAAGCCGGTCGGTCCGCTTGAAATGAATTCGCGCGGCTTCATCTCGCCGTTCGGCCGTGAAGAAAAAGCCGTGTTCTCGCACCGTGTCGGCGATGCGCTGTGGCTGACCGTTGGCGGTGAGGACAAGATCCTGCCGGGCGCGGTGGTCAATGATCTGCTGGCCCGCAAGCTCGAGGAGATCGAAGAGAAGGAAGGCCGCAAGCCCGGCGGCCGCGAGCGCAAGCGCATGAAGGACGACCTGCTGCACGAACTGATGCCGCGCGCCTTCGTGAAGAGCTCGCGTACCGACGCGCTGATCGACCTGACCCACGGCTACGTGGCGGTGGACTGCTCGAGCAGCAAGAAGGGCGAGAACATGATGTCCGACATCCGTGGCCTGCTCGGCAGCTTCCCGGCGATGCCGTTGAACGCCGAAGTCGCCCCACGGTCGATCCTCACCGGCTGGATCGCCGGCGAACCCCTGCCGACCGGGCTGAGCCTGGGCGAAGAGTGCGAGATGAAGGATCCGGCCGAGGGTGGCGCGGTGGTCAAGTGCCAGCACCAGGAACTGCGCTGCGACGAGATCGACAAGCACCTGGATGCCGGCAAGCAGGTCACCAAGCTCGCCTTGGTGTTCGAGGACAACCTGTCCTTCGTGCTGGGCGATGACCTGATCGTGCGCAAGCTCAAGTTCCTGGATGGCGCGCTGGACCAGCTCGAGCATGCCGACGACGACGGCCGCCGCGCCGAACTGGACGCCCGTTTCGCCCTGCAGAGCGGTGAAGTGCGCCGCCTGTTCCTGCTGCTGGAAGAGGCCTTCAAGCTGAGCAAGGCGGACTGACCGGTACCGATCAGTCCCCAGTCATGCGCCGGTCACGGCCGGCGCTATGCTGTACCCATGTCCGGATTCCTCCGCCGCCTGATTTCGCCGGCTGTCAGCACGCTGCAGCGCGATACGGTACGGCTGCGCCTGGAGGATGCCGAGATCGACGTGCTGCGGGTGCGCGATCCGCGGGCGCGCCGGATCAAGCTCAGTGTCGATGAGCGCGGTGTCCGGCTGACCCTGCCGCCGCGCGCCAGCCTGGTGATGGGCGAGCGTTTCCTCGAGCAGCATCGCGGCTGGTTGTCCGAACAGCTGCGCGGCTACCAGGCCACCAACCTCCCGCCACCGCTGGTGATCGGCGAGCCGGGTATGCTGCCGTTGCGCGGCGAACTGCTGCCGCTGCGCTGGGAAGCGGGCCGCTACGCCACGCTGCGCGCGGACGAGCGCGGTGCCTGCCTGCACTGGCCCGCGCGCGGGACCGACGCCACCCTGCGCCGCACCCTGCGCGAGTTCTATGAAGCACAGACGCGTGCCGACGTCGGCCAGTGGCTGCCGCGCTACCTGCCCGGCCTGCCACGTGCACCGGCGCGGCTGCGGCTGAAGGTGATGTCCTCGCAATGGGGCTCGCTGGCGCCGGACGGCAGCATGGCGCTGGATCTGGCCCTGGTGCTGGGGCGGCCCTCGGCCTTCGAGTACGTGCTGGTGCACGAGCTCTGCCACCTGATCCAGGCCAATCACTCCCCGGCATTCTGGGCCGAAGTGGAGAAGCGCTTCCCGGCGTGGCGCGCCGAGCGGGATTACTTCCAGCTCGAAGGGCGGCGCCTCAAGGCCACGCTGCGGCAGCTGCTGACCCCGACACCATAACGGCCGCGGCAACGCGTGCTCTACCGGGTAGTGCCGGCCGCTGGCCGGCTCCTCATCAAACCCACCCTCGCGCGATTGCCGGCCAGCGGCCGGCACTACCGGTGCGACGGTTCCGTCAGTTCCCCATCCGCAACGCGGCCGCCTGCGCCCAGCGCGCCGCCACGCGCGGCGCGGTGATGCACACGGCCTGATCGGTCACGGTGGTGACGGCACGCTCCAGCAGCTGGATGTCAGCTTCGTGCTGGCGAGCCACGTGCGGGTCCTCGAAGAAGATCGCGCGCTGGCAATGGCCTTCCAGCACGCGGTCGGCGATCTGCGCATCACCGCCCATCGGGCCGCTCTGGTAGCGCGTCACCCATTCCTCGCCCTGTGGCCAGCCGCGGCTCCACGCCAGTTCATTGAGGCGCTGGCCGGTAGTGCCGGTGCCGACCCGGTTGCGGAAGCGTGACAGCACCTGGAAATGCTCGTCGGCGAAGGCCAGCATCGCCGGCTTCATCGCGTCGTGCGCGATCAAGGCCAGCGTGTGCTGCTCGAAAGCGTGCAGATCATCGGCGCCCGGGTCCGGCGCGAGGCCGGCGTGCAGGCGCTCGACTTCCACCCAGTCGCGCGCGGTGGCGACGGTGGAGATGAAGGGTTTGCCGTGGATCACGCACTGGCGCTTGAGCGCGGTCGCTTCGGGAAAGACCGAGGACGGGTCGACCGGGTCCATCAGATAGATGGCACCGTCCAGGGTGCGCTCCGGCGTGCCCATGCCCACCACCTCGGCGACCAGCTTCATCAGGCCGCCCTCGCGCCCATTCGGGTAGCGGCGCAGCGGCGCGAAGTCCTGCAGGAAGCCCAGCCGCTGGATCGCATCGAAGGTGCGCCCGACCGCATGCAGCTCGACACCCAGTTCGCGCAGGCCGGTATCGCTGGCGCGCAGCCAGCGGAACAACGCGGCGTGCTTGTCGTGGTGGTGCAGGCGGTTCGCGGCCAGGCCGATGCGCATGAGGGCAGTCCAGAGAAAGGCCGCGCCAGTGTAATCCGCCCAGGTTGCGGGGAAGCAAGCGTCGAACAGTGATGGAGATCACGCGTCTTCACGCAGTTTCGTAGTTGTTGCATGGTCTCGGGAGGGGCCGTATCCGACAGTGGTGGTCGTCCGTCAATCAGGAAACCCCCTGCCATGACCCTCCCCCCTTCCCCCGCCGTCTCCTCATCTTCGCCAGCCGCCTCGGAGACGGGCCGCCGCATCCGCGCGCTGGCCACGGTGCTGCGCGAGGCGCCCCAGGCCGATGCCGAGGTGCTGCTGGCCGGGCTGGCGCGCATGCTCGATGCACACATGGGCCGCGGCCACGATGATGTGGTCAGCAACCGCCGCATCCGCGACCAGCTGGACAACATCGAGCTGCTGATGGCACTGGAGATCGAGCGCGCCGGCGTGCGTCAGACGCCGGTACCGGCGGTATCGCGCGCCGCCTGAGCGGCCGCACGCGCAGTACGTGAGGGCCCGGGCGCGAGGCGACGCGCCCGGCATCGCCTCACCCCGGCACCGCAACGGCGCCGTTACGCCGAGAGCAGCTGCACGATGCTGCCGGCCGCGTCGCGGCCCTCGGCCACGGCCGTCACCACCAGGTCCGCGCCGCGCACTGCATCGCCACCGGCGAACAGGCGCGGGTGGGCGGTCTGGAACGGCAGGCGACCACTGCCACCGGCCACGATGCGGCCGTTGTTGCCGGCCTCCACGCCCTGCTCGGTCAGCCAGCCCGGCGCACTCGGCGAGAAGCCGAAGGCGATGATCACCACGTCCGCTTCCAGCAGCGATTCGCTGCCGGCGATCGGCACCGCGTTGCGGCGGCCCTGTGCATCCGGTTCGTCCAGATGCGTTTCCACCACCATCACGCCGATCACTTCATCGTCCGCGCCGGCCTCGATCGAGAGCGGCTGGCGGTTGAACAGGAAGCGCACGCCTTCCTCGCGGGCGTTGGCCACCTCGCGCGCCGAGCCGGGCATGTTGGCCTCGTCGCGGCGGTAGGCACAGGTCACCTTGGCCGCGCCCAGGCGGATCGCGCTGCGCACGCAGTCCATGCCGGTATCGCCGCCGCCCAGCACCACCACGCGCTTGCCTTCCAGGTCGGGCAGGGCGATCTGGTCCTCCCAGCCGGCGATCGGCCGGCCGTGTGCGTCGCTGCCACTGACGATGCGGCTGTTCTGCACCAGGAACGGCAGCGCCGGCAGCACGCCCTTGAGGTCCTGGCCGAGCAGGCCACCATCGGTATAGCGGTAGGCACCGGTGCCGACGAACACCGCGTCGTACTCGGCCAGCAGGTCATCGATGCTCACATCGCGGCCGATCTCCACGCCGAGGCGGAACTGCACGCCCATGCCTTCAAGCACGTTGCGGCGGCGGCTGATCACCGATTTGTCCAGCTTGAAACTGGGGATGCCGAACTGCAGCAACCCACCGATCTGTTCGTAGCGGTCATACACCACCGCCTGGATGCCGGCATGCGCCAGCTTGTCGGCACACGCCAGCCCGGCCGGGCCGGCACCGATCACCGCCACGCGCTTGCCGGTGGCTTCCACCGCGCTCATGTCCGGGCGCCAGCCGGTGGCCAGCGCGGTATCCACGATGTACTTCTCGACCGCGCCGATGGTGACCGCGCCGAATTCCTCCAGCGTGCAGCTGCCCTCGCACAGGCGGTCCTGCGGGCACACGCGGCCACACACTTCCGGCAGCGGATTGGTCGAGTGGCACAGCGTGGCCGCTTCGTGGATGCGGTTCTCCTGCACCAGCTGCAGCCACTGCGGGATCGCGTTGTGCACCGGGCACTTCCAGCTGCAGTAGGGGTTCCCGCAATCCAGGCAGCGCCCCGCCTGGAACTGCGCGTCTTCCTTGCCGAACTTGCCGTACAGCTCGCCCCAGTCGCCGGAGGTGCGCAGTTCGACCGGGATGCGCTGCGGCATCGTCCGGGGCAGATCGAGGAACTGGAAAGCTTGCTTGCGGCTCATGGGTGGGCCCTGCGGTGATGAGTTGCCGGCCAGCGGCCGGCACTGCAATGTGAGGTTGCCGGCCAGCGGCCGGCACTACAGCGGTGGGATGTGCGGCGCCGGCGCGGGGCCGGCGCCTTGACCCCGGTCAGGCGGCGCGGCGCAGCGAGTCGGTCAGCGATTCGATGCTGGCGGCCTTGGGTTTGACCAGCCAGAACTTGCCCACGTAATCGCGGAACTCGTCGAGGATCTGCTGCGCCCAGATGCTGCCGGTCAGTTCGCGGTGGCGGCTGATCAGCGTATGCAGATGCTGGCGATGGTTCTCGAAGCCCTCGGCCGAGATGCGGTGGATGTCGATCAGCTCGTGGTTGTAGCGGTCCACGAAATCACGGTCGATATCCAGCACGTAGGCCAGGCCGCCGGTGAAGCCGGCGCCGAAGTTGAGCCCGACCTTGCCCAGCACCAGCACGATGCCGTCGGTCATGTATTCGCAGCAGTGATCACCGGCGCCTTCGATCACCGCCAACGCGCCGGAGTTGCGCACGCCGAAGCGCTCGCCGGCGCGGCCCGCGGCGAACAGCTCGCCGCCGGTGGCGCCGTACAGGCAGGTGTTGCCGATGATCGCGGTGTTGCGCGCCTCGAAGCGTGCGCCACGGGGCGGACGCACCACCAGGCGGCCGCCGGCCATGCCCTTGCCGACGTAGTCGTTGGCTTCGCCTTCCACCTCCAGCTGCAGGCCACCGACGTTGAACGCGCCGAAGCTCTGCCCGGCGGTGCCACGGAAGCGCAGCGTCAGCGGTGCATCGGCCATGCCCTGGTTGCCGTGCGTGCGCGCGATCTCGCCGGACAGGCGGGTGCCGATCGAGCGGTCGGTATTGTGGATCAGGAAGCGGTGTTCGCCGCCGAGCTTGCCGGCGATCGCCGGGGCCAGCAGGCCATCCATCTGCGTGGCCAGGCTGTCCGGCGATTCGTACAGGCGCTGCGCGGCGCAGTGGCTGCCGGCGTACTCGGCCGGGTTGAGCAGGCGCGACAGATCCACCTTGACGCCCGGGCGCGGCGAGACGTCCAGCTGCTGCAGCAGGTCGGTGCGGCCCACGATCTCGTCCAGCGAGCGCACGCCCAGGTAGGACAGCCAGCCACGCACTTCCTCGGCCAGCAGGCGGAAGAAGTTCTCCACGCGCTCGGGCAGGCCGGTGAAGTACTGCGCGCGCAGGCGCTCGTCCTGGGTGGCCACGCCGGTGGCGCAGTTGTTGAGGTGGCAGATGCGCAGGTACTTGCAGCCCAGCACGATCATCGGCGCGGTGCCGAAGCCGAAGCTGTCCGCGCCCAGCAGCGCGGCCTTGATCACGTCCAGGCCGGTCTTCAGGCCACCATCGGTCTGCAGCAGGGTACGCCCGCGCAGATCGTTGGCCACCAGTGCCTGGTGCGATTCGGCCACACCCAGTTCCCACGGCACGCCGGCATAGCGGATCGAACTGACCGGGCTGGCCCCGGTGCCGCCGTCATGGCCGGACACGGTGATCAGATCGGCGCCGGCCTTCACCACGCCCGCGGCGATGGTGCCGACACCGGCATGGCTGACCAGCTTCACCGAGACCAGCGCGGTGGGGTTGACCTGCTTGAGGTCGTAGATCAGCTGGGCCAGATCTTCGATGGAATAGATGTCATGGTGCGGCGGCGGCGAGATCAGGCCGATGCCCGGCTTGGCGTAGCGCAGCCGCGCGATCAGTTCGTTGACCTTGTGCCCGGGCAGCTGGCCGCCTTCGCCGGGCTTGGCACCCTGGGCGACCTTGATCTGCAGCACTTCGGCGTTGACCAGGTACTCGGCGGTGACGCCGAAGCGGCCCGAGGCCACCTGCTTGATCTTGCTGCGCTTCTCGGTGCCGTAGCGCACCGGGTCTTCGCCGCCTTCGCCGGAGTTGCTGCGGCCGCCAAGGCGATTCATCGCGATCGCCAGCGCTTCGTGCGCTTCCGGTGACAACGCACCGAGGCTGATCGCGGCGGTATCGAAGCGGCGGAACAGGTCTTCGGCCGGGGCCACCTGGTCCAGCGGGGTGGGCGTGGGCGCGGCCTTGAGCTGCAGCAGGTCGCGCAGCGCCGACACCGGCCGGCCATGCACGGCTTCGCAGTAACGCTGCCAGTCCGTGGCATCGCCACTGCGCGCGGCGCGCTGCAGGGTCATGACCACGTCCGGGTTGTACATGTGGTATTCGCCGCCGTGCACGTACTTCAGCACGCCGCCCACATCCGGGCGCAACAGGTCGTTCCAGGCGCGCACGGTGAGCTCGCGGGCCTCATCGTCCAGACGGGCGAAGCCGACGCCGGCCACGCGCGAGGCGGTGTCCGGGAAGCACAGGTCCACGACCTCGTCATCCAGCCCGACGATCTCGAACAGCTGCGCGCCGCGGTAGCTGGCCACGGTACAGATGCCCATCTTGGAGATGATCTTGGACAGGCCCTTGTAGATGCCCTTGCGGTAGCGGCGGCCGATCTGCGACTGCTCGCCGCCCTTGCTCAGCTGCAGGATGCCGCGCCGGCCCAGGTCGAACAGGGTCTGGTAGGCCAGGTACGGATACACCGCGGTGGCACCGAAGCCGAGCAGGCAGGCCATGTGGTGCGGGTCGCGCGCGGTGCCGGTTTCCAGGATCAGGTTGACGTCGCAGCGCAGCCCGGCGTTGGAGAGGTGGTGATGCACCGCGCTGGTGGCCAGCAGGGCATGCACCATCGGCCGGTCGGCCACCGGATAACGGTCGCTCAGCAGCAGCATGACGATGCCTTCGCGTGCAGCCGTTTCAGCCTCGGCGCAGATGCGCTCGATGCCGGCCTTCAGGCCCTCGTCCAGGCTGTAGGACAGATCGATCAGGCGGTTCTTGTCGGCGTACTGCTCCATCTTGATCAGCTGGCGCAGCTTGCGCTGGCTGAGCACCGGCGAATTGAGGATGACGTGGTTTACCGTCTCCGCGCCGGCATGGAAGATGTTGGTCTCCTTGCCGAGCTGGGTGGACAGCGACATGACGCAGTCTTCGCGCAGCGGATCGATCGGCGGGTTGGTGACCTGCGCGAACGCCTGGCGGAAATAATCGTAGAGCGGTCGGCTGTGCTGGCTCAGCACCGCCATCGGGGTGTCATCGCCCATCGAGCCGGTGGCTTCCTGCTCGGTCTCGGCCAGCGGGCGCAGGATCTGCTCGACTTCCTCGGTGCTGAGCTGGAACAGCTTGTGGTAGCTGCGCAGGGTGCGCTCGTCGAACGGCTCTTCCACCAGCGACGGATCGATCAGCTCGGTCTGCAGGTAGGTCACGCCCTGCTGCAGCCACTGCTTGTACGGCGCGCGGCCACGGTTGATGCGGTCGATGGCGTCCGAATCGAGCAGGTCACCGCGCTTGAGGTCGATGGCCATCATCTCGCCCGGCCCCAGCTTGCCCTTGCGTACCACGCGCTCGGCCGGCACTTCCCACACGCCCGCTTCGGAGGCCACCAGGAAGTGACGGTCGGAGGTGAGCATCCAGCGCGCCGGGCGCAGGCCGTTGCGGTCCAGGGTACAGGCGGCATAGCGACCGTCGCAGGCCACGATGCCGGCCGGGCCGTCCCACGGCTCGCTGTTGAGCCCGTAGAACTCGTAGAAGGCGGCCAGGTCGGGATCCTTGAACTCCAGCGATTGGGTCGCCGGCGGCACCAGGATGCGCAGTGCCTGGATCAGCTCCATGCCGGCGCTGACCATCAGCTCGAGCATGTTGTCCAGGCTCTGCGAATCCGAGCCGTGCATGGAGATCACCGGATCGAACTCGGCGATATCGAAGCGCGGGGTCTTCCACACCTTGCTGCGCGCCTGGGCCCAGCGGCGGTTGCCCTCGATGGTGTTGATCTCGCCATTGTGCGCGAGCATCCGGAACGGATGCGCCAGCGGCCAGCGCGGCAGCGTGTTGGTGGAGAAGCGCTGGTGGAACACGATCGCACTGGAGGCCAGGTCGTTGCGCTGCAGGTCCACGTAGAAGCGGCTCAGCTTGTCCGGCAGCACCATGCCCTTGTAGCTGATCGCATTCGGGCTGAGCGTGGTGACGTAGTAATCGGCGTGGTCACGCAGCTGCTGTTCGCTGCGGCGGCGGGCCAGGAACAGGGCCAGGGTGAAGGCAGCCTCGTCCTGCGTGGCACCGGCATCGACGAACACCTGTTCGATATGCGGCAGCGTGTCGCGGGCGAGCTGGCCGCAGACGCTGGGATCGGTGGGCACCACGCGCCAGCCGACCGGCTGGCAGCCGGCGTCGCGCAGCTGCTGTTCCAGCGTGTCGCGGCAGGCCTGTGCGGCGGTGGGGTCGTGCGGCAGGAACACCACGCCGGCGGCGAACCGCGCGCCAAGGGTGAGGCCAGCCTCGGCGGCGAGCGCGTTGAGAAACACGTCGGGACGGCGCAGCAACAGGCCGCAGCCGTCACCGGTAACACCGTCGGCGGCGACGCCGCCGCGGTGGGTCATGCGCGATAGCGCGGCGATAGCGGTGTCGACCAGCAGTCGGGACGGCTGGTCGTCGAGCTGGGCGACCATGCCGAAACCACAGGCATCTCGCTCATCTTGCGGGTCGTAAAGCCCTTGGCGGTTGCGGGGGGCCATCTCTGCCTCAATGTCGGGTGAGCGGCGACACTCGTCCCCGCTCAATCCGTTGAGCGCATCTGGAGGCACCGGATGTCTCGACTAGAGCATAGTTGCTGCAACGCCGCAATACACGGTTGCAGGCGCAACCAAACCCTTGTGTTTCAGGGGTTTCCGCAGCGCCTGTTCAGCCGCAACGGACGCCGGCCACGACGTTCTTGGCATCCACTTCCACGTTCAAGCGCTCGCCGATGAACTCCATCGTGGTCATGTCGTTGGGCTTGAGTACGCGCAGGCTGCTGGCACCGGCATCCTGCTGGGCCTGGCTGCCGATCTCGTCGGTGTAGGGCTGGCCGACCAGGCTCTGCACCTGGGTGGCATCGCAGTTGCCGACCGGCGGGGCTTCGGTGGCTTTGCCGGCTTCGTCGGTCGGCGCGGCAGCCGCTTCGGCGGCCTTCTGTGCATCGGTGGCGACCGCTTCCTGTTCGTCCATGGGCGGTGCGCTGCAGGCACCGAGGACCAACAGGGCGGGGAACAGGGCCATCAGCCCGAAAGAACGCCGCAGGCGGCGGAACGACAAGGACGACATCGGTACTCCAGGAAGCGAGCCAGTAAACCGGGGAGGATATCGCCAAGCGCGGTGTGAGGTGTTTGTGTTGCGTTATTGACGCGGTGCCGCACCGGCAGCGGCGACACTGCGCTTCCCTGATCCGCGTCGCGTCCATGAGCCCGAGCCGCACCGTCACCCCCGAAGCCGCCGCTGCCCGCCAGGCCGGCCTGCGTTACGTCAGCGATGAACTGCCCGGCATCGCCCGCCGCAAGGCCGGCAAGGGCTTCGCCTACCGCGATGCCGACGGCGCGGCGGTGCGCGATGCGGCCACCTTGGCCCGGATCCGCGCGCTGGCCATTCCGCCGGCCTACACCGACGTGTGGATCTGCGCGCTGCCCAACGGCCATCTGCAGGCCACCGGCCGCGATGCACGAGGGCGCAAGCAGTACCGTTACCACGCTGATTGGGCACGGGTGAGGGGCGATGGCAAGTTCGATCGCATCATTGCCTTTGGTACCGCCCTGCCCACGCTGCGCCGGCGCCTGCGCCGCGATCTGAAGCTGCCCGGCTTCCCACGCGACAAGGTGCTGGCGATCGTGGTGGCGCTGCTGGCACAGACGCTGGTGCGCGTTGGCAATGAAGTCTATGCACGTGACAACCGCTCTTACGGGCTGACCACGCTACGCAACCGCCACCTCGCGCTGGTCAAGGGCGGCCGGGCGCAGATGCGCTTCCGGGGCAAGTCCGGGCAGGCGCATGAGGTGGATGTGGATGATCGTGAACTGGTCAAGCTGATCCGTGGCTGCCAGCAGCTGCCTGGGCAGGCGCTGTTCCAGTATCGCGATGACGATGGCGCGGTCCAACCGGTGGACTCGGGCATGGTGAACGACTATCTGCACGATGCGATGGGCGAGGATTTCAGCGCCAAGGACTTCCGCACCTGGGGCGGCACGCTGGAGGCGATCCGTCAGCTTGCCGTGACCGAGCTGCCCGAACCCTCCAGTGAGCGCGCGCTGGCAGCATTGCAGAAACAGGTGGTATGCGAGGTCGCCAACCTGCTGGGCAACACCCCATCGGTGTGCCGCAAGGCGTATATCGATCCTTGCGTATTCGATGGCTGGCGGGCCGGCTCATTGAAGGCCCTTGCCGGCCTGCGTGGCGAGCGCCAGTGGGAGCTGGCCACGCTGAAAGTACTCAAAGCCGCGCGGCGCACCGTCCGGCGTGCCCGCGCGGGATGAGCGTAGCGATCAGCCGCAATAGATCGCGGTGATGTTGTTGGTATTGCCGGTTTCGATGGTCAGCCGCTCGCCACCGCTTTCCGCACCGGTGGTGGATGGCACCGCGCCGCTGGCGGTCGGGCCGCTTTCCAGGCGCTGACCGCGCAGCACGATCACTTCCAGGCTGTCGCTGTCCACGCGCGCCCTTTCGACGGTTGCCGCCGACGCCGCCAGCCCGGTCGCACCGCGGACCTTGTCGATATGGCACTGGCCGGAAATGACGCCGTCGATCGGCTGGACCTGCGCGACGGGGGCGCTGCTGCAGGCGGACAGAGCGAGGACGGCCACAGCCGCGGACAGGTAACGAAGCATGCGACGCACTCCATGGGAATTGCGCTCAGGGTGCATCGGCGCCCGTATGCAGCGGATGAATCCTCTACACGGTGTGGGCACGCTCCATTCACCGTGCCTGGCCGCCCGGTTGACCATAGTGGAGGTGCGCACTGCCGACACGGGATCCCCGACACGGCGCGCATTCGAGTTTGATCCACGCATCTGATCCGGCAACAGGAGTCGAGCATGGCCACGGCCAAAACCCGTAAGACCACCAAGACCCCCCCCTCCCGCAAGCGCCCGCGCCCGGCCGAAGCAGCCGCGACCGCGGCCGAACCGCGCACCCGCACCCCGGTCGTCAAAACCGCGACCCGCAAGGCCGGCGCCACCGATCCTCGCGCTGCGCGCGTGGCGGCCCGCCAGCGCCGTCTGCAGGACCAGGAAAAGGCCAAGGACGCGCGGGCGGCGAAGAAGGCCGCCAAATCCACGACCAAGAAGGCGACCCAGGCAGGCCCGCGCCGCCAGCCGGAGAAGATGCCTGCCGAACAGTTGGCCAAACCCGGCAACGAACACGCGATGCAGCTGGCCCCGCGCTTCCTCGCGCCGGATTACCAAGGCAGCGGCAAGCTCAAGGGCAAGCGCGCCATCATCACCGGCGCCGATTCCGGCATCGGCCGCGCGGTGGCCGTGCTGTTCGCCCGCGAAGGCGCCGATGTCGCCGTGCTGCATCTGGATGAAAAGAAGGACGCCAGGATCACCCGCGAGCACGTCGAGAAAGAAGGCGCCCGCTGCCTGGTGATCGCCGGCGACGTGCGCGACCCGGCGTTCTGCAACAAGGCGGTCAAGCAGGTGGTCAAGGCGTTCGGTGGGGTGGACATCCTGGTCAACAACGCCGCCTTCCAGCTGCATTGCGACCGCCTTGAAGACCTTGAGGACGAGCACCTGCAGGAAACCCTGCAGACCAACATCGGCGGTTACATCCAGATGGCGCGCGCGGTGCTGCCGCACCTGGGCGAAGGCGCCTGCATCATCAACAGCGGCTCGGAGACCGGCCTGTTCGGCAGCAAGTCGCTGGTGGACTATTCGGCGACCAAGGGCGCGATCCATGCCTTCACCAAGGCGCTGGCCAGCCAGCTGCTGCCGCGCGGCATCCGCGTCAATGCGGTTGCGCCCGGCCCGGTCTGGACCCCGCTGAATCCCGCCGACAAGAAGGCGCCGGACGTGGCCGAGTTCGGCCAGGACAGCGACATGGGCCGACCGGCGCAGCCGGAAGAGCTCTCGCCGGCGTACGTGTTCCTCGCCTCGCCGATCACCGCGAGTTACATCAGCGGCGTGATCCTGCCGGTGATGGGCGGGCCGCGCGGCTGACCGTCGGCACCGGCGCACCCGCGCCATAGAACGCGGCGATCTGCGGAATGAAGTTCTGCGGGTTGGCCCCGACCAGGTTGGTCAGCACCACGATGGCCAGCCCCTGGTCGGGGTAGACAATGAACGCCGAGCGCGCGCCGCCCATGCCGGCCACCTGGCGTTGCGGGGCTCCCTGCAATACCGCCCAGCCGTCTCCCCAGGCGGAAAGGTTTAACGCCCCGCGCGGGAGACATCACTCCCGAACGACCGTTCGTCGGCGCGCGCCATCCGGCACTTGACGACACCTGTAGTCACTGGCACGGTAGCGACACGTGTAGTCATAGGGAGTGCGCCATGCGCGGCAAGACCATCGGGGACCAGGAACTGGCCCTGCTGCAGTACATCGCGGAACAGGACCGCCCCAGTGTCGGGGAGGTCGCCACCGGCTTCGGGGAGCCGCGCGGGCTGGCACGCTCGACTGTGCTGACCATGATGGAGCGCCTGCGCGCCAAGTCGTACCTGAGCCGCAAGCAGGTGGACGGCGTGTACCGCTATGCCACCACCAGTGGCCAGGACAGCGTGGTGCAGGGCGCCGTGGCCAGCTTCGTGGAGAAGACGCTGCAGGGCTCGGTCTCGCCGTTCGTTGCCTTCATGTCGCACAAGGTGGATGTCAGCGATCAGGAACTGGCCGAGCTGGAAGCGCTGGTCGCACAGTTGCAGTCACGCAAGCGGGAGGGCTGAGCCATGGACACGATGATGAGTGAGCTGTTGATGCGGCTGGGCTGGACCAGCGTGCAGAGCGCGGTGCTGGTGGCGCTGGTGTGGGGCGTGTGCCGCCTGCTGCCGCAGCTGCCGGCAGCCACCCGCTGCCGCCTGTGGTGGCTGGTGGCCGCACAGGCGGTACTGGGCCTGGTGTGGAGCAGCCCGCTGGAGTTGGCCGTGCTGCCCGCACCCGCCACCATGACGGCACCCGCGGTGGCGTTGCCCGCGTTCGATGCCGCCGTGCAGGCGGCCCCGGTCGCCTACGCGCCGGCCGCGGTCGAGACGGCGACGATGGCGTGGTCCTGGCCCTCGCTGCTGCTGGCCTTGTGGGCCGCCGGCGTGCTGTTGATGGTGGCGCACAGCCTGCGGGGCTACCGCGCCAGCCGCGCGCTGGTGCGCAGCGCCACCGAGTGCACCGACGCCGGGCTGCAGCAGGCATTGCAGTTGGCTGCCGAAGCCCACGGCCTGCGCCGTGCGCCGCGCCTGAAGCTCTCCGCGCAGATCCGCTCGCCGCAGTTGATCGGCCCCTGGCGGCCGGTGCTGCTGTTGCCAGCGCGCGAGCTGCCGGCGATGTCGGCCGACGACCTGGACATGGCGCTGACCCATGAGCTGATCCATCTGCAGCGCCGTGACCTGTGGTGGGGCCTGCTGCCGGCGGTGTCGCAGCATCTGTTCTTCTTCCACCCGCTGGTGCACGTGGCAGCCCGCGAGTACGCGCTGGCCCGCGAAGAAGCCTGCGATGGCGCCGTCGTGGCCGGGCATGGCCATTGCCGCCATGACTATGGCCGCCTGCTGGTGCAGCTCGGTGTCGCGCCGCGTCCTGCGGTGGGCGTGGCCAGCGCCTCGCCCAACCTGCGCAGTCTCAAGCGCCGCCTGGTGACCCTGCAGCAGACCCGCAACGTGCCGCGCGTGGTTTCGTTGGCGATCACTGCGTTGTTCGTGGTGGTCGGCGTGGCGCCGCTGCGTCTGGTGGCTGCGCCGCCGCCGCCGCCGGCCGCACCCCAGGCACCGATCGCGCCCAGCGCACCCACCCCGCCGGCAGCGCTGCCGGCACCGGCACCGCGACCGGCCCCTGCGGCGCTGCCCGCGCCTGAGCCTGCTCCCGCGCCGGAACCGCTGTCGGCCCCGGAACCGCCGGCCGCGCCTGCCGCACCCCGTGCGCCGGAGCCGCCGAAGGATCTGGACGACGGCATGTCCTACGTCACCCACGGCCGGCTCGACATCAGCCGGCAGCCCGCGCAGGCCTTCGTGCTGATGGGCGGCGACGACAACTTCGTCGATGCGTCCGTCGCCGACCTCAAGCAGGCCCGACGCGACGTGGGCGGCAGCGCGCCGGCGCTGTGGGTACGCCGTGGCCAGGCGCGCTATCTGATCCGCGATCCTGCCGTGCTCAGCCAGCTCAGCCGCAGCCAATCCGACGTGGCCGCGCTGGGCAACGCACAGGCTGAACTGGGCGACCGCCAAGCCGTGATCGGGCAGCAGTTGGCCAACGTCTCGATGCAGGTCACCGCAGATGCTCTGGCGGCGGTGGATGTCGAGGCGGTAGCCGATCACGTCACCCGCCAGGCCGGCCTGGATGCGGCCGCCGAGGCCAACCAGGCCGCTCGGCAGGCGGGTGCGGCGTCAGCCAGCGCCAGCCAGGCAGCACGCCAGGCGCGCGTCGCCACAGCCAAGGCGGTGGATGCCCGCCAGATCACCCTGGTGGCACGCGAGCAGGCGCAACTGGGCCGCGAACAGGCGCGTCTGGCGCAGCAGCAGAGCCTGGCCTCGGCCCGCGCCGTGCGCGAGGTCCGCACGGCCATCGATCAGGCGCTGGCCAGCGGCAAGGCCGAGCGCCTGCGCGACTGACCCCGCCTGCCTGGCACGGCGGCCCGCAGATGATGGCGGGCCGCCGCCTTCAGTCGCAGCACGCGGCAGGGTTCAGCCGGTCACCCGCAGTTGGCGCGCACGATCCTGTTCTGCGCGTCCACTTCGATGCTGAGCCGGTCTTCGCGGAAATCCATCGTCATCGCCATGCCCGGCTTGAGCACGCGGGCGTTGCGCGCACCGCTGTCCTTCACCGCTTTCTGGATCACCGCCTCGGTGGCGGTCTGCCCGGTCAGGCCGGTGAGTTTTTCCGGGTCGCATTGGGAGGCGCTGCCGGCCACCGCGGGCGGCGCGGTGGAGGTGGGGCTGTCAGCCGGCGTCGCGGCCGTCTTGCCGGGATGGCTGCACGCGGCCAGCGGCAGGGCGCAGCCCAGGGCGAACAGAAGGTTCAGACGCATGTGGTGGTCCTCCCACGGTAAGGACCCGCAGTGTCCGTGGGCCGGCCTTTACACCGCGTCAATGGCCTGCAGCGCCAACGTCTCCCGGTCACGCTGTTCCTCGGCCACCAGCCGTCGCATCAACAGCGCCAGGGTCACCACGTCCTGGTGGTTGTGCTCGGCCACGCGGCGCAGGTTCACCGCGCTGCCGCCGCGCAGGTAGTTCAACCACGCCGCCGGGGCTTCCGAGCCGGGCAGGTCGTCTTCGCGCACGATCTGCAGCAGCTGGCGTTCGATCGTGGCCAGCCGGCAGTTTTCCCAGGTACCGCGATAGCGGCGGCGGGTCGGGAACAGCAGGTCGACGTGATCCAGCGGGGTGATCGGGCAGCGCTGCCGCGCCAAACGGTAGCGGGTCTTGAGCAGCGGGGCGTCGTAGCAGCGGCCGTTGTAGCTGGAGAACACCGTGCTCGGCCGCAGCCACCCGGCGAACTCGCGCAGCATCGCGGTTTCGGCGGCCATCGTGGTCATCAGCAGCTGGCGGATGCGCAGGCCATCGCCGCGCTCGGGATGGGCGTGCCAGTCCGCGGCGCCGATCATGAAGGCGCGGGTGCCGGTACCGCCGGCCAAGCCAGTGGTTTCGGTATCGAAGAACAGCAGGTCCTGTGGCTGCACCTGTTCGCCCTCGCGCTTGGCGAAGGCGAGCGACAAGGGCTCGGTGGGAATGGCCTGGGCGACGAACGACTCGATCAGGAACAGGCCCGGCGCGATCTCCTCGCCCGGTACATGGCGGTCCTTGGCGTCCTCACGCGGGTGGGCGGTGCTGAGGCTCCGCTCGCGCAGGCCGAGCAGCCGGCGCAGGCCACCGATCTCGGGCTTGCGCAGCGCGGGCGCCGGGAGGGCAGGCGCTGCCGGTGCGGTATGGCGTGCGGCCTCACCGGTGGGCTTGTGGCGGATTTCCTGCTCCACCCAGCCGAACACGGAGGCGGGCGCGGGCGTGCGCGCGCGCGCGTCGTTGGCGGCGGCCGGGAGGGGCGCGGGGGCGGCGCCGCCGGTAGCGATGGTGTCACCCGCATCGGATCGGCCCGCAGTGGCGATGGACGGATCACGGGCCGGCGCGGGCGTTGCATCACCGGCCTGCCGGCGCAGCAGGCGCAGCTTGTCCAGGCTCAGGCTCACGGGGCGACCATCTCGGCGCTCTGGCGCTCACGCTCGGCGGCAGACGGCAACGCCGCGCTGTCGAACAGCGCCAGCACCTTCAGGGCCAGTGCCTTGGGCGTGGTGGCATCGTCTTCCTGGCCGGCCAGGACCGGCCCCACGCAGGCGGGGCAGCCGGCCTTGCAGTCGCAGCCCTGCACCAGCTCGCGCGCGCGCAGCAGCAGCTCCGCCTGGCGCAGCCACAGCGGCTCGCTCAGGCCCACACCGCCGGGGAAGTTGTCGTACAGATACACCGTCGGCACGAACTGCTGCTGCAGCTCGATCGCGCTGGCATCGAACTCGGCGCCCCGCAGCTGCCCGCGGCCACTCTGGTCGGCCACCGCGAACCACGCGCCATCGCCATTGCCGACCGCCTTCTGCAGGTCGCGCGCATCGGCCATCACCGCCACCGTGGCGACGATGTGCAGCGCGTAGGCCGCGCCGAGGAAGCCGTCCAGCGCTTCCTGCTTGCTGTCGAACGCGGTCAGCAGCAGCGCCTGCGGCAACTGCCACCACACCGCCGTGGTGTGCAGCTCCTGGTCGGGCAGGTTGACCGGGCCGTAGCCGATGTTTTCATGGGTGTAGTAGCGGATCTTCTTGTAGCCGGCCACGCGGCGCACCACGTGCACTTCGCCGTGGTGCGAATCGCCGCGCCCGGCAATGCAGCCATCGAAGCGGTCCAGCACCTTGAGCTTGGTGAAGTCGATGCTGTCGGTGTAGTAGTCCACGTGGGTACGCGTGACATAGGCCTTGCGGCCTTCCCAGTCCAGCCGCTCCACCTGGTAGGGCGTGGACTGCACCATGTGGATGGCACCTTCGTACAGCGTCAGCGCGGCGGCGGAGTAATCCACCTCGGCGATGATCTGCTGCTTGCCGTCGCTGCGGTCCACCACCACGAAGTTGCCGTCGGCGACCGAGCGCAGGCTGACCGCGTTGGCCGGGTAGCTGTCGGCGATCCACTCCCAGCGGTCGCCCTCGCGATGCACGACCTCGGTTTCGGCCAGCGCTTCGAGGAACACCAGCGGGTCGATCGGCCCGAACGGATCGCCGGCCAGGAAGGGCAGCTCGAAGGCGGCGCAGCGGATGTGGTCGAACAGGATCAGCGGCTGGTCCGGTGCGATGCGCGCATGCTCGGGCGAGGCCTCGGCGAAGAAGTCCGGATGCCGCACCACGTACTGGTCCAGCGGCTGCGAGCTGGCCACCATCACCCCCAGCGCGGGCTGCTGGCGACGACCGGCGCGGCCAAAGCGCTGCCAGGTCGCGGCGACGCTGCCCGGATAGCCGTTGAGGATGACCACGTCCAGGCTGCCGATATCCACGCCCAGCTCCAGCGCCGAGGTGCTGACGATGCCGTCGATGTGCCCGGCGCGCATCGCCCGCTCGGTTTCGCGCCGTTCGGTTGGCAGGTAGCCGCCGCGGTAAGCGCGGATGCGGGCCGGCTTGCGCGGGTCGTGGTCGAAGATGTCCTTGAGGTACTTTGTCAGCACTTCGACCATCAACCGGCTCTGCGCGAAGATCAGCGTCTTCAGGCCGGATTTGATCGCGATGCGGGCAATGCGGTTGCTCTGCGAGCGGGCGGACGCACGCAGGCCGAGATCGGCGTTGACCACCGGCGGGTTCCACAGCAGCACGTGCTTGGGCCCGCTGGGCGCACCGGATTCGGTGATCGCGGTGACCGGCGCTTCAATCAATGCCTCGGCATGCGCCTGCGGATTGCCGATGGTCGCCGAGCACAGGATGAACTGCGGCTCCACCCCGTAGAACGCGCAGATCCGCTTGAGCCGGCGCAGCACGTTGGTAACGTGGCTGCCGAACACGCCGCGGTAGGTGTGCACCTCATCGATCACCACATAGCGCAGGTTCTCGAAGAACTGCGCCCATTTGGTGTGATGCGGCAGGATCGCCTGGTGCAGCATGTCCGGGTTGGAGACCACGATGTCGCCGTGCAGGCGGATCGCCTGGCGCGCATCGCCTGGCGTATCGCCATCGAAGGTGAAGGCTTTCACGCCCAGGTCGCCGGCGCGGTTGAGCTCCAGCAACTCGGCCACCTGATCCTGGGCCAGCGCCTTGGTCGGGAAAAGGTACAGCGCCTTGGCCTTGCCCTGCATCGCGGCGCTGACCACGGGCAGGGTGTAGCACAGCGACTTGCCGCTGGCGGTGGGGGTGACGATGGCCACGTGCTCGCCGCGCTGGCTGGCCTCCCAGGCCTGCGCCTGGTGGCTGTAAAGCTGCTCGATGCCGCGCGCCTTCAGCGCATTGACCAGCGCGGCGGGCACATCGGCCGGGATCGGCGCGTACTGGCCCTCGCGGGCGGGAATCGTGAAGCTGCCGGTGATGCGGTCGTTGTAGCGGCGCTGCAGGCGTGCGGTCAGCAGCGCACCATCGCGCGAGGGCAGCCCATCGGTGGTGGCGAGGCGGCGTTCGGCGTCCTCGGTCCGCTTGGCGAGTTCGTAAGCCATGGTCACAACGGTCTGCAAAGGACGCTATGGAAACATGACCGCGTCTCAATGTCTGAGACATCGCGATGCGGCCCGGTGAATGGTTCAGTGCCCGCCGCGCCGGCCGGACAGGTGCCATCAACGAAACCTGACGCCGGCCTCCGTATGCTTTGAGGCCAGCCCGCAACCAACATGGATGGAGTCGCTGTGGCATTACGTGGAGATCAAGGTGCAGCGTTGCTGGCCGGCCTGGTGCTGGCCGCTGCCGTGCAGGCACAGCAGGTGGCGCCACCCGACGCCGTGGAGCCGCCGCCTGCGCCGACGCAGGGGGATGTCACCACGCTGGGCGAGGTGCGTGCGCTCAAGCCCGACGACGAGCCGCTGGATCTGTACCGTTTCAAGAATCCGGTGCAGGTGCAGCCGAACCGGTTCAGCCGCACCTGGAGCGAACCCCCCTCGCCCGAGCAGGTCAGCATGAGCGGTGGCTATCTGATGATGGGCATCAACAAGGGGCTGGCCGCCGCGGCGCAGGGGGTGAACAAGCTCACCGGCGGACCCGACCAGATCCAGTCCGCGAGCGCCCGCCCACCGCCGGAGTTGACCGACGACGAGCAGCGCCGGGCACAGGAAGTGTGTGTGCAGCAGGGGGGATGCCCGGCGCCGCCGGCGCGCTGATCTGGCAGGGCAGTATCGCTCCGTCGCGCGTCAAGCGGGCCTCGCCCCCCGCCGCCGCTCCATCCACCACAGCAGCCCGGCGGCAAGCACGAAGCCCAGCAACCACGGCCAACGGGCCCCCGGCGTTTCGATCACCCCGGCCGACGTCGTGGCGGCGCCCGCCGCCAGGCGCTGCGCGGTCGCGTCGCGCAGCTGCTGGCGATGCAGCGGGCGTGCCTTGGCCGGATCGAATACGTAGAACGCCTGGCTGCGCTCACCCTGCTGCAGCTGATGCCAGCCAGCCTGGTCGGGCCAATAGCCGGCGCACCGCTCGGCACCGCTGGCTGGATCGATCCGCAGGGGAATGTGCGCGCCATCCGGTGCGCGCACCTGCGCGGCCTCCTGCAGCTGGCACAGCGCCATACGCTCGCCCGCCCATGGGGTGACCGCGTCGATCCGGGGCGCCTGCGCGGCAGCAATCGGGCGGGCCACGCTGGCCAGCACGCCGCTCCACAGCTCGGCGTGGCGATCGTCGCGACCGGCCAGCACCAGTCGATAGCTGTCGGTGACCGGCAGCAGCGCAACACGGCCCCGGCCCAGCGGGCGATAGCCGCCGATCGCGTTGCCCTTGTCATCGTGCAGCAGCGGTGTCGCGTCGTTGACCGTCACACCCAGTCGCTCCAGCACCGGCAGCGCGGCCTGGTGCGAGGCCATGTCGGCTTCGTCGATGTAGGTGGTGGTGTCCGCTGCAGGTCGTTGCGGGCCACGACGCGCCTGCAGCAACGCGGCATCGGCATCGGCCGGCAGTGACAGGGGCGCGGCCTGGTTGCCGCCGGTGACGGACAGTCCCCAGCGGCGCAGCGTCTGGCGCGCGCTGTCGCCAAGCGGGCCACCGGTGCGGACGAGAACGCCCAGCCCGCTACGGACCGCCTGCTGCAGCGTGCTGCGCTGGGCAGCGGACAGGGTGCCCAGGCTGCGCTCATCGAGCAGCACGGCATCCGTCGCCGCCAGCGTCGCCGCGGTGAGCGCGACCGGCGCATCGCCGAGCGACACCCCACCGCCGGCATGGGCGTGCGCTTGTACGGCCAGCCCCGCATCGGTCGCCCAGCGACGCAGGTACTTCAACTCGGGCCCCGGCGCACCGGCGAGGATCAGCAGCCGCGGCGCTGCCGCGCCCACAGTGTCCACCGGTACCTCCAGCGTATCGACCACGTGCTGCCCGGCATCCAGCAGGCGCAGACGGAACGTGCTCTGCCCCGGCACGCGCGCGACACCATCAAGCTGCACGCGACCATCGGCCCCGGGCATTGCGCGGTCAACCACCAGCCCGGCCGGGTCCACCAGCTCGGCGCGTGCATTCGGCACGCCCTGCGCACGCGCGTTGACGGTGAACACCGCACCGGGCGCAGCAACCGGTGGCGGCTGCAGTGCGATCCAGCCCTGTGGTGCGCTGGGCCATTCGATACGCACGCCACGGGGCAGCGCGGCATCGCGATCGCGGGCCGACAGGCCATCGCCGATCAACCGAAGGGAGGTGGGACCGGGATGCTGGCGCAACACGGTGGCCAGGTCGGGTGCGGCGAGGGCGTCTGCTGCTTTCGTCGCTTCCGGCAGTGCGACCACGGTTTCGCCCGGCGCCGCTGACCAGCGCACCTGATCGGCCGCGCCAGTCAGCACGGTCAGCTGGCCACCGGCCACGCGCTGCATCGGTGGCACCAGGGTCAGGTAGAGCAGCACGGTCGCCACGGCCTGCAACACCAGCAGGCTGGCGAACACACCGGGTGCCCGCGCCGGTCCACGCCATTGCTGCCAGCACAGACGCGCGCTGCTCAGCAGCAGCACGGCGAACAGCGCGATCAGGGTCCAGCGCGGGTCGCTCACGGGGTGGCCTCCAGTGCATCCAGGTAGCGCTGACCCATGGCATCGGCGGCGTTGCGCCGGGCGACCTGCGGCAGTGGTCGCAGCAGCGCACGCCACAGCTGCGCGCGCAGGGCCTGATGGCAGTTGGCGCAGTCCGGGGTGATGCGCAGTGTTTCGATGGCGGCGGCCAGGCTCAGCGGGTCCGGCAGGCGCGCTTCATTGCGTCGCAGCCAGTGGGTCAGTGCATCCAGATCCGGCGCGCTGGCCGGATCGGCCAGCTGCTGCCAGACCTGCACGATGGCCTGGTCGGGTGCCTCCAGCGCACGCAGTGGCAAGGTGCGGCTGGCCAGGTCGGCGCGATCGCCGCTCATGCGTCGGCTCTCGTCGATCGGCGGCAGTTCCGGGCCGACCCGTGCCAGGTAGATGCGCTCGGCCTGCTGCACTTCCTTGATGAAGCCCAGCGCCTTGTAGGCGTAGGGCAGGGCACGCTCGGGCTGGCCCTGGCGCAGCTCGCCTTCCGACGACCACATCTGATCGAGCGCCGCCTTCAGCGTGGCGCGCGTCTTGGGATCGAGCAGGGTGGCGGCCTCGGCGTGATCGTGGGTATGGCCGTATTCGGAGAGCACGTCGGTGGCGCTGCCGAACACCGGGGCGCTGCCATCGGTCGGCGCGCCATGATCATGGTCGTCGTGGCCGGCCTGCGCCTGGGTCCTGGCATGGTCGCCATCGTGATCGTGATCGTCATCGTGCGCGGCCGCCGGTGTGTCACTGGTCGGCAGGGCATCGCTGGTCGGCGGTGGCTTGGCCCCGCCTTCGCTTTCCTCGCCGAGGAACTGGCCATAGCGCAGGCGCAGGATCCGCTGGTCCACGCCGATCGCATCGGCACGCTTCACGAATTCCTCTGCCGGCAGCTGGCGACGCTGTTTGATCAGCGCTTCAGCGTCGATGATGATCTGGCGCTGGCTGCGGAAATACGCGGGCAGGGTCTTCTTGACCATGCCCTCCATGTCGGTGCCCTGGATCTCCGCTGCGCTGGGCAGGCGCAGGATCACGCTGCTGCTCTGGGCGCTCTGCGCGCCGGGCGTGTGGGTGTCGCGCACGGTCAACTGCGCGATCACATCGTTGCCTTCGGTGGCGCCCAGCGCGGCGAGATCGAGCGTGCGCGCGAAGCGCCGCTGCGTCGCCGGTCCGGTGCCGGCGAGGTTGAAGGTCTGCTCGCGGAAGGTGATGTTCTCGCCGCTGCCCTGGGCCAGGGTGACCTTCAACTGTGCCGTGGCGACCACGCCGTAGTCGTCGGTAGCCTCGAACTGCAGCGGCCACTGGCGTTGGCCGGGCGTCCCCAGCACGAGACTGCGGTCCGGAGCGATCACGCGCACCACGGGCGGGCGATCGGGCACCACATCGAGCCGGTACAGGCGGGTGTCGCGCAGGGCAGGCTCGGTGATCACGCGGTACAGCGCCGGACGCGTGGCGGTCCACTGCGTGGTCCATTGGTCGCCATCGCGTTGCAGCGCGATGCGCTGGCCATCGTGGAACTGGAGCGCAGCGGCCTGCGGTTGCGCCGAGAAGCGCAGCGACCAGTGCAGGCGGCTGTCCTGCGGGACCTTGCCGTCCAGCGTGCTCTGCACCCGCGCGGCCTGCCCGGTGTAGGCCGGGGCGGTGATCTCCAGCCGGGCGGAACGCAGCTGCGGGGGCTGCGCAGCTGTGGCCAGCGGTGCCGCCGTGCCCGGCAACAGGGGCGCCGCGTACGGGCCGCGCGGCCAGCCCAGCGCAAGCGCCATCACCACCACCGACGTGATCACCGAGGCCAGCAGCCACCGGCGCGGCCAGCGTGGCCGCAGTTCGGGCATGCGCGCCTGCAGGGCGGCGGCGACATGCGTGCGCTGCCGCTGCTGCAACGGGTTCAATGCCGCCGGTGGGGCAAACAGCAGGTCGGCACTGTCCTGTGCGACCGGATGGTCGTTCAACCGGCGGACCAGCCATTGGCGATCCAGACCACGTGCGCGCCAGGTCGCCACGCCGGCGCTGACCAGCAACGTCAACAGCAGGACCACCGTAGCCGCGTTGAAGCCGGCCAGCCGCCACGCCACCGCGCTGATCGCCGACGCGACCGGCACCGCGAGCAGGGTGGTGATCCACCACTGGCGCCGGCGCGCGCGCTGCCAGGCGTGCTGGATGGCAGCGTTCATGCGCCTGCTCCGCGGCGCGGTGAGGTCGCCATTGCCCGTTCCAGCGCGAACAGCAGCACGATCAGCGCCAGCAGCCAGGGGCTCAGCTCGCGCGGTGCGGGCAGCGGCGTGGCGCCGCCGCGCAGCGGCTGCTGTGTCGCTGCCGCCGCGAGGGTCGGCGGGGCGGGTGCGGCGAGGACGGCCAGCAACTGGCGCGGGAAACCGGGATCGCGCAGCACCGGCAGGGCCGTCGGTGTCAGCGGCGACGCGAAGCGCAGCAGGCGACCCTGTCCTTCGGACCGCTGTTCCAGCACCACTGCACCCTCTGCATCGCGCAGGATGGGCATCCAGCCGGCCTCCGCAGCACCGGGCGCGACCAGTACGCTGCCGCCCTGGTGCACCCACGCCTGCCAGGCAGCAGGCAGCGGCGCAGCGGCGAGCCACACGCCGGTCTGCCCGGCATCGGGGGCGGTACCGGCACCGCGGGCAGGAGACAACGCCTGGTTGGACCAGGCACGCTGCAGCGCGGCCAGCACGCGCTGCTCGCCTTCTGCGATCTCGCCACCGACCTGCAGCACCGGCGGTGCGGCGGTGCGCGTGCTGGCCGGCGCCAACGGCACCGGCCGCCAATCCACGGCACGCGACAGGCGCGGGCGCTCGCCATCCAGTCCGGGCATCGGGTCGGGCACGTACACCGTCAGCGGTGCGCCGGCAGGCAGTGTCTGGTCCAGCTCACGCAGCAGGCTGGACAGCGCGGAAGCGGTCGCCGGGGCGGCATCGGCCAGTGCGGGGAAGCCCGGAGCCAGCCAGCGCCAATCTCCTTTCGCGTCCTGGCCACGCAGGGCCGTACCGTCCAGACCAGGGGCGACCACCGTGACCGGGTGGATGTCGGAGGCGCCACCGTGCAGTACCGGCCGCGCCAGCAACAGGGCCAGTGCAGCCAGCAGCAGCAGCCGCACCAGCAGCAGCGGCCACGCGTCGAAGCGGATCTTCTGGCGCGGCCGGATCCGGGCCTGCAGCCAGCGCAGCGCGGCGAAGTCGAGTGGCGCGTACTGGTGCCGACGCGCCAGGTGGATCAGCAGCGGGACCAGCCAGGCCGCCAGTGCCAGCAACCCCAGTGGAAACAGCAGGCTCACGCGCCGCCTCCGGCACCGAGCAGCGCACGCAGCGGCTGATCCAGCGGCTGGTCGAGATAGCCGGTGGCATGCACGATGCCGCTGCTCTGCAATCGCGCCTGCAACGCGCGCTGGGCGGTATCGAAACGGGCCAGGTATTCGGCACGGATCGCACGGCCGTCGCCCAGCAGCTCATCGCCGGTTTCCGGATCGCGGAAACGGTGGCCGTCGGTGAACGGGAAATCGCGCTCTTCGGCGGTCAGTACCTGCAGGTGCAGCACCTCGCGGCGGGCGGCGGCCAGCCGCTCCAGCAGCACGATGCCGCCCTCGTCGAAACCGTCGCCCAGCGCGACCAGCAGGTCGCCGGCCTGCACCCGCTCCCAGACCGGGGCCAGGGAAGTGACCGGCGGCCACGTGCCGCTGGCCCGGAGCTGGCGCAGCAGCAGGTGCACGCGGTCGCGCTGGCGCGGGCCGTGCCCGGCGGGGACCAGTTGCACGCCCTCGCCGCTGATGGCGATCACGCCGAAGCGGTCGCTTTGCTGCAGGGCCAGTTCAACCAGGCAGGCGGCGGTGGCGCAGAGGTGGTCCAGGCGCGACCAGTCCGGTCGCGCACGGTCGCTCTGGCGCGCCGAGGCGGTCGCATCGATCAGCACCCAGGCCGTGATCGGGCTTTCGCGTTCGGATTCACGCACGAAGAAGCGGTCCGAGCGCGCGTAGAGCTTCCAGTCGATCTGGCGCAGTTCATCGCCAGGCTCATAGGCGCGGTACTGCGCAAACTCCAGCCCGGCGCCGCGGCTGCGGCTGGCGTGCTGGCCGATGCCGTGCGCGCCGCGTGCACGCCGTGGCAGCAGCCGCAGCGCCTTCAGGCGGCTGCGGACATCGGCGGGGATCGCGATCGGTGCGTTGCGGCTCACGGTGTGCGGATCAACCCGGGAACGGCACGGCCTGCAGCAGCGCGGCGACCACGTCGTCGGCGCTCTTCTGCTCGGCCTCGGCAGCGAAGGACAGCAGCAGGCGGTGACGCATCACCGGTGCCGCCAGCGCCTGCACGTCCTCGCGGGTGGCCGCGAAGCGGCCCTGCAGCAGCGCGCGCGCCTTGGCCGCCAGCACCAGCGATTGCCCGGCACGCGGGCCGGCGCCCCACTTGATCCACTGGTTCACCGCCGCCGGTGCGTCGCTGCCCGGGCGGCTGGCACGCACCAGGCGGGTGATCCAGGTGAGTACGTCGTCGCTGATGTGGACCTCGCGCACGGCTGACTGCAGCGCCAGGACCTCGTCAGCCTCCATCACCTTGGGGACGCTGCCACTGGCGCTGCCGGTGGTCTGCAGCAGGATGTCGCGCTCTTCCTGTTCGGTGGGGTAATCCACCCGCACGTGCAGCAGGAAGCGGTCGAGCTGGGCCTCCGGCAGCGGGTAGGTGCCGGCCTGTTCGATCGGGTTCTGCGTGGCCAGCACGAAGAACGGCGCCGGCAACGCATAGGTGGTGCCGGCGTAGCTGACGGTGCGCTCCTGCATCGCCTCCAGCAGTGCGGCCTGGGTCTTGGGCGGGGTGCGGTTGAGCTCGTCGGCCAGCAGCAGGTTGGTGAAGATCGGGCCCTTCTGGAACCGGAAGTGGCGGTGCCCGGTGCCGTGGTCTTCTTCCAGCAGTTCGGTGCCGAGGATGTCGCTGGGCATCAGATCCGGGGTGAACTGCACGCGCCGGAACTGCAGCTCCAAGGCCTGGCCTAGCGAGCGCACCAGCAGGGTCTTGCCCAGCCCGGGGGCGCCCTCGAGCAGGCAGTGGCCGCCGGCCAGCAGGCCGATCAGCAGCTGTTCGACCACCGCGTGCTGGCCGACCACGGCCTGGGCCAACGCACCGCGCAACTGCTGCAGTTTGGGGAGAAGGGCATCAAGGCGGTCGGTCGTCATAAGGCACTCGCAGGATCGGCGTAGAGCCACGCCATGCGTGGCTGAAAAAGCAGGAAGAAGCTCAGCTGTTCAAGGCATACATCACGATGTTGACCGCAAAACGGGTGTTGTCTTCGGCCAGGAAGCGCTTGTTGCGCCAGTCGTAGTCCCACTCGCACCCGTAATCCTTGTTGCTGTAGAGCACGCCGAGGCGGCCATCGATCTGGATGCCCTTGAGGTAATCGTGGACCAGATCATCGCCCCAGCCATTGAGCTCGAACCCGGTGGCCGGCGGGCCATCGGGGAAGCGGAAGAAACTGCGGTAGAGCGCGTGGTTGTTGGGCAGCTTGTTCAGCGCCTTCGGCCCGAACAGCTTGGCCATCTGTGCTTCGAAGGACTTCGCGAACAGACCATCGATATCGTGGTTGCAGTCATCGACGAACACGAAGCCGCCATTGCGCACGTAACGCACGAAGTTCTGCCGCTCGGCGGCATTGAACTCGACCAGCTTGTGCCCGGCCAGGTAGCAGAACGGTGCCTCCAGCATGCGCGGATCGGACAGCGCGATCACGTGCTCTGTCGGGTCAACGCGCAGGGTGGTGTAATCGATCAGCGAGGTGATCACGTTGGACGGCATGCGCGCGTCCACGTCCCAGTCGCCGGAGTCGTACTTGAGGCGGGTGAACCAGAAGTCGTACCGCCCGGCCTGGGCGCGCGCCGGCGCGGGCAAGGCCGCGAACGCGGCACTGCCCAGCATCAGCCGCAGGAACTGTGCACGGTTCATCGCCGCGCACGTTCCCGGAAGCGACCGGCCAGACGAAGAGACGGCCAGTGGCCGTCACGACCGTTCATCAGACCGCGTCGGACAACGAGGTGAAGGTGAAATCGCGCAGTTTCATCGGCGGGATCATCATCACCAGGCTGGATTCGTCACCGGCCACACGCACCGGCTTGCCCAGCTCTTCGATGTTGTTGAGCATGATCACCGGCGACTCGTTGAAGCGGAAGTTCTTCACCGGGTGCTTGATCTGGCCGTTCTCGATGTAGAAGGTGCCATCGCGGGTCAGGCCGGTCAGCAGCACGGTCTGCGGATCGACCATGCGGATGTACCAGGTGCGCGTGACCAGGATGCCCTTCTGGGTGCCACGGACCAGCTCGGCAGTGCTCTTGTCGCCACCGGACATCAGCAGGTTGCCCGGGCGCGCGTTGGCGGTCTTGCCCTGCTTCTGCGCCCAGAAGCGCGAGTAGTTGAGGTTGGCGATCTTGCCGTCCTTGATGATGTCCAGCTTCTCGCGCGGCTGGCCTTCGTTGTCCCACGGCAGCACGGCGGCTTCGGGGTGCCACGGGTCGGCGACCATGGTCACGCGCGGGTCGTAGACCTGTTCGCCCAGCTTGTTGCCGCCGCCCTTCCTGGACAGGAAGCTGCGGCCTTCATCGGCCGAGCGCGCATCGAAGAAGTTCATCATGAAGCTGATCAGGCCGGCCGCGGCCGCCGGCTCCAGGATCACCGTGTACTTGCCCGGCTCCAGCGCCTTGGCCTCGGCCGATTCGGTGGCCTTGCGCATGGCGATGCGGATGTCCTGGTCGGCCTTGAAATCGGCGGCATCCTTGAGGTTGCGACCCACCCAGCCCGAGCCGCGGCCGTCTTCGGTGCGCACGGTGCAGGTGTAGTCGAAGTTGGTGCCGCGCTGGTAACCGAAGTTGCCGTTGCTGTTGGCGGTGGCGTAGAAACTCTGGCCGTCTTCCAGGAAGCCGGCCGCGATCAGACCGTTGCCACGGCACGGCGCGATCGAGTCGGCGGCGACCTTGGCGCGGAAGGCCGGGTCGATCGCCGCAGTGGATTCACTGAAGGTCGGGCTGGGCCGGTAGGTCTGCTTGCCGATCGCCGGCAGGAACTCCGGGTTCTCCGGGGCCAGGCGGGCCAGATCCTCGGCGCGGCGCACCACGCGTTCCAGCGCGGCATCGTCGAACTCGTTGATCGAGGCGGTGCCGACGCGCTTGCCGAAGGCGACCGTGACGGCCAGTTCGGTGTTGTCGACGATGCCGCTGGTGGAGACATTGTTCAGTGCGAAACGGATGTTGCCGTCGATCGAGCCGGCCAGCACGGCAGTGCATTCATCGGCCTTGGAGAGCGCGATGACCTTGTCGAGGATGGCCTTGGCCTGGGCTTCGGTGAAGATACTCATGGATTGGGGCTCCTGACCGGTCAGCCGAGGCTGCGCGCGGTGTTGATGACGTTGATGCCGTTGAAGCGCGCGGTGGACGAACCGTGCGAGACCGCCGAGACCTGGCCCGGCTGGCCCTTGCCGTCGAAGAACGAGCCGCCCAGGCGGTAGTCGCTTTCATCGGCCACGGCGGTGCAGGCGTTCCAGAACTCCGGCGTGCGGATCTGGTAGGCCACGTCCTCGAGCATGCGGGTGATCTGGCCGTTCTTGATTTCATAGAACAGCTGGCCACCGAACTGCGCGTTGTACCGCTGCTGATCGATGGAGAACGAGCCGTCGCCGATGATGTAGATGCCGTTCTCGACGTCCTTGATCATGTCGGCCACGCTCAGCTTGGTCTTGCCCGGTGCCATGGAGACGTTGGCCATGCGCTGGAACTGCACGCTGGACCACGAATCGGCATAGCAGCAACCATCGGACTCGGTCTTGCCGAGGATGTGGGCCTGGTCGCGGATGGTCTGGTAATCCACCAGCTTGCCTTCGCTGATCAGGTCCCAGCGCTTGGTCTTGACGCCTTCATCGTCGTAGCCGACCGCGCCGAGGCTGCCCGGCTGGGTCTTGTCGGCGAAGATGTTGACCTTGTCGCTGCCGTACTGGAAATGCTGCTCGCGCTTGTCCAGCGTGGCGAAGCTGGTGCCGGCGTAGTTGGCTTCGTAGCCGAGGACGCGGTCCAGTTCCAGCGGATGGCCGACCGACTCGTGGATGGTCAGCCAGGTGTGCGACGGATCCAGGATCAGGTCGTACTTGCCCGGCTTCACCGACGGGGCCTTGAGCTTCTCCTGCGCCTGCCTGGCCGCGGCGATCGCATCGGCCTTCATGTCGTAGGAGTTGCGGTAGTTGACCACGCCGTTGGGCGAGACCGCCTTGCCGGTGCCGACGCCATCGAGGTACTCGTAGCCCAGGCCCATCGGCGAGGACAGCCCCGAGCGCGTGCGGAACTTGCCGGTGCTCTTGTCGATGGCGGTGACCGTCATCGGTGCCCAGATGCGGTGCACGTCCTGGTCGATGTAGGAGCCGTCGGTGGAGGCGAAGTACTTCTGCTCGTTGACCAGGAACAGCATCGAGTTGACGAAGCTGGCGCCGGCGCCCATCGCGCCAGCATTGACGTCCAGCAGCAGCTCGACCTTCTCCTTGATCGGCACGTCCATCGCGTTCTTGCGGATCGGGGTGCGCCAGGACACCTCACCCACGCCGGGCGCGGCAGCCAGCTGCACCGGGGCGGTCTGCACGCCGGCGTTGGCCTTGGCGATCGCCGCGGCCTGCTGTGCGGCGCGGGCCACGTCGGTGGTGCCGAGCTGGTTGGTGGCGGCAAAGCCCCAGGCGCCGTTGACGATCACGCGGATGCCCACGCCGGTCGACTCGGTGTTCACCACGTTCTGGACCTTGTCCTCGCGGGTGATCACGTACTGACGCAGGTAGCGGCCGATACGGACATCGCAGTAGGTCGCGCCCGCCTGGCGCGCAGCGGCCAGGGCGGCGTCGGCCAGGCGCTTTTTCAGGGCCGGGTCGAGGCTGCTCTGCAGTTGCTCGGCGGCAATGACCTTGCCGAAGAACGACGGCACGATCAGTCCGCCAGCGGTAAGCCCGGTCAGGGCGAGAAAGTCACGTCTTTGCAAGGCAGCTCTCCACGTCGGTGTGGGGGTGGCAGGGAAACAGCGACATCAGGGCGACCGCCGCGGCGGCACAGCCGATTCTTGCGGCCATGCGTGCGCCGCGGTAGTGACATTCGGCACGGAGCAGGGACGGGCTCATCCCAGGCTGCGTGCGGTGTTGATGATGTTGATGCCATCAAAGCGCGTGGTCGCCGAGCCATGCGAGACCGCCGAGACCTGGCCCGGCTGGCCCTTGCCATCGAAGAACGAGCCGCCGAAGCGGAAATCGCGCTCATCGCAGATCGCGCTGCAGGCATTCCAGAACTCTGGCGTGCGGATCTGGTAGGCGGCATCCTCGACCATGCCGGTGATCTCACCGTTCTTGATCTGGTAGTACAGCTGGCCGCCGAACTGCGCGTTGAAGCGCTGCTGGTCGATCGAGTACGAGCCGCGGCCGTGGATGTAGATGCCGTTCTCCACGTTCTTGATCATGTCGGCCACGCTCAGCGGGGCCTTGCCCGGCGCCAGTGACACGTTGGCCATGCGCTGGAACTGCACGCTGGACCACGAATCGGCGTAGCTGCAGCCGTGGCTTTCCTTCTCGCCGAGGAGGTGCACCTCATCGCGGGTGGCCTGGTAGTTGACCAGGATGCCGTCCTTGACCAGGTCCCAGCGCTTGGTTTTCACGCCTTCATCGTCGTAGCCCACCGCGCCCAGGCTGCCCGGGGCGGTCTTGTCGGCGAAGAAGTTGACGATGTCGCTGCCCCAGCGGAAGCCCGCCTCGCGCTTGTCCAGCGTGGCGAAGCTGGTGCCGGCGTAGTTGGCTTCGTAGCCGAGCACGCGGTCCAGCTCCAGCGGGTGGCCGACGTTCTCATGGATGGTCAGGAACAGGTTGGACGGGTCCAGCACCAGATCGTACTTGCCCGGCTTGACCGACGGCGCCTTGAGCTTTTCACGGGCGTGGCGGGCGGCAGCAATGGCATCTTCGACCGGGTCGTAGGAATCGCGGTAGGCGACCACGCCGCCCGGCAACGCGATCTTGCCGCGCGCGTCGCCATCGAGGAATTCGTAGCCCATGCCCATCGGCGAGGACAGCCCGGCGCGCGTACGGAACTTGCCGCTGGCCTTGTCGATCGCGGTGGCGGTGAACGGCAGCCAGATCCGGTGCACGTCCTGGTCGATGAACGAGCCGTCGCTGGAGGCGAAGAACTTCTGTTCGTTGACCAGGAACAGGGTGGAGTTGATGAAGTCGGCGCCGGCATTGAGCGCGGCCGCATTCAGCGACAGCAGCATCTCGACCTTGTCCTTGATCGGTACCGCCATCGCGTTCTTGCGGATCGGGGTCTTCCAGCTCACGTCACCCACGCCGGTCACCGGCGCCAGCTGCACCGGGCGGCTCTGGATGCCGGCGTTGGCGCGGGCGATCGCCGCGGCCTGCTCGACCGTGGCCAGCACCGCGGCCGGGGTCTGCTGGTGGGTGGCGGCAAAGCCCCAGGCGCCGTTGACGATCACCCGGATGCCGATGCCCGAGGATTCGCTGTTGGTGACGTTCTGGACGTTGGCCTCGCGGGTGATGATCGCCTGGTTGAGGTACCGGCCGATGCGCACATCGCAGTAGCTGGCACCGGCGCGTTTGGCGGCGGCAAGCGCGGCCTCGGCCAAGGCCTTGCGGCGACCCACATCGCCCGGTTCGAGCAGCTGCTCGGCGGCGATCAGCCGGCCATGCGGCAGTACCAGGCCCGCCAGGCCCATTCCAGACAGCGCTAGAAACTCACGACGTTGCACAGCTCACATCCCCCAAGGACGGCCGGCGGCGCGCAGGCGGCCGGCGTTGGACAAGTCTTCGACTTTCGGTGGCATCGCACAGTGGCACAAGTGACTGCGGTCATGGTTGGATGGACATCGATTCCCTGCCGATGTGACATTGCGATGAGCCAGATACGCTGGTCCGAGGCCTGCGACCGCAACCGCGCGCCGATCCTGGCGGTGCTGCAGCGCCACCTCGCCGACCGCCACCGGGTGCTGGAGATCGGCAGCGGCACCGGCCAGCACGCCGAGTCCTTCGCGGCGGCACTGCCCCACCTGCAGTGGCAGGCGAGCGACCATCCGGATCACCTGCCGGGCATCGCCGAGCGGCTGGACGCCGCGGGCCTGCCCAACACACCGGCCCCGTGGCCGCTGCAGGCCGTGTTGTCCCCCGCGCCCGGGCTCGGGCCGCTGCCGCCGGACGCGCCGTTGGCGTTCGATGCGGTGTTCAGCGCCAACACCCTGCACATCATGAGCTGGGCGCACGTCCAGGCGCTGTTTGCCGGGCTGCCGGCAGTCATGGCGGCCGGTGCCGTGCTCTGTATCTACGGTCCGTTCAATGCCCATGGCGAGTACAGCAGCGACAGCAACCGCCAGTTCGACGCATGGCTCAAGGCGCGGGACCCGGCCTCGGGCATCCGCGACGCCGAGGCGGTGGATGCGCTGGCGGCGGGGGCGGGCCTGCAGCTGATCGAGGACGTGGCGATGCCGGCCAACAACCGCCTGCGGGTGTGGCGGCGCGCCGGCTAGCGCCGACCGCTGGTCGGCCGCGCTTGGTGTCCGGCGCATGCTGCGGTTAGGATCAGGAGGGGAGGTTGTTGTGACAACCTGGGGGAGTTTGCATGGCAATTGCAAGACAGATGGTGGCCGGCGTGATGCTGGCCATGGGGGCGTGTGTGTTCAACGCGTCGGCGCAATCGCTGCCGGCCGTGCAGGAGTTCTACTTCGACAACGACGTGGCGGCCGCCCCGATGGTGGTGGTGCAGGGCCAGGGCGGGGAGCTCGTCGACCAACTGATGAAGCAGCGCGAGCGCGGCCGCAAGAGCCTGGAAGCGACCGTGCAGCTGGCCGGCGTGGCGATCGCGCAGGGCCGGCCCGAGTTGGGGCGCAGTCTGTACGAACAGGCCGCGACGACCGCATCGGCCAGTTCGGTGCCCGGTCGGTCGGTGCGCTGGAACTACGGCTGGGATCTGTTCCGGCTGGGTGAGGCCGACGCGGCGTTGGTGCAATGGACCGCGGCGCAGAACACGCTGCGCGGGAATCCGGCGTGGGTGCCGCCCACCTTCGCGCTGGCGCTGTGGACGCTGGGCCGCAAGACCGAAGCCGTGCAGTGGTACGCCGCCGCCGTGCGCACCGAGCCGCAACAGTGGAGTGGGGCCGATCGCTACGCCGAACTGCTGCCTGGTTGGCGCGACAGCGAGCGCAGCACGCTGGCCGAGGTGCAGCGTGCGTGGGCCGAGAAGCCACCGGCCTGGCCATGATTCCGCAGGCCGGCCCGTGCAGGCGGGCTGGCCTGCCATAGCGCGGGCGATGCGGGCTTCGACCATGGTCGGAACATGCCATGCAGGCGATTGGGCTAGGCTGTCGCGATGGCTTTCGAAGCATTCGCTCTGATCCTGACCATGCTCGGCCTGGGCATGGCGTTCTCGCGCCTGCGCGCGCTGCCGGAGAACACGGCCGATGTGCTCAACCGCATCGTGCTGTACGTGTGCCTGCCGGCGGCGGTGCTGATCTATGTCCCGCGGCTGCATCTGGACACCAGCCTGATCGGGGTGGTCGCCACGCCGTGGCTGTTGATGCTGTGCACGCTCGCACTGGTGAGCCTGGCCACGCGCGCGTTCGGCTTCGCCCGGGATGTGCATGCGGTGCTGCTGATCTGTGTGGCGCTGGCCAATTCCAGCTTCATCGGCTATCCGATGGTGCGTGCCCTGCTCGGCGATCACGCCCTGCCCTATGCGGTGGTCTACGACCAGTTCGGCACCTTCGTGCTGCTGTCCACCTTTGGTCTGTACGTGATCGCGCGCTACAGCGGCGACACCCCGCCCACCGCCGCACAGATCCTGCTGCGGATCGCGAAGTTCCCGCCGCTGTGGGCGTTGCTGTTCGCGCTGACCCTGATGCCTGAGCAGCCGCCGGGCTGGATCGGCACCGGGCTGAAGCAGCTGGCCGATGCGATGCTGCCGCTGGTGATGTTGGCGGTCGGTTTTTCGATCCAGCTGCGCCTGCCATTGGACGAGCTCAAGCCGCTGGGCATCGGGTTGCTGTTGAAGCTGCTGGTGATGCCGGCGCTGGCGCTGCCGATCTCGTGGGCGTTCGGCCTGCAGGGTTCGATGCTGCAGGCCAATGTGCTGGAGTCGGCGATGCCGACCATGATCACCGCCGCCGCGCTGGCGATGTCACATCGCCTGGCCCCGCGCTTGGCTGCCGCGCTCGTCGGCTACGGCATCCTGCTGTCGCTGGTGACGCTGCCGGCGTGGGTGTGGGTGCTGCAGCGCGGGGCCGGTCTTCATGGATCGCCGTGATCCGGCAGCCGGCCAACGGTCGGGCGCTACCCGTCCGCGCTGACGGTGCGCCCGCGGGCCCACTCGCGCAGCGCGGTGACCTGCTCGGCCATCAGCACCGACAACGGCCGGCTGCCGCGGATCTCCTGCATCAGCAGCTGGGTATCCAGCCCGCGTGATTCGGCGTGCGCGGCGTACAGCCCGGCGACCACCGCCTGTTCGATCTCCGCCCCGGAGAATCCGTCCGCCGCGGCCGCCAGCGCCGGCAGCGCGAAATCGTCGGCGTTGAGCTGGCGCTTGCCCAGGTGCAGGCGCAGCAGTTCCACCCGGGTGTTGGCATCGGGCAGGTCGACGAAGAAGATCTCATCGAAACGCCCCTTGCGCAGCAGCTCGGCCGGCAGCTCATGGACCTGGTTGGCGGTGGCGACGATGAACACCGTGCCCTTGCGTTCGGCCAGCCAGGTCAGCAGGTGGCCGAGCACGCGGCGCGAGACGCCACCATCTTCGCCGCCACTGGCCAGGCCTTTCTCGATCTCATCGATCCACAGCACGCACGGCGCCAGCTGCTCGGCCGAGGCCAGCGCATCGCGCAGGTTCTTCTCGGTCTCGCCGTGGTATTTGTCATACAGGCTGCCGAAATCCAGCCGCAGCAGCGGCACGCCGAAACCGGCGGCCGTCGCCTTGGCCAGCATCGACTTGCCGCAGCCCTGCACGCCCAGCAGCAGCATGCCCTTGGGCGGGTCCAGGCCCGCCGGGCCGGCGCCGCCGAGGAAGACCGGGCGGCGCTGGTTGACCCAGCGCTTGAGCCGGTTGGCACCGGCCACGTCGGCGAAGCGGGTGGTGTCGTATTCGTAGTGCAGGTGGCCGGCGCGGTTGAGCAGCTCGAACTTGAGCCGGGCCAGCTGCGGCAGGTCGTCCTGGCTGAGCGCACCGTCGGCGAAGATCAGCTGGCGGGCGATCCGCCGCGCGTCGACCAGGCTCAGCCCGCGCAGGTTGTGCAGGATCTTCTGGACCGCCTCGTTGTCCACCTCCACGCGCCGCCCGCCATGTTCGCGGGCATAGGCTTCGGCTTCCTCGCGCAGCATCTTCAACAGCGCGTTGAGGTCGGGCAGGCGCGGATTGAAACGGGTGGCCAGCGCTTCCAGCTCGGCCGGCAGTTCCACCTTGGCCCCGATCAGGACCAGCACGTGGGCCTGGCAGTGGCGCCGCTGGATCAGGTCGCGCAGGGCGCGCTGGTGGCTGGCATAGCCCAGGTAGGGATGGAAATCGAGCAGCAGGTAGATGCCGCGCTGCTCGGCCTGGCGGATCATCTGCAGGGCCGCGCTGGCGTCGGGCGGGCCGACCGGGTCGTCCTCGCGGTCCATGTCGATCCGGCGCAGCCCCTCGGTGATCGACCAGCGGTGCAGGGCGCGCCAGACATGCATTAGGGTCTGCCGGAACAGCTCGACCACGCGGCCTTCATCCTGGGTCTCGATGATGATCAGCGGCGTGTTGGCGCGGATCAGCGCGCTCAGGTCCTGTAGTTCGCTCATGCGGGCGGTCAGTCCATTGGAACCATCCACGATAGCAAAGCCGTGGGCGCCGGTTCTGGTTCAGCGCCGCGACTATCTCCGTCACAGGCGCCGGTGTAGGCTGCGGAAACGTTCCCCGGAAGCGAGGCCTGCATGAAGACGATCCTGGTGGCCGGTTCCAAAGGCGGGGTGGGCAAAACCACCGTCGCCACCCACCTGGCGGCGCATTCGGCATTGGAAGGCAAGCGGACCGTCCTGGCCGATGCCGATCCACAGGGCTCCAGCACACGCTGGGCACAACGCCGCTCGGTCCTGGAAAGCGCCGTGCTGCCGATCGACGTGTACCGCAAAAAGAGCTGGGAACGACTGGTTCCCGACGGCACCGACGAAGTCATCATCGATGCGCCGGCCGGTGCGATGGCCGACGATATTCCGCATTTCCTTGACGTTGCCGATGCGGTGGTGGTTCCCGTGCTGCCTTCCGCGCTGGACATCGAAGCCATCGTCGGCTTCCTCAACAGCCTGTCGCGCGTGGCCCGCGTCCATGACCGCAGCCTGCCGGTCGGGTTGGTGCTCAACCGCACCAAACCCTGGACGCAGACCTCGCAACAGGCGATACAGATGTTGGCCGATTGGCCTTACGAGGTCGTTGCGCAGTTGCGCGACAGCCAGAGCTATGTGGTGATGGTCGGGCTGGGACGGAGTCTGTTCGACTACCGCTCGGCCCAGGTGCGCGAGCACCAGAGTGACTGGGAGCCGCTGTTGAAGTGGCTGAAGAAAGCCTGACACGAGAGATCCCATGCGAGAACTGATACTGCTGCGTCACGCCCATGCCGAAGCCGCCAGCACCGGCCAGGCCGATCTGGACCGCCCGCTGTCGCCGGTCGGTCTGGCCGAAGCCGAGGCCGCCGGCCGCTGGCTGAAGGAAAACAACCTGCTCCCCGACTGCGTGCTCTGCTCGCCGTCGCGGCGTACCCGCGAAACCCTGGAGGCCGTGCTGGGCATCACCGGCTTCGTCGAAAAGCGCCTGGAGGATGCCGTCTACGAGGCCACCCCGGGCACCTTGATGGGGCTGATCGATGCGCGCCGGGACGTCGACCGCCTGCTGGTGGTCGGGCACAACCCGGGCCTGGAACAACTGGTCGCCCTGATGAGCGAGGGCACCAGCAGTGACTACCGGGGCATGCCACCGGGCGGAATCGCGGTCCTGGCCTTCGACCGTGAGGCTGCCATCGAGCCGGGTGTGGCCAGCCTGACCGCCTTCTGGTGGCCGTAACCCGTGTGGGCAGTCCGCGCGGCGTGGGTCGGGCTGCTGTTGATGGCAGGGGCGGCCCATGCCGCCCCGCCCTCATCGGTGCCGGCCGCCACCAGCCAGGCCCTTGCCTTCGATACGGCCACCTCGCGCTTCGGGTTTGAGATCCGGACGCGGCTGGGGCAGCGCATCGAGGGCATCTTCCCCCGCTTTGAAGGCAACATCGAAGTGCTCTCCGACGGCCGCCACCAGGTGCACCTGCGGATGTTCACCCGCTATGTCGAGATTCCCGGCAAGGCCCGCTACACCGGCTGGATGCGGGGCGAGGAGTTCTTCGATGCGGCCCGCTACCCGGTCGTGGAGTTCGACTCGCTGCCCTACTGGCCCGAGGTGGTCGATAAGGGGGGCAGCATCCAGGGCCGGCTGATCCTGCGCGGGGTCAGCCACCCGGAAACGCTGCGGGTCGAGCCGCCGCAGTGTGCCCGGGCCGGGTATGATTGCGACGTGGTCAGCCGCGGTACCGTCCAGCGTGGCCGGTATGGAATGGACAGCTGGCAGCTTGCCCTGAGTGATCGAGTGACCTTTGTATTGCGTGCGCGTCTGAGCGAGGCGCCGAAACCGTGAACCCATTGCTGCGTCTGTTGGTGCTGGCAACGCTGTTGCTGGGCAGCGGCTGTGCTTCGCTGTCCAACGCCGAGCGCGACCGTGCCGCCGGCATCGCCGTACAGGCGCGTTCGACCGTGGTCGACTGCGCCCAGCCGGACCGCTGCGCGCTGGATTCGCCGCTGCGTGCCCTCGGTGGCCGCGCCTTCGCCGAATCGCACGCCGGCCAGCCGCGGCACTACGCCACCATCCTCGACGAAGGGGAAGTTTCCCTCGTCGCGCGCTTGAACCTGATCCGCAGCGCCACGCGCAGCATCGACCTGCAGACCTACATCTTCGACAAGGACGACAGCGCCCGGCTGGTCCTGGACGAACTGCAGGCGGCCGCACGCCGCGGGATCAAGGTGCGGGTGCTGATCGACCAGCTCTCGGCGATCTCCGACCTGGAGATCCTCGGCGCCCTGTCCGGCAGCCATGCCAACTTCGAACTGCGGGTCTACAACCCGACCTTCGGCAAGGCGCGCCTGAACTACTTCGATTACGCCGCCAGCGTGGTGTGCTGCTTCCGCCGTTTCAACCAGCGCATGCACAACAAGCTGCTGGTGGTCGACGATGCACTGGGCGTGGTCGGTGGGCGCAACTACCAGGACGACTATTACGACTGGGACAGCGAATACAACTTCCGCGACCGCGATGTGATCGTGGCCGGCCCGGAAGTGCGTGAGATGGCCGCCAACTTCGATGCCTTCTGGCGCGCGCCGCGCAGTGTGCCGGCCGAGCGCCTCAACGATGTCGGCCGCACGCTGCTGCGCCAGGGCGTGCCGGCCATGCCGCCGGCCGACTTCCGGCGGCCCGAGCGGGTCGAGCGGGTCAGTGAAGAGGCCGACGATCCGGACTACGTGCGCCGCACCTTCGTCGATACCGCCCTGCCCGTGGCCTCGGTGCAGTACGTCGCCGATCTGCCGCGCAAGCATCGCCGCGAACGTGCCAGCCAGCCGGCCAACGGCCAGCACGTGACCGAGCCGCAGCTGGATGCGCTGATCGCCAGCGCACAGTCCGAAGTGCTGCTGCAGACGCCGTACCTGGTGTTGTCCAAGCCGGCGCAGCGCCTGTTCCGCGACCTGCGCAAACGCGAGCAGGCACCGCGCGTGGTGGTGTCCACCAACAGCCTGGCCGCCACCGACAACCCGATCGTCTACGCGCTGTCCTACAAGTACAAACGCCGCAACCTGCGTGAGCTCGGGTTCAACATCTACGAGTTCAAACCGTTCCCGCTCGATGCCCCGGTGGACTACCGCAACCTGCTGCCGGCACCGCTGGGTTCCGAGGCGCCGCCGTCGCAGGGCAAGCGCAGCAGTCTGCTCGGGGGCAGCGCGGCCGGCAGCAATGCGCGCGCTGGCAGCGACGGCCGTGCCAGCGATGGCCCGCGCCGTGGCAACGCCGACCGCAACAGCGCCAGCGGGCGCCGCCGCAGTACCGATGGCAGCGAAGTGGAGCGCCGCGTGCTGCGTGCTGAAACCCGGCCCTCGTTCCTGGGCACCAAGGCGGTCAACAAGCCGCTGCCGGTCACCCGCAAGGGCGCCCGCATGGGCCTGCACGCCAAATCGATGGTGGTGGATCGCCGCATCGGCGTGATCGGCACCCACAACTTCGACCCGCGCAGCGAGAACTACAACACCGAAGGGGCGGTGATCATCGATGACCCGGTGTTCGCCGAGGCGCTGGCGCAGAGCATCCTGCGCGACATCCACCCGCAGAACTCCTGGGTGGTCGCGCCGCGTGCCAAGCCGCCGGTCCTGTCCGGCCTGAACTACAGTGTCGGCAAGGCCTCCGAGGCGCTGCCCGTGCTCGATTTCTGGCCGTGGCGCTACGCCACCGATTACGAGTTCCAGCCCGGGCCCGAGTGCCCGGATCCGCTCAAGCGGCAGGACCCGGCCTTCCACACCTGCTACGTCGCCGTCGGGGATTTCCCCGAGGTGAATGTCGGGCCGAAGTGGCTGCTGGTGCGCATGCTCACCGCCTTCGGTGCCGGGCTGGTTCCGATTCTGTAAATCTGCAACCCCACGGAGAAGCTGCATGCCCCAGGTATTCCGCGACGCGGTGTCGATCCAGGCGCTCAACACGCTCAGCCGCAACACGCTCATCGAGCACCTGGGCATCGTGTTCACCGCCGCGGGCGAGGACTGGATCAGCGCCACCATGCCGGTGGACGAACGCACCCGCCAGCCGTACGGCATCCTGCATGGCGGGGCGTCGGTCGTGCTGGCCGAAACTCTCGGCAGCAGCGCCGGCAACCTGTGCGTGGATACCACCAGGGAGGTCTGCGTCGGGTTGGAGATCAATGCCAACCACATCCGCGCGGTGCGCGCCGGCACGGTCACCGGCACCGCGCGTGCGGTCCATGTGGGGCGCAGCACCCAGGTGTGGGACATCCGCATCGAGGACGCGGCCGGCAAGCTGGTCTGCACGTCGCGGTTGACCCTGGCGGTGGTGCCCGCGGTGCGCCCGGGCTGATCGCACGCATGGCACGGATGCTGTGTTGCGTGGCCCATGACAGTGCGCCGGCGCATGTGCGCACGGCCGTTGTGCCGCCGGTGGCCGTTGGCTTGACAGCGTGCGGCGGCTGGCTTGGGCCTGCCATCGATTTGTCCGGATTCCGCTGGCAGAGCCTGCGGCGCTCGGGTATCGTTCGCGGATGAATTCCCCCACTCCGGCCTCACGTGGCGGCGTGGCGCGTGTGTGCCGTTACCTGTACCGCGTACCGCTGCTGCTGGTCCACCTGTTGCTGTTCCTGCCGATGCTGCTGATCGCCATGCTGCCGCCGTGGGGGCGCGTGCGCGTGGGCCAGCGCACGTTCGAGCATGCGGCGGTGAACGCCTGGTCGGGCGGGCTGATGTGGATCTTCGGCTTCCGCCTGCACCGGATCGGCACACCGCTGCCGGGTGCGGTGCTGTTCGTGGCCAACCATGTCAGCTGGGTCGATATTTCGATGCTGCACAGCCAGCGCATGATGGGCTTCGTGGCCAAGCAGGAGATCGCCGGCTGGCCGGTGGTCGGCTGGCTGGCCGCGCGCGGGCAGACCATCTTCCACCAGCGCGGCAGCACCGAGTCGCTGGGTGGGGTGATGCAGGAAATGGTCGTGCGCCTGCGCGAGGGCAAGGCAGTGGGCGTGTTCCCGGAAGGGCGCACCCGCGGTGGCCATGAAGTCGGCCCCTTCCATGCGCGCATCTTCCAGGCCGCGGTCGAGACCCAGGTCCCGGTGCAGCCGGTCGCGTTGCGCTACGGCTGGCGCGGTGACGCGCAGACCATTGTCGCGTTCGGCCCGAAAGAGAGTTTCTTCGCCAACTTCCTGCGTCTGCTGGGAGAGCCGGCACGGCGGGCCGAGGTGCACTTCCTCGCGCCCATTGATACCCACGATCTGGAAGGCCGTCGCCGCATCGCGGAAACCTCGCGCGCGCGCATCCTGGCGGCCATGTCCGCCGAGTAAGCGGTGGTGGTCCTTCACACGCCAGCGTCGCGGCCGGGAGCAGGCTCGCGCCCATGTTGACCGCTGCCGACTATCACCCCCCGCGTTGGCTGCGCAACCCGCACCTGCAGTCGATGCTCAGCTCGAGCCGGATGCGGATGCAGCGCGGGCTGGTGCTGCTGGCGGCGACCGGCGCGCACACCGACGAGCTGATCCTCGATGGCGGTGAAGGCGTGCGCCTGCAGGGCTGGCACAGCTACCTCCAGGGGCGCCAGCCGGTCGGCATGGCGCTGCTGCTGCATGGTTGGGAAGGCAGCGCCGAATCGAGCTACATGCGCATGACCGCCGCGCGGCTGCTGGAAGAGGGCTACGACGTGGTGCGGCTGAATTTCCGCGACCATGGCAATACCCACCACCTCAACCCGGGCATCTTCCACTCCAACCGCATCGATGAGGTGGTGCACGCAGCCGGTGACATCGCCCGCCGCTGGCCCGAGCTGCCGCTGGTCGCCGCCGGCTATTCGCTGGGCGGCAACTTCGTGCTGCGCCTGGCCCTGCGCGCGCCCTCGGCCGGCGTGCCGCTGCGCCGCGTGGCCTCGGTGTGCCCGGTGCTGGACCCGGCGATCACGATGGAGAGCATCGAGAACGGCCCGGCGATGTACGATTGGTACTTCCGGCGCAAATGGGCCGGCTCGCTGCGTCGCAAGCGCGATCTGTTCCCCGAGCTGAGCGACTGGGACGACCGCGTGCTCAAGCTGGACATCCGCGCGCTGACCGCCTGGCTGGTCGAGCACCACACCGAGTTCGGTTCGCTGCAGGCCTACTTCGATGGTTACTCCATCGCCGGCGACCGCCTGGCCGGGCTGCAGGTGCCGGCCGACATCCTGATGGCGCAGGATGACCCGGTGATCCCGTTCGCCACCTTCAACGGCTGGCGGCTGCCGGCCCATGCCCACCTGGAAATCGCCCCGTGGGGTGGCCACTGCGGTTTCCTGGAAAACTGGCGTGGTGATGGCTTCTCCGAGCGCTGGGTGGCCCAGCGGCTGCGGATCGAGGCGAACACGCCGGCCTGACAACCGTTCTGGCCGGCCGGCCCCGCTACAATCGGGGTTTGCCCTCGAGTTCGGACCGTCATGCAAGACCAGATTCTCCAAGCCCTGCGCCGCAATGCGGTGGACGATGCCGTGCAGCTGGCGCGCGAGTGGATCGCGGCCGAGCCGGAGCAGCCGCAGGCGCACCGCTGGCTGTCGCTGTCGCTGCAACAGCAGGGCCAGTTCGATGACGCGCTGGCCAGCCTGCAGCAGGCCCTGACGCTGGCGCCGGACAACGCCGACCTGCATCTGCAGCAGGCCGGCCTGTTGCTGGCCCTGCGCCAGTTCGACGCGGCCGGCTCGGCGCTGGACCGCACCGCCGAACTCAACCCCAACGAACTGTCCGCGTACGTGATGCAGGCGCACCTGGCGCTGGCCCGCAATGACGTGGACGACGCCGACCGCCTGACCCGCCTGGGCCTGCGCGTGGATGAGGAACATCCGGAGCTGGCCGCCCTCTCGGGCATGGTCGCGCTGCGCCGGGGTGAGGTGGATCGCGCGCTGGCCCAGCTCTCGGCGGCCAGCCAGGCGCTGCCGGATGATGCCCGGGTGCTTTACGCACTGGGCTTTGCCTACCTGGGCAAGGACATGCTGGCCTTCGCCGAGCAGGCCTTCCGCCGGGTACTTGCCCTGAATCCGGCCACCACCGCCCTGCAGGGGCTGGTCGTCCAGCTCGCGCTGCGCCAGGGCAACCTGGAGAGCGCAGCGGACATGATGCGCCAGGTCCTGGCCGTGCCCGGCGGCGATACGCCGGCCATGCGCCGCCTGGCCGGCGAGCTCGAACTGCAGGCCGGCCAGCCGTTGCAGGCGCTGGAGCACCTGCTGCCAGTGCTGGCGCAGTGGCCCTCCGATCGGCACACGCTGCAGCTGCTGCTGATGGCGTGGCAGCGCCTGGGCCGTGAACAGCAGGCCCGCGAGACGCTGGATGCGACCCTGGCCGATCATCCCGAGGTGCATGACCTGTGGATGGCGCGCCTTACCGTGGAACCGGTGGGTGGCCCGGAAGCGGTGGCCGTGGGCGAACGCTGGCTGCAGGCCATGCCGGAGCACCTGCCGGCACTGGAGACGCGTCTGCGCCTGCACGACATGAACAACGAAGCCGACCAGGCCGAGGCCGTGGCCGAGCGCATCGTCGCGCTGGAGCCGGGCCGGGTTTCCGGTGAAGTGCGCCTGGTCGATGGACTGCTCACGCGTGAGCCGGCTGCCGCGATCGCGCGCGTGCAGGCGCTGCTGGACACGGCCCCGGAGGATGCCCGGGCGGGGCTGCGCGCCTGGCTGGGCTCTGTGCAGGACCGTGCCGGCCAGTACCAGGATGCGCTGCGGACGTGGGTCGAGCTGCATGCGGCCGAGGCGCCGCAGCGCCTGCCCCTGCCGCCGCAGGCCAAGGCACCGCTGAGCTGGCCGGACCTTGCGCCGGTGGCTGAAGACAACGCGATCGCCCCGTTGTTCATCTGGGGCGCACCCGGCTCCGGCGTTGAACGCGTGGTCGCCGCGATGGCCGCCGCCAGCCCGGTGATGCGTGGTGACCGCTTCGGGCCGACGCCGCCCAACGATCCCTTCCAGCGCTATCACACGCTGCAGGAGCTCTCGACCGGCAAGCTCACGCCCGAGGCACTGGTGGAGCAGTGGCGCAGCCAGTTGCCGGCCCGGGGCATCGCCGACGGGGCGGTGATCGATTGGCTGCTGTGGTGGGACAACGCGCTGCTGTGGGCGCTGCGCCCCCAGCTGCCGGAGGCACGCCTGGTCATCGTGCTGCGCGACCCGCGCGACATGCTGCTGGAGTGGATCGCCTTCAGTGCCCCGGCCCCGCTCGCGGTGACCTCGGTGCACGAAGCGGCCGAATGGCTGGCGCGTGCGCTGGCCCAGGTCGCCACCCTGCACGAGCAGAGCCTGTACCCGCACGCGCTGTTGAAGATCGACGAGATCGGCAACGATCCGCAGGCGATGGCCGAGTACCTCGGTGCCCACTTCGGCATGCGTTTCCCGCCGGCCGGCACGCTGGGCCCGGCCCGCATGGCCCCCGGCCACTGGCGCGATTACCGCGAGGTGATGGGGCCGGCGTTCGCGCTGCTGACCTCGGTCGCGGTGCGCCTGGGTTACCCGGAAGAATGAGGAGACCTGTATGCATCTGAGCAGTGACAGCATCACCAACGGCCAACCGATCGCCGCCACCTTCGCGGCCGGCGATGCCGAAGGCTTCGCCCCCAACCGCAACCCGCAGCTGGCCTGGCACGATGTGCCGGCCGGCACCCGGTCGTTCGCGCTGCTGTGCATCGACCCGGATGTGCCGACCGTGCCCGATACGGTCGGCCGCCAGGATTGCACGGTGCCACGCGATCAACCGCGTGCGCACTTCGCGCACTGGGCGATGGCCGATATTCCGGTCGATGTGCGCGCGCTGGCCGCGGGCAGCTGCAGCGACGGCTTCACCGTGCGCGGCAAGACCCAGCCGGCCGGCCCGGCGGGCAGCCGCCAGGGCCTGAACGATTTCACCGGTTGGTTCGCCGGCAATCCGGACATGGCCGGCCAGTACCTGGGCTATGACGGCCCGTACCCGCCGTTCAACGACGAGCGCGTGCACCGCTACTTCTTCCGCGTGTTCGCGCTGGACGTGGCGCAGCTGGAGCTGCCCACGCCGTTTACCGCTGCCGATGTGCTGCATGCGATGCACGGGCACGTGCTGGCCGAAGCATCGCTGCATGGCACGTATACGTTGAACCCGGCGCTGGCGTGATCCCCCGGTGGGTGCCGACCGTTGGTCGGCGTTACATCCGGTAGGTACTGTCGGGAGCCGGCCAGCGGCCGGCACTACAGGATGAAGAAGGGCGGCCAGCGGCCGCCCTTCTGCGTTCTTATTTCTTCTCGTTCGCCGACTCGACCACCATGTCCAGCACGTAAGCGTTGGACGAGGCATCGGCCGGTGGGTTGGCGATCGTGTAGCGCTTCACGCGCACCACGTTGCGCACGCCGTCTTCGTGGGTGTAGCCCTCGATGACGTCGTAGAAGTTCTGCCACTCGCCCGGCTCGCCCTGCTTGATGCCGTTGGCGTCGTAGCGGATCTCGCGCGTCTGCAGGCACTGCTTGTCGCGGATCAGCGGGTGCGGGCACGGCTTGGTCTGCGCGGCCACCTCCAGGAATACCGTTTCGCCTTCGCCGCCGTAGCGGGTCTCAGCGGTCGGCTCCGGGGTGAACACCAGCACATCGCCGTTGGCGGTACGCAGGGTCAGTTGGCCGGCATCGCCCAGCTCGGTCGTGAGCGCGCCTTCCAGGCGGCTGCCCACGGCCTGGTCCAGCGCCATCAGGTTCTTGTCGGTGCAGGCCATCATGGTCGAGGCCATCGGCGAGACGGTCAGCGAACCATCGGCCAGCGTGTAGCCCCCGCCCATGCGGTTGCAGGTGTTGCTGATCGCGATGCGGTCATCCTTGAAGTCCAGCGTGACCGGCTTGTCCGCGCGGGCGAACAGCGCATCGATGCGCTTGCCGCTGGCATCGGTGGCAGATTCCAGGCGCCAATGGCTGCCCTGCAGGCGCTGCACATCCAGGCGGGCCACGGCAGCCTGGTCGGCGGCGGCGGTCGGTGCCGGGGCGAGGTCATCGCGGCCGGCCGGGGCGGTGGAAGGGTTGCTGCAGGCGGCCATCAGGGCCAGCGGCAGCATCAGCATCAGGGTGCGTTTCATGTACATCTCCTTGGGAACCTGGGGAAAAACGCCGGCGCGCCCCCAACGGGGTCAGGCCGGCGCCGGGCTGTTCAGTTGCCAGCGGGCAACCAGAGCAGCAAGGCCGCGCCCAGTGCGATGCGGTAGACCGCGAACGCCGTGAACTTGTGCGACTTGATGTAGCCCAGCAACCACTTCACTACGATGAAGCCGGTGACGACCGCGGCAAGGAAGGCCACGCCGACGTCGGTCCAGTTCTCACTGGCGAGCTTGCCGTCCTTGGCCAGTTCCAGGAAGGCATAGCCGCTGGCGGCGAACATGGTCGGGATGCCGACCAGGAACACGAACTCGGTGGCTTTCGCGCGGCGGCTCAGGCCGAACAGCATCGCGATGAAGATCGCCGCCGCCGACCGCGAGGTGCCCGGAAACACACCGGCCACCACCTGCGCCACACCGACCAGGATGGCGACCTTCCAGGTCACCTCATCGCGCTCGGGCAGGCGTGCGGTGTAGGCCTCCACCAGGATCATCCACAGGCCGCCGATGATCAGTGCCCAGGCTACCGGCGTGACCGTCTCCGGCAGTTCCCAGCCGGCCAGGCGGACCGGGAGGCCGACCACGGCGGTGACTAGGAAGGCGGTGCCGAGCTTGAGCACGTAATCGCGGTTGGCGCGCTCATGCAGGCCGGTCGCCAGGGTCCACAGCCGCTGCCGGAACACCAGCGTGATCGCCAGGATCGCGCCGGCCTGGATGATGATGTTGAAGAAGTCCGAGCGTGCGCCCAACCAGTGCTGGGCGATCAGCAGGTGGCCGGTGCTGGAGATCGGCAGGAATTCGGTGAGGCCTTCAAGAATGCCCAGAAGGAGGGCGGAGAGCAGGTCGGACATCGGGGGGGCTGGGGCTCGGAATGGGTGAAATCGGGAGGCAGCATAAAACATCCGCGTCCCGCACCAAATGTGTGCGTGGTGCAGGGGGCGCACTATTTTGGTGCGGATGGGCGTGCGCCGCGGGGTCGGGCAGCCCAGTGAAATCAAGGGTTTGTGAAGTCTGAAAAGTTGGCACGGGGATTGCTCTATCCACTCAGGCAATCACCCATCTGAGGTTTCACCGATGTCCGTGGAAAATGTTGAGAAGCTGATCAAGGACAACCAGATCGAGTTCGTCGACCTGCGTTTCGTCGATATGCGTGGTATCGAGCAGCACGTCACCTTCCCGGTCAGCATCGTGGAGCCGTCGCTGTTTGAAGAAGGCAAGATGTTCGATGGCAGCTCGATTGCCGGCTGGAAGGGCATCAACGAGTCGGACATGGTCCTGCTGCCGGACCCGTCCAGCGCCTACATCGACCCGTTCTACGCCGACCCGACCCTGGTCATCAGCTGCGACATCCTCGATCCGGCCACCATGCAGCCGTACGGCCGCTGCCCGCGCGGCATCGCCAAGCGCGCCGAGGCCTACCTGAAGTCCTCCGGCATCGCCGAGCAGGCCTTCTTCGGCCCGGAGCCGGAGTTCTTCATCTTCGATTCGGTCCGCTTCGCCAACGACATGGGCCACACCTTCTTCAAGATCGATTCCGAAGAAGCGGCCTGGAGCACCGGTGACAAGTACGACGGCGCCAACAGCGGCTACCGTCCGGCCGTCAAGGGCGGCTACTTCCCGGTCCCGCCGACCGATTCGCTGCACGACCTGCGTGCGGAAATGTGCAAGACCCTGGAACAGGTCGGCATCGAAGTGGAAGTGCAGCACCACGAAGTGGCGACTGCCGGCCAGTGCGAAATCGGCACCAAGTTCAGCACCCTGGTGCAGAAGGCCGACGAACTGCTGCGCATGAAGCACGTCATCAAGAACGTTGCCCACCGCAACGGCAAGACTGCCACCTTCATGCCCAAGCCGCTGGTCGGCGACAACGGCAGCGGCATGCACGTGCACCAGTCGCTCTCCAAGGGCGGCACCAACCTGTTCTCCGGTGATGGCTACGGCGGCCTGAGCCAGCTGGCGCTGTGGTACATCGGCGGCATCTTCAAGCACGCCAAGGCGATCAATGCCTTCGCCAACTCCGGCACCAACAGCTACAAGCGCCTGGTCCCGGGCTTCGAAGCCCCGGTGATGCTGGCCTACTCGGCCCGCAACCGTTCCGCCTCGTGCCGCATTCCGTGGGTGTCCAACCCGAAGGCGCGCCGCATCGAAATGCGCTTCCCCGATCCGATCCAGTCCGGCTACCTGACCTTCACCGTGCTGATGATGGCCGGCCTGGACGGCATCAAGAACCAGATCGACCCGGGCGCACCGAGCGACAAGGATCTGTACGACCTGCCGCCGGAAGAAGAGAAGCTGATCCCGCAGGTCTGCTCCTCGCTGGACCAGGCCCTGGAAGCGCTGGACAAGGACCGCGAGTTCCTCAAGGCCGGTGGCGTGATGAGCGACGACTTCATCGACGGCTACATCGCGCTGAAGATGCAGGAAGTCACCAAGTTCCGCGCGGCGACCCACCCGCTCGAGTACCAGATGTACTACGCGAACTGAGCAACAGGTGACGATGACGAAGGATTTCCCTCCCACCCTTCGTCATCGTCGCCGCTTTTCCGGCTGGGGAGCCGGCAAGGCGACCATGTTGTAGAGCGGACCGTCGGTCCGCTGCAGAAGGTAGAGCGGACCGTTGGTCCGCTCTACCCCCAGGGGCAAGAGAGACCGGACGCGTGTCATGGGCCCTTCCTCCCTCCCGCGTCACCGCTGGCGTCGCCCTTCGGGCGTCGGCAACGGCGTGGCCCATGCAACGTTCGGCGCAACGACCGGCGGCCATGTGCAAGTGGCCGCCGGTTGACCTGACATCGGCCCCACGCGGGCCGGTTCCATCCACCATCGGGATATGCGCATGAAACTGATCTCCGCCATCATCCGGCCGTTCAAGCTCGACGAGGTCCGCGAGGCCCTCTCCGACGCTGGCGTGTCGGGCATCACCGTGACCGAAGTCAAAGGCTTCGGGCGCCAGAAGGGCCACACCGAGTTGTATCGCGGCGCGGAGTACGTCGTGGATTTCCTGCCGAAGATCAAGATCGAGACCGTCGTGACCGACGATCGCCTGGAGGCCGTGGTCGAGGCCATCCAGACCGCGGCCGGCACCGGCAAGATCGGCGACGGCAAGATCTTTGTCACCGCGGTCGAACAGGTCGTCCGCATCCGCACCGGCGAAATCGGCGCTGACGCGCTCTAACCCCACTCGGAGCCCACAATGAAGACCTCTTTGTTCACCGGGTGGCAAGCCCGGTTCCATGCCGTGTGCCTGATGATGCTGCTCAGCGCGCTGGCCGTTGGTGCGTTCTCCAGCAGTGCGCACGCCCAGGCCCAGGTCACCCCGGCGCCGTCGGAGACGGTCGCGGTCGAGCCGCTGCCGGCCACGCCGGAAGCCACGGCCGCCCCGGTCGCCGAAGCCGCCGCGGCGGCCACGTTCGATCACGGCGATGTCGCCTGGATGCTCACCTCCACCCTGCTGGTGCTGCTGATGGTGGTGCCGGGCCTGGCCCTGTTCTACGGCGGCCTGGTGCGCTCCAAGAACGTGCTGTCCATCCTCAGCCAGATCCTGGTGGTGTTCTCGCTGGTGCTGATGCTGTGGGTGGCCTACGGCTACAGCGCGGTGTTCAGCCAAGGCAACGCCTTCTTCGGCTCGTTCACCGAGTTCGCCTTCCTCAAGGGCTTCGGCCCGGATACCGTGGGCAACACGCCGATCGCCGGCCTGCCGGACTACCTGTTCGTCGCCTTCCAGTCGACCTTCGCCGGCATCACCACCGCGCTGATCGTGGGTGCCTTCGCCGAGCGCATCAAGTTCAAGGCCGTGCTGCTGTTCTCGGCCCTGTGGTTCACCCTGAGCTACATCCCGATGGCGCACATCGTGTGGGGCGGCGGCTATCTCGGTGAGATGGGCGCGATCGACTTCGCCGGTGGCACCGTGGTCCACATCAATGCCGGCGTGGCCGGCCTGGTGGGCGCCTACTTCGTGGGCAAGCGCATCGGCTACGGCCAGACCGCATTGAAGCCGCACAACGTGCCGTTCACCTACATCGGCGCGATGCTGCTGTGGGTGGGCTGGTTCGGCTTCAACGCCGGCTCGGCGGCTGCGGCTGACACCGTCGCCTCGCTGGCCTTCATCAACACCATCCTGGCCACCGCTGCTGCCGTGCTGGGCTGGACCCTGGTCGAAGCGGTCAGCAAGGGCAAGCCGTCCGCGCTGGGCGCTGCCTCCGGCGCCGTCGCCGGCCTGGTCGGCATCACCCCGGCCTGCGGCACCGTGGGTCCGCTGGGCGCGATCGTGATCGGCCTGGTCGCCGGCGTGGTCTGCGTCTGGGGCGTCACCGGCCTCAAGCGCCTGCTCAAGGTCGATGACACCGCCGATGTGTTCGGCGTGCACGGCATCGGCGGCATCGTCGGTGCACTGCTCACCGGTGTGTTCAGCGCGCAATCGCTGGGCGGCACCAAGGCCGACCTGGACATCGGCCACCAGGTGTGGGTGCAGCTGGTCAGCGTCGGCTTCACCATCGTCTGGTGTGCCGTGGCCACCGTGCTGATCCTGCTGGTGGTGCGCATGGTGTTCGGCCTGCGCGTCACCGAAGAAGCAGAGCGCACCGGCCTGGACGTCACCTCGCACGGCGAGTCGGCCTACGAGGCCTGATCCGCGCGCGCTACCGCATTAGAAACGAGAGAGAGATGTTTTACCTTTGCCGGCGGCCTTCGGGTCGCCGGTTTTTTGTGGGCGCCTGCCGGGCATTACCGTGCTTTGGCAGCTGATCGTGCAATCACGCACAATGCAGGCATGCACGTGACCCGTACTTCCCTCGCACTGCTCGCCCTTCTGCTGCTCGCCGCCTGCGCCAGCACCGAGGTCCGCAGCCCGCTCGCCACCTGGGTGCCGTCGCCGAACCACAACGCGCGCGCGCCGGTGGTGATCGTGCTGCACCACACCGATCAGCATTCCGTGCAGCAGAGCCTGGACACGCTGCGCAGCGCCAACAGCGGCGGCAAGGTCAGTTCGCACTATCTGGTCGGGGCCGATGGCCACATCTACCAACTGGTCGGCGATGACCGGCGCGCCTGGCATGCCGGTCCCGGTCGCTGGGGGACGATCACCGATCTCAACTCGGCCTCGATCGGCATCGAGATCGACAACGATGGCGACACGCCGTTCGCACCGGCACAGATCGCGGCCTTGATCCGCCTGCTGGATGACCTGTGCACGCGCCTGCGCATTCCGCCTAGCCAGATCATCGCGCATGCCGATCTGGCGCCCTCGCGCAAGCAGGATCCCAGCCGTTTCTTCCCGTGGCAGCAACTGGCCGAAGCCGGTTTCGGCGTATGGCCACGCGCAGCCGATGGCCCGGCACCGGCCAGCTTCGATGTCTGGATGGCCCTGCAGGCCTTCGGCTACCCGATGGACGACCGGGCGGCCGCCGTCGGCGCCTTCCATCGCCGCTTCCGCGGGCGCGACGATCTCCCCGCAGATCTTGATGCCGAAGACGCCCGCATCCTGCACTCGCTGCTGCTGCAACAGGAACGCCGCCCATGAAGTCCGATTCCCTTCGCCACGCACTCAAGCACGCCGCGCTGTCGGGGGTCGGGTTGGCCATGTTGAGCGCCTGCGCGGTCGCGCCGCAGCGCCCTGCGTCATCGCCAGCGACCGTGCCCACCAGCACCTACGCAAAGGCGAGTTGGAACGCATTGCCCGCCGTCGCGGACGCCGATCTGCAGGCCGGCTTCGCCGCCTGGCGCAGTGCCTGCCCGCGCCTGAAGACAGAGGCCAACTGGGCACCCATCTGCGCCGCGGCCGCCAAGGTTGCCACCACGCCGGCCGCCATCCGCCAGTTCCTGCAGGCGAATCTCGACGTCTATGCCCTGCGCGCCGGTGGCAACCGGGCCGATGGCCTGATCACCGGTTACTACGAGCCGATCTATGCCGGCAGCCTCACCCGCACCGCCAAGGCGGCGGTGCCGGTGTACGGTGTGCCCGACGACATGATCAGCGTCCAGCTCGAGAGTCTTTATCCCGAACTCAAGGGCAAGCGCCTGCGCGGACGCGTGGAAGGGCGCGTGCTCAAGCCGTATGACGATGCCGCGCGGATCGCCGCGAACGGCGTCAAGGCACCCGTACTGGCCTGGCTGACCAGCCCGATGGACCTGCAGTTCCTGCAGATCCAGGGATCGGGCCGCGTCCAGCTGGCCGATGGCCGTCAGCTGCGGATCGCCTACGCCGACCAGAATGGCCATCCCTATCGCCCCATCGGCCGCTGGCTGGTGGAGCAGGGTGAGCTGAAGCAGGCCGACGTCAGCATGGCCGCCATCCGCGCCTGGGCCGATGCCCACCCGACCCGCGTGCCCGAACTGCTGGCCAGCAATCCCAGCTATGTGTTCTTCACCCGCGGCCCGGACAGCGACGAAGGCCCGCGCGGCTCGTTGAACGTGCCGCTGACCGCCGGCTACAGCGTCGCCGTGGATCGCAACGTGGTGCCGTTGGGCAGCCTGCTGTGGCTGTCCACCACGCGCCCGGACGGCACCGCGCTGGTGCGCCCGGTCGCCGCGCAGGATACCGGCGGCGCCATCACCGGCGAGGTCCGCGCGGACCTGTTCTGGGGCACCGGCGATGCCGCCGGCGAACTGGCCGGGCACATGAAGCAGAAGGGCACGATCTGGATGCTGTGGCCGAAGGGTGTGGCATTGCCGAAGGCGCCGGTCGCGGCGAACTGACGACGCGCGGATCTTGTGGAGGCGGGTTTACGCTCGTCTGTTGCAGCGCCCGGAGGACTCATGAACGTCAAACGCATCATCGCCAACATCGCCGCGTCCGATCCGGCCGCCGCGGACAGTTTCTATCGGGACATCCTCGGCCTGGAGCTGGTCATGGATCACGGCTGGATCCGCACCTATGCGGGATCCGCGGATATGACTGTCCAGGTGAGTGTGGCGTCCGAAGGCGGCTCCGGTACCGCCGTGCCCGATCTCTCCATCGAGGTCGACGATCTGGACGAAGTGCTTCGTCGGGTGAACGCGGCCAACCTCCCCATCGCCTATGGCCCAGCCAGCGAACCGTGGGGCGTGCGTCGGTTCTACCTCCGCGATCCGTTGGGCCGGCTGGTCAACCTCCTGCAGCATGCGTGAGCGAGGCAGGAAAACGGGATCAACAGGCCTGCCGTTTTGCACTACATTGGTGCAATGACCACCGTGCTCCCGCCTCCCGCCCTCGACGCCCTCGGCACCCCGGTCGCTTGGGCCGACGCCAGCGGCCGTGTGGTGGGCTGCAATCCCGCGTTCGCGCGCTGGCTGGGCGTGAGCGTGCGGCGCCTGCTGGGCCAGCCGCTGGCCTCGCTGGAGGCACAGGGCGACGCCCTGGCCCACTTCCTGGCCCGCGATGAGCGCGACACCCTGCGCCTGCACCGGCTGGCCCTGGCGCTGCCGGGCGATGCGCCGCGCTTTGCCGAGGGGTGGCTGAGCCGCTGGGACGAGGGCGGCTGGCTGCTGGAGGCGCATCCGGTCGATGAGTTCCCGGGGTTGGACCCCACCCAGGCGCTGCCCAGCGCACTCAGTGCCGCGCTCAAGGGCCTGGCGCACGAGCTGCGCAATCCGCTGGCCGGCTTGAAGGGCGCGGCCCAGCTGCTGGCGCGGCGCAACGCGCAGCGCGATCCGGACGAGCGTGAACTGATCGAGCTGATCGGCTCGGAGATCGAGCGCCTGAACGGCCTGCTCGAGCAACTGCTGTCGCCCGCGCCGGCCGCGCCGCACGCACCGCTCAATATCCATGCCTCGCTGGAGCGCGTGCTGCGGCTGGCCGAAAGCGAAGGTGGCTGGGCGGTCCGGATCCAGCGCGATTACGATCCCAGCATTCCCGAGTTCGATGGCGATGCCGACCGCCTCACCCAGGCCGTGTGGAACCTGGTCCGCAATGCGATCCAGGCCGGTGCGGGCACCGTCACCCTGCGCACGCGCGTGGAGCACGGCGTGCGGATCACCGATCAGCTGCACCCGCTGGCACTGCGGCTGGAAATCGCCGATGACGGCCGTGGCGTGCCCGAAGACCTGGCCGAGCACCTGTTCCTGCCGCTGGTCAGTGGTCGTGCCGAGGGCACCGGGCTGGGCCTGGCGCTGGCCCAGCAGGTCGCGCGCGAGCACCGCGGCACCCTGACCTACCGCTCGCGCCCGGGCCATACCGTATTCACCGTGCTGCTGCCGATCGGGCAGGGCACCCCCGCCGAGGACACCGCCGCCCATGGCTGACCAGGTCGATACCACCGCCCAGCGCGTCTGGGTGGTCGACGATGACCGCGCGGTGCGCTTCGTACTGTGCACCGCACTGCGTGAGGCCGGCTACCGCGTCGAAGGGTTCGACGGCGCGGCGGCCGCCTTGGCGATGCTGTCCGAGCAGCCGCCACCGGATCTGCTGTTCACCGATGTCCGCATGCCCGGCGATGACGGGCTGGTCCTGCTGGACAAGCTCAAGGCGGCGCATCCGCAGCTGCCGGTGATCGTGATGTCGGCCTATACCGATGTGGCAAGCACGGCCGGCGCCTTCCGCGGTGGTGCGCAGGAATTCCTGTCCAAGCCGTTCGATCTGGATGATGCGGTCGCGCTGGCGCAGCGGGTGCTGCCCGCGCCGGATGTCACCCTGGCCGAGCCGAGTGAGACCGCCAGCACGACGCCGCCCGATCAGCGCCCGCAGCTGGTCGGCGATACGCCTGCGATGCGCGCGCTGTTCCGCGCGATCGGACGCTTGGCGCAGGCACCGCTGTCGGTGCTGATCAATGGCGAGACCGGCACCGGCAAGGAGCTGGTCGCGCATGCGCTGCACCATGAGTCGCCGCGCGTGCAGGGCCCGTTCGTCGCACTCAATACCGCCGCCATTCCGTCCGAACTGCTGGAGAGCGAGTTGTTCGGCCATGAGGCGGGCGCGTTCACCGGTGCGCAGCGACGCCACATCGGCCGTTTCGAACAGGCCAATGGCGGCACGCTGTTCCTGGATGAAATCGGCGACATGCCGTTGCCGCTGCAGACGCGACTGCTGCGCGTGCTGGCCGAGGGCGAGTTCTTCCGTGTCGGCGGGCGTGAGCTGATCCGCGTGGATGTGCGTGTGATCGCCGCGACCCACCAGGACCTGGAAACGCTGGTGGCGCAGGGTCGCTTCCGTGCCGACCTGCTGCACCGGCTGGATGTGGTGCGGCTGCGGTTGCCGCCGCTGCGCGAGCGTCGCGACGACATCGCGCAGTTGGCCGAGACCTTCCTCGCGGCCGCGGCACACAAGCTGGATACGCCGCCCAAGCGGCTCACTGCCGCCGCGCTGCAGGCGCTGCGCGAACATGATTGGCCCGGCAACGTACGGGAGCTGGAAAACGTGTGCTGGCGCATGGCCGCGCTTGCCGCCGCCGACAGCATCGGCGTGGCCGACGTGGACAGCGCGCTGCACCGCGGTGCCGGTGCGCCGCGCGCGCGCAGTGCCGGCGACCCGGGGCAGTGGGAAACGCTGCTCTCGGCATGGGCGCGCCAGCGACTGGCCGAAGGTGCCGAAGGCCTGCACGCCCAGGTGCGTGACCGGGTCGACCAGGCCCTGCTCGAAGCCGCCCTGCAGATCACCCACGGCCGCCGTGCCGAGGCGGCCGCGCGGCTGGGCATGGGTCGAAACACGCTCACCCGCAAGCTCGGCGCCGGCCGCCGGCGCGGCGGATGAACCGCATGTCCACACCGCGTGTGCGCCATGTCCGGGCTGCTTTCATGGCCTGTGGACGAGCACACGGTTAGTTTGCAATCAAGGAGTCTTCCCATGCGCAGTTCCCATGTCGTCCTCGCTGCGGCGGTCGCGGTCGGTCTGGCCGCCTGTGGCAGCACACCGCCGCCGCGTCCCGCCGCCCCCGTCGTGCCGGTGGTCAGCACCGCGCAGATGGCAGAGGCCAATCTGTCGCCCGCCTCGGCCAGCCTGGTCAGTGGGCGCCTTGCGCTGGTTCCCGATGCACGTGGCGTACACATCACCGGTGTCATCGGGGGCCTGCAGCCGCTGCAGGTGGCCGGGTTCCACGTGCATGAGCGCGGCGACTGCAGTGCGGTCGATGCCAGCAGCGCGGGTGCGCATTTCAATCCGGCCGGGCAGCCGCACGGCCGCAACAGTGCCGGCGCGCACCACGCCGGTGACATGGACAACCTGCGTGCCGATGCGCAGGGACGCGTCAACGTCGACATCCGCCTGCCAGCGGTTACCCTTGGTGGCGGCGCAGCCACCGATATCGCCGGGCGTGCACTGATCGTCCATGCCAATGCCGACGATTACCGCAGCCAGCCGGCCGGCAACGCCGGCGCCCGAATTGCCTGCGGCGTCATCCGGGTCGTGCGCTGATCGCGCCGTCCCACGACGCCGTTTCTTCCAACGCTACCCGCAAGGAGATCCACATGCGCCTGATCCACACCACGCTGTTCGCGGCCATCGCCGCGCTCGGCCTGACCGCCTGCAACAAGCCGGCCGACACCACCCCGGAAGCCACGCCGGCTGCCGAAGCCACCGCGTCCCAGCCGACGGCCGAAGCGACCCCCGAGGCACCGCCGGCGATGACCAGTGAGGCCCATGCCAACCACACTGCCAGTGCCGACCTTGCGCCGACCCAGGGCAATGACGTCAAAGGCAACGTGACCTTCAGCATCGTTGACGGCAAGGTTCATGTGAAAGGCCAGGTCAGCGGCCTGAAGCCGAACAGCGAGCACGGCTTCCACATCCATGAGAAGGGCGATTGCAGCGCGCCGGACGGCGCCAGCGCCGGTGGCCACTTCAATCCGGGCAAGGAAGACCATGGCAGCGTCGCCAGCGAACCGCATCACGGTGGCGACATGCCCAACATCAAGGCTGATGCCCAGGGCAACGCCGTGGTCGACGCCCCGGTCTCGACCAACGTCAACATCGGCAAGGGCGATGATTTCGACATCATTGGCCGCGGCCTGATCGTCCATGCCGACGCGGACGACTACAAGACCCAGCCGACCGGCAATGCCGGCGCACGCCTGGCCTGCGCGGTGATCAAAGCGGCCCCGTAACCCGGGCCGTATCTGACGAAAAACGCCGGCGAACGCCGGCGTTTTTTTTGAACGTTGGTCGAGCCACGCCATGCGTGGCTGCCATGAGCGATATCGATTTTCCCGAGGAGCCGGCCAGCGGCCGGCACTACCGTCAGCGGGCCAGCAGCTCGCGCGCGTCCTGCCCGGCTTCGCAATGTACGAACAGCACCGGCAGGCCGTGCGCTTCCAGCACGGCGGCCATCTGCCGCTGGCGGATCAGGTACTGATCGTAGATGCCCTGCAGGCGATCACAGTCGCCGGTGCCGTGGTTGTAGTACGCGCACCAGCCGGCGGGATCGAACAGCGCCATACGCACTTCGCCGTCAGCGTATCGAAGCAGCGGCTCCGGCGCGGCATCCAGCCACTCTTCCACGTGCGGTGCCATCAGTGCGGTTTCGATCAGCGGCCACAGAATCGCCAGGCCCTGGTTGTCGTACTGCATCGACATCATCGCGGCGAGATCATTCACCGTGAAATACCGCGCGTGTTCGATCTGCGCGCCGAAGGCGTTCTGGGCCTGCAGCGCGGTATCGGCCTGCGCCATGCCCTGGGCCAGCAGCACGTCTTCCAGCGCCTCGGCCACGGCCTGGGTCTGGGCGACTTCAGTGCCCGTCAGCAGGAACGGGACGACCCGCAGGCCGCCGCCGGTGAGGCTGGCATCAGCCTGGAACGGCAGCGGTACGTCGCCATCGGCGCCGGCACCAAAGGCCAGCACGCGCGGGCCCTGGTTGCGGCCCGGGGCGCGCATCTGCAGTTCTTCCAGGCGCCGGTGCACCGGCCAGCCCGGACGCAGGATTTCCGCCGGATCGAAGTGGGCGCCGGCGAACACGAAGTCCAGCCCGCTGACGCCGGGCACCAGCTTGGCCAGATCGCGGCCGACGCGTTCGGCCAGTTCACCAGCCTGTTCGGAGGACAGCGCGGCATGGCGCGGGGCGTCGCCGCCGGCCAGTTCCAATGCCAGTACGCCAATGGCATTCATGCCGTGGTCGGGTTTGCTCATGGTTTCACGGTTGGCCCATCACAGGGCGGCAGCTACACTTGGCCCCATTATGCCTGCTCCTTCGTGCAGGCCATGTTGCAGACACCCCTCCCATGCCAGGTATCTCCATGCCCAACGCCCGTCCCGTCGCCATCCTCGGCGGCGTCCGCATTCCGTTCTGTCGCCAGAACACGGCTTATTCGGACGTCGGCAATCTCGGTATGTCGGTGCGCACACTCGGTGCGCTGGTCGAGCGCTTCGGCCTGCATGGCCAGCAGCTGGGCGAAGTGGCGATGGGCGCGGTGATCAAGCACTCCAGCGACTGGAACCTGGGCCGCGAAGCCACGCTGTCCTCCGGCCTGTCCCCGCTGACCCCGGGCATCACCATGCAGCGTGCCTGCGGCACCTCGCTGGATACCATCATTGCGGTGGCCAACAAGATCGCGCTGGGCCAGATCGACTCGGGCATCGGTGGCGGCTCGGACACCACCTCCGATGTGCCGATCGTGTACGGCAAGAAGCTGCGTGCGCGCCTGCTGGCGGCCAACCGCGCCAAGAGCACCGGCGACAAGCTCAAGGCACTGACCCGCGGCTTCAAGCTGAGTGAACTCAAGCCGGAATTCCCGGGCGTGGCCGAGCCGCGTACCGGCAAGAGCATGGGCGACCACTGCGAAGACATGGCCAAGGAGTGGAACATCTCCCGCGACTCGCAGGATGAGTGGGCGGTGTCCTCGCACAAGAAGCTGGCCGCCGCCTACGAGCGCGGGTTCTTCAACGACCTGATCGCGCCGTTCCGCGGCGTGGAGCGCGACAACATCCTGCGCGCCGATACCTCGCTGGAAAAACTGGCCACGCTGAAGCCCGCCTTCGACAAGGTCTCCGGCCGCGGCACGCTGACCGCCGCCAACTCCACCCCGCTCACCGACGGCGCCTCGGCGGTGCTGCTGGCCAGCGAAGAGTGGGCGCGCGCGCATGGCCATGAGCCGCTGGCGTACCTGCGTGATTCGCAGGTGGCGGCCGTTGATTTCGTACACGGCGAAGGCCTGCTGATGGCGCCGACCATCGCGGTGCCGGAGATGCTCAAGCGCAATGGCCTGACCCTGCAGGATTTCGATCTCTACGAAATCCACGAGGCCTTCGCTGCACAGGTGCTGTGCACGTTGCGCGCGTGGGAAAGCGAAGACTACTGCCGCAACCGGCTGGGCCTGGAGGCGCCGCTGGGCAAGATCGATCCGGCCAAGATCAATCCGCTGGGCTCCTCGCTGGCCACCGGCCACCCGTTCGCCGCCACCGGCGCCCGCGTGATCGCCACGGCGGCCAAGCAGCTGGCCGAACGCGGCGGTGGCCGCGCGCTGGTCTCGATCTGCACCGCCGGCGGCATGGGCGTGGTGGCGATCGTCGAGCGCTGATCGCCCCGCTGCATGGAACGAAGAAGGCCGCCCAAGGGCGGCCTTCTTTTTTGTATCCGGCGGAGGTGTACACCAGTCGGCTCTGGTCGTGCCGGCCGCTGGCCCGCTCCTCCATACCGTTTCGGGGAGCCTGCATGCTCGGGGAACCCTCATTTTCAGGGACCGCGCGTTGCCGGCCAGCGGCCGGCACTACCGGGAACCACGGCGCTGTTACGGCAGGCGCGGGTTGCCGAACTCGTCGCGTTCCACGTGCAGGCGATCTTCCTCCACGTGCATGCGGCCCTGCTCCACGTGCAGGCGATCGTGCACCGGCGCCGGTTCACCCATCAGCGATTGCTCTTCGACGGTGGCGCGCTCGGGCACGATCGGGTCCAGCGGCGTCGCGGTCGCGGCACGGGCCAGCGCCACGCTGTCATCGCCGCGCTGCTGGCGCAGCGCATTGGCGAAGCACTGCGAGGCCAGCGCGGTTTCGCCGCGTTCCAGGAACAGCTCGCCCAAGGCTTCCCACGCGGCCGGGCCGGCACCAGCGGCAATCGCGCGGTGCAGGTAATCCTCGGCCAGGGTGTGCTGGCGCTGGCGGGCGGCAATACGGCCCAGCGCCAGCAGCAAGGCCGGGCTGGAGGGCTGGGTGGTCAACCAGCGCTGCAGGTTGGCCTGGCGCGTGGCCAGCTTCTCCACCGGCATCTGGCCGTAGAGCGTCACCACCGATTCGTCCCAGCGCGTGTCCAGCGCCTGCTCCAGGTTCAGCAGGGCCGGTTCGTCCCAGTCCAGGGCAACCGCCCGCAGGGCATAGGCCGAAACCACGTCCGGATCGCTGCGCAGGGCCTTCGGCGTGGCCTCCCACTGCGCGGCCAGTGCGTTGACATCACCGGCCTCCAGCAGCGACTGGGCCGCCAGGCGGATTTCCAGTTCGGCCACGGCGGTGTCCGGCAGCACCTTCTGCTTGCGCAGCGCGCCCAGCTGCCCGTACGCCTCATGCGCGCGATCGGCACGGGCCAGTGCCTCGGTGCGCAGCCACAGGCCGCGCGGCGGCAGCGGCTGGATCGCGGCGATGTCGAGCACGTTGATCGCATCCACCGGACGCTCCTGTGCCAGCAAACGTTCGGCCTGCAGCAGGGCATGGCTGGTGGCGTCTTCGGCGGCCAGGCGCTGCAGATACTGGTTGACCGCGTCGTCGTCGTCGCGCGCCTGCGCGCTGCGCACCGCAGTGACCAAGGCGACAGCACTCACTTCCTTGTCTTCGGCGGCGCTGGTCAACAGCTTTTCCGCACGCTGCCAGTGGCCCTGTTCATGGGCCTGCAGGCCCTCGGTCAGGCGCGCACGGCCCTGCTTGCGGCGGTAGCGGCCCCAGGCGCGGAACGGCGAGGCCAGCAGGCTCCACAGCAGCCACAGCACCAGCAGACCCACCAGCACCATCAGGGCGACCTGCGGCACGGTGGAGCGGTAGTCGGTGCCGCCGTAGCGGTAGATCACTTCGCCGAACTGCCGCAGCTGTTCGGTGCCGAGCCACTGTGAGGCGATCACGCCCAGGGCGACGGCCAAGAGCAGGACCACCAGAGATTGAAAGGGCTTCATCGATTACCTCCCGTTACGCATCGAGCGCAGTTGCTGCAGGGTGCTGCCCAGTTCGGGCAGCGATGGACGCAGCTCGCAGGCGCGTAGTTGATGCAGTTCAGCACGTTGCTCGCGCAGAGCAGGTGAATCCGGCCTCAGCCGCGGCAGCCACAGCGCCACGCGGTCCAGCGCCTGCACGTAGCCGGGTTGATCGCCGCGCTCCACCGCGGCCCGCGCCAGGGTCAGTTCCAGCTGCAGCGAATCCCACGCGGCCACCCGCTCGGCCTCGGTCAACGGGCCCTGCAGGCGGGTCGGGGTGATGGTCACGAACGGTGCCAGCACCTGGTGCCACCAGGGGCTGCCAACGGCGGTATCGGCCGGGGCGTCGATCTGCTCGGGCAGCGCGGTCAGCGCCTGGGCGAACCGGCCCAGCCGTGCCTGGGTCTGCGCACGCACCCCGGGGCCCAGTGCATCCACGGCATTGCGCTCCTGCATCAGCGCCTGCCGCAGGTTCAGATACTCGCTGCCCTGCACATCGTCCAACGAGGCGGCCGCCAAGGCATACAGGCGTTTGGCGCCGTCGGCGTCATCGGCATAGGCCAGCCGCTGGCCGGCCTGGCTCAACAACAGCTCGGCCTCTTCCAGCTGCAGCGCCTGGGCACCGTGGCGGGTGCTGTCGGCCAGCTTGGCCAGGTTCTCTTCGAGCAGGGCGTTGCGCTGGCTCAGGCCGAGCATTTCATCGCGCAGCACCCGGTTGGTCGCGGCGGCGTCCTGCACGCGCTGGGAGGTCGAGCGCTGATCGCGGCGCAGCGCCTCGACACTGTCCAGCAGGCCCTGCATCTGCAACTGGGCATTCTCCTCGCGCACACGCTCCTGCGCCTGTCGCGACTGCCACTGCGTCCAGCCCCAGGCACCGCCGCCGGCCAGCACGGCCAACGCCGTGACCGGCACGATCCAGCGCAGGGGGCGGCGCGGAGAGGAAGGCGAAACAGGGTCATTCATACGGGCATCCTTGTCGCGCGCGCCGGGCAATCCGCTTGGCTGGCGAGCGACGTGGTGCACAGCATCGCCCGCCGCCCGAGCCGCCTGCAAGACCGCTCCGGCGCCCTGTTCAGGAAGATGCGGGCGGGATGAGCACGGCGTGTGCAGCGGCAACCAGCTGCGAAGGCAACGGCCCTGCCGCCAGCTGCACCTGCCCGAAGCCGACCGCGCGCGCCTGCGCGGCCAGCCGCTCGCTGGCGGCCACCACGAGGGCCTCGCGCAGGGGGGCATGCAGATCGTCCGGCAACTGCGCCAGCAGCAGGGTCAGTGCCTCGCCGCTGCTCAGTGCCAGCACCCACGGCGTGGCCGCGTGCCGCAGCCGCTGCAGCATGCGCGGCGCAAGGGGCAGCGCACGGCGGACATAGACGTTGGCCCGCAGCAGCCGGGCACCGCGTTGCTCCAGGGTCTGCGCGATCACCCCGCGCCCGCCGGGCGCGGTCACCAGGCCGGCGCGCAGGCCATGCAGATCCGCCAGGGCCGGCAACGCGAGCAGGCCCTCGCTGTCCATCCGCGCCGGCGCGGCGATGCCCTGTGCGCCCTGCCGGTCCAACGCCGCCGCCGTGCCGGCGCCCACCGCAAGCCACTGCCCCGGGTGGGGTGCGGCCAGGTCCACCAGGCGCGCGGCCGCCTTAACCGCCGCCGGGCTGCTGAAGACCACCCGCTCGGCCGCCAGCGCGGCCTCCAGCGCGGCGCGCGTGGCCGTATCAGCGCAGGCCTGCAGCGCCCAGGGCGAGAGTGCGATGACGCGCGCCCCGGCGGCAGCGGCCGCACGCCGCAGCGGCGCATGCTGGCCACGCGGGCGCAGCGAGATCAGGGTCCAGGGCGCGACTTTCGTTTCGGTGTTCATTGCGGGCATTATGCGAGCCCTTCGATGTGACGTGATCAACCAGATGTCCGCAACCGATTCCCTGCCGGCGCAGTTGTCCGCGCTGCAGCATGTCCTGGATGCCATGCCGCCGGTGGCGGCCATGCAGATCCGTGTCCACGACTATCGCGACGGCGTCCTGCACATCCATGCCCCGCTGGCGGCCAACGTCAATGACAAGGGCAACGCCTTCGGTGGCAGCCTGGCCTCGGCCCTGACCCTGTCCGGCTGGGCCCTGGTGACGCTGCGGCTGCGCCTGGCCGGGTTCGATGCCGATGTCTACGTGGCCGACAGCCACATCCGCTACCTGGCGCCGGTCTACGGCGATCTGCATGCGCAGGCCCAGGCGGATGCGGAAACCGACTGGGACAGCTTCCTGGCCACCTTCGCCCAGCGCGGCAAGGCCCGCATCAGCCTCACCGCCCGGCAACCGGGCGAGGGCGACAAGGCCGCCGCTGAACTGAGCGGCCGTTTCGTGGCCTTCGCCAGGCGGTAGGATGGGCGCCTTGCCTATTGGGGAATTCGCATGCGTCGTACGCTTCAGATCCTGCTGCTGGCATTGCTCGCGCTGACCAGCGTGAGTGCCCTGGCCGCCGAGCAGAAAACCACCCGGAAGCAGCGCAAGGATCTGGAGGAAACCCAGATCAAGTACGACGCCACGATGCGCTGGGGCACCGTTGAAGACGCGTTGCCGTACCTGGACCCGGAATACACCCGGGTCCACCCGCTGACCGATCTGGAACTGCGCCGCTTCGAGCAGGTGAAGATCTCCAGCTATCGCGCCAGCGACAACGTGCCCATGCCCGATGGCCGGGTAGGGCGCACCGCCGAGGTGCGGGTGATCAACAACAACACCCAGGCCGAGCGCACGGTGCGGGTTCGGGAGATCTGGCGCTGGGACGCCGAAGACAAGCGCTGGCTCCAGGCCAACGGGCTGCCCGACCTCTGGCAGGACCGCTGACGCCCGCCCACACGGGGCTGGACGCCGATTCGCCCGCATGTGCGACAATCGGCGCCCGCTTATCGACCCGTGATCTTAGTGAATTACGAAGAGTTGCTGGCCTTTGCCGGCCGAAACCCGATGTTGTCGATGGCCCTGGTGGGCCTGACCGTGGCCATCATCGTGACCGAAGTCCGCCGTCTGTTCCGTGGCTTCAAATCGCTCAAGCCGGCGGAACTGACCCAGCTGATGAACGCCGGTGGCGCCATCGTGGTCGATCTGTCCTCGAGCAGCGATTTCGAGAAGGGCCATATCGCCGGCAGCCGCAATGTGCAGCCGAGCCAGTTCGGTCCGGAGCACAAGCTGGTCGCCAAGGCCCAGCAGAGCCCGGTCGTGCTGGTCTGCCGCAGCGGCAACGCCTCCGAGACGGCCGCCAAGGCCCTGAAGAAGGCGGGTTTCACCCAGGTCAACGTGCTCGATGGCGGCATCCCGGCGTGGCAGCAGGCCGAGCTGCCGCTGGTCAAGGGCCGCAACTGATCCCCGTCGGATTGCAGCGCACGCCTTGTACGCGGCGCACAGCGCCCCCATCGCAGGGCATGTAACAATCCGTTTTTACAGCATTCATTTTTGGAGCAACAGGAAATGTCCGAAGAGAACACCAACGGCGCCGTCGCGCCGGTCGACGCCGCCACCGGTCCCTCGTTCACCGTCGAGAAGATCTACGTCAAGGACGTTTCGTTCGAATCGCCGAACGCTCCGGCCGTCTTCAATGACGCCGTGCAGCCGGAACTGCAGCTCAACCTGAACCAGCGCGTGCAGCGCCTGGGCGAGAGCGCCTTCGAAGTCGTGCTGGCCGTGACCCTGACCTGCAAGGCCGGCGAGAAGACCGCCTATGTGGCCGAAGTGCAGCAGGCCGGCGTGTTCGGCCTGGTGGGCCTGGACCCGCAGTCGATCGACGTGCTGCTCGGCACCCAGTGCCCGAACATCCTGTTCCCGTACGTGCGTTCGCTGGTGAGCGAGCTGATCCAGGCCGGTGGCTTCCCGCCGTTCTTCCTGCAGCCGATCAACTTCGAAGGCCTCTACGCCGAAACCCTGCGCCAGCGCCAGGAACAGGGCGAGACCTCGCTCGCCGATTCCGAGCCGGCCGGCAACGCCTGATCGGCGCTGCAGTCGTACGGATGAGCAAGCACGCAGACAAAATCGCGGTTCTCGGCGCCGGCTCCTGGGGCACTGCCCTGGCCAGCCTGCTCGCGCGGCACGGTCACCCGACCGTGCTGTGGGGGCGCGATGCGGCGATGGTCGAGGCCATCGACCAGCGCCACGAGAACACCCGTTATCTGCCGGGTATTCCGCTGCCCGAGTCGCTGCGCGCGACCACCGACCTGGCCGCTGCCGTCAAGGACGCCGCCTGGATCCTGGTGGTGGTGCCGTCGCACGCCTTCGGTGAAACCGTGCGTGCACTGGCGCCGCTGCGCCCGGCTGATGCCGGCGTGGCGTGGGCGACCAAGGGCTTCGAACCCGGCTCCGGTCGGTTCCTGCACGAAGTGGCGCGTGAGGTCCTCGGGCCGGACGTGCCGCTGGCGGTGGTGACCGGCCCGTCGTTCGCCAAGGAAGTCACCCAGGGCCTGCCGACCGCGATCACCGTCCACGGTGACGCGCCGGACTTCGCCCAGCAGGTGGCCGATGCCATGCACGGCCCGGCGTTCCGCGCCTACACCGGCGATGACATGGTCGGTGCCGAGCTCGGCGGCGCGATGAAGAACGTGCTGGCCGTGGCCACCGGCGTTGCCGATGGCATGCAACTGGGCCTCAACGCCCGTGCCGGCCTGATCACCCGTGGCCTCAACGAAATGCTGCGGCTCGCCGCGGCGATCGGTGCCAAGCCGGAAACCCTGATGGGGCTGGCCGGCCTGGGCGATCTGGTGCTGACCTGCACCGGCGACCTCTCGCGCAACCGTCGGCTGGGCCTGGCCCTGGGCCGTGGGCAGACGCTGCAGGATGCGGTGCGCGAGATCGGCCAGGTGGTGGAATCGGTGCAGACCGCCGATGAAGTGATGCGCCAGGCGCGGCGTCATGGCATCGACCTGCCCATCTCCGACCGGGTGCGCGCCGTGCTGCACGGTGAGCAGACCCCCGAAGAAGGATTGCGTGCGCTGTTGGCACGCGAGCAGAAGCCGGAGTATCCGGACACGCTGTTCAAGTGAGGCACCCAAAACCCCGGCAGATGCCGGGGTTTTTTTTGGGTCTTCGTCCATCCTTTTCAGGCGCGACGGCGGATGGGTCGGGCGCTGGGCCACGCCAGAACGAAACAACCCGGCACGTGGCCGGGTTGTTTCGTGGCGTACCGACGAGGGTGTCGCCATGCCAACCGCAAAAAAACCGCGACGGCCGTGCAGGTAGAGCCGACCGTTGGTCGGCTGCTGTAAAAGTGAAGCCCGGCGTGAGCCGGGCTTCATGGCGCAGGGGAGAGAGACCGCGCCATCCAACAACGTACCGCGGTGTTGCGTAACGCGTATTACCAGGTGAAGCGCGGACCGACGAACCATTCCTTGTCGCCGCCCTTGGCCAGCTTCACTTCGCCGGCCAGGCCCCAGTTCTGGTTGAGCTTGGCCTGGGCGCCGACGCGGCCGTAGAACTCGCCGTCCGGATTGATGCCGTGCTTCTTGCTGTAATCCTCGTAACCGGCCATCACGTAGCCTTCGAAGTTCGGGGTGAACGCGCTGCGCACGCCGACTTCGGTGGAGTAGCCGTTGAAGTCCGGGCCGTGCTTCGGGTCGAACTTCTGGTAAGCAACGCGGGCGACCAGATCGGTGGTCGGGGCGATGCCGTAGTTGTAGCCCACACCGACGCGCCACTGGTCGACGTCGTTGCTGCCGCGCTTGGTTTCCTGCGCGTTGTAGTCACCGAAGACATGGAAGTTCGGCGCCACGGCGACCGAGCCCTTCACCGCCCAACCATCGGCGTCGCCGCCCTTGGCATCGGTGTTCACGTAGCCGCCTTCGACATAGTTGTACGACAGGCCGTCGGTTGCCGACGCAGCGAACGGCAGTGCAGCGAGCAGACCCAGAGCAAGCAGGGAAGTCTTCATTTTCGGGAACACCTTTTTATTTTTTGGTTTTGTCCGCCAGCAGAGGGAGGGGGAATCGCTGCTGGCGACAGGTGTGAATTATCCGTTAGTCACCCGAATTAGCCCTGAATATCAAACTGAGCAGTACATAAATGAAGCGGCGATATCGGGAACTCTTCGTTCGCTATCTGCTACGCACGCGCAATACGTCTCGTGCGTAACGCGCACACACGACAGGACACCATCGCGATGACGTGCATCGCATGGGTATCGAAGAAAAAAGAGCGCGCGTCCGCAGGCGGACCGGGATCAGCGTTCGCCGTCGCGCAGGTAGTCGAACAGCTCGGCGTCGCCCTTCAGCCCGAGCTTCAACATCGCATCGCCTTTCTGGCGGCTGATGGTGCTGACGCTCTTGTGCAGATGGAGGGCGATCTCCTTGACCGTCATGCCGCTGCCGAGCAGCCGCAGCACTTCCACTTCGCGTGGCGACAAGGGACGGGCTCCGCCTTCCTCGACACTCTCCGTGCCGATTGCGTCAATGCGTTCCTTCAGCGACAGGCTGACGTAGGGCACGCCGCGCTGCACGGTCTGGATCGCCAGTGGCAGCTCATCCATCGAGGAGGTCTTGTCGACCAGGCCAAGCACGCCGGTCGCGACCACCATGCGCAGGATCGCCAGGTTGTTGGACACGCTGAGCATCAGCACCGGCAGCTCGGGAAAACGCCGGCGTATCATGGCGATCATCGCGAAGCCATCGGCCTGCGCGCCGCCGGGCATGGAGTAATCGGTGACCAGAACATCGCACTCGTGGTCGCCCAGTACGGTCATCAGCTCGGCCACGGTACTGGCCTCGGCCACCACCTGACCAACGCCGCTGGACTCGATCACGGCCTTCGTGCCGATCCGTACGACCGGATGGTCATCGGCGATGATAATGCGCAGGGTCATGGACTAGTATTGCCTGTGAGGCAGCCGTCGGGCCGTGCCGGGATGGGGATGTCATTCTACGGAGATCAGGCAGCATGCGTACCCACGTCATTCGCTGGCTGGTTCTGTTCGTGCTCGCGATGGCGACGGGCATGCAGGTATCCGCGGCTGCGTCGCCTCCCTTGCCCCCCCACCAGAGCGAGTGGCTTGGCAGGCACCCTACCATCATCCTGGGCATGTACGACAGCGGTTGGCCGCCGTTCGAGTCCATGCAGAACGGCAAGCCGGTCGGCCTCGGCTACGACTACCTCAGCCTGCTGACCCGGCAGCTGGGGGTGCAGGTGCAGGTGCGGATGTATCGCGACTGGACCGAGGTCCTGGAGGCGGCATGCCGGGGTGAAGTCGATGTGGTGATGAACATCACGCTCACCGCCGATCGTACGCGCTGCATGGTCTACACCCGCCCCTACGCCCAAGCCCCACTGGCGCTGGTGGGTCGCCCCGGCGAAACCCGGGCATCGTCTGATCCTGACCTGCGCGGCCTGCGCGTGGTCACCGAGCGTGAGTTCGTCACCAGCGACGAAGTGCGCTCGCGCTTTCCCGGCGCCCGGCGCGTGACCGCGGCCAGCACCACCGCCGCATTGGCCATGGTCGGCAGCGGCGAGGCCGACGTCTACATCGGCAACGCGTATGTGGCCACGACCCTGATCGCCGAGCGACGGCTGACCGATGTCAGCCTGCTGCGCCCCAGCGACCTGCCACCGGAGCGGCTGCATTTCGGTGTGCCCAACGCCAAGCAGCCCTTGGCTGAAGCGCTGGACATGGGCCTGGCCGCGCTCGCCGAGACCGAGCGCGAGCGCCTGGAACGGCGCTGGCTCCCGACGCCGCGATGGTCGGTGCAGTCGCAGGTGATCCTGGGCAATGCGGAGAGGCGTGTCCTGGCCACCCCCCTGCGCCTGGCCTTCGCGCCGAACGCGGCACCGCTGGCCTTCATCGACAGTGCCGACCGGCCCAGCGGTGTCTCGGCCGAGTACCTGCGCCTGCTGCGCACGGTAGGGGCGCAGCTCACGCGGGTGCCGGCGCACGACTGGTTCGATGTGCGCGAGCAGCTGCGCCGCGGCGAGGTCGACGCGATCATGGGCATCCCCAACGATTCGAACTACCTGGGCGACGGCTGGGTGTTCAGCCAGCCCTTCATCACCGTTCCCAACGTCGTGGTGACGGCCAGTGGCAGTGCGTCGGTGCTGGGCGTGCCCGATCTGGATGGCCGCAGCATCCTGCTGTCCGATCCGGAACGGTTGCGCGGGTATGTCCTGCAGCAGGCCCCCAATGCGCGCATCGTGCCCGCGCGCAGCGCCGAACTGGCGCTGTCACGGCTGGCCAAGGGAGACGCCGATGCGTACATCGGCAACCTGGCCGTCATCGATCGCATCGTGCGTGATCACTATCCCGCGCAGCTGCACGTGGCAGCGCCGGCGGGATTCAGCGATCGCCTGTCGTTGGCGGTCAAGCGCCAGTACGCACCCCTGGCCACCACGTTCGACCGCCTGCTGGTGAACATGAGCGCGCGCGAGCACGAAGCGATCCGCAGCGACTGGTTGTCGGCCGAGTACCGCAGCGATCTGGACTGGCGCGCGACCGCGCGCTGGGCGGTGCCGCTGGCCCTGGTGCTGCTGACCGCACTGCTCGTCCATGGGTGGGGGCACTGGCGCCTGCGCAGTGAGGTAGCGATGCGCCGCCGTGCCGAGCAGCGCCTGGCCGACGTCACCGACAATCTGCCGGCGATCGTGTACCAGGGCCGTCGCGAACGGGATGGCCGGCTGTCGCTGCCGTACATCGCCGGTGACACCGAAGCGCTGTTCGGGCTCACCGCGGCCGAGGCGATGGCCGATGAAAGCGCGCTGATCGCGCGCATCGACGAGCGTGATCGCGCCAATGTGCGCCAGGCCCTGGAAAGCGCCACGCGGGACTTCGCCCCGGTGGACATAGAATTCCGCACCCGCCCAGGGGGCATGCTGCGTTGGGTGCGTTCGCGCGCGCTGCCCTACGACGCCGAGGACGGGGTGCTGCTGTGGAGCGGCTACTGGATCGATGTGACCGAGGCGCGCGCACAGGCCGACGCGCTGGCGCTGGCCAAGGCGGCCGCCGAGCGCGCCACCGCCGCCAAATCCGAATTCCTGGCCACGATGAGCCACGAGATCCGCACACCGATGTCCGGCGTGCTGGGCATGGTGGAGGTGCTCTCGCACACCTCGCTGGATGGCGAACAGCGCCGCATCATCAGCGTGATCGAGGACTCGGCGCAGATGCTGCGGCAGATCCTCGATGACCTGCTGGACTACTCCAAGATCGAGGCCGGCGCGCTGTCCCTGCAACCGCATCCGGTCGCCCTGCGCGCATTGCTTGGCAACGTGCAGCAGCTGCTTGCCCCGCAGGCGGTGGCCAAGGGGCTGGAGCTGCAGATCCAGATCGACGACGCGCTCGCGGCCATGCACCTGGTCGACGGCATGCGCCTGCGGCAGATCGCATTCAACCTGCTCAGCAATGCCATCAAGTTCACGCGCGCCGGCGAGGTCGGCATCGCGCTGGAGGTGCTCGACGGTGATGCCCACGGCGCGCAGCGGCTGCGCCTGACCGTTTGCGATACAGGCATCGGCATCTCGCCCGAGCAGCGCGAACGGCTGTTCGCGCCGTTCGTACAGGCCGACGCGGCGACCAGCCGCCAGTACGGTGGCACAGGGCTGGGGTTGAGCATCTGCCAGCGCCTGGTGGCGATGATGCATGGCACGCTGACGCTGCACAGCGTCCCCGGCGAGGGCACGCGCGTGGAGGTGCTGCTGGCCGTACCGGTGGTGCCGGTGGACGAACAGCCCGGCGCCGCCGAAGAACACACGCAGGCGGTGCCGTTGCCGGCCGCATTGCAGCAGCGGCGCATCCTGATCGTGGAGGACCATCCCACCAACCAGGCGCTGATGGGGTGGCGCATGCAACAGCTGGGCCTGCCACACGTGCTGGCCGAGAACGGCGAACAGGCACTGGCGCTGCTGGCGCGCACCCGTTTCGACCTGGTGCTGACCGACTGCCGGATGCCGGTCATGGACGGCTATGCCATGACCCGCCGCATCCGCGAGCAGGAGCGTGACCGCGGCGGTGCCCGGCTGCCGGTGATCGCGCTGACCGCCAGCGCGATGGAGGACGATCTGCAGCGCTGCCGCGAGGCCGGCATGGACGATCTGCTGGCCAAGCCGGTCTCACTGGGCGCCTTGCGCCAGGCACTGCTGCAGTGGCTGCCGGACGGGGATGGCCCCTTGTCCGGCGCGGAGCAGGCACCGGGTGCGGATGACGCGCCGCCGGACCGGGCCGCGCTGGTGCGCCGGTTTGGTTCGGAGCATGTGGCCGGCGTGCTGATCGAGAGCCTGTGCACCGCCTCGGCCGAGGATCTGGTGACGCTGCAGGCAGCCCTGGATGCGCAGGCCGGGCCCGCACTGGTGAATGTGCTGCACCGGCTGGTGGGGGGGCTGGCAACGCTGGGGGCCGACGCGCTGGCGCTGCAGGCGCGCAGCCTGATGGAACGCGTCGACGACGAAGGCGTGGCGGCGCACGCCGAGGCGGTCAGCGCATTCGATGCGGCGTTGCGCGCTTATCTGGTGCAGCTGCAGGCGTCCTGACCGGCGCCTGCCGGTCATCGCTGCTGCTGCAGATACTCGATCACCTGCCGCCGGCGCTCCGGGTCAGCGGTGGAGTTGACCATGCGCGTGCCCGGCACCGCCTGCGTGGGCGAGCGCAGGAACGCATCGAGGGTCTGTTCGTTCCAGGTCAGCCCTGCATCGCGCATCGCGTTGGAATACGGATAGCCGGCGACACTGCCGGCACGCCGGCCGATCACGCCATGCAGGTTCGGGCCGAACCGATGCACGCCACCCGGGCTGACGGTGTGGCAGCCGGCACAGATCGCAAAGGCGCGCTGCAGGTCCTGCTGATGGGCCTGCTCCGGCGTCTGCGGGGTGCGCGAACACGCCGCCAGCAGCAGGCAGGCCAGTAACGCCAACGTCGATCGGAAAGCAGGGGCCATGGCGCCACGGTCACGTCCAACAGGACGCTCAGGATAGCCAGCGCGGCGGTGCCTGCCGCGCCTGATGGCCTGCGACCGGTGGTCGCAGGCCATGCCGATCACATGCCCGAGTAGTTCGGGCCGCCGCCGCCCTGGGGGGTCACCCACACGATGTTCTGGGTCGGGTCCTTGATGTCGCAGGTCTTGCAGTGCACGCAGTTCTGCGCGTTGATCTGCAGCTGTTCGTGCCCATCGCTGCCGACGAACTCGTACACGCCGGCCGGGCAGTAGCGCGCTTCCGGACCGGCGTACTCGGCCAGGTTGATCCGCACTGGCACGCTGGCGTCCTTGAGGGTCAGGTGGCTGGGCTGGTCTTCGGCGTGGTTGGTGCTGCTCAGGAACACCGAGCTGAGCCGATCGAAGGTGAGCACGCCATCCGGCTTGGGATAGTTGATCTTCGCATGCTTGGAGGCCGGCTCCAGGCAGGCGTGGTCCGGGGTGCTGTGGCGCAGCGTCCACGGCGGATTGCGGATGCCCAGCTTGGGCAGCAGCCACTGCTCGATGCCGGTCATCAACGTGGCCACGGTCTGGCCCTTCTTGAACCACTGCTTGAAGTTCTTGGCCTGCTGCAGTTCGGCATGCAGCCAGCTGGTCTCGAACGCCTGCGGATAGGCGCTCAATTCATCGTGCTGGCGATCGGCCACCAGCGCATCGAAGGCGGCATCGGCGGCGAGCATGCCGGTCTTGATCGCGGCATGGCTGCCCTTGATCCGGCTGACGTTGAGATAGCCGGCCTCGCAGCCGACCAGCGCGCCACCGGGGAACACCGTCCTGGGCAGCGACATCAGCCCACCGGCGGTGATCGCGCGCGCACCGTAGCCGATGCGCTTGCCCCCTTCCAGGTGCTTGCGGATGTCCGGGTGTGTCTTGAAGCGCTGGAACTCTTCGAACGGGCTCAGCCACGGGTTCTTGTAATCCAGGCCGACCACATAACCGATCGAGACCTTGCCGCCCTCGGCGTGATACAGGAACGCGCCGCCGTAGGTGTCGTTGTCCAGCGGCCAGCCGGCCGCGTGCACCACCAGGCCCGGCTCATGCTTGGCCGGATCGATCTGCCACAGCTCCTTGATGCCGATGCCATAGGCCTGCGGATCCTTGCCGGCATCGAGCTGGAAGCGTGCGATCAACTGGCGGCCGAGATGGCCGCGCGAGCCTTCGGCGAAGATCGTGTACTTGGCGTGCAGCGCCATGCCGCGCTCGAACGCGGGGCCGGGCTGACCGTTCTTCTCGATGCCCATGTCGCCGGTGGCCACGCCGATCACCGCACCGTCCTCGCTGTACAGCACCTCCGCCGCGGGGAAGCCGGGGAAGATCGCCACTTCCAGCGCCTCGGCCTGCTGCGCCAGCCAGCGGGTGACCTCGCCGAGGCTGACGATGTAGTTGCCTTCGTTGTGGAAGCACTCCGGCAGCAGCGCGTTGGGCGTGCTGCGCGAGCCGGCTTCACTGAGGAACAGGAATTCGTCGCGGGTGACCTTCTGCTTCAGCGGTGCGCCGCGCTCGGCCCAGTCCGGGAACAGTTCGCTCAGTGCCCGCGGATCCATCACCGCACCGGAGAGGATGTGCGCACCGGGTTCAGAGCCTTTCTCCAGGATGCACACCGACAGCTCGCGGCCGGCTTCGATGGCGCGCTGGCGCAGCCGGATCGCCGTGGCCAGGCCAGCGGGACCGCCACCGACGATCACCACATCGAATTCCATCACTTCACGCGGGGGCAGGACGTTGATTTCTTCGCTCATGGGGCTGCGTAACTCGTGGGTAGTGCCGCGGGTTGAACGGCGGCGGTTGCCTGGGAATCGCGCGTGTCACACCACGGCGAAACGGTGGATCATTGCGCCAGAGTACCGGCACGGCGCATTTAAGCCTAGATCGCCGACGATGACAGCGGTGTCGCCGCGCGTTCGATACCAGGATGCTGCGGCGCAGCATCCGCGCTGCCGCGCCGTCCCTTGGCCGCTTCGCGCACAACGACCACAATGGGAGCCTGTTCCACCGCCACCTGCCGGGATGCCATGTCACTGAATCCGTTCGATCTGTTCGATATCCGTTCGCTGCTCAGCGAGGAGGAGCGCGCGGTGCAGACGACGGTGGCGCGTTTCACCGATACGCGGGTGCTGCCGATCATCGGCGATGCGTTCGACGACGGGCGCTTCCCGGACGAATTGATTCCCGAGATCGCCGCGCTGGGCCTGCTCGGCTCCAGCCTGCCCGAGCAGTACGGCGGCGGCGGGCTCAATGCGGTGAGCTACGGCTTGATCTGCCAGGAGCTGGAGCGCGGCGATTCGGGCCTGCGCAGCTTCGTTTCGGTGCAGAGCTCGCTGTGCATGTACCCCATCTACGCTTACGGCAGCGAAGAACAGCGGCTGCGCTGGTTGCCGGACATGGCCACCGGCAAGGTGATCGGCTGCTTCGGGCTGACCGAGGCGCATGGCGGCTCCGATCCGGCGGCGATGAAGACCCGCGCGGTGCGCGATGGCGGTGACTGGCTGATCAACGGCAGCAAGATGTGGATCACCAGCGGACCGGTGGCCGACATCGCGATCGTGTGGGCGCATACCGACGATGGCATCCAGGGCTTCGTGCTGGAAAAGGGCATGGCCGGGTTCACCACGCAGGAGATCAAGCACAAGATGAGCCTGCGCGCCTCGTTGACCGGTGCGCTGTTCTTCGACAACGTGCGCGTGCCCGACCGTAACCGCCTGCCGAACGTGCAGGGGCTGAAGGGGCCGCTGGGCTGCTTGAACCAGGCGCGCTACGGGATCAGCTGGGGTCCGATCGGCGCTGCGGTGGCCTGCCTGGATGAAGCCCTGGGCTATACCAAGCAGCGGGTGCTGTTCGGCCGGCCGGTGGCGGCCACGCAGAGTGCGCAGATCAAGCTGGCCGACATGGCGCGGCGGATCACCACCGCGCAGCTGCTGGCCCTGCAGCTGGGGCGCCTGAAGGACGCCGGCCAACTGCAGCCGCAGCAGGTCAGCCTGGCCAAGTGGAACAACTGCCGCATGGCCATCGACATCGCGCGCGAATGTCGCGACCTGCTCGGCGGCGCCGGCATCACCACCGAACACGTGGCGATCCGGCATGCACTCAATCTGGAATCGGTGATCACCTACGAGGGCACCGAGACCGTGCACCAGCTGGTGATCGGCCGCGAGCTGACCGGGATCAATGCGTTCTGAGGTCACCTGACCAACGGTCAGGTGCTACACCAACGGTCAGGTGCTACACGGCCGGCAGGTGCCTGTGTCACCGGTAGGTGCCGACCGTTGGTCGGCACGGCATTTTATTCCCCGCCGGCAAACCCGTTCTGGCGCCATGCCTCGTACATCACCACGGCGACCGTGTTGGACAGGTTGAGGCTGCGGTTGTCCGGCTGCATCGGCAGGCGCAGGCGGCGGCCGTGGGGCAGGCTGTCGAGCAGGTCCTGGGGCAGGCCGCGGGTTTCCGGGCCGAACAGGAAGGCATCGCCGTCTTCGAACTGCTGGGTGTCGTAACGGACGCTGCCGCGGGTACTCAGCGCGAACAGGCGCTTGGGCGCAATGACCTGCAGGGCGGTTTCCAGATCAGGATGGACCTGCAGCCGAGCGTATTCGTGATAGTCCAGGCCGGCGCGCTTGAGCTGCTTGTCGCTCAGGTCGAAACCGAGCGGCTCGATCAGGTGCAGCCGCGCGCCGGTGTTGGCGCAGAGGCGGATCACATTGCCGGTGTTCGGCGGGATTTCGGGTTGGAACAGGACGACATGGAACGTGGGCGTGGCAGTCATCGGCGAAGTGTACGCCGTGGCTGCGGAAGACCGCAGCTGCGGCTTACTGGCGGATCAGGGTCGTGGCGGCGGCAGCGGCGGTTTCCAGGGCCAGGGCCTGCAGGTCGGCAGCCGACGGACGCACCTGCAGAGTCGGCAGGTTGATGATCACTTCGTTGGCCACGGCAGTGGCGGCAGCGGTGAAGGTGGCGACGTAGCCGCGGTCGTTGGTCTGTTCGGCAGCCAGGGCCTGGCGCTGTTCGGCGGTCGGACGCACTTCCACGGCGGCCAGGGTGGTGACGCGGCGGTTGGCGGCCAGTTCGGCGCGGTACTCGGCGATCAGGCCAGCGGTCGGACGGACTTCCACGACGGCCAGGGTCGGGATGGTGCTGGTGCGCTCAACCTCGGCCTGGGCGATCTGGTCGGCCGAGGGGCGGACCTGCACGGTGTCCAGGGTGACGATGGCGGGGGCGGCCTGCACCGACGAAGCAAACGCGGAACCGGCGGCAAAGGCGATGGCGATGGCGAGAGTCTTGGTGTTCATGGCGAGGTCCTGTTTAGTGTTGGTGAGCAGTGGTGTGGTAGTAAGGTAGTACACCGATTCTGGGCTTGCAAGAACAATTTCATTATTCTTGTTGCTGTTCAGCATCCAGTCAGTTTCGGTTTGATCCTTGTTTCCCTTGCCATGTACCAAGCAGGTCGCGTGCCAACTTTTACGCATTGATTTAAAAGGGTTTTTTGCGAAGTGGCGGTGTCCGATGTCCGGACACGTGTCCGCCGCAGGGCCGCGGACTGTCCGCCCGGCCGCGTGCGGCCACGCTCGGATGTGCGGTTCGTGGCGGATCCGCCGCCATCGGCAGGTCAATGACTGTTGGCCGATGCCTTTTGCCCGGGCGGCGCGCTAGCATCCGGCTTCACTTTCATGACCAAGGAACCGGAATGACCGTCCAACTTCGACCGCGTGCCGCGCTGCTGGCTGTAGCGCTTTCCGCCGCCCTGGGCTCGTTCGCGCCGGCACCGGTCCTGGCCAAGCCGGCCACGGCGGCCAAGGTCGACATTCCGTTCGAACAGTTCACCCTGCCCAATGGCCTGCGCGTGGTGGTGCACACCGACCGCAAGGCGCCGATCGTGGCGGTGAATATCTGGTACCACGTGGGCAGCAAGGACGAACCCGCCGGCCGCACCGGCTTCGCGCACCTGTTCGAACACCTGATGTTCCAGGGCAGCGAGAACCACGACGGCGAATACTTCGAGCCCTTCAAGCAGGTTGGCGTGACCGGCCAGAACGGCACCACCAATACCGACCGCACCAATTACTTCGAGAACGTGCCGACCACCGCGCTGGACATGGCGCTGTGGATGGAGTCCGACCGCATGGGGCATCTGCTCGGGGCGATCGACCAGGCGGCGCTGGACGAGCAGCGCGGCGTGGTCCAGAACGAGAAGCGCCAGGGCGAGAACCAGCCCTATGGCCAGGTCTGGGAAAAGCTGACCCGCGCGATGTATCCGGCCGGACACCCGTACCACCACAGCGTGATCGGCTCCATGAACGATCTCAACGCCGCCTCGCTGGACGACGTGAAGACCTGGTTCCGCACCTGGTACGGCCCGAACAATGCGGTGCTGGTGCTGGCCGGTGATATCGACGTGGCCACCGCGAAGGAAAAGGTCGCCAAGTACTTCGGCGACATCCCGGCCGGCCCGAGCATGGCCCAGCCCAAGGTCGACGTGGCCAAGCGCGAGAAGAGCACGCGCGAAGTGATGACCGACAAGGTGCCGCAGGCGCGCATCTACCGCGCCTGGAACGTCGCCCAGGTCGGCACCACCGACATCGATCAGCTGCAGCTGTTCGCGCAGGTCCTTGGCGGTGCGAAGTCCTCGCGCCTGGACCAGCGCCTGCTGCACCAGGACAAGCTGGTGGACAACATCAGCGCCGGCGCCTACAGCTCGCAGCTGGGCTCGAACTTCGTGATCATGGCCAGCGTCAAGCAGGGCGTGGACCCGGCCAAGGTCGAGGCGATCATCGATGAGGAAGTGAAGCGTCTGGCCAAGGACGGTCCGACCGCCGACGAGCTGAGCCGCGGCAAGACCGCCTTCCGCGCCGGCTTCATCCGCGGCATCGAGCGCATCGGTGGCTTCGGCGGCAAGGCCGACGCGCTGGCCGAGTGCACCGTATACGAAGGTGACCCGGGCTGCTTCCGCAAGTCGCTGGCCACCATCGATGGGGCCACGGCCGCGCAGGTGCGCGATGTCGGTGCCAAGTGGCTGGGCGTTGGCGATCACACCATCGTGGTCGAGCCGGGCGCGCGCGTTGCCCTGGCCGAACTGCCGTCGGAAACGCCCAAGCCGTTCACCGTGCCCGCCGTGGATCCGCGCTTCACCACGCTGCCCAAGCAGGTCGACCGCAGCACCGGCGTGCCGCAGACCAAGACCTTCCCGGACCTGAAATTCCCCGAACTGCGCCGCGCCACGCTCAAGAACGGCACCCAGGTGATCCTGGCCGAGCGCCATGACATCCCGGTCGTGCAGTTCAGCTATGAATTCCCGGGGGGCTTCACCGCCGACCAGGGCCGCAAGTCCGGCACGGCCAACTTCACCATGGGCCTGCTCACCGAAGGGGCCGGCAAGCTCGGTGCGCTGCCGTTCGCCGATGCGGCCGATGCACTGGGCGCCAAGCTCGATGCCTCGGCCTCGCTGGACAGCACCAGCGTGTACCTGTCCGCATTGAAGGAAAACCTGGCCCCGTCGCTGGCCCTGTATGCGGACATGCTGCGCCAGCCGCGCTTCGACCAGACCGAGATCGACCGGGTCAAGGCGACCTGGATCGCCGGCATCCAGCAGGAGAAGGTCAACCCCAGCGCGGTGGCGATGCGGGTGATGCCGACCCTGCTGTACGGCGCGGGCCATCCGTATGCGATCCCGTTCACCGGCAGCGGCAATGAAGTGGACATCCAGTCCATGACCCGCGAAGACCTGGTCGACTTCCACCGTGACTGGCTGCGCCCGGAGCAGGGCACGCTGATCGTGGTGGGTGACACCACGCTGAAGGAAATCGTGCCGCTGCTGGAGCGCCAGCTCGGCAACTGGAGGGCCGAAGGTCCGGCGCCGGAGGTCAAGGCGCCGGTGGATGTCGCACGTCCGGCGCATGCCCGCGTGTACCTGATCGATCAGCCGGGCGCAGTGCAGGCCAACCTGTTCGCCAGCCAGGTGGTGCCCTCGTCCAGGGACCCGGGTTCGACCCGCTTCGATATCGCCAACGGCGTGCTCGGCGGCGACTTCACCTCGCGCCTGAACATGAACCTGCGTGAGCAGAAGCACTGGTCCTACGGGGCCGGCAGCAGCGCCAGCAACACCCTGGGCCAGCGCCCGTGGGGCGCCCGCGCGCCGGTGCAGATCGACAAGACCGCCGAGGCGATGCAGGAGATGCAGAAGGAAATCGCCGAGTTCGCCAGCGGCGCCAAGCCGGCCACCCCGGCCGAAGTGGCGCGTATCCGCAACATCCAGAACCTGAGCCTGCCCGGCGCCTATGAGACCGCCAGCGCGGTGATGGGCACCATCAGCGGGATCGTGCGTTACCAGCGCCCGGACGATTACGTGGTCCAGCGCAAGGCCGAGATCGAAGCGATGACCCCGGCCCAGGTGCAGCAGGCCGCGGCCACGCTGGACCCGAACGCGCTGACCTGGGTGGTGGTGGGTGACCTCAAGCAGACCGAGGCCCCGGTGCGTGCGCTCAAGCTTGGCCAGGTGCAGGTCATCGATGCCGAAGGCAAGGTGGTCGACGCCCCGGCCACTCCGGCCACGCCGGCTGCCGCGGCACCAAAGGGCCGGTGACGCCCAACGCTGGCCGGCCACCGCGCCCGCCAGCCGCTCAGGTGCCGGGGACCCACCCGGCACCTGATCACCCCCGATTCAGTTGTTTCCCGCACACTCCCTTACGTATTCCAGCCAGGCCTTGCCCATGCGCATTCTGCTTCTGTCCGCCCTGATCCTCAGCGTTGCCGCCTGCACCTGGGTGCCGATCGAATCCTCCGGCAAGACGGTCCGCGTGCTGCCGGCCGGTGCGGTTCCCAGCGGCTGCCAGAGCAAGGGCGAAGTGGTGGTGACCGTGAAGAGCAAGGTCGGCTTCTACAACCGCAACCCGCTGCGCGTGCAGGAAGAGCTGGAAACCCTGGCCCGCAACGAGGCCCCCAGCGCCGGTGCCAACGCCGTGCAGGCCTCGGGCCTGCCGGCCGATGGCAGCCAGCGATTCCTGGCTTTCCAGTGCCCGCCACGCTGAACCCTTCACCCCGCGCCCGGACCATACGCCCGGGCGTGAATTCGTAAAGGTGCGGTGAAAGCCGTGCCGGCTTACAATAGCGCCCCCTTCGCCTGAGCCTTGGCGCTAACTGATGCTCTTCAAGAATGTCTCGATCGCCGGCCTGGCGCACATCGACGCGCCGCACACGCTGACGTCCAAGGAAATCAACGAACGTCTGAAGCCGACGCTGGATCGCCTTGGCATCCGTACCGACGTGCTCGGCGATATTGCGGGCATCCACGCCCGCCGCCTGTGGGATGCCGACATGCTGGCCTCCGACGCCGCCACGCTGGCCGCCCGCAAAGCCCTGGAAGACGCCGGGATCGGCGCCGACAAGATCGGCCTGCTGGTCAACACCTCGGTCAGCCGCGACTATCTGGAGCCGTCCACGGCCAGCATCGTCTCGGGCAACCTGGGCGTGGGCGACGAATGCATGACCTTCGACGTCGCCAATGCCTGCCTGGCCTTCATCAACGGCATGGACATCGCCGCCCGCATGCTCGAACGCGGCGAGATCGACTACGCGCTGATCGTCGACGGTGAAACCGCCAACCTGGTGTACGAGAAGACCCTCGAGCGCATGGCCCTGCCGGGCGTGACCGCCGATGACTTCCGCAACGAGATGGCCGCCCTGACCCTGGGCTGCGGTGCCGCGGCGATGGTCATGGCGCGCACCGAGCTGGTGCCCGACGCGCCGCGTTACCGCGGTGGCGTGACCCGCTCGGCGACCGAGTGGAACCAGCTGTGCCGCGGCAACCTGGACCGCATGGTCACCGACACCCGCATGCTGCTGATCGAAGGCATCAAGCTGGCGCAGAAGACCTTCGTCGCCGCCCGTGAAGCACTGGGCTGGGCCGTGGAGGAACTGGACCAGTTCGTGATCCACCAGGTCAGCCAGCCGCACACCGCCGCCTTCATCAAGAACTTCGGGATCGACCCGAAGAAGGTGATGACGATCTTCGGCGAGCACGGCAACATCGGCCCGGCCTCGGTGCCGATCGTGCTGAGCAAGCTCAAGCAGCTGGGCAAGCTGAAGAAGGGCGATCGCATCGCGCTGCTCGGCATCGGCTCGGGCCTGAACTGCTCGATGGCCGAAGTGGTCTGGTAACCCATTGGCCGCAGCCTGCTGCGGCGTTGCTTCCGGGGCCGTGTCTGCCGCGCCGGAATTGAACATCAAGGGCCGGTTCTGCCGGCCCTTTTCACAGGTGCGATTGAATGCCCCAGCTGCCCGGTTACCCCGCCCATCCGCACCGCTTCCAGGTGCGCCCCGGCCTGTCGATGAGCTATCTCGACGAAGGCCCGCGCGATGGCGAGGTGGTGGTGATGGTCCACGGCAACCCGTCGTGGAGCTATTACTGGCGCACCCTGGTGGCCGGCCTCTCGGACAAGTACCGCTGCATCGTGCCGGACCATATCGGCATGGGCCTGTCGGACAAGCCCGATGATGCGCACTACGACTACACCCTGCAATCGCGCGTGGATGACCTGGACGCGCTGCTCGCGCACCTGGGCATCACCGGCCCGGTGACCCTGGCCGTGCACGACTGGGGCGGCATGATCGGCTTCGGCTGGGCGCTGTCGCACCACGCGCAGGTCAAGCGCCTGGTGGTGCTCAACACCGCCGCCTTCCCGATGCCGGCCGCGAAGAAGATGCCGTGGCAGATCGCGCTGGGTCGCCACTGGAAGATTGGCGAGTGGCTCATCCGCACCTTCAACGCCTTCTCCTCCGGTGCTTCGTGGCTGGGCGTGGAACGGAAGATGCCGGCGGACGTGCGCCGCGCGTACGTGTCGCCTTACAACAGCTACGCCAACCGCATCAGCACCATCCGCTTCATGCAGGACATCCCGCTGTCACCGGCCGACAAGGCCTGGTCGCTGCTGGAGCGTTCCGGCCAGACCCTGCCCAGCTACGCCGACCGCCCGGCGTTCATCGGCTGGGGCCTGCGCGATTTCGTGTTCGACCATCACTTCCTGAAGGGCTTCCAGGCCGCGCTGCCGCAGGCGCAGGTGCATGCCTTCGAGGATGCCGGGCATTACGTGCTGGAGGATAAGCACGAGGTGCTGGTGCCGAAGATCCGCGCCTTCCTGGACGCGAACCCGCTCTGATCGGCGTGACGACCCACGGTCGTCACCTACCATCAACCGGTAGGCACCCTCACCGGTAGAGCCGACCGTTGGTCGGCTGCCCCATCCCCGGTAGAGCCAACCGTTGGTCGGCTGCTTTCCGGTCGGCTGCTTCCGCCCCGCGCCCTGACCCCGGCGCCCCCAACTACGCCGCGATCGGCGCCTGCGGGGCCGGCGAATTGCCGTTGTCATCGGGATGATCATCATCATTGCCCGCCTCGTCCCGCCAGCGCCAGTCGGCCAGGGTCAGCGCCGGCATGCCGTGCGCGATGCGCGCCTTGTCGCACTGCGGGCTGGCCTTGCCGCACTCCCACGAGGCGTCCACCTCACGGCACACGCTGGGGCGGTTGGGGTGGATGCTGCAGCGCGAATACACCCCGATCTCCGCGTCCAGCGCCACGCAGTAGACCGGCTTGGACAGGGTGCCGCGCATGCACAGCCGGTGCGGGTCCAGCACCTGGGTGAGCTCGTGCGGGACGCCCCCCGGGGTGACCTCGTCCGATTCCATCCAGTGGAAGGCCACACGGTATTGGGTGCAGCAGGCGCCGCAGGTGAGGCAGGGATGGGGCATGGGGCACCGGCCTTGGGCGGCAGCGAAGCAGGAGGGAAGGGCGCGAATTTTCCACGCCAACGGCCGGCGCGCAAGAATTTTCTGCAGCGGCGACAATGAACGGATGAACAGCGCCATCAATATCGCCGCGCGCCTGCCCGAGCTGGCCCGTGAACGCCCCGACCAGATCGCCATCCGCTGCCCCGGCACGCCCGGGCCCGGCGGCATGGCGCGCTACGACGTCACCCTGGATTACCGCACCCTCAACGCCCGCAGCGACGCGATGGCGGCCGGTCTGGCCGCGCACGGCATCGGCCGCGGCGTGCGCGCCGTGGTGATGGTGCGGCCCTCGCCGGAGTTCTTCCTGCTGATGTTTGCGCTGTTCAAGAACGGCGCGGTGCCGGTGCTGGTCGACCCGGGCATCGACAAGCGCGCGCTGAAACAATGCCTGGACGAGGCCCAGCCGGAGGCCTTCATCGGCATCGGCCTGGCCCACGTGGCGCGCCTGGCGCTGCGCTGGTGCCGCTCCGCACGCCTGCTGGTGACCGTTGGCCGCCGCTGGGGCTGGGGTGGCACCACCCTGGCCCGGCTGGAAGCCCAGGGCGCTACGGTGGCGCCTGCGCTGGCCCCGACCGATGGCGAGGACGTCGCCGCGATCCTGTTCACCAGCGGCTCCACCGGCGTGCCCAAGGGCGTGGTCTACCGCCACCGTCATTTCGTGGGCCAGGTCGAGCTGCTGCGTGCCGCCTTCGGGATGGAGCCGGGTGGGGTCGACCTGCCGACCTTCCCGCCGTTCGCGCTGTTTGATCCGGCGCTGGGGCTGACCTCGGTAATCCCGGACATGGATCCGACCCGGCCGGCCCAGGCGGACCCGCGCAAGCTGCATGACGCGATCAACCGCTTTGGTGTCACCCAGCTGTTCGGCTCGCCGGCGCTGATGCGGGTGCTGGCCGATCACGGCCAGCCGCTGCCCGGCGTGCGCCGGGTGACCTCGGCCGGGGCACCGGTGCCGCCGGACGTGGTCGCGCGGATCCGCCGCCTGCTGCCCGACGACGCCCAGTTCTGGACCCCCTACGGCGCCACCGAGTGCCTGCCGGTGGCGGTGATCGAAGGCCGTGAGCTGGAGAACACCCGCCAGGCCACCGAGGCCGGCGCCGGTACCTGCGTCGGCCGCGTGGTCGCGCCGAACCAGGTGCGCATCATCGCCATCGATGACGCGCCGCTGCCGGGCTGGTCGCAGGCCCGCGAGCTGGCCGCCGGCGAGGTCGGCGAGATCACCGTGGCCGGTCCGACTGCCACCGACAGCTACTTCAACCGCCCGCAGGCCACCGCGGCGGCGAAGATCACCGAGACCCTCGCCGACGGCAGCACGCGCGTCGTACACCGGATGGGCGACGTCGGCTATTTCGATGCGCAGGGCCGGCTGTGGTTCTGCGGGCGCAAGACCCAGCGCGTGGAAACCGCGCACGGCCCGCTGTACACCGAACAGGTCGAGCCGGTGTTCAACGCACTGGACGGCATCGCCCGCACCGCGCTGGTCGGCGTCGGCCCGCCGGGCCGCCAGCGGCCGGTGCTGTGCTACGAACTGCAGCCCGGCACCGTCGATTCCCCAGGGCTGGTCGAGCGGCTGCGCCGTGAGGCCGCCGCGCACGCGCATACCGCGCGCATCGAGCGCTTCCTGCCCCACCCGGGCTTCCCGGTCGACATCCGCCACAACGCCAAGATCGGCCGCGAGAAGCTCGCGGTCTGGGCCACCGCGCAACTGGAGCAGCACGCATGAAGATCCTCGTTACCGGTGGCGGCGGCTTCCTTGGCCAGGCCCTGTGCAAGGGGTTGATCGAGCGCGGCCACCAGGTGCTGGCGTTCAACCGCGGCCATTACCCTGCGCTGCAGGCGATGGGCGTGGGCCAGATCCGCGGCGACCTGGCCGATGCGCAGGCGGTGATGCACGCGGTGGCCGGGGTCGATGCGGTCTTCCACAATGGCGCCAAGGCCGGTGCCTGGGGCAGCTATGACAGCTACCACCAGGCCAACGTGGTCGGCACCGACAACGTCATCGCGGCCTGCCGCGTGCACGGCGTGGGCAAGCTGGTCTACACCTCCACGCCCAGCGTCACCCATCGCGCCACCCATCCGGTCGAGGGCCTGGGCGCCGATGAGGTGCCCTATGGCGAGAACTTCCAGGCGCCGTATGCGGCCACCAAGGCCATCGCCGAGCAACGCGTGCTGGCCGCCAACGATGCGCAGCTGGCTACCGTCGCGTTGCGGCCCCGGCTGATCTGGGGCCCGGGCGACCAGCAGCTGGTGCCGCGCCTGGCCGAGCGCGCCCGCGCCGGCCGCCTGCGCTTCGTCGGCGATGGGCAGAACAAGGTCGATACCACCTACATCGACAACGCCGCACTGGCCCACTTCCTCGCCCTGGAGCACCTGGCCCCGGGCGCGGCCTGCGCCGGCAAGGCGTACTTCATCTCCAACGGCGAGCCGCTGCCGATGCGCGAGCTGCTCAACAAGCTGCTGGCCGCCGTGGACGCCCCGCCGGTGACCCGGTCGATCAGCTTCAGGACCGCCTACCGGATCGGTGCGGTCTGCGAGCGGCTGTGGCCGCTGCTGCGCCTGCGCGGCGAGCCGCCGATGACCCGCTTCCTGGCCGAACAGCTGTGCACGCCGCACTGGTACAGCATGGAACCGGCCCGCCGCGATTTCGGTTATGTACCCGTGGTCAGCATCGAAGAAGGGCTGCTGCGGCTGGCATCTTCATCGAACGCACAGGAATCCATCACTCCCTGAACACCGCGGGTTGGTGAACATGGACCCACGCCAACTCCGGCACGCATCAACGCGAGGGTCGACATGCTGCATTACGCCGTCATCTTTTTTGTCATCGCCATCATCGCGGCGGTACTTGGTTTCTCGGGCATTGCCGGCGCTGCCAGCAACGTCGCCTGGATCCTGTTCGTCGTCTTCCTGATCCTGGCGGTGGTGTCGATGTTCCGCAAGCGGACCTAGTGTCCGGCGCGTCCCACGCCACCTCTCTCCGGCGTGGGACGCGCTGCGGAAACCACGACGGCCTGACATCGGCGACGATGATCAGGCCGTCGTTGCGATGGAGCTGCGCAGATCGCGCTCGTGGTCATGCCGGGCCATCGCCAGTTCCAGCAGCCGCGTGATCAATGCGGTGTAATCCAGCCCGCTGGCGGCCCACAACTTCGGGTACATGCTGATGCGGGTGAAGCCGGGCAGCGTGTTGATCTCATTGATCACCACCTCTCCAGCCGGGGTCAGGAACACATCCACCCGGGCCAGGCCCGCACAGTCCAGCGCCTGGTAGGCCCGCACCGCGATCTCCCGGATACGGGACTGCTCGGCATCGGTGATGGCCGCCGGCACCACGATGTCCGCACCGCTTTCGCTGATGTACTTGGTGTCGTAGGAATAGAAATCATCGTGCACGACCACCTCGCCGCAGACACTGGCCTCGGGGTGTTCATTGCCCAGCACGGCGCACTCGATCTCGCGGCCGGTGATCGCTGATTCCACCAGCGCCTTGTGATCGAACGACAGCGCCAGCGCGAGTGCGGTGTGGAACTCCGCCTCGCTGCGGACCTTGCTCACGCCCACCGAGGAGCCCTGGTTGGCCGGCTTCACGAACAGCGGCGTGCCCAGTTCGGCAACCAGCGCGGTGTAATCGGCCCGCGCCGCGCTGACCCGGTTGAAGCAGGCGAACGGTGCCACCGCCAGCCCGGCATCGCGCAGCAGGCGCTTGGCCACGTCCTTGTCCATCGCCACCGCCGAGCCCAGCACGCCGGAGCCGACGAAGGGCAGGTTGGCCATGCGCAGCAGGCCCTGCAGCGAGCCATCCTCGCCCAGCGTGCCGTGCACGATCGGGAACACCACGTCGATCTGCTCCAGCGCGGTGGCCGGATCGGTCGGGACCAGCTGCTGCCGCTCCAGGCCGGGCCGCACCGCCACCGCATTGCCCGAGCGGTGCAGCGCGATCCGCGTGGGGTCGCTGGCGTTGAGCAGGAAGTCGCGCGGGTCGCTCACATGCCACTGGCCCTGCTTGTCGATCCCGATCAGGCTGACCTCGAAACGGTCCTTGTCCAGCGCATCGAGAATGTTCTTCGCCGATTGCAGCGAAACCTCGTGCTCGGCCGACCGGCCGCCGAAGATGATGCCTACCCGGGTCTTGCCCATGCCTGTTGCCGCTCCTGTCGCTGTGTTGGGGAGCCATAGCATGAACCGAGTCGGCGCCCGCGAAAACGCGTGTCCGGTGTCGATGTGGTGGGCACCTGGCGCGTGGCCAAGCGTGATGCCAGCGAACGCCCGCCGTTCAAGGGCGCGCGGTAGAATGCGGTGATGGCCCGTTCCCTGCTCTCTTCCCTCAAGCCGCTGGCTGGCAATGCGCTGCAGCTCACGCTCAACCGCGCACTGGCGCTGGACCCGGACACCCGCAGCGCGCTGGCCGCGCTGGATGGCCGCCACATCGCCCTGACCGTTGAATCGCCCGCGCTGGCGATGCGGATCGGGGTGGACGGTGAGCGGCTCACGGTCGGCCCGGTCGATCCGCAGCAGGAGCCGGACCTGGCCGTGCGCAGCACGCTGGGCGGGGTGCTGGCCCAGCTGCCGTTCCTGGCCAACGCCCGCCGTGGCGGTGATGCGCCGGCCGGGCGGGTCAAGGTCTCCGGTGATGCCGAACTGGCCCGCCGCCTGCAGCAGCTGGCGACCCGTTTCGATCCGGACTGGCAGCAGCCGTTCGTGCGCGTGTTCGGCGAGGTGATGGGCGTGCAGATCGCCAACACCCTGCGCTCGGCACTGCAGCACGCGCGCCGCGGCGCGTCCGACCTGGCGCACAGCGCCGCTGAATTTGTCACCGAGGAGTCGCGCGACGTGGTACCCCGAGCAGAACTGGATGCCTTCCACGACGATGTGGACGTGATGCGCGACGACGTTGAACGCATGGCCGTGCGCGTCCAGCGCCTGCGGCAGGTGGGCGCATGAAGGCGATCTTCCGGGCCAGCCGCATCGGCCGCATCATCCTGCGCTACCGCCTCGACGATCTGCTCCAGGGCACCCCGGCCGAACGCTGGCTGCGCCTGGCAAAACCGTTCGTGCCACGCGCCTCGGCCGACATCGCCGCACAGTCGCGCGGCGCGCGCCTGCGCCTGGCGCTGCAGGACCTCGGCCCGATCTTCGTCAAGTTCGGCCAGATCCTCTCCACCCGCCGCGACCTGATCCCGGCCGATGTCGCCAACGAGCTCACCCTGCTGCAGGACCGGGTCAAGCCGTTCGATGGCGCCACCGCGCAGGCGATCGTCGAACGTGCGCTAGGCCGCCCGGTCAGCGAAGCGTTCGCCAGCTTCGATCTGCAGCCGCTGGCCTCGGCCTCGATCGCGCAGGTGCACGCGGCCACGCTGGCCGATGGACGCCAGGTGGTGGTCAAGGTGCTGCGCCCGGACATTGAAAAGCAGATCGACGCGGACATCGCGCTGCTGAAGTCGGCCGCCGCGCTGATCGAACGCGCGCACCCGCGCGCCGACAAGATCCGCCCGCGCGAAGTGGTCGCCGAAGTCGAAAACACCCTGGCCGCCGAGCTGGATCTGCAGCGCGAAGGCGCCAATGCCAGCGTGCTGCGCCGCAACTGGATCGACTCGGACGATCTGTACGTGCCCGAGGTGATCTGGAGCCACACCGCCGAACGCGCGCTGACCCTGGAGCGCGTGTGGGGCATCCCGTCGGATGACATCGTCGCGCTGGACAAGGCCGGGATCGACCGCAAGGCCCTGGCTGCCAAGGGCGTGCGGGTGTTCTACACCCAGGTGTTCCGCGACAACTTCTTCCACGCCGATGCGCACGCCGGCAACATCTGGGTCGACACCGATCCGGCGCGCCGGGACAACCCGCGCTTCATCGCGCTGGATTTCGGCATCATGGGCCAGCTCTCCGAAGAAGATCAGTACTACCTGGCCGAGAACTTCATGGCCATCTTCAACAAGGATTACCGGCGCATGGCCGCGCTGCATGTCGAAGCCGGCTGGATGCCCAACAACGTGCGCATCGATGAGCTGGAAGCGGCCGCGCGCTCGGTGTGCGAACCCTATTTCACCCGCCCGCTGTCGCAGATCTCGCTGGCCGAGGTGCTGATCAAGCTGTTCCGGGTGGCCCAGCGTTACGAGCTCACGTTGCAGCCGCAGCTGATCCTGCTGCAGAAGACCCTGCTCAACATCGAAGGCGTCGGCCGTCAGCTCGATCCGGAACTGGATATCTGGGCGGTCGCACGGCCGGTGCTCGAACGCATCCTGCGCGAACGTTACAGCCCGCGCCGCGTGCTCAAGGAAGTGCGCAAGCGCCTGCCTGAAATCATGACGCATACCCCGGACATGCCGCGCCTGGTCCACGCCTGGCTGCGTCAGCAGGTGGAAGGCGACCACGAATTGTCGATGCGCTCGCGCGATCTGGCGGCGCTGAACGTCAGCGTGCAGAAGCTGCAGAAGCGCGCGGTGGCCGCAATCGCCGGCGTCGGCCTGATGATCGTCGCTGCGGTGCTGTATGGCCTGCAGCCGGGCGGCTGGTACTTCGGCGATGCCCCGGTGTGGAGCTGGGTGACCGGCGCGGCGGGCGTGTTCTCGCTGGCCAGTGCCTGGTGGCGCCGATGAGCGCGATCGAGCTGCAGGCCGAGGCCATCGCCGAGGCGCCTGTTGCGCTTCCGCCCCTGCAACTGCTGCACCTGGACGACCAGCTTGCCGTGGTCAACAAGCCCGCCGGGCTGATGGTCCACGACAGCAAGCTCGCCCGGGGCGAAGACGACTTCCTCGCCGACCGCCTGCGCGAACAGCTCGGCAAGCCGATCTTCCTCGTCCACCGCCTGGACCGCGCCACCAGCGGCTGCCTGCTGCTTGCCTTTGATCGCGAAAGCGCCAGCGTGCTCGGCAAATCGCTGATGGGTGGGGACGTCACCAAGGATTACCTCGCGATCTGCCGCGGCTGGCCGGCCGACGAGGCCTTTACCGTCGACCATGACCTCGATGGTGGCCCCGGCAAGCCGGTCAAGAAGCAGGCGATCACCCACTTCCAGCGCGTCGCCGTGGGCGAGATCGCCATTCCGATGGGCGGGTTCGAGACCTCACGTTACGCCCTGCTGCGCTGCCAGCCGCAGACCGGCCGGTTCCGCCAGATCCGCCGCCACCTCAAGCACCTCTCGCATCACCTGATCGGCGACACCAGCCACGGCGACGGTCGCCACAACCGCAGCTTCCGCATGCAGGGCATCCACCGCATGCTGCTGCACGCCGAGCGCCTGCGCTTCCCGCATCCGGACGGCACGCCGATGGACATCAGCGCGCCGGTGGACGGGGAATTCCGCAAGGCGATGGATCTGTTTGGTTGGGACGTGCGATAGCCGACCAACGGTCGGCTCTACTTCACGACAGCCGACCAACGGTCGGCTCTACCGGTTATTTTTTTGCCGGCGCCGGCTCATTGACGATCGCTTCCAGGTCCTTCTGCAGATCCACGAACAGCGGCTGCATCTTGGCCTGGATCGCCACCATCACGTTCTGCATCAGCGCCGGCGTCTTGTCCAACAGGCTCTGCCCGGCCGAGCTCTCATAGAACTCGGCCATCGCCAGCACGTCTTCCTTGCTGAAGGTCTGCTTGTACAGATCCACGTACATCGGCCGCAGTTCCTTCCACGACAACGCCTGGCGCACCGTCTGGCTGGTCCGCTGCTCGATCCGCTGCAGCTGGGCCTGCTGTGTCGCATCCAGCTGACGCTGCTGGGCCACCTGCTGGAACTGCTGGCGCTGCATCGCCTCGATCTGCGGCAGCATCGTATCGAGCATGCTCTGCGCGCGCGAGGCGGCCAGCAGGCGGTTGATGTCGGCATCCGACGGCGGCGCGGCCAGGGCCGGCGCGATCGCGGCCAGGCCCAGCGCGAGGGCCAGGGTGAAGCGGGTCAGGCCGCGGCGGGCCAGCGGGCGGATCAGTGACATGGCGGAGCATCCTGCGTTGCGTGGAGTCCGGAGAATACCTGCGATGGCGTCATCAGGCCGTAATTGAGGACGTTATCGGCGACATCCACGCACGTTGCAGTCACCCGACCGGCGGGTCCTCCCCTTACAATGCCGCCCATGGGCAACGGGCCAGTCACCATCAGCGCGCACCTGACGATTCCGGAGACGGAACTCGTCGAGCGGTTCGTGCGCGCCAGCGGTGCCGGTGGCCAGAACGTCAACAAGGTCTCCACCGCCGTCGAACTGCGCTTCGACGTGGCCGGCTCGCCTTCGTTGCCCGAGCCGTTGCGCGCGCGCCTGCTGGCCCGCCGCGACCGGCGCATGACCGGCGAAGGCGTGCTGGTCATCGATGCACAGCGTTTCCGTACCCAGGACCGTAACCGCGAGGACGCGCGCGATCGACTGGCCGCCTTCATCCAGGCGGGGCTGAGCGTGCCCAAGGCGCGCGTGGCCACCAAGCCGACCTACGGGTCGAAACTGCGTCGTCTGGACGCCAAAAAGGGGCGCGCGCAGATCAAGCGCGGGCGCACCACACGCAATTGGGAGTGATTGCTTGAACAACCGAAGTCCGCTGTTGCCGGTGGTTCCGCCGAACATGCCGCAGGTCAAACCGAACCGCTTCCTCCGCTGGCTGGCCCGTTGCACGCTGCGCCTGGGCGGCTGGAAAGTGACCGGCACCCTGCCGGACGTACCCAAGCTGGTCTTCATCATCGCCCCGCATTCGTCCAACTGGGACGGCTTCTGGGGCATGGCAGCGAAGATCGCACTGGGCATGCAGGTCAAGGTGCTGGGCAAGGCCTCGCTGTTCTGGTGGCCGCTGGGGCCGCTGCTGCGCAAGCTGGGCGTCATCCCGCTGGACCGCAGCTCGCCGCAGGGCACCGTGGAACAGGCGGTCAGCCTGATCCGGGGCTCGGACCGCCTGTGGTACGCGATCACCCCGGAAGGCACGCGCAAAGCGGTGCAGCACTGGAAGGCCGGCTTCCTCAAGATCGCGCGCATGGCCGACGTGCCGGTGCTGGCCGCGTACTTCCACTACCCGGAAAAGACCATCGGCATCGGTCCGCTGTTCCATCCCACCGGCAACGACGTGGCCGACATGGCTGCGATCCGCGAGTACTACCGCCCCTGGCAGGGCAAGACCCGCGGCACCGTCTGAACGCCGCCAGGCGGGTCGGGCGGGGTAGCCCCCACGGCCCGCACAGCCACGCGCCACGACCGGCACATGCCGCCTGCGGGCTTTGGGAGTAGGGTGACCGGCTGCGGGATTTTCCGTCCCGCGCCCTCATCCAAGGAGCCCGTTTCATGTCGCGTACCGTAGTTTTGGCCGCTGCCATCAGCCTGGCGCTGGCGGCCTGTTCCGGCAAGGAGTCCACCCCCGTGACCGATACCCAGCCCGCCCCGACCCAGCAGCCGGCCGATGCGTCCGCCAACCCGCTGTTGAGCGCCAGCACGCTGCCGTTCCAGGCGCCGCCGTTCGACAAGATCAAGGACAGCGACTACCTGCCGGCCTTCAACGAAGGCATGAAGCAGCACCTGGCCGAAGTCCGCAAGATCGCCGACAACCCCGAGCCGGCTACCTTCGACAACACCATCGAAGCGCTGGAGCGCAGCGGCGAGACCCTGACCCGCGTGTCGCGCATCTTCTTCGGCCTGGTCCAGGCCGACACCAACGATGCACGCCAGAAGGTGCAGGAAGAAGTCGCCCCGAAGCTGGCCGAGCACCAGGACGAGATCAACCTCGACCCGAAGCTGTTCGCCCGCATCAAGACCATCTACGACCAGCGCGATGCGCTGGGCCTGGACCCGGTGCAGAAGCGCCTGGTCGAGCGTGACTACCAGGAGTTCGTGCGCGCCGGCGCGCAGTTGAACGATGCCGACAAGGCCTCGCTGCGCAAGCTCAACGTGGAAGAAACCACGCTGGCCACGCAGTTCCACACCCGTCTGGTGGCTGCGACCGCCGCCGGTGCCGTGGTGGTCGATGACAAGGCCAAGCTGGCCGGCCTGGACGAGGATGCGATCAACACTGCCGCCGCCGATGCCAAGGCCCGCAACCTCGATGGCAAGTACCTGCTGCCGCTGCAGAACACCACCCAGCAGCCGGTGCTCGGCTCGCTGAGCGACCGCGAGCAGCGCGCCGCCGTGCTCAAGGCGTCGGAAACCCGTGCTGAAAAGGGCGACGCCAACGACACGCGCGAGACCATCCAGCGCCTGGCCCAGCTGCGCGCGCAGAAGGCCAAACTGCTCGGCTTCGAGAACTACGCCGCCTACAGCCTGGCCGACCAGATGGCCAAGACCCCGGCCGCCGCGCTCAAGCTGCTGACCGACACCGTGCCTGCCGCGACCGCCAAGGCGCGTGGCGAGATCAGCGAAATGCAGAAGGTGATCGACGCACAGAAGGGCGGTTTCAAGCTTGCTGCCTCCGATTGGGACTTCTACGCCGAACAGGTGCGCAAGGCGCAGTACGACCTGGACGAATCGCAGATCAAGCCGTACTTCGAGATGGACAACGTGCTGCAGAACGGCGTCTTCTACGCCGCCACGCAGCTGTACGGCATCACCTTCAAGCCGCGTACCGATATCCCCACCTACCACCCGGACATGAAGGTCTATGAAGTGTTCGACAAGGACGGCACCTCGCTGGCCCTGTTCTACACCGACTACTTCAAGCGTGACAGCAAGTCCGGGGGCGCCTGGATGGACGTGTTCGTCGAACAGGATGGCCTGACCGGTGCCAAGCCGGTGGTCTACAACGTGTGCAACTTCACCAAGCCCGCCGCCGGCCAGCCCGCGCTGCTGAGCTTCGATGACGTGACCACGATGTTCCATGAGTTCGGCCACGCGCTGCACGGCATGTTCTCGAAGGTGAAGTACCCGTCCATCGCCGGTACCAGCACCTCGCGCGACTTCGTCGAGTTCCCCTCGCAGTTCAACGAGCATTGGGCGCTGGACCCGAAGGTCTTCGCCAACTACGCCAAGAACTACAAGACCGGCGAGCCGATGCCGCAGGCGCTGGTCGACAAGATCCTCAAGGCCCGCACCTTCAACCAGGGCTATGCGACCACCGAGTACCTCTCGGCGGCCCTGCTCGACCTGGCCTGGCACACCCAGCCGGCCGACGCCAAGCTGCAGGACGTGGCGCCGTTTGAAGCGGCCGCGTTGAAGAAGTTCAAGGTCGACCTGCCGCAGGTGCCGCCGCGCTACCGCACCAGCTACTTCGACCACATCTGGGGCGGCGGTTATTCGTCCGGCTACTACGCCTACTTCTGGGCCGAAGTGCTCGACCATGACGCCTTCGAGTGGTTCAAGGAGAACGGCGGCCTGACCCCGGAGAACGGCCAGGTGTTCCGCGACAAGATCCTCTCGCGCGGCAACAGCGTGGAGCTGGCCGATCTGTACCGCGAGTTCCGCGGCAAGGATCCGTCGGTGGAGCCGCTGCTGGTCAATCGTGGCCTGAAGTAATCGCGGCATCTCGGTAGGTACCGACCGTTGGTCGGTACGCTTGCCACCGGTACACGCTGAAACGAAAACGGCAGGGGAAACCCTGCCGTTTTTTTTTTGGGTGGCGGCTCCGTTGGGGTCTTCTGCGAGCTCGAGGGCCCCGTCGCGGCCGATAGGCCCCTGGCGCAAATGTCCCCCGGCCGCCACGCGGCCTCCTCCTTGATTTTGCCCAGGAGCCTACCAGCCGCGACGGGGCTCGGCTGCGGGAGGCAGGCGGAAGCCAGGCGTCTGGCGCTGGTCGGTGGGTCGGGCGTTGGGGCCCCATGCCCTTGGAGGCGAAATAAAGGGGGAGGGGGCGGCCGTAGGCCGACGCCGGAGGACATTCGCCGGAAAGGGCATGGGGCCCCAGCGCCCGATCCACCGACTAGCCCGCATCCCTCACGTCCCCACGTGCACGCCTTCGGCGATCTCACTGCACCCCAGGTGATCCAGCGCGATCTCCAGCGCGTGCATGTAACTCTGCGCGCAGTAGCCGCGCGCCACGCCGATGCGCTGGCCCACATCCGCTGGCAGGCACGCCTCCGGTGCGCGCGCATCGTCGTCGTGCACTTCCACGTAGGCGTTGTGCAGATGCGGCAGCAGGCGCTGCAGGCGCGCGCTGTCCACGCATGCACCGGGATCGAGCAGGGTGACTTCGCCACGGCTGTGATCGGCCACGCGCAGGGCGTCCAGCAACTCCTGCTCCGAGCCGCACGCGCGGATCGCCACCGTGGTGCCCGCATCGATCGCGCGGTGCACCAGGGATTTCAGGACCAGCGCCGGCAGCGGCTGCGCGGTACGGATCAGCTGCCCGGCCGCTTCCGGCCCGCGGATGATGAAGATCGACATGGCTCAGCCCTCCACGGCCTGCAGGCGATGGGCGGCGATCGCCAGCGACAGGCGGCACGCGTCCTGGCGGCCGCTGCTGCACACCACCCGCGCGGCCGGGGCGTGCTGCGGATGCAGGTGCTCGTCCAGCGCGTCGTCGTCGTTGCTGGCCATCTCGATGTACGGCGCCGGCAGGTCCTCCAGCGCGGTGCGCAGCGCCTGGCCGTAGCGGGCCCACTGCGGTGCATCGACCGCCGCGGTGGCGATCAGGACCAGCGCCGGGCGGCTGCGCTGGGCACGCTGCAGACAGCGCACCAGGGCCGGCAGGGAGTCGCAGTCGCGGCAGGCCAGGCGGTGCCCGGCAACCCGTGCAGGCAGCGGCGACGCGTCCAGCACGGCGTTCGACGGTGTGTGCCGGATCAACAGGATGGTCATGGAGCGTCTCTTCGAAGCGCCCTTCGGCGCGGTGTCGCCACGATGCGGCCGCGCCCCGTAAAACCGCGATGCCGACCGGGCGGCCCCTGCGTAAACAGTGCGTAGCTTTTTCAGCGCGGGGCAGGGAACTTGCCCGCCGTCCATTCGGTCACAGCCACACACTTCCTGGAGCGCCCGTATGGACACCCCCGCCGCCGCTGCCCCCACCGACCACCGCCTGCTGCGCTGGCTCAAGAAAGAAGCGCTGCCGCTGCTGGTCATGCTCGGCCTGCTCGCCGCGGCGCGCGACACCCTGGCCAACCACTACCAGGTGCCCAGCGGCTCGATGCAGCACACACTGATGCCGGGCGACCGGGTGGTGGTGGACATGCGCGCCTACGGCGTGCGCCTGCCGTTCACCTCGGTGGAGCTGCTGCACACCGGCCAGCCGCAGCGCGGCGACGTGGCGGTGTTCGATTCCCCGCAGGACGGCACCCGCCTGATCAAGCGCATCGCGGCGGTCGGCGGGGATCGGGTCGAGCTGCACGACGGCCACCTGAGCATCAACGGCCATCCGCTGGCCCAGGCCGGGGTGGGTGAGATCGAGGACTTCGGCCAGCATCTGGCGCAGCTGGATCTGGGCCAGGGCGGTGGCCCGGACATCACCGGCCTGACCGTACCCGCCGGGCAGGTGCTGATGCTCGGCGACCACCGCGGCAACAGTGCCGACGGCCGCTTCTTCGGCCTGGTCCAGGCCAGCGCGCTGTACGGCAAGGCCTCGCATGTTTACTACCGGCGCGGCGAAGGCCTGACCTGGCAGACGCTGTAATCCGGGTCGCGAACTGAATCGATATCTGCAACGTCTCGATTCAGACCTATCAGGTTATGGATCGACCTGCCGGCGCTGCCTATCCTGAGCGCTGACTCCTCGCTCCGGCCCACGCACGCGGGCCTTACCGGCATGAATGGCGACACCGCAGCGGTCCCCGACCGCAGCCCCCCGGCCACTACCAGCGCAGCGGCGGCCGGCGATCAGATCCAGCAGGGCACCCCGGCCTTCCGGCGCACGGCGGCCGCGCTGTTCCTGGCCGGCTTCTCCACCTTCGGGCTGCTCTACACAGTGCAGCCGCTGCTGCCCGAATTCAGTCGCCACTTCGGCGTCTCCGCAGCCAACAGCGCGCTGACCCTGTCGCTGAGCACCGGTCTGCTGGCGGTCTCGATGCTGATCGCGGGATTGATCTCCGACCGCATCGGCCGCCGCAGCGTGATGGTCGCGGCGTTGCTGGCGTCAAGCGTATTGTCTGTGGCCACCGCGATGGTGGATGACTGGACCACGTTGCTGGTGCTGCGCACGCTGCTCGGCATCGCGCTCAGTGGCGTACCGGCGGTGGGCATGACCTACCTGGCCGAGGAGATGGACAGCCGCGCGCTGGGCCTGGCGATGGGCCTGTACATCGGCGGCAACGCGATCGGGGGCATGAGTGGTCGTCTCATCGCGGGCATCGTCGCCGACCATTGGGGCTGGCGCTGGGGCATTGGCGTGGTCTCGCTGATCGCGCTGCTCAGTACTGTGCTGCTGTGGATCCAGCTGCCGCCCTCGCGCCACTTCCAGAGCCGCCGTGGCGGCCTGCGCGAACTGCCTTCGCGCTGGCGCAGCCTGTTCGGCGATCCCGGGTTGCCGTGGCTGTTCGCGACCGCCTTCGTGCTGATGGGCGTGTTCGTCACCCTCTACAACTACCTCGGTTTCCACCTGCTGGCACCCCCGTATGGCCTCAGCCAGACCGTGGTCGGTTTGATCTTCAGCGTGTACCTGGTCGGCACCTTCAGCTCGGCGTGGATGGGGCAGCAGGCCAACCGCCATGGCCGCAGCCGCGTGCTGGCGATCTGCTACGGATTGATCGCGCTGGGCATCGTGCTGCTCGCGATGCCGTGGCTGGGCAGCATGGCGGCCGGTATCGCCTTGGTGACATTCGGCTTCTTCGGCGGCCACTCGGTGGCCAGCAGCTGGGTCGGCAGCCGCGCCGGGGCGATGCGCGCCGAAGCGTCCGCGCTGTACCTGTTCGCCTACTACCTGGGCTCCAGCGTGGCCGGCGTGCTCGGCGGTGTGTTCTACACGCATTGGGACTGGCTGGGCGTGTGCGGCTTTGTCGGCGTACTGACCGTGGCCGGTGGCGTGATCGCCTGGCGCTTGGGCCAGCGCGTGCAACCGGCCGCCGCCGCGCTCGCGCTCAGCCGCTGACGCCCTGCAGCAGCCGGGTGAAGTGACCGATCAGCGGCGACGCCGCACCGCGTCGGCAGGCGACGTGCACTTCGGAACTGGCCGCGCGATCACTGAGTGCGACGAAGCGCGCGCCGTCCACCTGGATATGGCAGCACGAGGCAGGCAGTACCGTTACCCCCAGCCCCGAGGCCGCCAGGCTGATCAGCGTCGAGGCTTCCCCTGCCTCCTGCACGATGCGTGGGGTGAACCCCGCGCTGCGGCACAGCGCGATGACATGATCGTGGATGCCCGCACCCACCTCGCGCAGGAAACCGACAAACGGCTCATGCGCGAACAGCCGCAGCGCCACCGCCGCATCGGCCGGCAACTTACGCACCAGCGGATGCTGGTCGTGCACCACCAGCGCAAGTGGATCACTGAAGAGCTTGCGAGACATCAGCGGCGCGGGCAGGGCACGTTTGCGGATCAACCCGACATCCAGCTCGCCGGCCATCAGCGCATCGATCTGCTGCAGGGTGTTCATCTCGCGCAGTTTCAACTGCACCTGCGGGAATTGCTGACGGTAGGCGAAGATCGCGCGCGGAATCTGCGTGGACAGCGGTGTGGCCCGGGTCAGCCCGATGCGCAGCTCACCGGTTTCCCCGCGCTGCGCGCGCTGGGTCAGATCGATCGCGGTATCCACCCGCGCCAGCACCTCACGCGCCTGCTCCTGCAGCACGCGACCGGCGTCGGTCAGTTCCACCCGGCGGTTCGCACGCAGGAACAACCGCGCGCCAAGCAGCGTTTCCAGCTGGCGGATCTGCTGGCTGAGCGGCGGCTGCGACATCCCCAGCCGCTCGGCCGCGCGGCCGAAGTGCAGCGTCTCGGCGACGGCCAGGAAGTAGCGCAGGTGGCGGAGTTCGATGGACATGGGGCGTACGTCAGCGCTCGGAATGACCACTTTCATCATAGCTGCGCGGACTGAACAGGTCCGGCTGGATCAGTTCGATGAACGCCCGCGCCTGCGATGACAGAAACCGCCCGCGCCGCACGATCACGCCATAACTCCGCTCCGGGAACCACGCACTCATCGAGCGCGTCACCAGCTTCTCGCGGTCGGCATCGTGCAGGCAGAGCGCCGGCACGATCGAGATCCCCATACCCATCGCCACGTATTGCTTGATCACTTCCCAGCCGCCGACCTCGAGCGCGACGGTGTAGGGCAGCCGATGCCGCTGGAACACCTGGTCCACCAGCCGGTACGTGATCTGGCGTTTGGGCGGCAGCACCAGCGGGTACTGCGAGATCGCCTCCAGGCTCAGCTCGCCATGCGCCAGCGGGTGCTCGGGCGGGGCGATCAGCACCTGTTCGAAGCGGTAGGCCGGGGCGTAGCTGAGGTCGGCCGGCACGTCGGTCATCGAGCCCACCGCCAGGTCGGCCGCATCGCTGCGCAGCAGGTCGGTGCCGTCGGCGCTGATCGCGTTGTGCAGGGTCAGGCGGACATCCGGGTGGCGCTGGCGGAAGCGCTCCACGATGCGCGGCAGCAGGTACAGGATGGTCGAGCTGTTGGCCGCGATGTTGAGCTCGCCGGCATCCAGCCCCTTCACCTTGTCGCGGAAGCTGGCCTCGAGCCCGTCCAGGTTCTCCACCAGCGGCAGCGCCATTTCATACAGCAGCTGCCCTTCGCGGCTGGGCACCAGGCGGCGGCCGCTGCGCTCGAACAGGCTGACGCCCAACTCGCGCTCCAGCGCCTGCAGCTGCTGGCTGATGGCCGGCTGGCTGACGAACAGCGCCTCAGCTGCCCGTGAGACTGAGCCGAGGCGGACCGTCTGGCAGAACGCCCGCAGCGGCTTGAGCCGGTCGGATTTGTAGGAAAACCGGGGACTTGGCGTGCGCGGCGTGGTCATGGCGTCATGAGTATAAGCACACCTTATGTAAGCCATTGCAATAACTGCTTTGTCAAATATCGGCACGGCGGCGCACGGTGGAGCTCAACCGCACCGCAGGAGCCCGCCATGTCCGCCGTCGCTTACGCCACCGCCCAACCCACCCCCGCCGATGCACCGGCCACCCCCGGCATTGCCCTCACCACCCAGCTGGCGGGCCAGTCCGCGCTGCTGCCGGCGGGGGTACTGGCGCTGCTGGTGTCGCTGCACCGGGCGGTGGAGCCGGAGCGTCAGCGCCGGCTGCAGGCACGGGTGACGCGTCAGGCCTTCTTCGATGGCGGCGGCCTGCCGGACTTCCGTACCGATACCGCCGAGATCCGCGCCAGCGACTGGCACGTCGCCCCGCTGCCGGAGGCACTGCAGGACCGCCGGGTGGAGATCACCGGCCCGACCGACCCGAAGATGGTCATCAACGCGCTGAACTCCGGCGCCAAGGTGTTCATGGCCGACTTCGAGGATTCCACCGCCCCGGCCTGGCGCAACCTGCTGGCCGGCCAGCAGGCGCTGATTGGCGCGGTGCGGGGCGATCTGACCTACACCGGACCGTCCGTGGATGGGACGCCGGGCAAGCAGTACGCGCTGCGTCCGTTCAACGAGCAGGCCGTGCTGATCGTTCGCCCGCGGGGCTGGCACCTGGACGAGAAGCACGTGCGCATCGATGGCCAGCCGATCGCCGGTGGCCTGTTCGATGCGGCGGTGTTCGCCTTCCACAACGCCCGCACCCTGATGTGCAAGCAGCGTGGCCCGTACTTCTACCTGCCCAAGCTGCAGAGCATGGAAGAGGCGGCGCTGTGGGAGACCGCGCTGTCGCACATCGAAGGCATGCTCGGCCTGCCGCATGGGCAGATCAAGGTCACCGTGCTGATCGAAACGCTGCCGGCGGTGTTCGAGATGGATGAGATCCTGCATGCGCTGCGCGACCGCATCGTCGGCCTGAACTGTGGCCGCTGGGACTACATTTTTTCCTACATCAAGACCTTCCGCCGGCATGCCGACAAGGTGCTGCCCGAGCGCGGCCAGGTGACGATGACCCAGCCGTTCCTGAAGGCCTATTCGGAGCTGCTGATCCGCACCTGTCACCGCCGCGGCGCGCATGCGATGGGCGGCATGGCCGCGCAGATTCCGATCAACCACGACGCGGCCGCCAACGAGCAGGCGATGGCGCGGGTGCGGGCGGACAAGCTGCGCGAAGTCACTGCCGGCCATGACGGGACCTGGGTCGCCCATCCCGCGCTGATCCCGGTCGCGCAGGCGATCTTCGACGAGCACATGCCCGGACCGAACCAGCACCGCGTGCTGCGCAACGATGTGCAGGTGGGCCGCGATGACCTGATCGCCGCGCCCACCGGCACCATCACGCGCGCCGGTTTCGAGGGCAACGTGGAAGTCTGCGTGCGCTACCTGGCCGCCTGGCTGGACGGCAACGGCTGCGTGCCGATCCACCACCTGATGGAAGACGCGGCCACCGCCGAGATCAGCCGCAGCCAGCTGTGGCAGTGGCTGCATACCCCCGGCCAGCACCTGGACGACGGCACCGCCATCGACCTGGCCCTGCTCGACGCCACCCTGGCCAAGCTGCCGGCGCGGCTGGGCGATACCGCCGCGCTGCCCGGCAGCGCCCGCATCCCCGAGTCCATCGCGCTGCTGGCCGACCTCAGCCGTCGCGATGAGCTCACCGACTTCCTGACCCTGCCGGCCTACGACCGCCTCGACTGACCACCCGCCATCCACCTGCTGTTACCGCATCCGTTCCCTTTTGGAGATTCGACATGAGCACCCTGCAGACCGCCGAACAGATCCAGCACGCTTGGAACACCGACCCGCGCTGGGCCGGGATCACCCGCAACTACACCGCCGCCGACGTGGTGCGCCTGCGTGGCACCGTGCACGTGGAGCACTCGCTGGCGCGGCTGGGCGCGGAGAAGCTGTGGACGTACCTGCAGGAAAAGGACTTCGTCAACGCGCTGGGCGCGCTGACCGGCAACCAGGCCATGCAGCAGGTCAAGGCCGGCCTGAACGCGATCTACCTGTCCGGCTGGCAGGTCGCCGCCGATGCCAACCTGGCCGGCCAGATGTACCCGGACCAGTCGCTGTACCCGGCCGATTCGGTGCCGGCGGTGGTCAAGCGCATCAACAACACCCTGCTGCGTGCTGATCAGCTGCACCATGCCGAAGGCAAGGATGACATCGACTTCCTGCAGCCGATCGTGGCCGATGCCGAAGCCGGGTTCGGCGGCGTGCTCAACGCCTTCGAACTGATGAAGGCGATGATCGAGGCCGGCGCGGCCGGCGTGCACTTTGAGGACCAGCTTGCCTCGGTGAAGAAGTGCGGGCACATGGGCGGCAAGGTGCTGGTGCCGACCCGCGAGGCCATCGAGAAGCTCAACGCCGCGCGCCTGGCCGCCGACGTGATGGGCGTGCCCACCCTGCTGGTCGCGCGTACCGATGCCGAAGCCGCCGATCTGCTGACCAGCGACGTGGATGGCAACGACCAGCCGTTCACCACCGGCGAGCGCACCGTGGAGGGCTTCTACAAGACCCGCAACGGCCTGGACCAGGCCATCAGCCGGGGCCTGGCGTACGCCCCCTACGCCGACCTGATCTGGTGCGAGACCGGCAAGCCGGACCTGGAGTTCGCCCGCAAGTTCGCCGAGGCCATCCACGCGAAATTCCCGGGCAAGCTGCTGGCCTACAACTGCTCGCCCAGCTTCAACTGGAAGAAGAACCTGGACGACGCCACCATCGCGACCTTCCAGAAGGAGATCGCCAACTATGGCTACAAGTTCCAGTTCATCACCCTGGCCGGCTTCCACGCCCTGAACTACTCGATGTTCAACCTGGCCCACGGCTACGCCCGCCGCCAGATGAGCGCCTTCGTGGAGCTGCAGGAAGCCGAGTTCGCCGCCGCCGACCGCGGCTTCACGGCGGTCAAGCACCAGCGCGAGGTCGGCACCGGCTACTTCGACGCGGTGACCCAGGCGATCCAGCAGGGCCAGTCCTCGACCACCGCCCTGAGCGGGTCCACCGAGGAGGAGCAGTTCAACGCCGAACGCGCGGCCTGACCCGGCAAGGACGGCCAGGGTAGGCCCACAGGGCGGCCGGTTGGAGGACCTGCCGCCCTGTGTCGTCTCCGGACCCGGCTCTTCACATCGTCAGACGCGGTAGAACGCGCGTGTTTTCACGATCTTGGGGGGTAAAAGTCGGAAATGGGATAGGGCGCACAGTTTTGAGGAGTGCTATCCTCCATCGCTCACCAGGGGGACGCTGAAAAGCGGGTGTTCGGAAATGACCGGCAAGGGTGCGGCGGCGATCATGTGCGAACAGGAATCAGACATCGACCGAAAGGCGATGGCTGAGATCGTGCACGCCATCCTGAGCAACGGCGAGTCCGCATTGTTCTCCGAATTCGGCCGGCAACGCAAGCTGCCCTCAGGCACCCATCTGTTCCATCGCGGCCACGCCGGCAACACGATGTACGTGATCGTCAGCGGCTGCATCGAACTGGACTTCGGCGAAGACCTCGTCGTGAAGTCACTCGGTCCCAATGAATTCTTCGGCGAGCTGGGCCTGCTGATCGGCGACCACCAGCGCACGGCCGGCGCGCGTGCGGTCCAGGACAGCATCGTGCTGGAACTGGACCACGACGATTTCCAGCGTCTGGTCGACCGCGACCCTGGCCTGCTGGCCTACTTCCTGCGCCGCACGATCATGCGAGTGGTGAGCAACGAGCAGGTGCTGATCCGCCAGCTGCGCCGCCGCAACCACGATCTCGAAACCGCGCTGGACAACCTCTACGTCACCACCCACCAGCTCACCCACACCCGCGAGCTGGTGCGCACCGACGAGCTGACCGGCCTGCACAACCGGCGTGGCCTGGCGCTCTACCTGCAGGACTGCCGTGCGCAGGAAAACAGCGCGCCGCAGGGCCTGCTGCTGATCGACTGCGACCAGTTCAAGCAGGTCAACGATGTGCACGGCCACCAGGCCGGCGACCGCGTGCTGCAGAGCGTGGCCAACATCCTGCGCTCGGTGGCCACCGAGCCGGACGTGGCCTGCCGGCTGGGCGGCGACGAATTCTGCCTGCTGCTGCGCAGCGCCGACCAGGACAGCCTGCAGCACGCCGCCGAGTTCATTCTCAGCGCGGTGCATGGCCTGATCGGCCGCGCCCACGGCGTGCCGCACGTGTGCCCGGTCAGCATCGGGGTCTGCCTGATCGACCCGCAGACCGATTGGAGCGAGTGGTACGCTCGCGCCGACAATGCGCTGTACCAGGCCAAACGGCTGGGCGGCAACCGATTGCACTGGTCGCGATCAGCGACCGCCACCCCCTGATCGGGAGATCGGCATGAACGGCGACAACGGAACGTCGACCCAGGCCCCGCAGATGCGGGCACTGCTGTTCACCGATCTGTGCGACTCGTTGATCCTGGTGGAGCGCATCGGTGATGCGGCGGCGGCGGAACTGTTCCAGCAGCACGACCGGTTGGTGTTGACGCTGCAGCAGCAGTGGAATGGTCATCAGATCGACCGCTCCGACGGGCTGTTCCTGCTGTTTGATCGTGCGATCGATGCGTTGGGGTTTGCGCTGGATTACCAACGCGGCCTGCAGGAGATCGGCAAGCAACGCAACATCGTGCTGCGTGCGCGCGCAGGCCTGCATGTGGGCGAAGTGCTGACGTGGGAGAACAGTCCCGAAGCGATCAAGGTGGGCGCCAAGTCGCTGGAGGTGGAGGGCCTGGCCAAGCCGATGGCCGCACGGCTCATGACCTTGGCGCGGCCAGGACAGATACTGCTCTCGGCGGTGGCCGAATCATTGACCCATCGCGCCACCGGTGAACTGGGCGAGCGCGGTGAACAGCTGCTGTGGAGGTCGCACGGCCGCTGGCGGTTCAAGGGAGTGCCGGCCAGACAAGAGGTGTTCGAGGTAGGTGAAATCGGGTTCGCACCGCTGCGGATGCCGCGCGGTAATGCGAAGGCGCGGCGCGACCTTCCGTTGTGGCGGCAGCCGGCGGCTTTGGCTGCCGAGGTACTGTTGGTGGTCGTGGCCGGTGTGGGTGCGTGGATGCTGCTGCGTCCGGAGCCGGCCATCGCCTTTGCCGAACGGGATTGGGTGGTCATCGGCGACGTGCGCAACCTGACGGGCAATGTGGTTCTGGATGATTCGTTGCAGCAGGCATTCCGAATCAGCCTGGAACAGTCCCGGCACGTCAACGTGCTGAGTGACATGAAGGCGCGCGGCATCATGGAGTTGATGCGCCGGCAGCCAGGCGCACCACTGGATGCGACCTCTGCATCCGAAGTCGCGCTGCGCGCGGGCGCCCAGCTGGTCCTGCTGCCGACCGTCAGCGAGATGGGCGGGCGCGCGCGGATCAGCGTAGAGGTGCTTGAACCGCATTCACAGCAAACCCTGGCGGTTGCCTCTGCCGACGGTGAAGGTGTGCAGTCGCTTCTTGGTTCGATCGACCAGGTCACGACACGGCTGCGCGATCAGTTGGGAGAAGGCAAAGCCAGGCTCAAGGTCGACTCGATGCCGTTGCCGCTGGTCACCACCTCGAGCCTGGATGCATTGCGTGCGTACGCGCTTGGCCAGCGCCGTTACGGCGAGGGAGACTACCGGGGGGCCCTGGCCATGTATGAGCGGTCTGTCCAGCTGGATCCGAATTTCGCCCTTGCGTGGATGGGCCAGGTGCGTGCGCGCGTTGCCGATGTCGACAAGCCTGGCGCCCTGGCAGTGGTGCGTCGCCTGAAGTCGCTGTCGTACAGACTGCCGGCTCGCGAAGAGCTGTATCTGGACGCATGGTTCACCACGTTGACCGATCAGTCCAAGGCCGCCGATGCCTGGATGCAGCTGGCGAGCCTTTATCCGGATTATTTCTCGGCGCAGCACAATGCCGCTATCTGGCTATATACCGACAACCGCTACGCAGAGGCGTTCACCTATGCCAGCCGCGCAGCGGACAGCCGTTTTGAGCTCTCCAATATCGCCTATGACCAACTGGGGCGCATCGCCTTGGCCAAGGGCGACCAGGCTGGCGCGCGACGCGCGCTGGAAACGGCTGTTGCTGGTGGCCGTACCGCCAGCCATCGCTATCTCGCTGCTGTTGCGGCGAGCGAGCGCAACTATGCTGAAGCAGATAAGCACCTGGCCCAATCCACCCGCAACCGGCACGCGGGTGTGGAGCGGATTTCCATTGCGGCGGATCGCGGCCAGTGGCAACGTGCCGAAGCAGAGGCGGCTGCGGGCGTCAGTGCGATGGCGGGCGAAACAGGTTTTGATCGCCAGTTGTATCTGCTGCCACAGGCGACGGTGCAATGGGCGGCTGGCAACCGCGAAGCTGCGCTGAAGAATGTGCGCGCAGCAGCGGACAGTGCATTGAAGCGATTGGCTGACAAGGGCAATCCGGACGCCAGCGAAGATGCCATGATGGCCATGGGCACGGCACTGTTGGCTGCCCGCATGGGCGACATGGACACCAGCAGCCGCGTGCTGGGCGTGATCCACAGCGGCCGTGATGCCGGTGGTGCGACTGCACTGGACGAAATGCGGGCAGTGGTCGCCGCCGAACGCCTCCGCCTGACCGGCGACGCGCCTGCGGCCATGCAGAAGCTACAGCCTTTCCTGCGCGATACGTCCAGATTCCAGACACGCGTCGCGGCGATGAATACGCTGCGTGCATTGGGGAGGAACAGCGAGGCCCTGGCACAGGCGGATTTTCTCCGCAGCAATCGTGGCATGGCGTATGCCGAACTGGATTGCGGGTATTGCATGCAGGCGATGAACATTACCGACAGCAATGCCGCCAGCCGTATTGCGGCAGAGTTGCGCGGTGGCAAGCGTGTTGCTGGGCTTGCCGCCGCGGACCTGCTTACGGACCCTTGAGCGTGTGGGTGCCTGCCGGGTTGGCGTCCAGTGCCGGAACGGTCTGATTCTGCAGCGACGTGAACATGTCCTGCAGCTCCTGTTTGGCCGCCAGAATGTCGCTCTTGGCGGCAAGCTCATTGACTTCGCAGCAGACACCGAGCGCCGCAGCGTCTGCGGTGGACATGCCGATCTCCACCAGCGCGGCGGCGGGATCGGAGGCGAACAGTGCACGGAACGTATCATCGGTTCCCAGGCGGCAAATCAAGGCCAGGGCGATGGCGGGTTCCAGGGGCGGCAACGACATGGCTACTTCCTTCAATCGAATCGGTTTGGGAGCCGCGAGAGCACGGATCAGAGAGCAACATCGACCGCGATCGACCAGGCTTTAGCACTCGTTGAGTCGGTACAGATTGGACGTCCCGTGCCGATATGGCAGGACGACGGCGCGGTGCCGGTGAAGTCGGAGAGTCCCACAGTGCGGATACGTCGCTGCGAAGTCGTGTTGTTCGAGCCACGCGAAACAGTGGAGTTCCAGTTGCAGAGTCTGCTCAGCGGCGGCAATGGAATGGTTCGCAGCCTGGGGTGGATGGCTTTGGCCCCCCACCTGGATGGACCGGTGCCGGTCAGCCCCCGTCAGCGCGATCTGCTGGGCGTGCTCGGTCCGAGCCAATGGGTTTGGGCCGACAGCATCGGGATGCACGGTGATGAGCAGGCTGCCTTGGTCGATGCCGGGCTGGTGCTGCTCGAGCAATCGGAAACCGACAGCACCGCGGCAGTGCATTTGGCCAATGACCAGCGCCTGCGCGACAGTCACTGGCATCCTCTGGCGGCCATCCTGCACGCATTCACCCGCTGGGATGCCGTGGATGCGGTCAAGAACACCGTGGATGGCGGCACCGATACGGCCAAGGGAATGCGCGAGGTACTTGGTCCGCCGCCAGCGAACACCGCGACACGCGGTGAAGTCGAGGCGATCGTGTTGCCGCACACCGAGCCGACGGAGTTCGATGCGCTGCTGCTGCGGCGCGCAACCTGCAGGAACTTCGACGATTCCCGCGTCCTGCCGTTACCCATGTTCACCCGGATGCTGGCAAGAGTATTTGGCGCCCAGTCACAGGTAAGAGTGGGACCGGACCTGGTTTTCCACAAGAAGAACAGTCCCTCCGGCGGGGGCCTCCACCCCATCGAGGCCTATCTGGTCGTGCAGAACGTGGACGGCGTGCGCCCGGGCCTCTACCGGTACCGTGCCGATAGCCACGACCTGGTGCCCCTGCCGGACCCGGAACGGCCACTGCGCGACTTCATCATGGAGAGCGTCGGCCAGCAGCACTGGTTTGCCAATGCACATTGCTTGGTCGCCCTGGTCCCACGCTTCGATCGAACGTTCTGGAAGTACCGCCGCCACGCCAAGGGATACCGGGTCGTGACTCTGGAGGCGGGGCACCTGTCGCAGACGCTGTACCTATCTGCGACCGACCTGGGCCTGGGGGCGTTCATCACCGGTGCGATCAATGAAAAGCACCTCGAGCGCGGCTTTGGCCTGGATCCTATCCGGCAGGGAGCGCTGGCGGTCTGCGGGTTCGGCTGGCGCGGCCAGCACATGCAGACAGCCGAGCTTGATCCACTGGAGCAGGTCTGGCAGCGGGTTGGCTGAGCGGACGAGCGGGGCTCAGGCCCCGTCCGCCTCGAAATCCACCAGCACCGCCCCATCGCCCACCTGGTCTCCGGCTTTCACCCGGTAGCCCTGCACGGTGCCATCGGCCGGCGCCTGCAGCGTGTGCTCCATCTTCATCGCTTCCAGCACCAGCAGCGGCGCGCCGCGTTTGACCGCCGTGCCCGGTGCCACCAGCGTGGCCACGATACGACCCGGCATCGGCGCGACCAGGCTGCCGGCATCGGCAACGGACTGGTCCGCTTCGCTGACCGGATCATGCAGGGTGAAGCGCTGCACGCCTTCGCTGCCGAACAGGTACAGCTCGTTGCCGTCGCGGATGACGGTGGCGCGGTGCAGCTGCTCGCCGATCTGTACGCGCAGTGCATCACCCGCCAGGCGGCCGCTGCCCTGCAGCGCGTTGCCGTCCATGTGGACGGTCCACTGTTCGCCCGTGCCCGTGCCCGCGCCCTGCACGGTCACGCTGCGCTGGGCACCCCGGTGCTCCAGCGTCAGCGCGCGTGCGGCGGCCGCGCCCAGGCGCCAGCCATCCTGGGCCTGCCACGGCGAGTGCGGGTCACGCGCATCACGGCTGGCAGCCTCGCTGGTGGCCACGCCGGCGATCGCGGCGAGCGCCCAGAGTGCCGGATCGCTGTCGTTGTCGTTGGGGGTGAGGGCGGCCTGCTCGCGCTCGATCAGCGCGGTGTCCAGCTTGGCCTGGGTAAACGAATCGGTCATCACCAGCCGGCGCAGGAAGGCGGCATTGGTGGTCACGCCAACCACTTCGCACTCGGCCAGCGCCTGCTGCATGCGGCGCAGCGCGGCATCGCGGTCGACGTCCCAGACGATCAGCTTGGCGATCATCGGGTCGTAGAACGGAGTGATCGCATCGCCCTGCTCGACACCGGCATCCACGCGCACGTGCGCGGTGTTGGCCGGCAGGCGCAGGTAGCGCAGGGTGCCGGTGGAGGGCAGGAAACCGCGCTCGGCGTCTTCGGCGTACAGGCGGGCTTCCAGTGCATGCCCGCGGATCTGCAGCTGATCCTGCTGCAGCGGCAGCGGTTCACCGCTGGCCACGCGCAGCTGCCATTCCACCAGGTCGGTGCCGGTGATGCACTCGGTGACCGGGTGCTCTACCTGCAGGCGGGTGTTCATTTCCATGAAGTAGAAATCGCCATCGGGGCCGGCGATGAACTCCACCGTGCCCGCGCCGACGTAGTTGACCGCGCGCGCGGCATCGACCGCGGCCTTGCCCATCGCCGCGCGGCGCTCGGGCGTCATGCCGGGGGCAGGCGCTTCTTCGAGCACCTTCTGATGGCGGCGCTGCACCGAGCAGTCGCGCTCGAACAGGTACACCACGTTGCCATGGCTGTCGCCGAACACCTGGATCTCGATGTGGCGCGGGCGCTCGACATACTTCTCCACCAGCACGTGTGCGTTGCCGAACGCCGACTGCGCCTCACGCTGGCAGCTGGCCAGCGCCTCGGTGAAGGTCGCGCTGTCGTCCACGCGGCGCATGCCCTTGCCACCGCCGCCGGCACTGGCCTTGATCAGCACCGGATAGCCGATGCTGTCGGCCTGCTTGCGCAGGAACTCGGGGATCTGCTCGTCGCCGTGGTAGCCCGGGGTCAGCGGCACGCCGGCCTGCTGCATCAGCGCCTTGGCCGCGCTCTTGTCGCCCATCGCGCGGATCGCCGCGGCGGAAGGGCCGATGAAGACGATGCCCGCCTCGGCGCAGGCCTGCGCGAAGCCGGCGTTCTCCGAGAGGAAGCCGTAGCCGGGATGGATCGCCTGCGCGCCGGTGCGGCGGGCGGCGGCCAGGATGGCGTCGCCGCGCAGGTAGCTCTCACGCGCCGGTGCCGGGCCGATCGCAATGGCCTCGTCGGCCAGGCGCACGTGGCGCGCGTTGCGGTCGGCGTCGGAGTACACCGCGACGGTGGCGATGCCCAGGCGCTGGCAGGTAGCGATGACGCGGCAGGCGATTTCGCCACGGTTGGCGATCAGGATCTTGGTGAACATGGTGGTCTCGTTGCGCGGGCCAGGGGCGGCGGTGCCGGGCGGCACCGCCCGTGCATTACATGCGGAACACGCCGAAGTCGGTCTTCTTCGCCGGGGCGTTGAGGCTGGCCGACAGCGCCAGGCCCAGCACACGACGGGTGTCGGCCGGATCGATCACGCCGTCATCCCAGAGCCGGGCGCTGGCGTAGTACGGGTGGCCCTGCGATTCGAACTGCTCGCGGATCGGCGCCTTGAAGCCGTCTTCTTCCTCGGCCGACCACTGCCCGCCCTTGGCTTCGATGCCATCGCGCTTGACCGTGGCCAGCACGCTGGCGGCCTGCTCGCCGCCCATCACGCCGATGCGTGCGTTCGGCCACATCCACAGGAAGTTAGGCGAATAGGCACGGCCGCACATGCCGTAGTTGCCGGCGCCGAACGAGCCGCCGATCACCACGGTGAACTTGGGCACCTTGGCGCAGGCCACGGCCATCACCAGCTTGGCCCCGTCCTTGGCGATGCCGCCGTGCTCGTACTTGCGGCCGACCATGAAGCCGGTGATGTTCTGCAGGAACACCAGCGGAATGCCGCGCTGCGTGCACAGTTCGATGAAGTGCGCGCCCTTCAGCGCGGACTCGGAGAACAGGATGCCGTTGTTGGCGATGATGCCCACCGGGTAGCCGTGCAGATGCGCAAAGCCGGTGACCAGAGTGTTGCCGTAGCGCGGCTTGAACTCATCGAAGCGCGAATCGTCGACCAGGCGCAGGATCACTTCGCGCACGTCGTACGGCTTGCGCGTATCGTCCGGAATCACGCCGTACAGCTCGTGGGCCGGATGCCGCGGTTCCACCGGAGCCTGCACCGCCAGCGCCGGCTCGGGCTTGCGCCAGTTGAGCTGGGCGATGATCGCGCGGACCCGGGCCAGCGCCTGCAGGTCGTTGTCGGCCATGTGGTCGGCCACGCCGGAAATGCGCGTGTGCACATCGGCACCGCCCAGTTCTTCGGCCGTGACCACTTCACCGGTGGCCGCTTTCACCAGCGGCGGGCCGCCGAGGAAGATGGTGCCCTGCTCGCGCACGATCACCGTTTCATCGCTCATCGCCGGCACGTAGGCGCCACCGGCGGTGCAGCTGCCCATCACGCAGGCGATCTGCGGAATGCCCTGCGCGGACAGGTTGGCCTGGTTGTAGAAGATCCGGCCGAAATGGTCGCGGTCCGGGAACACCTCGTCCTGCAGCGGCAGGAATGCGCCGCCGGAATCCACCAGGTAGATGCAGGGCAGGCGGTTCTGCTCGGCCACTTCCTGCGCGCGCAGATGCTTCTTGACCGTCATCGGGTAGTAGGTGCCACCCTTGACCGTGGCATCGTTGGCCACGATCACGCACTCCACCCCGGAAACCCGGCCGATGCCGGCGACAACGCCGGCGCTGGGGATCGGGTCGCCATACATGCCGTGCGCGGCCAGCGGGGCGATTTCCAGGAAGGCGCTGCCCGGGTCGAGCAGGGCATCGATGCGGTCGCGCACCAGCAGTTTGCCGCGCGCGGTGTGCTTTGCGCGTGCCGCTTCGCTGCCGCCCAGCGCGGTCTGCGCCAGGGTGGCGCGCAGGTCGTCGACCACCGCCTGCAGCGCGGCGCGGTTGGCCTCGAAGGTGTCGCTGCCCGGTTGCAGCTGGGTGCTCAATACGGTCATGGCAGGGCCCTTACTTGGTGCGCTGGAACAGTTCGCGGCCGATCAGCATGCGGCGGATCTCCGAGGTGCCGGCGCCGATCTCATACAGCTTGGCATCGCGCCACAGCCGTCCGGTCGGGTACTCGTTGATGTAGCCGTTGCCGCCCAGGATCTGGATCGCCTGCCCGGTCAGCCAGGTGGCCTTCTCAGCCGAATACAGGATCGCGCCGGCCGCGTCCTGGCGCGTGGTGCGGCCCTGGTCGCAGGCGCGGGCCACCGCGTAGACATAGGCGCGGCAGGCGTTGAGGCCCACGTACATGTCGGCCAGCTTGGCCTGGATCAGCTGGAAGGTGCCGATCGCCTCGCCGAACTGCTTGCGCTCGTGCACGTACGGCATCACCACGTCCATCGCCGCAGCCATCAGGCCGAGCGGGCCACCGGACAGCACCACGCGCTCATAGTCCAGGCCGGACATCAGCACCTTGACGCCACCGCCGACCACGCCAAGCACGTTGGCTTCGGGCACTTCGCAATCCTCGAACACCAGCTCGCAGGTGTTGGAGCCGCGCATGCCCAGCTTGTCCAGCTTCTGTGCGGTGGAGAAGCCCTTCATGCCCTTCTCGATCAGGAACGCGGTGATGCCCTTGGCACCCGCATCCGGATCGGTCTTGGCGTAGACCACCAGCACATCGGCATCCGGGCCGTTGGTGATCCACATCTTGTTGCCGTTGAGCACGTAGTGATCGCCACGCTTGTCCGCGCGCAGCTTCATCGAGACCACGTCCGAGCCGGCGCCGGGCTCGCTCATCGCCAGCGCGCCGACCAGCTCGCCGCTGCACAGGCCGGGCAGGTAGCGCTGCTTCTGGTCTTCGTTGCCGTTCTTGCGCAGCTGGTTCACGCACAGGTTGGAGTGCGCACCGTAGGACAGCGCGATGCTACCGGAGGCACGCGAGATCTCTTCCATCGCCACCACGTGCGCGAGGTAGCCCATGCCGCTGCCGCCGTATTCCTCTTCCACGGTCAGGCCGAGCAGGCCCTGCTCGCCGAGCTTGCGCCACAGCGCATTGGGGAACAGATTCTCTTCGTCGGCCTTGGCCGCCAGCGGGGCGATTTCAGCGGAGGCAAAATGGGCCACGCTCTGGCGCAGCAGGTCGATCTCTTCGCCGAGATCGAAGTTCATGGTCGGGACGTGCATGGGCGACTCCGCAACAACAAGGGATGGGACGCGCCGGGAGGGATGGACGGGCTGACAGGGCCGTCCCGCGGGCGATGTACCCCCAGCGTAGCCGGGTTCGACAAAGAAGTGAACACAAATTCAAAAATTGAACATAGAATCAAAAAATGGCCTATAAACGCTCCGCCCTGATGGAAGAACGCCTTGCCGGCGCCCGTGAACGCATCCTGCTGGCGACCCGTGCGCTGGTGGCCGCCGGCGGCTACCGCAATGCGCCGGTGACCGCCGTGGCGGCCGAGGCCGGGGTGTCCACCGGGCTGATCTACCGGCACTTTCCTTCCAAGGCCGAGCTGTTCGTGGAGGTGCTGACGGCCGCGGTGGACCACGAGCTGCGCATCTTCGAGGCGATCGCGGCAGAGCCGTTGCCCGCGCCCGAGCGCCTGCGCCGGGCGATCACCGCCTTCGTGCGCCGCGCGCTGGCCGGCCCCGGGCTGGCCTATGCCTTCATCGCCGAGCCGGTGGATCCGGAAGTGGAAGCCGAGCGCATCCGCTGCCGGCGCCTGTTCGGCGACGTGTTCCGGCGCATCGTCGCCGATGGCGTGGAAGCAGGCACCTTCCCGCCGCAGGACACCCATGTGGCCGCAGCCTGCATCGTGGGCGCGTTCACCGAGGCGCTGGTCGGCCCGACCGCACTCAGCCGCGACGCGCACGGCGATGAAGATGCGCTGGTCGAGTCGATCTGCATTTTCTGCCTGCGTGCCGCCGGCGCCTGACTCGCGCCGATGCTGCATTGCGACACCGGCGGGTCGCTTGCGCAGCGCCGCCGACGCTGGTCATACTCGGCCGACAAGCCGTGGTCCAACGACTACCAGCCAGGGGTATAGAGAGTGCGGAATTACGACCTCGAGTTCCTGAAACGCTTCTCCATGGTCATCGCGCTGCTGATGGCCATCACACTTGGCCTGATCATCTTCGCGGCCTACCTGCACACCAGCATTCCCCCTGAAGTCTCGCCGATGGCGGCCAAGCGCACCGAGCAGCGCATCGCGCCGGCCGGTGCGGTCTACGCCGGCAGCACCGGTGCCGCCGCGCAGGCTGCCGCCCATGCCGCCGCGCTGGTCAAAGCCGCCTCGCAGGTCGCCTACGGCGGCACCACCGACGGCAAGGTGATCTTCGACAACCTCTGCACCGCCTGCCATACCAATGGCGTCGGCAATGCGCCGACCCTGGACCACAGCCATTGGGATGCGCGCATCGCCCAGGGCAAGGACACGCTCTACAAGCACGCGGTGGAGGGCTATACCGGCCCGGACGGTGGCATCATGCCGCCCAAGGGCGGTAATCCGGCGCTGACCGAAGAGCAGATCCATGCCACGGTCGACTGGATGCTGGCCAACCTGAAATAACGGCTTTGCCGGATCAGGTCACCGACGCCGCCGAAGGGCGGCGTTTCACGTTATGTGGTTAGCCTTGTCGCACTTCCCTGGAGTCCTGCTTCCGATGCGCCGTACCCCCCTCGTGTTCGCTCTCGCGCTGGCGTTGTCCGGCGCGGTCCATGCCGCCCAGCCGCAGCCCGCCACCTCGCCGCAGGTGCGTCCGGCGCCGACCTCGTCGGCCACGGTCACCCTGACCGCGCCGCCCACCGACTGGCGCACGCTGGATGGCCAGCAGGTCCGCATCGCCGCGCCGCTGACCCTGGCCGGCACCGATGGCCTCTCGCGCTTCGGTGAGCTGACCGTGGCCTTCGGCGGCCGCCTCTGGCAGCCGAGCGAAGTGGCCGCGCCCGGTACTGCGGGGCACGCGCAGGTGGTGGCCGACAACCTGCACCGCCGGCTGGTGCTCGACGATGGCAGCGACGCCCGCGACCCCGGGCCGGTGGCCTACCTGCCGGCGGCGGCGAACCTGCGCACCGGCATGGTCCTGCGCAATGTGGAAGGCGTCGTCCGTATCGATCCCAAGGGCAACACGCGTCTGCAGGTGAGCCGTCCCCTGAACCTGCCGGCACTGGAGCGCCCGGCAGTCCCGGTGGTGGCTGGCGCCCTGCACGTGGCCGCGTTCAATCTGGAGAACTTCTTCAATGGCGACGGCCAGGGCGGTGGTTACCCGACCCTGCGTGGTGCGCGCACCCTGGCCGAACACCAGGCGCAGAAAGCCAAGCTGGTCGCCACCATCAACGCCCTGGGTGCCGATGTCGCCGCGCTGATGGAACTGGAGAACGATGGCTACGGCCCGCAGTCGGCGATTGCCCAGCTGGTCGATGCGCTCAATGCGGACCGGGGCCAGGGTGCCGACTGGCGTTTCATCAACGCGAAGCAGGGCCCCGGTGACAACCCGATCCGGGTCGGTATCATCTACCGCGCCACGCGCGTGACCCCGGTCGGCGCCCCCGCCGTGCTGGAGAAGGAGCCCTTCGGCGAACGCAGCCGCGTGCCGCTGGCGCAGGCCTTCCGTGCGGGCAAGGGCGCACCGTTCGTGGTCGTGGCCAATCATTTCAAATCCAAGGGTTGCTCGGAAGCGACCGGCGCCGATGCCGATCAGAAGGACGGCCAGGCCTGCTGGAATGCCACCCGGGTCGCCTCGGCCACGCTGCTGGACCAGTGGCTGGCGACCGACCCGACCGGTGCCGGCACCCGCGATGCGGTGCTGCTGGGCGACTTCAACGCCTACGCCATGGAAGATCCGATCCGCACCCTGCACGCCGCCGGCTGGCGCGATGCGTTCGCCGTGGCGAAGGTCGAACGGCCTTACAGCTACGTCTACAACGGCATGACCGGCCGGTTGGATCACGCGCTGTTGAGCCCGGGCATGGCCAAGCGCCTGCGTGCGGCGGCAGAGTGGCACATCAACGCCGATGAAGCCGACGATGTGGGCTACCGCGACCGCAACGAAGCGGGCCCGTGGCGCAGCTCGGACCATGATCCGCTGCTGCTGGGGTTTGATCGCTGATACCGCGCGGGTGCGCCGGCACGCCCGGCCACCGTCGCGTTGCCCGGGTAGTGCCGGCCGCTGGCCGGCACCGCATCAACCAGTTACCACGTGCCCCACGCGATCAACCCGATCGCCACCACGGCCAACGCCAGGCCCACCCGGTTCCACACACTGGTGCGCTCGCCGAAACCGACGATGCCCACCAGCGCACCCAGCACCACCACGCCGATGTTCATGCCGGCAAATACCACCGCCGGGCTGTCCGGCAGGTGCTGGTGGGCGCGCACGTAGAACAGGATATTGCCGAAGTTGAGCAGGCCGAGCAGGGCGCCGCCGACCCCGTTGCGCCACTGCAGGCGGGCGATGCCGCGCAGGTGGCGCCACAACTGCAGCAGGAACATCAGCACGAAGGCCAGGCTGAAACTGGCCAGCAGCGCAGCCATCGAGGGCGTGCCCGACAACGCCACCTTCTTGAGCAGGATGTCGACCAGCGCATAGCCCACCCACACCGCCAGCAGCCATGGCCAGGCCCGCCCACCGGAGGGCTCGGCCGCACCAGCGCGCGGGCGCACGCTGATGCCCAGGATCGCCAGCAGGCCCAGCCCCAGGCCGGCCAGCTTCCAGCCGTTGGCGCTCTCCCCGAACACCAGGAACGCGGCCAGCAGCGAAAGCAGCAGCGACAGCCGCTGGGCCACGTCGCTGCGCACGATCCCGGCGCGGGTCACCGCGCGGGCCATCATCAGGAAGATCGCCGGCAGCGCCACGGCCAGGCAGAGCAGGGCGGCCCACGGCGCGTGCGGGGTCTGCAGCGAGGCCAGCGAGGGCTGCAGCAGCACCGCGCTGAGCACGCTGGCGACCAGATAATTCCAGGTCACCACCTGCGGCATGTCCAGCCGCTGGCGCGGCGCCAGCTTCAGCAGGACCGAGACCAGCACGCTGCAGAAAACGCTGAAAACCAGATAGTGCATGTACGGACCCGGCGGGAGCGGCGGTGAAGCACGCGGAGGGACGGTATTATGACGCCATGCACAATCCCCCATTTCCCCAAGAAAGCGGTGCGCTGACGCTGGCCGGACCGGTCGGTCCGCTGGATGTCGTGGTTGATCTGCCCGAGGCCGGTGTCGCGGTGCAGCCGGTGGTGGCGATCGTCTGCCATCCGCTGTCCACCGAGGGCGGCAGCATGCACAACAAGGTGGTGACCATGGCCGCGCGCTCGCTGCGCGACCTGGGCATCGCCACCGTGCGCTTCAACTTCCGCAGCGTCGGTGACTCGGCCGGCACGTTCGACAACGGCGTGGGCGAGCAGGACGACCTCAAGGCCGTCGCCGCCTGGGTCCGTGCGCAGCGGCCGGGCCAGGCGCTGTGGCTGGCCGGTTTCAGCTTCGGCGCCTACGTCTCGCTGCGCGCGGCGGGCGACCTGCAGCCGACCACGTTGATCTCGATCGCACCGCCGGCCGGGCGCTGGGATTTCGAGGGCATGCAGCCGCCGGCCCAGTGGCTGGTGATCCAGGGTGAGGAAGACGAGATCGTCGATCCGCAGGCGGTCTATGACTGGCTGGACGGCCTGGACGCACCGCATGAACTGGTGCGCATGCCCGATACCAGCCACTTCTTCCACCGCAAGATCGTCGACCTGCGCGGCGCGCTCATCCATGGCGTCAAGCAGTGGCTGCCGGTTCCCGCGCCCGACGCGGCCCCCGACGCGGCATGAGCGGCACCGTGATGACCCCGTCGCAGCGCTACGCCGATGGCGTGGCCCGGGGCGAATGGCAGAACGACCCGGCCCAGCACGCGGCCCTGGCCGAGCTGGACCGCATCCATATCGCGCTGGTCGACAGCGCGCAGGATGGCTGGCTGGATCGCCTTTCCGCATTCTGGAAGAAGCCCGAGCCGGTCAAGGGGCTGTACTTCTGGGGTGGGGTGGGACGCGGCAAGACCTTCCTGGTCGATCTGTTTTACGACGGCCTGCCGATCGAGCAGAAGTACCGCACCCACTTCCATCGCTTCATGCGCGGCATCCACGAGCGCCTGCGCGAGCACCAGGGGCAAAGCGATCCGCTGGCGAAGATCGCCCAGGAATGGCGCAGCAAACTGCGCGTGCTGGTGCTCGACGAGTTCTTCGTCACCGATATCGGCGATGCGATGCTGCTGGCGCGCCTGCTCGAGCGCATGTTCGCCGAGGGCGTGACCCTGGTGACCACCTCCAACACCGCGGTGGAAAACCTGTACCTCAACGGCCTGCAGCGCGACAGCTTCCTGCCCGCGATCGGGCTGCTGCAGACCTACTGCGTGGAACTGTACGCCGAAGGCACCGAAGATTACCGCATGCGCGCGCTGACCCGCTCGCCGGTGTACCAGTCCCCGATCGATGCCGGCAGCGATGCCTGGCTGGCCGGCCGCTGGGCCGAGCTCAGCGGTGGGCAGCCGGCCAAGGCGGGCAACATCGAGATCGAAGCGCGCAAGATTCCGGTACGCGGCCGCGGCAAGAGCATCGTCTGGTTCGATTTCAAGGCGCTGTGCGAAGGCCCGCGCGGCCCGTCGGACTACATCGAGATCGCGCACGAGTTCAACACCGTGCTGCTGGGCGACATCCCGCACTTCGACAAGCTCAACGAAGATGCTGCGCGCCGCTTCGTCAACCTGATCGACGAGCTGTACGACCGCCACGTCAACCTGGTCTGCACCGCGACCGATTCACCGGTCGGGCTGTATTCCGGCGTCCGGCTGCAGGGCGCGTTCGAACGTACCGCCTCGCGCCTGATTGAAATGCAGAGCGCCGAGTACCTGGGCACCCCGCACCGCGCGTAATCCCACGCCGGGCCCGGACAGGCCGTGATGTAGATCCACGCCATGCGTGGATGTTCTCTACAACGGCGGTAACACCAGCGCGTCCCCGCGCGGCTGTTCGTGCGCGATCGGCGCGGTCGCGTCCTTCTCGCGGTCCATCACCATCATCGCCAGCGGCTTGCCCTGGTAGCGCACCTCCAACGACTGCTGGATCGCATCCAGCGCCAGCACCTGGGTGCACAACGACCGGGCCTGTGCCTCCAGCGCCTGCCCTCGGACGTCCATGCGACGCTCCAGGTCGGCCTCCATCTTCTCGGCGCGCGCCTCGATCCGATCCGAGCCGCCGGTCAGCATCGTCCACATCACCCCGCGGGCAAGCGAGGCCGACATCGACTCGGCCGCCTGCTCGATGCGCGCCTCGAACTGTTCGCCGAACAGATCCTGCTCCCAGATCCCGCGGCCCAGCGTACGGCCAACGTAATCGTGGGCATCCCTGCGCAGCCCCTCCACCTCGCGCGCCTTCCGGCGGCTGCCGGTCATGATCTCCACCGTGGCCCCCAGCGCATCGAAGGCGATGTCCGTGGCCTCCCCGGCCACCCCGGCCACGGCAGGCACCAGCTGGCGGGTGCCCCACTCGAGCTGGCGCAGGCGCTGGGCATCGGCGTCGCTGACCGGGATCGGCTGGCGATCGATGTTCAGTTCGCCATCGTGGAAGAAGATCTCCGCCGGCACGTGGTCGCGGTTGCGCAGCCAGATCCCGCCGCTGTCCACCAGCACGTTGTAAGGGGTGCTTACCCCGCACTGGCGCGAGGACAGTTCCGGCCCCTTGCTCTCGCCGGCAGCGGTGGTGCCAGCCAAGGTCAGGCCCAACATCAGACAGCCGGTCAGGGGCAGGCGCATGGTCGCGTTCATATAAAGGAGACGCATCGGAGCGTGGCACCCCGGGGCGTCCCCGGCGCGGGTCGGAAGTCACCCTGACCGGCGGCCATTCGTTAGAGTCGCGTGAGGCCCGCTGTTCCGTTTTTCGTGCCCCTGCGTCGCATCCCGGATCGGCGTTTCGGCCTTGACTGCGCACTCGCTTTCGACAGGTCCAGACCGTTCGTCGGACGCCTTCCCGGCCCGGTCCTTGCGCCGCAAGGGATTAGGGAAATTCACTACATTTGGCGTTGACGACACCTGGTACCCCCACTATCTTGTGGCCGTCGGTACCGCCGACCACAAGTCGACGGGCGTATCGCCTTCACGCCGATGGCCTGAAGACCTACTGACAACCGCACGAAGTACAGCGTGTGGTGCCGGTCGCAGGATTCTCCGGGGGGAGAGGACCGGTGACGCAGGGGAACCGCCCGCAGGCTTGCCTGCCCGGGTCGCGGCTCCTGCGACGCCGATAGTCCACCCTGAGCATCTCTGCATCGGTTCCGGCGCCTGCCAGGCAGACCCACGCTGTACCACCCCAAATCACGCCAAGAGGAAAACGCCGTGAGCACCGAAACCAGCGCAGCTATCGATAAGGAAAGCGAATTCCTGCTGACCTCGCCGCCCACGGCGACCGCCATGAGCGTGACCAAGCGCAATGGCACGACCGAACTGGTGGACCTGAACAAGATCGTGCGCGCCGTACAGCGCTGCTGCGAAGGTCTGCATGCGGTGGATCCGATGCGCGTTGCGACCCGCACCATCTCCGGCCTGTACAACGGCGCGACCACCCAGGAGCTGGACGAGCTGTCCATCCGCACCTCGGCGCTGCTGATCGGTGAAGAACCCGAATACGGCCGCCTCGCCGCGCGCCTGCTGGCCAACTTCATCGCCAAGGAAGTGTCCGGCCAGGAAATCCATGCGTTCTCGCAGTCGGTTGGCCGCGGCCACGAAGTGGGCCTGATCAACGCGCGCCTGCTGGAGTTCGTGCAGGTCAACGCGCGCAAGCTCAACGACGCGATCGATCCGTCGCTGGACCTGCATTTCGATTACTTCGGCCTGCGTACCCTGTACGACCGTTACCTGCTGCGCCATCCGCACACCCGCAAGGTGATCGAGACCCCGCAGCAGTTCTTCCTGCGCATCGCCAGCGCGCTGAGCGAAGACGTGCCGGAAACCCTGGCGCTGTACAAGCGCATGGGCAACCTGGATTACCTGCCGTCCAGCCCGACGCTGTTCAACTCCGGCACCACGCATGAGCAGCTGTCCTCGTGCTTCCTGCTGGATTCGCCGCAGGATTCGCTGGAGTCGATCTACGCCAAGTACGGTGATATCGCCCAGCTCTCCAAGTTCAGCGGCGGCATCGGCGTCAGCTACAGCCGCGTGCGTTCGCGTGGTTCGCTGATCAAGTCGACCAACGGCCATTCCAACGGCATCGTGCCGTGGCTGAAGACCATGGATTCCTCGGTCGCCGCAGTGAACCAGGGCGGCAAGCGCAAGGGCGCGGCCTGCGTGTACCTGGAAACCTGGCACGCCGACGTCGAGGACTTCCTCGAACTGCGTGACAACACCGGTGACGAATCGCGCCGTGCGCACAACCTGAACCTGGCCAACTGGGTGCCGGACCTGTTCATGCAGCGCGTGGAGGCCGACCAGGAATGGTCGCTGTTCGATCCGAGCGTGGTGCCCGAGTTCACCGATCTGTTCGGCGAAGCCTTCGAGCAGGCCTACCTGCAGGCCGAAGCCCAGGGCAAGGCCCAGCGCACGATCTCCGCCCGCAAGCTGTACTCGCGGATGATGCGTACCCTGGCCGAGACCGGCAACGGCTGGATGACGTTCAAGGACAAGTGCAACCGCGCCAGCAACCAGACGCTGCGCCCGGGCAACGTGATCCACCTGTCCAACCTGTGCACCGAAATCCTGGAAATCACCTCGGCCGAAGAGACCGCGGTGTGCAACCTGGGCTCGATCAACCTGGGCAATCATTTCGATGGTCACGGCGAGTTCGATTTCGACAAGCTGGCCGACACCGTGCGCCTGGCCGTGCGTCAGCTCGACCGCGTGATCGACCTGAACTTCTACCCGATCGAAACCGCCCGCCGCGGCAACCTGCGCTGGCGTCCGGTCGGCCTGGGCTGCATGGGCCTGCAGGACGTGTTCTTCCGCAAGCGCCTGGCCTTCGACAGTGCCGAAGCCCGTACGCTGTCGAAGAAAATCGCCGAGACGATCTACTTCCACGCCCTGGAAACCTCGTGCGAGCTGGCCCAGGAACGCGGCAAGCACCCGTCCTTCGCCGACACCCGTGCGGCCAGCGGCGAGCTGCAGTTCGATGCCTGGAACGTGGTGCCCGAAGACACCGCGCGTTGGGATGCCCTGCGTGAGCGCATCAAGGAACACGGCCTGCGCAACTCGCTGCTGATCGCGATCGCCCCGACCGCGACCATCGCCTCGATCGCCGGTTGCTACGAGTGCGTCGAGCCGCAGGTGTCCAACCTGTTCAAGCGCGAAACGCTGTCCGGCGACTTCCTGCAGGTCAACCGTTACCTGGTGAACGAGCTCAAGAAGCTCGGCCACTGGACCCCGGAAATGCGCGACGCGATCAAGCTGGCCGAAGGCTCGATCCAGGGCATCACCCAGATCCCGGAAACGCTGCGCCACGTGTACCGCACCGCCTGGGAACTGCCGATGCGTTCGCTGATCGACATGGCCGCCGACCGCGGCGCATTCATCGACCAGTCCGCCTCGCTCAACCTGTTCATGGAAAGCCCGAACATCGGCGCGATGTCCTCCATGTACATGTACGCCTGGAAGCAGGGCATCAAGACCACGTACTACCTGCGCTCGCGTCCGGCGACCAAGATCGCCAAGACGACCGTCAGCAGCTACACCCCGGTCGAAGCCGTCGCCTGCTCGCTGGAAAACCCGGAAAGCTGCGAGGCGTGCCAGTAACCAAGGCGTGCCGGCCCACCGGGCCGGCACCGCCGGGTACGCCGACCAACGTCGGCGCCTATCCGGGAACACCGGTTCCGCCGGAAAAATCACACATCCGGTAGCGACCGACCGTTGGTCGGTCGTTGCCAAGAAGGACGAAACACCATGGCCGACAAGCCTCGTCAAATGCTGCTCGATCCAGGTTTCGAACTGACGTTGCGCCCGATGCGCTACCCGCAGTTCTATGACATGTATCGCAACGCCATCAAGAACACCTGGACGGTCGAGGAAATCAACTTCCAGATCGACATCAGCGACCTGCACGGCAAGATGTCGCCGGGCGAGCGCCACCTGATCCACCGCCTGGTCGCGTTCTTCGCCACCGGCGATTCGATCGTGTCCAACAATCTGGTGCTGAACCTGTATCAGCATCTGAATGCGCCGGAAGCGCGCATGTACCTGTCGCGCCAGCTGTACGAAGAAGCGCTGCACGTGCAGTTCTACCTGACCCTGCTCGACAACTACCTGCCCGATCCGGACGAGCGCGCCAAGGCGTTCGACGCGGTGGAGAACATCGACTCGATCAAGAAGAAGGCGGACTTCTGCTTCAAGTGGATCGACTCGATCCAGAACCTGAAGCGCATCGAGACCCGTGACGAGCGTCGCCAGTTCCTGCTCAACCAGATCTGCTTTGCGGCGTGCATCGAGGGCCTGTTCTTCTTTGCAGCTTTCGCCTACGTGTACTACTTCCGTTCGCGTGGCCTGCTCAACGGTCTGGCCTCGGGCACCAACTGGGTGTTCCGCGACGAGAGCGCGCACATGGAGTTCGCCTTCGAGTGCGTGGACGTGATCCGCGAGGAAGAGCCGGACCTGTTCGACGATGCGATGAAGCAGCAGGTGTATGACATGCTGGCCGAGGCGATCGAGTGCGAAGTGCAGTTCGCCGAGGACGTGCTGTCGGGCGGCGTGGCAGGCATTTCGACGCGTGACATGCGCCAGTATCTGCAGCATTGCGCGGACAATCATTTCCATCGCCTGGGCATGGAGAAGAAGTACAACGTGCGCAATCCGCTGAGCTTCATGGAGCTGCAGGACGTGCAGGAGTTGACCAACTTCTTCGAGCGCCGTTCGTCGGCCTACCAGGTGGGCGTGAAGGGCGAAGTGTCGTTCGACATGTCGTTCTGATCTGACGCTCGCGTCGTGATTCCGAAGAGCCCCGGACCTGTTCCGGGGCTTTTTCGTCTGCGCTCTACGCGACCCATCCACCCCCCTGTCGTATCATCCGCGCCACCCCACCACTCCCGGCCCCCGCCATGACCCCGATCCCCGAAACCATCCCGCCCATCGAAGTCCGCATGGCCGAGATCGTGTTCCCCAACCACACCAACCACCTGGGCACTCTGTTCGGTGGCCAGGCACTGGCCTGGATGGACAAGGCGGCGTTCCTGGCCGCGGCCCGCTACTCGCGCCGCACCGTGGTCACCGCGCGCTCGGACCAGGTCGATTTCAAGCTGCCGATCCGCATCGGCCAGATGGTGGAAACCGTCGGCCGCATCGTCGAAGTCGGGCGCAGCTCGATGAAGGTGGAAGTGGAACTGATCGCCGAAGATCTCCACACCGGCGAGCGCAAGCTGTGCACGCGCGGGCACTTCGTGATGATCGCGCTGGATGCCGACGGCCACCCGACCAGTGTCCCGTCGCTGCCGGGTGACATCCCGGGCCCGTAAGCGGCTGCCGATCTCCGGATTGCCTCACCCCCCCTGCGCCCCCATCTGCTGTCCATGAGCACACCTCTCGCCGAGTTCATCGACCGCGCCCAGCGCCTGTTCGTGCTGACCGGCGCGGGCTGCAGCACCGATTCGGGCATCCCGGATTACCGCGATGCCGATGGCCAGTGGAAGCGGACGCCGCCGGTCACCTATCAGGCATTCATGGGTGAGCTGGCCACGCGCCAGCGCTATTGGGCGCGCAGCCTGCTGGGCTGGCCACGGTTCGGTTGGGCCCAGCCGAACCGCACGCACGCCGCGCTCGCTGCGCTGGAAGCGCGTGGCCAGGTCGAGCTGCTGCTCACCCAGAACGTCGACCGGCTGCATCAGCGGGCCGGTAGCGAAGCGGTGATCGATCTGCATGGTCGGCTGGACCAGGTGCGCTGCATGGGCTGTGAAGCGCGTACGCCGCGCGAGGCGTTCCAGCAGCGGCTGTTGGCGCTCAACCCGGGCTGGGAGCACCTGGAGGCCGCACAGGCGCCAGACGGCGATGCTGATCTGAACATCGATTTCTCGTCCTTCCAGGTGCCGGCCTGCCCGGCCTGCGGCGGCGTACTCAAGCCGGATGTCGTGTTCTTCGGTGAAAGCGTGCCGCGTGAGCGCGTGGCCACCGTTCACGACCATCTGCAGCGCGCCGATGCGGTGCTGGTGGTCGGCTCCTCGCTGATGGTCTATTCCGGCTTCCGCTTCGTGCAGGCCGCGGCCCAGGCCGGGTTGCCGATCGCCGCGCTCAACCGCGGGCTTACCCGCGCCGATGCGCTGCTGAGCCTGAAGGTCGACCAGTCCTGCGCCGACGCGCTGGCCTTCCTGCTGCCGGGGACCGCCACCGCCTGAGCCGCTGCGAAACACTGATCCACTGGCACGGTTGCCTCCGCCGCCGCACAGGAGTGCAATGGCGCCCGGTTCCATTTCCTCTTCCCGAGTTCCCCCCTTGAGCCAGCTCTTTTCCTCCATTTCCTTCGGCCCGCTGTCCCTGCCCAACCGCATCGTGATCGCGCCGATGTGCCAGTACTCCTGCACCGACGGCCTCGCCAATGACTGGCACCGCATCCACCTCGGGCAGCTGTCGCAGTCCGGCGCCGGCCTGCTGATCCTGGAAGCCACCGCCGTGCTGCCGGAAGGCCGCATCAGCTGGGCCGATCTGGGCCTGTGGGATGACGCTACCGAAGCCGCGCTGGCCTCGGTCGTGGCCTCGGTCAGGCAGTGGTCGCCGATGCCGCTGGGCGTGCAGTTGGGCCATGCCGGCCGCAAGGCCTCGGTCAACAAGCCGTGGGAAGGCGGCGGCGCGATGGACCCGTCCGATCCGCGCTCGTGGCCCACGGTCGCGCCGTCCGCTCTGCCGTTCGCCAAGACCGATCCGACGCCGACCGAACTGGACCTGGCCGGCATCGATGCGATCGTGGACGCCTTCGCGGCGGCGGCCCGTCGCGCTGAACGCGTCGGCATGGACCTGATCGAGCTGCATGCCGCGCACGGTTACCTGCTGCACCAGTTCCTGTCGCCGCTGAGCAACCGCCGCGAGGACGAATACGGCGGCTCGCTGGAGAACCGCATGCGCCTGCTGGTGCGTGTGTTCGATGCGGTGCGCGAAGCGGTGTCCGATCGCATTGCCGTCGGTGTGCGCATCTCCGCCAGCGACTGGGTGGCCGGCGGCTGGGATATCGAGCAGAGCACGACCCTGGCGCACGTGCTGGACGCGCGCGGGTGCCAGTTCCTGCATGTCTCCAGTGGCGGCAATGATCCGCGCCAGCAGATTCCGCTGTCGCCGGGCTACCAGGTGCCGTTCGCGCAGGCGATCAAGGCGCACAAGCTGCGCATGCCGGTCATCGCGGTGGGCCTGATCACCGAGCCCTCGCAGGCCGAGTCGATCCTGCGCCATGGCCACGCCGATGCGATCGCGCTGGCCCGCGGCATCCTCTATGACCCGCGCTGGCCGTGGCATGCCGCCGCCGCACTCGGCGATTCGGTGGCACCGGCACCGCAGTACCTGCGCTGCGAACCGCGCGAAGCCCGCGGCGTGTTCATCGCCCCGGAACGCTGACCCGAGAAAGGTCGTGCCGGCCGCTGGCCGGCATCCGGGTGGCCCTGCGCTCAGCCGGCGTCCACCCGCCATGCGGGCGGCAGCCCCTCGATGATGTGCTGCATCAGCGCCCGCACCTTCGGGGTCAGATCGCGGCGATCGCTGACGCACAGGAACAACCGCATCGGCTCCGGTGAGGCCTGCGTGCTCTCCGCATCGCCGGGCTCGAACAGCGCCTGCAGCTCACCGCGCGCGAGATAGGGCGCGGCGACGAACGCAGCCAGCCGGGTGATGCCGCCGCCGGCGACTGCCATCGCGGCCAGCGCATCGATGTCGTCGCTGACCAGCGCCGGGGCGACCTCGGCATCGAAACGCATGCCGTCGCGCACGAAGCCCCACGGCAGATAGCGCCCGTCCAGCGGGTAGCGCAGCAGCAGACAGCGGTGCTCGCGCAGCGCCTCCGGCGTCAGCGGAATGCCAGCCCGCGCGAGATAGGACGGGGCCGCGCAGAACACGAACGGCACCTGCGCGATCGGGCGCGCCACCAGGCCTTCCTCCAACTGCGGCTCGATCCGGATGCTCACGTCCACGTCTTCGTGGGCGTGGTCCACGCTGCGGTCGGTGAGCAGCAGTTCGATCGCCAGGCGCCGGAAACGCGCCTGAAGCGAGGGCAGCAGCGGCGCCAGCGCGTGCCGGCCGAAGGCGGTGCTGCTGGCGATCCGCAGGCGCCCTTCGGGCGTGGCGTCCAGATCGGTCACGGCAGCCTGGGCGCGCTGCAGGTCGCGCTCGATATGGCGCACCTGGGCCAGGTACAGCGCGCCGCGCTCGGTCAGGGCCAGGGTCCGGGTGGTGCGGTTGAGCAGGCGCACGCCCAGATGCGCCTCCAGCCGGGCGATGTTCTGCCCGACCGCGGCCGGACTGACCCCCAGCGTCCGCGCGGCCGCGGCCAGGCTGCCGGCATCGGCGGTCCGGATGAAACTGCGGATTGATTGGAGAATGTTCATGCTGGCCGCCATTCTCGCGCTCCATTGGAAAGAATTTCTTTATAAAGCGCCAAGCCCATCCGGTCTACCCGCCTCGCTGGGCCCTGCTTATCGTGCCTGTCCCGCAACCGCCAGGTTGCCTGCTCGCCCGGCTCCGCAGCCTGGGCGACGCCGCTTCCGCGTTGTGCCGCCCCCGCTGCCGTCGCGTCCTGCGCACGGCCTGGCAGCCTTCCCCGGAGATGGACATGAACCCAGCGCTCGCCCCCCTCGATACCGACCCGCAGGAAACCCAGGAATGGCGTGAGTCGCTGGAGGCGGTCATCCACGCCGCCGGCCGCCCGCGCGCGCACTACCTGATGGACCAGCTGACCGAGCTGGACACGGCCCGCCATGGCGACCTGCATGGCCGTGTGTGGACGGCGTACACCAACACCATTCCCGTGGAACGCCAGCCGGCCTACCCGGGCGACCTCGGCATCGAGCGCCGGCTCAACGCGATGATCCGCTGGAACGCGATGGTGATGGTGCTGCGCGCCGGCAAGCACTCCAACGTGGGCGGCCACATCGCCACGTATCAGTCCGCAGCGGTGCTGTACGACGTCGGCTTCGATCACTTCTTCCGCGGCCGCACCGACACCTTCGACGGCGACATGATCTACATCCAGGGCCACTCGGCGCCGGGCATCTACGGCCGTGCGTTCGTCGAAGGCCGCATCGCACCGGAACGGATGGACAACTTCCGCCGCGAATCCGACCGCGATGGCCTGTCCTCGTATCCGCACCCGCGCCTGATGCCGGACTTCTGGCAGTTCCCCACGGTCTCGATGGGGCTGGGGCCGCTCACCGCCGCCTACCAGGCGCGCTACATGCGCTATCTGGAATACCGCGGGTTGAAGGAGCACCAGGGCCGCAAGGTCTGGGCCTTCCTGGGCGATGGCGAAATGGACCAGCCCGAATCGCTGGCGGCGATCTCGGTGGCCGGCCGCGAGCGCCTGGACAACCTGGTGTTCGTGGTGAACTGCAACCTGCAGCGCCTGGACGGTCCGGTGCGCGGCAATGCCAAGGTCATCCAGGAACTGGAAGGCACCTTCCGTGCCGCCGGCTGGAACGTCATCAAGGTGATCTGGGGCGGTGGCTGGGACGCGCTGCTGGCCAAGGACAGCACCGGCCTGCTGCGCCAGCGCATGATGGAATGCGTGGATGGCGACTACCAGACCTTCAAGTCGCAGAACGGTGCCTATGTGCGCGAGCATTTCTTCGGCAAGTATCCCGAGTTGCTGGCCCTGGTCGCGGACCTGAGCGATGACGAGATCTGGGCGCTCGCGCGCGGCGGTCACGATCCGCAGAAGGTCTACGCCGCCTACGCGCAGGCGGTCGCCGGCAACGGCCGGCCAAGCGTGATCCTGGCCAAGACGGTCAAGGGCTTCGGCATGGGCGAGGCCGGTGAAGGCCAGAACATCAACCACCAGCTCAAGAAGATGAGCGCCGATGCGGTGCGTGCGTTCCGTGATCGGTTTGATCTGCCGGTCAGTGACGACCAGCTGGAGGAGATGCCCTACCTGCGCCCGGCGCCGGGCAGCGCCGAAGCGCGTTACTTCGCGCAGCGCCGCCAAGCCCAGGGCGGCCAGCTGCCGGCGCGCCTGACCCACGTCGATCCGTTGCCGGTGCCGGCGCTGTCGGCCTTCGCCACCCAGCTGCAGGGCAGTGGCGAACGCGGCCAGTCCACCACGATGGGCTTCGTGCGCATCCTCACCACGCTGCTCAAGGACCCCGAACTGGGCAAGCTGATCATCCCCATCGTGCCCGATGAATCACGCACGTTCGGCATGGAAGGCCTGTTCCGCCAGATCGGCATCCACTCCTACCTCGGCCAGTTGTACACCCCGCAGGACGCCGGCCAGCTGAGCTATTACAAGGAAGCCAAGGACGGCCAGATCCTGCAGGAAGGCATCAACGAATCCGGTGCGATCTGCTCATGGATCGCCGCCGGCACGGCCTACAGCAACCACGGCCTGGCCACGATTCCGTTCTACATCTTCTATTCGATGTTCGGCCTGCAGCGCGTGGGCGACCTGGCCTGGGCGGCTGCCGATGCGCGCACCCGCGGCTTCCTGCTCGGTGCCACCTCCGGGCGTACCACGCTGATGGGCGAGGGGCTGCAGCACGACGACGGCCACAGCCATGTGCTGTCCTCGGTGATCCCCAGTTGCGTCTCCTTCGATCCCACCTACAACTTCGAACTGGCGGTGATCATCCAGGACGGCCTGCGCCGGATGTACGTGGACCAGGAAGACATCTACTACTACATCACCGTGCTCAACGAGGCCTATCCGCACCCGGCACTGCCCGAAGGCAGTGAAGCGGGCATCCTCAAGGGCCTGTACCTGCTGCACCCCGCCGCCGCCGACAGCGACCCCGCGCTGCGCGTGCAGCTGATGGGCAGCGGCGCGATCCTGCGCGAAGTGGAAGCCGCGGCGTCGCTGCTGCAGCAGGACTTCGGCATAGCCAGCGACGTGTGGAGCGCCACCAGCCTCACCGAGCTGCGCCGCGATGGCCTGGCGGTCGAGCGCTGGAACCTGCTGCATCCGGTGCAGGAACCGCGGGTGCCGTACGTGCAACAGTGCCTGGCCGCGCACCCCGGCCCGGTGATCGTGGCCACCGACTACATGAAGATCGTCGGCGACCAGATCCGTCCCTTCATCGATGGCCGCCGCTTCACCGCCCTGGGCACTGATGGCTTCGGCCGCTCGGACACGCGCGAGTCACTGCGTACGTTCTTTGAAGTCGACCGCCACTTCATCGTGCTTGCCGCGCTCAAGTCGCTGGCCGATGAGGGCCGGATCGAACGTGCCCAGCTGCAGGTGGCGATCGACCGGTACGGGATCGATGTGGAAAAGGTGGACCCGACGGCGGTGTAACTGCTGGCACGGGCACCCTTGGTTGCATCTGAGAGCATCGACCGCAGCCCGGCGGTGCTCGCTTACACTGGCCGGATGCGCCCCGATTCCATCCTCACCCTGTCATGCCCGGACCGTACCGGGATCGTCTACCGTGTGTCCGGCCTGTTGTTCGAGCTGGGCTGCAACATCCTCGATGCCCAGCAGTTCGGCGACGACGAGAGCGGCCGGTTCTTCCTGCGCGTGCACTTCGATCGGGCCGCCGATCAGTCACTGGGCGACGTGGAAGCCCGCATGGCCACGCTGGCCGCCGAATTCGGCATGGACTGGCAACTGCATGATGCCCGCCGCCGGGCACGGCTGCTGGTGCTGGTGAGCAGGCAGGGGCATTGCCTCAATGACCTGCTGTTCCGTGCGCACAGCCGGCAGCTGCAGGTGGACATCGCGGCGGTGGCCTCCAATCACGAGGACTTCGCCGCGCTGGCCGGCTCGTACGGCGTGCCCTTCCATCACCTGCCGGTCAACGCGGACAACCGCGCCGTGCAGGAGCAGCAGATCATCGACCTGGTCGAACGCGAGCAGATCGACCTGGTGGTACTGGCGCGCTACATGCAGATTCTGTCGCCGCGCCTGTGCGAGGCGCTGGCCGGGCGGGCGATCAACATCCACCACAGCTTCCTGCCCAGCTTCAAGGGCGCGCAGCCGTATCACCAGGCGCACGCCCGCGGGGTCAAGATCATCGGTGCGACCGCGCACTACGTGACCCCGGATCTGGACGAAGGCCCGATCATCGAGCAGGACGTGGCGCGCGTGGATCACGCGATGACGCCGCGCGATCTGGTGCGGCTGGGCAGCGATACCGAATCGCAGGTGCTGGCCCGCGCGGTACGCCGGCATGTGGAGCATCGGATCCTGCGCAACGGGCATCGCACCGTCGTCTTCCGCTGACGGGCAGGAACCCACCGTTGGTGTACGACGCTCCGGTAGTGCCGGCCCCTGGCCGGCTCCTCGCACGCCCCGAACGGTATCGGGAGCCGGCCAGCGGCCGGCACTACCCGCGCACGGCTGGCACCCGCCGATCGTTCTTTGATCCGGCAGGTACCGACCGTTGGTCGGTACGCCGTTCGGACCGGCGCCCGGGTTCACCCGTCAGATCACCGCGATCTTCGCCTTCGCCAACGCCTCGCGCACCATCCCATCGTTGGCGTCGGTCACCGGCCGGGTCAGGTCCCAATGGAATTTGACCCGGAAGCCGGACTTCACCGCATCCTGCGCGCTCCACAGCACGCAGTAATCGCGCGCCAGGCCGCACACATGCACCTCGCGGATGCCGCGCTCATGCAGCCAGCCGGCCAGGCCGGTGGCCGGGCGGGTCCCGTCGGGACCGTGGTTTTCACGGAAGGCACTGTACGAGTCCACCGCGCGGCGGGTGCCTTTGCGCAGGATCAGGTCAGCCACCGTCCAGTCCACGCCCGGGTGCAGCGCGGCACCGGCGCTGCCCTGCACGCAGTGGTCCGGCCACAGGGTCTGCGGCTGCGCGTGCAGCAGGATCGCCTCGAACGGGAGGTGGCCCGGGTGCTGGCTGGCGAAGGAGGCGTGGTCGGCCGGGTGCCAGTCCTGGGTCGCCACCACGGTGCCGTAACGGCGTTCGGCCAGCAGCGCCGCAATGTCCGGCACGATCGCATCGCCGTCCACGCAGGCCAGTGCGCCACCGGGCATGAAGTCCGGCTGCAGGTCGATCACGACCAGGGCGACATCGGCGGGGTAACGGCTCATGGCGGCTTCACGACGGTGGGGGCGCCCAGTCTAGCCGACGCCCCCGCAGCGGTCAGTCGGCGTCGCCCTGCCGGGAGGTGCCATCGCCGTAGTACAGCACGCCCAGTTTGATGCGCTCGCGGCCGGTCTCGCGGCGGTGGCGGTTGGCGTCGCGCAGCGAGTACACGCAGCCGCAGTACTCCTGCTGGTAGAACTGCTCGCGCTTGCTGATCTCCACCATCCGCGCGGCACCGCCGCCCTTGCGCCAGTTGTAGTCCCAGTACTGGATACCCGGGTAGTGTGCGGCGGCGCGGTGGCCGCAGTCGTTGATCTGGTTCATGTCCTTCCAGCGCGAGATGCCCAGCGAGCTGCTGATCACCGCAAAGCCGTTCTCATGCGCGTACAGCGCGGTGCGCACGAAGCGCATGTCGAAGCACATCGTGCACCGGATGCCGCGCTCGGGCTCGTTCTCCATGCCGCGCGCACGCGAGAACCAGTTGTCGGTGTCGTAGTCGGCGTCGACGAACGGCACGCCATGTTTCTCGGCGAAGCGGATGTTCTCCTGCTTGCGCAGTTCGTATTCCTTTACCGGGTGGATGTTGGGGTTGTAGAAGAAGATCGTGTAATCGATGCCGGAAGCGGTGATCGCTTCCATCACCTCGCCCGAGCACGGTGCGCAGCACGAATGCAGCAACAGTCTGGTGTGCCCGTCGGGCAGGGACAGGGTGGGTCGGTCGATCGGTCTCAGGTCATGCAGGTTCATGCGTTTCTCGTCGACCCCACCGCCGGCAACGGCGGCGATGGGGTCCTTGGGGCGGTCTACAAAGAGGCGATCACGCGGCGTTGGCGTCTGCCGTTTCCTCGCGCAGTTCACGCGCGGCGGCCACCAGCGCTTCCAGCGCGGCACGGGTTTCCGGCCAGCCACGGGTCTTCAGGCCGCAGTCCGGGTTGACCCAGATCTGCTCCGGGCGCAGCACTTCGGCGGCCTTGCGCAGCAGGGCCAGCATCTCGGCCTTGTCCGGAACGCGCGGGGAATGGATGTCATACACGCCCGGGCCGATCTCGTTGGGATACTGGAAGCGCACGAAGGCATCAAGCAGTTCCATGCGCGAGCGCGAGGTCTCGATCGAGATCACGTCCGCATCCATGGCGGCCACCGAGTGGATGATGTCGTTGAACTCGGAGTAGCACATGTGGGTGTGGATCTGGGTTGCATCGCGCACGCCGCTGGCACTGATCCGGAACGCTTCCACCGCCCAGTCCAGGTAGTCGCGCCACTGCGCACGGCGCAGCGGCAGGCCTTCGCGGATCGCCGGCTCGTCGATCTGGATCACGCCGATGCCGGCGGCCTCCAGGTCGGTCACTTCATCGCGCAGGGCGAGTGCGATCTGCCGGCAGGTGTCCGCACGGGACTGGTCATCGCGCACGAACGACCACTGCAGCACCGTCACCGGGCCGGTCAGCATGCCCTTCATCGGCCGCTGGGTGAGCGACTGCGCGTACTGCGACCAGCGCACGGTCATCGGCTGCGGGCGCGTCACATCGCCGAAGATCACCGGCGGCTTCACGCAGCGCGAGCCGTAGCTCTGCACCCAACCATTCTTGGTGAAGGCGAAGCCATGGAGCTGCTCGCCGAAGTACTCGACCATGTCGTTGCGCTCGAACTCGCCGTGCACCAGCACGTCCAGCCCGATCTGCTCCTGCACGCGCACGCAGTGTTCGGTCTGGGTGGCCAGGAACGCATCGTAATCCGCATCGGACAGCTTGCCGGACTTGTTGCGGGCACGCGCCTCACGTACTTCCAGTGTCTGCGGGAACGAGCCGATGGTGGTGGTCGGGAAGCGCGGCAGCTTCAGCGCCGCGGCCTGCGCCAGGTGGCGCTGCGGATAGCGGCTGTGGCGCTGCGCATCGGCCGGGGTCAGTGCGGCCAGGCGGGCGGCGACGGCCGGGTTGTGCACGCGTGGCGAACGACGGCGCGATTCGATGCACTCGCGCGAATGGGCGAGCGGCGCTTCGGCACGCGCCGGTGCATCGATCGCATCGGCCAGCACGCGCAGCTCGCCGAGCTTCTGCCTGGAGAACGCCAGCCAGCTGCGCAGTTCGTCGTCCAGCTTCTTTTCGTGGTCGAGATCGACCGGGGTGTGCAGCAGCGAACACGATGGCGCCAGCCACAGCGCATCGCTGCCTACATGGCCGTGGGCGTAGCGCGCCAGCACCAGCGCGTTGTCCAGGTGGGTGCGCCAGATGTTGCGGCCGTTGACCAGGCCGGCCGACAGCACGCGGCCGGCCGGCAGCGCCTTGATCACCGCGTCGAGCTGTTCCGGTGCGCGCACCAGGTCCACATGCAGGCCATCGACCGGCAACGCCGCGGCCAGCGCGAGGTTGTCCTCCAACGCACCAAAGTAGGTCGCCACCAGCACCTTGGGGCGCGCGGCCTGCGCCAGTACCGCATAGGCATGTTCGAACGCGGCGCGCGTGGCCTCGTCCAGGTCCTGCACCAGCAGTGGCTCATCCAGCTGCACCCACGCCGCGCCGGCCGCCTTGAGTTCGCCGAGCAGCTGCACGTACACCGGCAGCAGCGCATCGAGCAGATCCAGCGCGTTGCTGCCATCGGTGGTCTTGGACAACCGCAGGAAGGTGACCGGCCCGATCAGCACCGGCCGGGTCTCGATCCCCAGCGCCTTGGCCTGGCGGTATTCGGCCAGCGGCTTGTCGCCGCGCACCGTGAAGGCCTGGCCGGCCTGCAGTTCCGGCACCAGGTAGTGGTAGTTGGTGTCGAACCACTTGGTCATTTCCAGCGCATGCAGGTCGATGCCATCGCGCTGCAGGCCACGCGCCATCGCGAAGTAGCCGCTCAGCGGCTCGGCATCGGCGAGCGCGCGATAACGGACCGGGATCGCATCGAACAGGAAGGCGGCATCGAGCACCTGGTCATACAGGCTGAAATCGTTGCTCGGTGGCACATCCACGCCGGCCTCGCGCTGCAGCTGCCAGTGGCGCTCGCGCAGCTCGGCCGCAGTGTCCTGCAGCGACGCGGCGCTGCTCTCGCCGGACCAGAAGGCTTCGAGCGCGCGCTTGAGTTCGCGCTTGGCGCCGATGCGCGGGAAACCCAGGTTGGTAACAGTGGTCATTGGAACGTGTCCTCTTTGCGTAGGGGCATTGAGGAACGAAGGAACCGCGCGCCGTCCGGGGCCTTGCAGCCCGTTCCGCCCCGCCAGCGACCTTCGCCCCCGCGGGCGAACCGGATGCCGTGAAGCGGACGCACGGGGGCAGCGCCATGCAGGCGGCAGGGCGGCAGGCCCCGGCAACCTCCCCGCGGACGTTCCAGGTCGAATCAGGAGACGGTCGTGTCCCCCGGCCGGGGCCGGTATTCGGGCTGATGGACACGGGCGCGGGCGCCCACCTACTCCCTGCCGCTTCCCAGGCCCGAGGGCCCAGTGCTGTTGGCAGGTGTCGTTTCCATTCACCGCTGCGGGGCAGCTCCGGAATGGGCGCGCAAGGCGCCTTCACCGGATTCCCGTTTAAATCCATCCCTTCATCTGCATGAAGCGATAGATACCTTCGGCGAGCACAAGGTAGGCCGAAGCGGAGCGATGGTCAAGTCGTCTGCGCGATCCGCCCACTGCATCCAAACCACCGCCGCCTGCGTATCTCCCTGCAAGCCCGCCCGTTTGGACCTCCATGCGCCAGCCCTTGCCCTGCCTGATCCTGCTGCTGTCGGTGATCGCCGCCCCCGTAAGTGCCGCCGATCAGACCGTGCAGCGCCAGGAAGGCCGCGCGTACGCCACTGCCGATGGCCGCCTGCTGTATCGCGAGACCCATTGGCTGCAGGGGCCGGCGAGTGCCCAGTCGCGGCTGGTGCTGTACCGCTGCAGTGACGGCCGCCCGTTCGCGCGCAAGTGGATGACGCCGCAGGGCAGCCCGCAGACACCGGATTTCACCCTGGACGATGGCCGCGATGGCTATCAGGAAGGGGTGCGCGGCCGTGCCGCCGACCGCCAGGTATCGGTCCGCGCCAGCGCCCAGGCACCCACCTTCAGCCGTGCCATCACCCTTCCTTCGGGGGCGGTGGTGGATGCCGGTTTCGATGCGGCGGTGCGCAGTCATTGGGCCGCGCTGCAGGCCGGGCAGAGCGTGGCCTTCCAGTTCCTGCTGCCCAGTCGGCAGCGCCTGGTGCCGTTGAAACTCCAGCGCACCGGCGCGGTCAGCTGGCAGGGCGAGCCGGCCGAGCAACTGCAGATGAAGCTCGACGCCTGGTTCGGCTTCGCGGTGCCGGCGGTCACGCTGGTCTATGCCACCGCCGACCAGCGCCTGCTGCAGTTCACCGGCACCGGCAACGTCCGTGACGAGAAGGGCAGGTACCCGCAGGTGCGGGTCGAGTTTCCGGCGGCACCGGTTGCCACGCCTGCGGCCGAGTTGTCCGCCGCGCGGACGCAGCCGCTGGTGAAGACATGCGGTGCCTGATCGCCCCCTTGCAGACGGCGCCGGGAGCAACGAGGATGCCGATACGCCCGTTATCGACATTGAGCCTGCAATGCCCGAGCTGGACGCCGCCGCCGCATCACACCGCCTGGATGAACTGCTTGCCCGGGTCGCCGGCGGGGATCGCCAGGCGTTCGAATCGGTCTATCAGTTGGCCTCCGGCCGCCTGTTCGCCATCTGCCTGCATGTGCTGCGCGACCGCGGGGATGCCGAAGAGGTCCTGCAGGAGGTCTTCACCGCGGTCTGGAACAAGGCGGCGCAGTTCGACCGCGCCAAGGCGGCGGCCATGACCTGGCTGTCGATGCTGGCCCGCAACCGCGCGATCGACCGCCTGCGGGCCGCGCCGCCGCGCGCGCTGGATGATCTGTCCGTCGCCGAGGAACTCCCTGATGTCGCGCCGCAGCCGGCCCAGGTGGCCGAGCAGGCGTCCGACCACGAGCGCCTGCAGGACTGTCTGGAGACCCTGGAGCCGCGCCGTCGCTCCCTGATCCGGCTGGCGTTCCTGGAAGGCGCCAGCTATGAAGAACTGGCGGGCCGCATCGGCTCGCCGCTGGGCTCGGTGAAAAGCTGGATCCGCCGCGGGCTGGGCCAACTTCGCGTGTGCCTGGAACGATGAACGTCCGCGACCTCCATGATCTGCATGACGACGGCGAGCCGCCGGGCGCCGACATCCTGGCTGGCGAGTACGTGCTTGGGGTGCTCGATGCCGCCCAGCGCGCCGGCGCCGAACGGCGCATCGCCAGCGATCCCGGCTTTGCACGGTTGGTGACGCAGTGGGAGAACCGCCTCGCGCCCCTGCTCGCATCGCTCGGCAGTGAACCGGTGCCTGCGCATCTGTGGCCACGCATCCGCACCTCGCTGGGCTGGCCTGCCGCATCGGCCGGCTCCCCGCGCCTCTGGCAGCGCACCGGGTTCTGGCAGGGCATGACCGCGTTGGCTGCCGCGCTTGCACTGGTGGCAGTGTTCAGCCGCCGTGACCTGGCGCCGACCGCACCGGTGTCCACGCCGGTCGCGGTCACACCCACCACGCCGCCGACGCCGGCCGAGCCGGAGCAGGCGACCAGGCCGGTCACGCCGCTGCTCCACGACGATGGCACCCCGGGCTGGCTGGCCTCGGTCGACAAAACCCAGGGCAAGGTGCTGATGGTGCCGGTCCCGGCCGCAGCCGATGCCGCCGGACGCGCGCCGGAGCTGTGGCTGATCCCGGCCGGAGGCGCACCGCGCTCGCTCGGTCTGGTCTCCATCGATCGCGCGCACACGGTTGCCGTTCCAGACGCGCTGCGTGATGCGCTTGTGAACGGCTCGGTGCTGGCGATCACGCTCGAGCCGGCCACCGGTGCGCCACAGGGCATTCCGACCGGCCCCATCATCGCCAAGGGCGACATCGCGAACCTGTAACCGCGCACGTCCGGAATTATTTTCCGGATCCGTGCATCCAAACGCCGCCGGCTCCCGTATCTCCTGATAACGCCTCAGGAGAAGCGATTCATGTCGGTCAGCCCCACCCCCGACGCAGGACGCACCGCACAGCGACGCCGCTGGGCCACGCTGTGGCGTTGGTTCGATACCAGCGCCGATGCAGCCGCCGCGGTGGACCAGCCGCAGCGCGTGGACTGGGTGCGGGCGATCCCCTTCGCGGCGATGCACCTGGCCTGTCTGGCGGTGATCTGGGTAGGTGTCTCCTGGGTCGCGGTGGGCGTGGCGCTGGCCCTGTACGCGGTCCGGATGTTCGCGATCACCGCGTTCTACCATCGCTACTTCTCGCACCGCACGTTCCGCACGTCGCGCACCGTGCAGTTCATCTTCGCGCTGATCGGCGCCTCCAGCGTGCAGCGTGGGCCGCTGTGGTGGGCCGCGCATCATCGCAACCATCACCGTCACACCGACACCGCGGCTGATCCGCACTCGCCCTCGGTGCATGGGTTCTGGTGGAGCCACATGGGCTGGTTCCTCACCGTGGAAGGCTTCCGCACCGACTGGTCGCGCATTCCGGACCTGGCCAAGTACCCCGAACTGCGCTGGCTGGACCGCTTCGACACGCTGGTGCCGATCGCACTGGCCGCTGCCCTGTTCGGCCTGGGCGCCCTGCTCGAGCGCATCGCGCCGTCCTGGGGCACCAGCGGCGGGCAGATGCTGGTGTGGGGATTCTTCATTTCCACCGTGGTGCTGTTCCATGCCACGGTGACGATCAACTCGCTGGCGCACCGCTTCGGCCGCCAGCGCTTCAACACCGGTGATGACAGCCGCAACAACCTGTGGCTCGCCCTGCTGACGTTCGGCGAAGGCTGGCACAACAATCACCATTTCTTCCCGGGTACCGCGCGCCAGGGCTTCTACTGGTGGGAAGTGGATGTCACCTGGTACGGCCTGCGGGCGATGGCTGCGCTGGGCCTGGTGCGCGATCTCAAACCCGTGCCGGCCTGGGTGCTGGCCAAGGCGGAGCACTGACATGCGTATCGCCGTGATCGGATCGGGCATCGCCGGCCTCTCCAGTGCGTGGTGGCTGAGCCAGCAGCACGAAGTGACGCTGTTCGAGGCCAACGACTACCTGGGGGGCCACACCCACACCCATGAGGTGGAGGTCGACGGCCGCACGCACGCGGTGGACACCGGCTTCATCGTGTTCAACCCCGCGCATTATCCGCTGCTCACCGGGCTCTTCGAGGAACTGGGCGTCGCCTCGCAGCCGACCACCATGAGTTTCTCGGTGCACAGCGAGCGCACTGGGCTGGAGTACAACGCCACCTCGCTGGATACGCTGTTCTGCCAGCGCCGCAATCTGGTTTCGCCGCGCTTCTGGGGGATGCTGCGTGATCTGCGCCGTTTCTACCGCGAAGCACCGGCGCTGCTCGAGCGTGACGATGACGGCCCCTCGCTGGGCGAATTCCTGGCCAAGGGCCGCTACGGTCGCACCTTCATCGACGAACACCTGCTGCCGATGGCCTCGGCGCTGTGGTCCTCGCCCACGGCCAGTCTGGCCGCCTTCCCGGCACGCTACCTGGTGCAGTTCATGGCCAACCACCAGATGCTGCAGATGACCGGGCGCGCGCCGTGGCGGGTAGTGCAGGGCGGTTCGGCACGGTACATCGATGCGCTGCGCAGCCGCTGGCAGGTCCGCGAGCGGCTGGAGTGTCCCGTGTTCGGGGTGGAGCGCCACGAGCATGGCGTGCGCGTGCACAGCGCTGCGGGGCTGGAGGGCTTCGACCAGCTGGTGCTGGCCTGCCACAGTGACCAGGCCCTGGCCTTGCTGTCCGATGCCGATCTCACCGAGCGCGCGGTACTGGGTGCGATCCGCTACCAGCCCAACGAGGTGGTGCTGCATACCGATGCAAGTCTGTTGCCACGTAACCGCAAGGCTTGGGCGGCCTGGAATGCGCATGTGCCGCGCGATCCGCTGGCGCCGTGCACGGTGAGCTACTGCATGAACCTGCTGCAGGGCATCGAAACGCCCACGCCGCTGGTGGTCACGCTCAACCGCAGCAATGCGATCGATCCCGCGAGCGTGCTGCGCCGCCTGCAGTACGCGCACCCGGTGCACGACCACGCGATGGTGCGTGCACAGCAGCGTTGGGCCGAGATCCAGGGCCATCGCCGTACCTGGTTCGCTGGCGCCTACTGGGGCTGGGGTTTCCACGAGGATGGCATCCGTAGCGCCCGCCGTGTGGTCGATGCGCTGCAGGCGCTGGATGCCGAGGCCTACTGGCCGCTGGCCGAGGCACTGCCGGCATGAGCGCCAGTGCGATCTATCGCGGCTGGATGCGCCACCGGCGGCACACGCCGCACCCGCACGCGTTCGGCTACCCGATCGCGCAGCTGCTGCTGGATCTGGACGAACTGCCGCGTCTGTTCGAGGGTCGCTGGCTATGGTCGGTGGGCCGCCGCAACGTGGTGGAGTTCCGCCGCAGTGATTATCTCGGCGCGCCCGGGCAACCGCTGGCCGAGGCCGTGCGCGAACGCATCACCCAGGCCCTGGGCCGCGCGCCGCAGGGCCCGATCCGCCTGCTGACGCATCCGCGGTATGCCGGCCACGTGTTCAATCCGGTGAGCTTCTATTACTGCTACGCCGCCGACGGCACGACGCTGGACAGCATCGTGGCGGAGATCACCAACACGCCTTGGAAGGAGCGCCACGCCTACGTGCTGCCGGTGGCGCAGGCCGACGCCCAGGGCCGCGCGCTGTGCTGGTCGTTCGACAAGCAGTTCCACGTCTCGCCCTTCATGCAGATGGACTGCGAGTACCGCTGGCGCTTCACCGCGCCCGGCGAGGACCTGCACGTGCACATGCAGGTCTGGCGCGAAGGGACGTGCCAGTTCGATGCCGATCTGGTGATGCAGCGCCATCCGCTCACCGGGCGCGGCCTGGCCGGCGTGCTGCTGCGCTACCCGCTGATGACGCTCAAGGTGGTTGCCGCGATCCACTGGCAGGCGCTGCGTCTGTGGCTCAAGCGCAACCCCGTCCATGACCACCCTTCTCTTGCTGGAAAATCCCCATGAACGACATGACCCGTGCGGTGGCCCTGCCGCAGCCGTCCGCCCTTGAAGGGTTCCTGCGTGGGCGCCTGTTGGCTCAGCTCGCCCCGCTGCGTGGCGGCCATCTGCGCCTGCGCGATGCGCTCGGTGACGTCGTGATCGGTGATCCACAGGCCACGCCACAGGTGACGGTCTGGGTGGATGACCCGGCCTTCTATCGCGCAGTGGCCGCGCAGGGCAGTGTGGGCGCAGGCGAGGCGTACATCCGTGGCGACTGGCGCTGCGATGATCTGGTCGCGCTGGTGCGGCTGCTGGTGCGCAACCGGGATCTGCTCGATGGCATGGAGGGCGGGCCGGCGCGTGTCGGTGGCTGGTTGCTGAAGGGCTGGAACCGGCTGCGTCGCAATACGCGCGAAGGCAGCCGCCGCAACATCGCGGCGCACTACGATCTGGGCAATCCGTTTTTCTCGCTGTTCCTGTCTCCGGACCTGATGTACTCCTCGGCGCTGTATGCGAGCCCGGACGACACGCTGGAGGCGGCCTCCGAGCGCAAACTTGCGCGCATCTGCGAGCAGCTGCAGCTCACCGCCGCCGATCGCGTGGTCGAGATCGGCACCGGCTGGGGCGGCTTTGCGCTGTACGCGGCGCGGCACATCGGTTGCCACGTCACCACCACCACCATCTCGGTCGAGCAGTACACGCTGGCCCGGCAGCGGGTGGAGGCGGCCGGCCTGCAGGACAAGGTGACCCTGCTGCTCAAGGACTACCGCGATATGGAGGGCGAGTACGACAAGCTGGTCTCCATCGAGATGATCGAGGCGATCGGCGCGCAGTACCTGGACACCTACTTCGCCACGCTCACCCGGTTGCTCAAGGACGATGGCCTGGCGCTGCTGCAGGCCATCACCATCGAAGACCAGCGCTACGAGCAGGCCCGGCGCAGCGTCGACTACATCAAGCGCTTCGTGTTTCCCGGCAGTTTCATTCCGTCGATCAACGCGATCGTCGCCGCCAAGACCCGCAGCAGCGACCTGCAGTTGATCGGCCAACATGATTTCGGCCCGTCCTATGCGCTGACCCTGCGTGCCTGGCGCCAGCGCTTCCTGGCCCAGTTGCCTGCGGTACGCGCACAGGGCTTCGATGCATCTTTCATCCGCCTGTGGGAGTTCTATCTGGCCTACTGCGAGGGGGGCTTCCTGGAGCGCTCCATCGGCGTCTCGCACCTGCTGATGGCGCGTCCGGCCTACCGGCCCGCGCTGATTGCCGGGGAAGGCTGAAGTGACACGATTCTGGGCCAACGTGATCGGCAACCAGCTGGTGTGGCTGTGCGCCGTGATCGGTGCCGGCCACGGGCTGCGCTGGCCGGCACTGGTGGCGGCTGCGGCCTACGTGGGCAGCCAGCTGGCGTTGTCGACGCAGCCGTCGGTGGAGCTCAGGCTCATGCTGGTGGCGATCGGGTGCGGCCTGCTCGTGGATGGGCTGGCGGGTGCGTCCGGGTGGGTGACCTACGCGGCTGCCAATGAGCGCGCGTGGATCGCTCCAGTCTGGATTCTGGCCCTGTGGGCCGCCTTCGCGATGACGCTGACGGTGTCGTTCGCGGTGCTGCAGCGGCATCTCATTGCCGCCGCCGTGGTCGGCCTGCTGCTGGCGCCGCTGGCGTATCTGTCCGCTGCGCGCGGTTGGTCCTCGGTGGTGTTCGACACACCGCAGTGGCACGGCGTGCTGCTGCTCGGCCTCGGCTGGGCGGTCGCGCTGCCGCTGCTGGCCGCCTGCGCCCGCCATTGGCAGGGCCGCACGGCCCCCTTGACCACACTCGCTCCTGGAGAGACACGATGAAGATGCTGTGGGTGGTGTGGCTGTATGCCGCCGTGATCATGACCTGGGGCTGGTGGTGGCAACGCCGGCACCAGAACATCGGCGTGGTCGATGTGCTCTGGGCCAAGGGCGTCGGCGCGTCGGCCCTGTTGCTGGCCCTGCTCGGCGATGGTGCGGCGATGCCACGGATCGCACTGGCGGTACTGGGTGGCCTGTGGGGTTCACGCCTGGCGCTGCACCTGTGGCACCGCGTGCGCAGCGAACCCGAGGATGGCCGTTACCAGCACCTGCGCAGGCACTGGAACGGCCACCAGGGAAAGATCTTCGGCTTCTTCCAGTTCCAGGCCCTGCTGATCGTGCTGTTCGCGCTGCCGTTCGTGGCCGTGGCGGTCAATCCGCAACCGCGGGGCTGGGGCTGGCTGATCGCCGCAGTGGCGATGTGGCTGCTGAGCGTGAGTGGTGAATCCATCGCCGACCGCCAGCTGGCGCGCTTCCGCGCGAATCCCGCGAACAAGGGCAAGACCTGTCGTGACGGTCTGTGGCGCTACTCGCGGCACCCCAACTATTTCTTCGAGTGGCTGCACTGGTTCACCTACGTGCTGCTGGCCGTGCAGTCGCCGCTGTGGTGGCTGGCGTGGTCGGGCCCGTTGGTGATGTACGTGTTCCTGCGCTGGGTCAGCGGCATTCCCTTCACCGAGGCGCAGGCGCTGCGCTCGCGCGGTGAGGATTACCGCGAGTACCAGCGCACCACGCCGATGCTGTTCCCGTGGTTCCCCTCCCGTTCGTTGCATGCCCGCAAGGAGTCTTCACCGTGAATGTCGCCAGTGACCAACTGCCCCTGCCGGACTACGCACCGGGCCTGACCGGCCTGGCCGAACGTGGGCTGGTGCCCGATGCCCTGTTGCGGCTGGGCATCCGCCGCCAGTGCGAGCAGCGCCTGCGCGAAGAGCTTGCCGGTGGCCAGCAGGTCCAGTCGCAGCGCTTTGCCGCGCGTATTGCCGGGCTGGCCAGCAGCGCGGTGGCGCTGCACGTGGATGCGGCCAATCGCCAGCACTACGAAGTGCCGGCCGCGTTCTTCCATCGCTGCCTGGGCAAGCGCCTGAAGTACAGCAGCTGCTATTACGCCACGGGCAGCGAAACGCTGGACGAGGCCGAAGAGGCGATGCTCGCGTTGTACGGCGAGCGCGCGCAGCTGGCCGATGGACAGCACATCCTGGAACTGGGCTGCGGCTGGGGGTCGCTGACGCTGTGGATGGCCGAGCGCTACCCGAACGCGCAGATCACCGCTGTCTCCAACTCCAACAGCCAGCGCGAGTACATCCTGGGCCAGTGTCGCGCGCGTGGCCTGATCAACGTCACCGTGCTGACCCGTGACGTGAACCATCTGATGCTGGATGCGGAGACCTTCGACCGCTGTGTCTCCATCGAGATGTTCGAGCACATGCGCAACTACCCGCAGCTGCTGCAGCGCATCCACCGCTGGCTGCGCCCCGAGGGCAAGCTGTTCGTGCATATCTTCGTGCACCGCACGCTGATGTACCCGTTCGAGACCGAGGGCGACGACAACTGGATGGGCCGCCATTTCTTCACCGGTGGCCTGATGCCCGCGGCCGATACGCTGCTGTTCTTCCAGCAGCACCTGCAGCTGCAGCAGCGCTGGCTGCTCGATGGCACCCACTACGAGCGCACCGCCAATCACTGGCTGGCCAACCAGGATCGCGAGAAAGAGGCGGTGATGGCCGTGCTGCGCCAGACCTACGGCGATGCTTCGGCCGCACTGTGGCACCAGCGCTGGCGCATGTTCTGGATGGCCTGCGCGGAACTGTTCGGCTATCAGCAGGGCCAGCAGTGGCAGGTGGCCCATTACCTGTTCAACCGTCCGTGATCACCCCACGTTCCTGGAGGAAGCCGTCATGTCGATCCGCGCTCTCATTCCCCTGCTGGCTGTCGGCATGATGCTCGGCGGCTGCAGTGGCAACACCCGTCCGATCCCGCCGGTGGCGCACGTGGACGTGCCGCGCTTCATGGGCGACTGGTATGTGATCGCGCATATCCCCAGCCGGCCCGAGCGCGAGGCGTTCGACGCAGTGGAATCCTACGCACTGCGTCCGGATGGCCGCATCCAGACCACCTTCCGCTATCGCAAGGGCAGCTTCCAGGCGCCGGTCAAGACCATGCACCCGGTCGGGACGGTCAAGGACGGCACCGGCGGCGCGGTCTGGGGCATGCAGTTCATCTGGCCGATCCAGGCCGAGTACGTGATCGTCTACCTGGACGCGGAGTACCAGCAGACCATCGTCGGCCGCAGCAAGCGCGACTACATGTGGCTGATGGCCCGCACGCCGACCATCTCCGACGCGGACTACCAGGCGGCGATGACCCGGGTCGCCGCGCTGGGCTATGACCTCTCCCAGGTGCGGCGCGTGCCGCAGTCCGGCAAGGCCGAATAGGCCGTTCCGTGCCGCGCTTCTCAGGCCCTGAGAAGCGCACGGGCGATACTGTCGCCATCGACCTCTTTGGCCCCTGCATCGTTGCGGGGGCAGGCGGGGAGGGTGTGCGGATCGGCCGCGCACGGGCGGACAGAGGACGGCAACGTGGCGGACAAGTACTGCGATCTGGTCATGAAGGGCGGCATCACCAGCGGCATCGTGTATCCCAACGCGGTGCTGTCGCTGGCCCGCGAGTACCGCTTCAAGAGCATCGGCGGCACCTCGGCCGGCGCCATTGCCGCTGCCGTGGCCGCTGCAGCGGCGCTGGGTGACCGGCGACGCCAGGCCGGTGAGCCGGTGGCCGCGGCGGTAGGCTTTCCGGGGCTGGCCGGGGTATCGGCGCAGTTGTCCCGGCAGGGCTTCATCCACAGCCTGTTCCAGCCGGCGTATGGCGCGCGTACCGCCTACCGCCTGCTGGTGATGCTGACCGGCAAGGCTGGCCTGCTGCGCAAGATTGCCTGCCTGCTCGCCGCGGTATTCGCGATCGCACCGCTGGAACTGCTGGTCTCACTGGCGGGCCTGCTCGGCATCGGTTACCTCGCCGGGGGCATCGACGGCATCTGGGCGACGCTGCTGCCGTCGTTGCTGTGCGCCTACGGCGCTGGCGTGCTGGCCTCGGCACTGCGCGTGGCGCGCGTGGCACGGCGTAACCTGCTTGGGCTGTGCAATGGCAGCACCCAGCCGAACGCTTCCGCACCGGCGCTGACGGATTGGCTGCACACCCAGCTGCAGGCATTGGCCGGCAAGCCGGACGAGCAGCCATTGACCTTCGGCGACCTGCATGCCGCACCACGTTATCCCGGCGAGCCCAGTGGCGCGCACGCGATCACGCTGCAGATGATCACCACCTGCGTCTCCCACACCGAACCGCGCACGCTGCCGTTCAACTCGGCGCACTTCTGGTTCCTGCGCGAGGAGTTCGCGCAGTTGTTCCCGGCCAGCGTGGTCGACTGGCTGGTCGCGCGCGCCGGCACTCCCGAACACGTCGAGGGGCGCGACTACTACCGCCTGGTCGATGGCGAGGACCTGCCGGTGCTGGTGGCCACGCGCATGAGCCTGAGCTTCCCACTACTCATCAGCGCAGTGCCACTGCACGAGCCGGCCCGGCGCGAGCGTCGCTGCGCGCCGGTCGCCGATGCCGAGCCCCGACGCGACAACACCAACGTCGCCGACAGCATGGAAGGGCTCACCAGTGGTGGCCAGAGCTGTGGCCCGGTGATCGCCGCGTTCCGTGTGTGCTGGTTCTCCGATGGCGGGATCAGCAGCAACTTTCCGATCCACCTGTTCGACGCCGCGCTGCCGCGCTGGCCGACCTTCGGCATCAATCTGGTGTATCCGCGTCACGCCGAGGCGATCAGCGTGCTGGCCCACGGCGATACGCATGCGCGGGCGGAGCAGGCGGTTTTCCTGCCGACCGAGAACCGCCATGGCTGGCAGCGCACCTACCATTCCATCGCGCAACCGCTGGCCGCCGCGGAAATGTCCGGCTTTCTCTTTTCGATCGTCTCGACCATGCAGAACTGGCGCGATGTGCTGCAGGCCCGCGCGCCGGGCTACCGTGACCGCATCGTGCATGTGGCGCTGGAGGGCGACGAAGGCGGCATGAACCTGAACATGCCACAGGCCGTGCTCAGCCGCATCGCCGACAAGGGCAGCATCGCCGGCGAGCGCTTCTGCGATTTCTCCTTCGGCAACCATTACTGGATCCGCTGGCGCAATCTGGCCTCGGCCTACCAGCGCTACACGCTGGATGTGGCGCGCACCGATGACCCCGCGCAGCGGGTGGCAGCGTACTCGGATGCATACCAGAGCGTTGCCACGGGAACGCCGGTGCCGCCGTCCTACCGCTTGAGCTCGGAAGACAAGCGCCGCGAATCGCAGCAGCTGTGGCGGCACATGGTCGAGCAGGGCCAGATCTGGGAAGACCTGGGGCCGGACCTCACCGACGGTGCGCCCCGGCCGCTGCCGCAGATGAAAGTGACGCCGATCTATTGAGCCGGAGATGGACCGCGTCGTGATCGCAAATGCCGGCAATTGGTCGGCTGCCCATGACACGTCACACGACCGGTAGAGCCGACCGTTGGTCGGCTGCTCATGAAGCGTCACACGACCGGTAGAGCCGACCGGTGGTCGGCTGCTCTCCGCGACGGGTCAGCCGTCTCGGCACCGGAGGCAAGTCGACCAACGGTCGACTCTACCCGCCATGTCGGGGGCAACATTCCCGGCACCGGAGGCAAGTCGACCAACGGTCGACTCTACCCGCCACGTCGGGGCCAACATTCTGGGCACCGGACGCATGTCGACCAACGGTCGACGCTACCCGCGTCCCGGCAGCTGTGGGAACGCGCGCTGCATGCAGTCTTCGCGCGGGCAGACCCGGCAGCCCGGGCCGATCGAGACCGAGTTGCCCGGGCTCTGGATATCCAGCCCGCGCGTGTAGATCAACCGTTCGGCATGCTGCAGGTCGCAGCCCAGCGCCACCGCGAAGGTCTTGCGTGGCTGGCCGTGCCCGATCGGGCCGCTGCTCACCTGCCGCGCCAGCCAGAAGTGGCGGCGCCCGTCCGGCATGCGCGCGGTCTGGGTCAGCACGCGGCCTGGCTGGTTGAAGGCTTCGTACACGATCCACAGCGGGCACGAGCCGCCCACCTGTGAGAAGTGGAAGTCGGTGGCCGAGTGCCGCTTGGAGACATTGCCGGCGCGGTCCACGCGGATGAAGAAGAACGGCAGGCCGGGCGCGCTGCGCCGGGCCAGCGTGCTCAAGCGATGGCAGACCGCCTCGAAGCCGACGCCGAAGCGATGGGCAAGCGCATCGATGTCATACGCGCTGTGCTCGGCGGCACGCAGGAACTGCGCGTACGGCATCACCAGCGCGCCGGCGAAGTAGTTGGACATGCCGATCCGCGCCTGGGCGATCTGCTCCGCTTCGCCGAAGCCCGCGCGTGCGATCACCGCATCGATCTGCGCGGCGTAGCCAAGCAGGGCGAGTTCGGCCGCCATCTGGAACGCCTGCTGGCCCGGTTCGAGGTAATCGGGCAGCCACAGGGTGCGGCTGCCGCCATCGTAGACGCGCTTCTCGCGGCCAGCCTGCAGCGGTCCCACTTCCACCAGCACGCCATGGCGGTCGGCCAGCAACTGGCGCAGGCGCGGCGCGACATGCCCGGCCACCAGCCCCCATTCGCTGAACAGCTGCTCGGCCAGGTCGTCCAGCTCGGGGATGTGGTTGTGCATGCGGTTGAAGAAGTCACGCACCTGGTCGCCCGCGGGCAGCGCCTGCCCGGCATGCACATCGCCCAGCTGGAACTCCAGCGCGGCGGCATGCTCGCGCAGCATCAGGTGGCGGCGGTGCAGGTCGAGCAGGGCGCGGCTGATCTGCGGCAGGTTGCCGGCCATGGCGCGCAGCTCGGTGCTGCTGACATCGGCCAGGCCCAGATCGCGCAGGGTCTCGCCCAGCGATTCCTGCAGCGCACCGGGGTCATCGACCTCGAACAGTTCGCTGACGTCACCCAGCACCTCGCGCAGCTTGCCCTGCACCGCCGGAGTCAGTGGCCGCTTGTTGCGCTCGATCTGGTTCAGGTAGCTGGCCGACAGCCCCAGGGCCTTGGCCAGCGCGAGCTGGCTGTAGCCCCGCTGCTCGCGCAGCTTGAGCAGGCGCAGGCCGATCTGGCGTTGGACGGGCAGGCTATTCACAGAATTCACAAGAATCGTAGCGGGAATTGGCCAGATTAAGCGCATACAGGCCGGAAATCGAGGGTGGCACTGTGAATAATGCCAACAACTTTCGACCCGCCGGGATTGTCCATGACTGTTGCAGCGCCCCGTATCCGCATGTTGATCGATGGCCAGTTCATCGAATCGGCCAGCTCGCATTGGCAGAACGTGGTCAATCCGGCCACCCAGGACGTCCTGGCCCAAGTCCCGTTTGCCACCCCCGGCGAAGTCGACGCCGCCGTCGCCTCGGCCAAGGAAGCGTTCAAGACCTGGCGCAAGACCCCGATCGGCACCCGTGCGCGCATCTTCCTGAAGTACCAGCAGCTGATCCGCGAGAACATGAGCGAGCTGGCCCACATCCTCAGCGCCGAGCAGGGCAAGACCGTGCCCGACGCCGAAGGCGATGTGTTCCGCGGCCTGGAAGTGGTCGAGCACGCGGCCGCCATCGGCAACCTGCAGCTGGGCGAGCTGGCCAACAACGTGGCCAACGGCGTGGACACCTACACCCTGCTGCAGCCGCTGGGCGTGTGTGCGGGCATCACCCCGTTCAACTTCCCGGCGATGATTCCGCTGTGGATGTTCCCGATGGCCATCGCCACCGGCAACACCTTCATCCTCAAGCCGTCCGAACAGGACCCGATGGTCACCATGCGCCTGGTCGAACTGGCGCTGGAAGCCGGCATCCCCAAGGGCGTGCTGAACGTCGTCCACGGTGGCGAAGACGTGGTCAACGCGATCTGCGATCACCCCGACATCAAGGCCGTTTCGTTCGTGGGTTCCACCCGCGTCGGCACCCACGTGTACAACCGCGCTTCGCTGGCCGGCAAGCGCGTGCAGTGCATGATGGGCGCCAAGAACCACGCCGTGGTGCTGCCGGACGCCAACAAGGAACAGAGCCTCAACGCGATGGTCGGTGCCGCCTTTGGTGCGGCCGGCCAGCGCTGCATGGCCGCCTCCACCCTGGTGCTGGTCGGCGAAGCGCGCGAGTGGGTGCCGGACCTGGTGGCCAAGGCCAAGACGCTGAAGGTCAGCGGTGGCAGCGTGGCCGGTACCGATGTCGGCCCGGTGATCTCCTGCGCCGCGCGTGAGCGTGTCGAAGGCCTGATCGCCTCGGGCGTGGAGCAGGGCGCCAAGCTGGTGCTCGACGGCCGCAATCCGCAGGTCGATGGCTTCGAGAAGGGCAACTTCGTGGGCCCGACCATCTTCGCCGGCGTCAAGCCGGGCATGCGCGTGTACGACGAGGAAATCTTCGGGCCGGTGCTGGTGATCCTGGAAGCGGACACGCTGGAAGACGCCATCGAACTGATCAACGCCAACCCGAACGGAAACGGTACCGCGCTGTTCACCCAGTCCGGTGCGGCCGCCCGCAAGTTCCAGGAAGACATCGACGTCGGTCAGGTAGGCATCAACGTGCCGATCCCGGTGCCGGTGCCGCTGTTCTCGTTCACCGGCTCGCGCGCTTCCAAGCTCGGCGACCTGGGCCCGTATGGCAAGCAGGTGGTGATGTTCTACACCCAGACCAAGACGATCACATCGCGCTGGTTCGATGACGAGACGCTGGGTCATGGCGTCAACACCACCATCAGCCTGAAGTAAGCAACCGCAACAACGGAGTTCGACCATGAGCCACTCGATGACGACGGAACTCGACGAAGCGCAGCAGGCCTATAGAGAGGCAGCGCGTGACTTCGCCCAGGCCGAACTGGCGCCGCACGCCGCGCGATGGGATGCGGAGGGCATCTTTCCGCGCGAGGCGATCGCCAAGGCAGGGGAACTCGGGTTCTGTGGGTTGTACATGGACCCCGAGGTCGGCGGCAGCGGCTTGAGCCGTCTGGACGCCGCCGTCGTCATCGAGGAGCTCGCCAATGTGGACCCGTCCACGGCGGCCTATGTCAGCATCCACAACATGGCCTCGTGGATGGTGGCCAAATGGGGGCGGGAAAGTCTGCGTGCCGAATGGGGCGCAGACCTGTCGTCAGGCATCAAGCTGGCCTCGTACTGCCTGACCGAGCCGGGTGCCGGCTCGGACGCGGCCTCGCTGAAGACCAGCGCGGTGCGTGATGGCGACCACTACGTGCTCAACGGCTCCAAGGCCTTCATCTCCGGCGCCGGTGCCACCGAGCTGCTGGTGGTAATGGCGCGCACCGGCGGTGCCGGTGCCGGTGGCATCAGCGCGATCGCGGTGCCGGCTGATCTGCCCGGCATCAGCTACGGCCGCAAGGAAGAGAAGATGGGCTGGAACAGCCAGCCGACCCGTGGCATCACGTTCGAGAACGTGCGCGTGCCGGTCAGCCATCTGCTCGGCGAGGAAGGCAGTGGCTTCAAGCTGGCCATGAAGGGCCTGGACGGCGGCCGCATCAACATCGCCGCGTGCTCGCTGGGCGCAGCCCAGGGCGCCGTGGATGCCGCCCGCCGCTACATGGGCGAGCGCCGCCAGTTCGGCAAGGCGTTGTCCGAGTTCCAGGCGCTGCAGTTCAAGCTGGCCGACATGGCCACCCAGCTGGTCGCCGCACGGCAGATGGTGCACACCGCCGCGCGCAAGCTCGATGCCGGCGCCAGCGATGCCAACGTGTGGTGCGCGATGGCAAAGCGCTTCGCCACCGATGCCGGCTTCAACATCTGCAACGACGCGCTGCAGATCCACGGCGGCTACGGCTACATCCGTGAATACCCGATTGAACGGCTGCTGCGCGACTCGCGCGTGCACCAGATCCTGGAGGGCACCAACGAGATCATGCGTGTGATCGTGGCCCGCCACCTGCTCAACACTGAAGAGGAACTGCGATGATGGAGTGGCGCCAGCATGATCACGTCGGCCTGAAGGTCGAGGCCGATGGCCACGTCGCGGTCATCACCCTCGACAACCCGCCGGCGCATACCTGGACCGTGCACAGCCTCTCGGCGCTGCGCGATCTGGTCGGCGCGCTCAATGCGGACCGCGATATCTACGCGCTGGTGATCACCGGTGACGGCGAGAAGTTCTTCTCCGCCGGTGCCGACCTCAAGCAGTTCGCCTCCGGCGACAAGGCCGCCGCACGTGAAGCGGCACGTCGCTTTGGCGAAGCCTTTGAAGCGCTGTCCGGTTTCCGTGGTGTCTCCATCGCGGCGATCAACGGCTACGCGATGGGCGGCGGTCTGGAATGCGCGCTGGCCTGCGATCTGCGCATCATCGAAGAACACGCCCAGGTGGCGCTGCCCGAGGCCACCGTCGGCCTGCTGCCGTGCGCCGGCGGCACCCAGAACCTGCCGCGCCTGGTGGGCGAAGGCTGGGCCAAGCGCATGATCCTGCTGGGCGAGCGCATCGACGCGGACACCGCACTGCGTATCGGCCTGGTGGAAGAAAAGGTGGGCAAGGGCGAGGCCAAGGCACTGGCCCTGGCGTGGGCGCACAAAGCGGGCAAGCAGAGCCCGACCAGCATCGCCGCCTGCAAGACCCTGGTGCAGGCCACCCGCACAGGCACCCACGCCTCGGCGCTGGTGGCCGAGCGCGAGGCCTTCGTTGATCTGTTCGACAGCGCCGACCAGGCTGAAGGCGTGAACGCCTTCCTGGAAAAGCGTGCCGCGCAGTGGAAGAACGCATGAGCACCGCCGTCGCCAACGACGAGGCGCCGGTGCTGTTCGAAGAGCGCGCCGCCGCCAACGGCACGCGCATCGGCATCGCCACGCTCAATGCCCCGCGCACACTCAACGGGTTCTCGCTGCCGATGGCACATCTGCTGCGCGAGCGGCTGGAGGCCTGGGCCGTTGATGACGGCATCGCGCTGGTGGTGCTGCAGGGCGCCGGCGAAAAAGCCTTCTGCGCCGGCGGCGATCTGCACAGCCTGTACCGCAGCATGGTCGACTACCGCGACAGCGGGAAGACCGACATCCGCGACAACGCCTACGCAGCGGAATTCTTCGACGTCGAGTACCGCGTCGACTACGCGATCCACACCTATCCCAAGCCGATCCTGTGCTGGGGCCATGGCATCGTCATGGGCGGTGGCATCGGCCTGATGTCCGGCGCCAGCCACCGGGTGGTCAGCGAGCGCTCCAGGCTGGCGTTCCCGGAGATCACCGTGGGCCTGTTCCCGGATGTGGGCGGCAGCTGGCTGCTGCCGCGCGTACCCGGCCACGGCGGCCTGTTCCTGGCCCTGACCGGTGCACCGCTCAACGCCGGCGATGCGATCTACGCCGGGCTGGCGGATATCCACATCGCCGAGGCGCAGCGCGAGACCGTGTTCAATGCGCTGGCGGACGTGCACTGGAGCCGCGAGGCCAAGCGCAACCACGAACAACTGACCGCACTGCTGCAGCAACACGCCAGCGATGCGGCCACCGGTCCGCTGCTGCGCAATGCCACCACCGTGGACGCGCTGTGCGCCGGTGACGACGTTGGTGCGATCGTCGAGGCGATTCTTGCGCTGGAAACGGACGATGCCTGGCTGAGCACTGCGAAAGCCACACTTGCCGCCGGTGCGCCCGGCTCGGCGCGGCTCGCGTTCGAGCTGCAGCACCTGGCCGAGGGCGCTTCGCTGGCCGAGGTCTACCGCATCGAATACATCGCAGCACTGCATGCGGCCGCCCACGGCGACTTCGCCGAAGGCATCCGCGCGTTGCTGATCGACAAGGACCGCACCCCGCAGTGGCAGCCGCGCACGCTGGCCGAAGCCACGGCCGAGTGGGCCCGCACCTTCTTCGTTTCGCCGTGGTCGGATGCCGCGCATCCGCTGGCCGACCTCGGTGCCACCGTCCCTGAAAGGAGCCGCGCATGAGCCGTATTGCATTCATCGGGTTGGGCAACATGGGTGGCCCGATGGCCGCCAACCTGGCCAAGGCCGGTCACGCGGTGCGCGTGTTCGATCTGGTGCCCGCCGCCGTGCAGGCCGCCGTCGATGCCGGCGCCACCGCCGCCAGCTCGGCACTGGATACGCTGACCGGGGCCGAGATCGTCATCTCGATGCTGCCGGCCAGCCGCCACGTTGAAGGCGTCTACCTGGGTGACGACGGCCTGCTGGCCGACATCCCCGGCGGCGCGCTGGTCATCGACTGCAGCACGATCGCGCCGGCCACCGCCCGCAAGGTCGCCGAAGCCGCTGCCGCGCGCGGCCTGCAGATGCTGGACGCACCGGTCTCCGGCGGCACTGCCGGTGCCCAGGCCGGCACCCTGACCTTCATCGTCGGTGGCGAAGCCGAGGCGCTGGAACGCGCCCGCCCGCTGCTGCAGGCGATGGGCAAGAACATCTTCCATGTCGGCGCCAGCGGTGCCGGCCAGGTCGCCAAGCTGTGCAACAACATGGCGCTGGGCGTGATCATGGCGGTGACCGGTGAGTCGATCGCGCTGGGCGTCGCGCACGGGCTGGACCCGAAGGTGCTCTCGCAGATGATGGCGGTCAGTACGGGCCGCAGCTGGGCGACCGAAGTGTGCAACCCGTGGCCCGGCGTGCTCGAGAACGCCCCGGCCTCGCGCGGCTACAGTGGCGGCTTCGGCAGCGACCTGATGCTCAAGGACATGGGCCTGGCAGTGGAAGCGGCGATGAGTGTCGGCGCCTCGATCCCGCTGGGCGAGCTGGCCCGCAACCTGTATTCGATGAATCACCAGGCCGGTCGCGGCAAGCTGGATTTCTCCAGCGTGGTGCAGCTGATCACGCACGAAAAGTAGCGGGTAGTGCCGGCCGCTGGCCGGCAACGTCACTATCGAAACCGGCGACATCCGGCTTCACCGGTAGGCAGCGACCGTTTGTCTTTGCAACAGAACAAGATGCATCCCATGGGTACGCCCACGGGATCCACCGCGGTGGGATGGGCGGTTGCCAGACGATCAAGTCAGGCAGCCGCCCATTTTTTTTCAGACCACCGTCAGCGTCACGTCGATGTTGCCGCGGGTCGCGTTGGAGTACGGGCACACGATGTGGGCCTTCTGCACCAGTTCTTCGACCTGCTCGCGCGGCAGGCCCGGAACCGAGATCTCCAGCGCCACTTCGATGCCGAAGCCGGTCGGGATCTGGCCGATGCCGACCTTGCCGGTGATCTGCGTTTCAGCCGGCAGAGCGACCTTGGCCTGACCGGCCACATACTTCAGCGCGCCCAGGAAGCAGGCCGAGTAACCGGCGGCGAACAGCTGCTCCGGGTTGGTGCCCGGGCCGCCCGCACCGCCCAGCTCGCGCGGGGTGGAGAGCTGGATGTCCAGCACGTTGTCGGAAGAGACGGCGCGGCCGTCGCGGCCGCCGTTGGCAGTGGCCTGGGCGGTGTACAGAACGTTGGCAATGGACATGGGAATCTCCTGCGGAGTGAAAGGGGTGGGCCAGATGGCAGGTGTACTTTGCGCGCCTGTGTTGTACTTATGGCAACATTTCGTCCAGAAAACTTGATCTGGAGTCCGCCAATGGTCGATCGACTGCAATCCCTGCTGGACCGCTTCGCGGTGTCGGCCGAGGTGTTCCATGCCGGCGCGCTGTGCGGCATCAACGATCTGCCCGCCGACGGCGAGCGCGGCCAACTGCATCTGATCCGCGACGGCGATGTGCGCGTTGAGCATCCGGACGGCAGCGTGCTGCAGATCACCACGCCCAGCGTACTGCTGTACCCGCGCCCGCTCGCGCACCGCTTCGTCACCGATGCCACCCGGGGGGCCGACTTTGCCTGCGCCAACCTGCAGTTCGAAGGCGGCGCCAACAACCCGGTGGCCGCAGCATTGCCGCCGATCGTCTGTCTGCCGCTGGACGGCCTGTACGGCGGCCAGCCGGTGCTGTCGCTGTTGTTCGAAGAAGCCTTCGCGCAGCGCTGTGGCCGCCAGGCGCTGCTGGATCGCCTGTTTGAAGTGGTGGTGATCCAGATCCTGCGCGCGCTGATGGAGAGCGGCCAGATCCGCGTCGGCCTGCTGGCCGGCATGGCCCATCCGCGCCTGCGCCACGCGCTGGTGGCCATACATGAAGCACCCGCCGACGAGTGGACGCTGGAGTCGCTTGCCCAGCGCGCCGGCATGTCACGGAGCGCCTTCGCCGACAGCTTCCGCGACACCATCGGCAGCACGCCCGGGCACTATCTGCAGGGCTGGCGCACTCGCCTGGTACAGCAGGCGCTACGCCGCGGCCATCCGCTCAAGCGCATCGCCATCGATGTGGGCTACGGCAGCGAAGCGGCGTTGTCGCGCGCGTTCAAGGCGCAGACCGGGCAGTCGCCGCGGCAGTGGAAGCAGGGCAGCGCGGGAACCGAGCGATAGGGCGACGCCCGTTGGCCTCGCTCAGATCGCCCACTCCCGATCCGTGGTGAACATGATGGTCAGCCAGCGGTCCGGCGATTCCTCACCCAGCGCCTCACCGATCTCATCGCGCAGCCGGTCCCACTCGATCAGCGCCCGCGGCGGATCATCGGCGCGCACCACGAAGAACAGTTCGATCTGCTCACCGCGCCCGACCTTGGCCACGTAGCTGCGGTACTCCAGGAAGCCATGCCTGGCCACGATGTCGCGCGCCACCTCGTCCACGTGCGTCTGCAGATCCAGCGGCGTGATCAGCAGAATGTCCGACAGTGCCTGCCGCACCGTGCCCATCGGCGCCACCACCACGAACAGGCAGACCACCAGCAGGATCGCCGGATCGATGTACGGGACCAGCCACGCCCACGGCGTGCCGCCCAGCACATAGCCGCCGACGAAGGCGACCAGATACGCCGCCGACATGCTGGCCGCGACGACCCAGTTCTTGGCATCCAGGGCAATGAAGTCCGAGCCGATCGACCGGTTCGCCCGGCGCACGAACAGCGCCAGGCCGGTTTCGGCCACGATCGAAATCACCGCGAACAGGATCGCCGGCCCCAGCGCGATCTCGCGTCCGCCGGACATCAGGGCATCCACCGCATTGACCGCGGCATACAGCGCCGCGCCGATCATCAACGTGCCGCTGACCCCGAGCACGATCGGCTCCAGGTGCCAGAAGCCCATGGTGAAGCGCTGGTTCAAGCGCGACTGCAGGGTATCGACGTGGGTCGACAGGCTGATCAGGCGCACCACCAGCAGCGACAGCCAGGTCATCACCACGTCGATCAGCCCGTAGATGCCATCGAAGATGATCAGCGAGGAGTTGGCCAACAGGCCGAACGCCACGGCTGCGGCAGCCATCGCCAGGGAGGCGGCGATCGACAGGCGCAGGACGCCTTGCTCGGTGGTGGGGTCGAAGCTGGGCAGACGGAGTGCGGGCATGGATGCCTGGGAGGGACGTGCAGGGCTGCATTGTCTACCGCCGTCGTTGCAGGCGGGTACTCCGCGCGCGATCCGGCCGCCGGCTGCACTCTCGGGCAGCGTTCATGGGAAGGGGGTAAACTATTGATTGCGCTGGCATTGCCAGTGAATCCAGACAGCCCCGCGCCCCATGACCCAGCCGATCACCGACGCCGCCGCGCGTTACGCCGCCTCCCTGCGCCTGTCCGTCGCCCCGATGATGGACTGGACGGACCGCCATTGCCGGTACTTCCATCGGTTGCTGGCACCGGGCGCACGGCTGTACACCGAGATGGTGCACGCCAACGCGGTGATCCATGGCGACCGCGAGCGCCTGCTCGGCTTCGACGGCAGCGAGCATCCGCTGGCCCTGCAGCTGGGCGGCAGCGATCCGGCCCTGCTGGCCCAGGCTGCGCGTATCGCGCAGGAATGGGGCTACGACGAGGTCAACCTCAACTGCGGCTGCCCGTCCGACCGCGTGCAGGCCGGCCGCTTCGGTGCCTGCCTGATGCGCGAGCCGGCGCTGGTCGCTGAGTGCGTGGGCGCGATGGTTGCCGCGGTGGACATTCCGATCACGGTGAAATGCCGCTTGGGCGTGGATGACGACAACGACTACGAAACCTTCGTCAACTTCGTCGATCAATCGACCAACGCCGGGAGTGCGATGTTCGTGGTACATGCCCGCAACGCGTGGCTGAAGGGCCTGTCGCCCAAGGAAAACCGCGAAGTGCCGCCGCTGCGGTACGACTGGGCGCACCGCCTCAAGACCGACCGCCCGCAGCTGCAGATCGTCCTCAACGGCGGCTTGGCCACGGTCGAGGCAGCGCAGGCCCAGCTGCCGGCCCTGGACGGGGTGATGCTGGGCCGTGCGGCCTACCACGATCCCTACGTGCTGCATCAGCTCGAGGCCGCCCAGACCGGCGCCGCGCTGCAACCTCGCGAAGCCCTGCTGCGCGCGATGCAGCCCTACATCGAGGCCCGGCTGGCCAGCGGGCTGGCCCTCAAGCACATCACCCGCCACCTGCTGGGCCTGTTCCATGGGCAGCCCGGTGGGCGCGCCTTCCGCCAGATCCTGAGCGAGGGCTCGCACCGGGTCGGGGCCGACTGGAGCCTGATCGAGCAGGCGCTGGCAGTGACCCGGGCGCAGGCCGAACGCGTCGCCGCGTGAGCCGCGTCACCTTGTCGGCTTGACAAGCATCCCGCTTTGACCGCCAATGTTCACTTATATGAACGGCGCGGGGAGGCAGCTGGAAAAGTTCAGATCGGATTCACTGGCTAAAACCAAGAATTCGCTAAAGATTCGTAAAGCGCCGGCCCAGGCTGGCGGTTGCCGATTCACAACTTTTGAACGTTTAGCCGCGCTCCGCTAGGATCAGACCGATGTTCTCCGTGACCCGCCACCGCCGCATTGCCGCCTTCGCCCTGTTGGCGACGGGCGCCGCTGCCTCCAGCAGTGCGTGGGCACAGATGCCACCGCCGGAAGCGGCCCGTGCCGAAATGATGCGCACGGCCGAACGTGGTGGCCCGCAGGAGCGCTCGCTGTCCGACGCGGTGCGTCGGGTGCAACGTACTACCGGTGGACACATCCTCGGCGCCGAGCGCGTGCCCTTCGATGGGCGCGATATCAACCGGGTGAAGTACATGGATGATCGCGGTCGCGTCCGCTATATGGACGATCCGGCGACATCGCGTTCACAGCCCCGCACGCCGCGCTCGGATATGTCATCACTACGCGGCGATAACCCCTGAACAGGGATAGTTGTCCGCAGTCATCTGCATTACCCACTGGCCCCATGGGGCCATACCCAGGACACTAGGGAGAGTTCATGCGTATCCTTCTGGTCGAAGACGAAGCCCCGCTGCGGGAAACACTGGCAGCCCGGCTCAAGCGCGAAGGCTTTGCCGTCGATGCTGCGCAGGACGGTGAGGAAGGTCTGTACATGGGCCGCGAAGTACCGTTCGACGTCGGTATCATCGATCTGGGCCTGCCCAAGATGTCGGGCATGGAACTGATCAAGGCGCTGCGCGACGAGGGCAAGAAGTTCCCCGTGCTCATCCTGACCGCGCGCTCAAGCTGGCAGGACAAGGTCGAGGGCCTCAAGCAGGGCGCCGACGATTACCTGGTCAAGCCGTTCCACGTGGAAGAGCTGCTGGCCCGCGTCAATGCGCTGCTGCGCCGCGCTGCCGGCTGGAGCAAGCCGACGCTGGAATGCGGCCCGGTCGCGCTGGATCTTGCCGCGCAGACGGTCAGCGTCAACGGCAGCAATGTGGACCTCACCAGCTACGAGTACAAGGTGCTCGAGTATCTGATGATGCATGCCGGTGAACTGGTCTCCAAGGCCGACCTCACCGAACACATCTACCAGCAGGATTTCGACCGCGACTCGAACGTGCTGGAGGTCTTCATCGGCCGCCTGCGCAAGAAGCTCGATGCCGACGGCGAACTCAAGCCGATCGAAACCGTGCGTGGCCGCGGTTACCGCTTCGCCATTCCGCGCAACGAAGGCTGAGCTGCGGCTGGCGATAGATGATGTCCGGCCGTCTGTGGTTCTTTAAACGCTGGCGGCCGCGCTCACTGCAGGCGCGCCAGCTGCTGGCCGCCTCGGTGGGCCTGGTGGCCTTCCTGGCCCTGGCCGGCTACGCGCTGGACGCCGCCTTCGCCGATACCGCGAAGGCCAACCTGCGCGAGCGCCTCAAGAACTACGCCACCGCCTACGCGGCCGGCATCGACTTCACCCGCGACCGCTCGCTGTACATCCGCGAGCAGCCACCGGATCCGCGCTTTGATGTTCCCGGCAGCGGCCTCTATCTGCAGGTCGTGATGCCCGACGGCAAGGGCAACTCCATGTCCGCCGAAGGCCCGATGCTGCCCACCGTGGGCGGCGGCATGCTGGCTCCGCGCCAGGAAGTCTTCGAAGGCCCGTTGCCGATGATCCAGATCGACGGCAGCGAGGGCTCGGCCTACCGCTATGGCATGGGCCTGGTCTGGGATGCCGACGCCGACCCGGCCACCGAATTCCCGTACACGATCTACGTGCTCGAAGACTCGCGCGCGCTCGGCGCGCAGCTGCGCGTGTTCCGCGGGCGGGTGTGGTTCTACCTGGGTGGCATCGGTCTGATCCTGCTGTTGCTGCAGACCGTGATTCTGCAATGGAGCCTGCGCCCGATGCGGCGCGTGATCAACGAACTGACCAAGGTCCAGCGCGGTGAAACCGAGCGCATGAGCGAACGCCATCCGCGCGAGCTGGAGCCGCTGACCGACAGCATCAACGCCTTCATCGAGAGCGAGCGCGAAAACCTCGAGCGCCAGCGCAACACCCTGGCCGATCTCGCGCACAGCCTGAAGACACCGCTCGCGGTGCTGCGCACGCAGCTCGACAGCGGCGCGCGCGATGAGGATCTGCGCGAAGAATTCGACGTGCAGCTGCGGCGCATGAACAACCTGGTGTCCTACCAGCTGGCGCGCGCGGCGTCGTCCGGCCACAAGCTGTTCTCCGCGCCGTTGCCGATCGAGTCCAACGCCGAAGAGATCGTGCGTGGCCTGGAGAAGGTGTATGCCTCGAAGGGCGTGCTGTGCGAATTCGACATCGATCCGGCCGCGCGTTTCCATGGCGAGCCTGGTGACCTGCAGGAGCTGCTCGGCAACCTGCTGGAGAACGCCTTCAAGTGGGCCAAGCGTCGCGTGCTGCTGACCGCGCATCCGTTGCCGGCGCCCGGTGCGCGTCGCGCAGGCCTGGTGCTTTCGGTGGACGATGATGGCCCGGGCATCGCACCGGAAGACATCGCCAAGGTGCTGCAGCGTGGCGTGCGTGGCGATGAGCGCGTGCAGGGCCACGGCATCGGCCTGTCGATCGTGCAGGACCTGATCAAGGATTACCGTGGCGAACTGCAGGTGACGCGTTCGCCGGAACTGGGTGGTGCGCGCTTTGAAGTGAAGCTGCCGCCGGGGCCGTAAAGGCTGTACCGACCAGCGGTCGGTACCTACCCGTGGTCTGCAGGGTGCATCATCGATCTGGATCGCCCGGCATTTCCAAGGCGCTGGTGGCCCACGACCGTTGGTCGTGGCGCGCCTCACCGCATCAGCGGTGACGGTCCATAGAACCGCTGCAGATGCCCGGCCACCGCCGGCATCTCACGCGCCAGCAGCGCCGGTGCGGAGAAGTGGTACTCGCTGACCACCGCGAAGAATTCTTCCGGCGCCTCGGACGCGTAGGGGTCGATCAACGTCTGCCGACCGCTGTCCACCTCGGCGCAGAACGTGTCGTAGGCCTGCTGGAAATCCGCTGCCCATTGCGTCTGCCATGCCCGCGGCAACGGCGGCGTGCCGTCGATCGCCCCGTCCAGCGCATCGATCTTGTGCGCCATCTCATGCACCGCCACGCAGAACCCGGCTTCGGGATCGGCGATGTCGGCCTGGATGTCGGCCCAGGAGAGAATCAGCGGACCGCTGTCCCAGGATTCGCCGATCAGTGCGTCGTCCCATTCGTGCAGCACGCCGGCGGCATCCACATGGCTGCGGTGCACGCGGAACGCGTCGGGATAGACGATCAGCTGCGACCAGCCACGCAGGCCGATTTCGCCCAGTTCCAGCAACGGCAGGCAGCACAGCGCGGCCAACAGCACGCCGTCGGCCTCATCGAGCTGCAGTTCGGCGGCCGGGCTGATCGTCTTCTCGTGGAGGAAGCGGGCGGCGAGGGCGCGCAGGCGCTCGCGGCGGGCTGGATCCAGCTGCTGCAGCCACGCGGCGCGGCGGCAGGTGCGGTCCCAGAGGGTGGGGTCGATCTCGCGTGGCGTGCGGCGCAGCCAGCCCAACAGTCGTTCGATCAGCGGAACATACCCGGCAGGAAGCTGTGCCATTTCGGCGCACGCAGGCGCGGCAGTACGTCGTCATCGCCACCGCCGCCGGTGCTGGTACCGCTGCTGGCGCTGGGCTTGACGGTCGCCGGGGCGGCGGCCGCCGAGGCCGACGCGGGCGCACTGCGCTCGTTCTCGCTGCCCGAATAGACACACGCGCCGCGGCCCGCCGTGGTGAGCGCATCGGAAGCGTGCGCGGCCAGCGGGGCCATCAGGAGGAGCAGGCAATGGGCGAACGGGCGCATCGTCAACATCCACAGGGCGGGTCAAGTTCTCGATTCTAGCCCGATTCGCCCGAGGGATTGGAAGGCCTCCGGTGGGCGCTGGCGGCGGCTTTCCCGCATACTTTTCCCGTTTACCCGATGGAAGCTGCCGTGGACGACCGCCAACTGCTGGCCAAACTGGGCGCCGGGCGCCTGTCCGGCGACGCGCTGGCGCGCGAACTGGGCCAGACCCGCGCCGCGATTTGGAAGCGGATTCAAGGACTTAGAGCCGCCGGGGTCGATATCGACGGCCGCGCCGGTGACGGCTACCAGCTGCAGCAGCCGCTGGACCTGCTGGAGGCCGATGCCATCCAGGCTGCGCTGCCGGGCCCGGTGTCCGCCGAACTGGCCTCGCTGGAGATCGCCTGGTCGGTGGCGTCAACAAACAGTGAATTGTTGCGTTGCAGCGCGCCGGAGCGCGGGGTGGCGGTGCTCCTGGCCGAGCGCCAGACCCGTGGCCGCGGGCGGCGGGGGCGGGTGTGGGCCTCGCCGTTGGCGGCGCATGTCTACCTCTCAGTATTACGCGGCTTTGCCGGTGGCCTGTCGCGGCTGGGCGGGCTCAGCCTGGTCGCCGGTGTCGCGGTGGCCGAAGCACTGCGCGAGGCGGGCTTCGGCGGTGTCGCGCTGAAATGGCCGAATGACCTGGTCGTCGACGGCCACAAACTCGGTGGCCTGCTGATCGAAGGCGGCGGTGAATTCGCCGGCCCTGCGCGGGCCGTGATCGGGCTTGGCGTCAACGTACGCATGCCGGCCACCTTCGCGGCGGAGATCACCCAGCCCTGGACCGATCTGGACACGCTGTGTGGCGAACAGACCTCGCGCAATGCCGTGGTCGCCCGCATCCTGGCCGCGCTGCTGCCGGCACTGGACGCGTTCGAGCAGCAGGGCCTGGCGCCGTTCCTGGCCCGCTACGCCGCGCTGGACAGCCTGGCCGGGCGCGAGGTGCAGGTGGAAGAAGGCGGCGTCCTGTTTGCCGGCACGGCACTGGGCCTGGCCGACGACGGAGCACTGCGCGTGCGTATCGACGGCAGCGAACGGGTTTTCCATGCGGGCGAAGTCAGCGTGAGGGCGCAATGAGCGACTGGTTGTTTGACCTGGGCAATTCGCGCTTCAAGTTCGCGCCGCTGCAGGGCGTGCGCGCCGGTGACGTGCAGGCATGGCCGCATGGCGCCGAAGCAATGCCTGCGGTGGCACTGGAGGCGCTGCCCTCGGGCGATACCGCGTATGTCGCCAGCGTCGCAGCGCCGTCGCTGACGGCCGCCATGCTGGATGTGCTGCAGGCCCGCTTCCGCCACGTCCGTGTCGCGCGTACCGAGGCCGAGTACGCCGGTGTGCGGATCGCCTACGCCGACCCCAACCGCTTCGGTGTGGACCGCTACCTGGCACTGCTGGCCGTGGCGGCGCGGGGCCAGGCCGTGCTGATTGCCGGGGTGGGCACCGCGCTCACCATCGATCTGCTCGACGCCGATGGCCAGCATCACGGCGGGCGCATTGCCGCCTCGCCGACCACCATGCGCGAAGCGCTGCATGCGCGCGCCGTGCAGTTGCCGGCCGCAGGCGGTGACTACAGTGAGTTCGCCAACGACACCGCCGATGCCCTGGCCTCCGGCTGTGATGGTGCGGCGGTCGCCTTGATTGAACGCAGCCGCACGCAGGGCGGCGAACGCCTCGGCGCGCTGCCGCATCTGCTGGTGCACGGGGGCGGCGCACCGGCGCTGCTGCCGCTGCTCGGCGATGCCGAGTTCCAGCCCTCGCTGGTGCTTGATGGGCTGGCCCGCTGGGCCGTGCACCAACCGCCGTCGGCAGGCTAGGATCAGCCGATGCTTACCCGTGCCCTGATCGTCGTCCTGGTCATCCTCAACCTCGGTGTCGCGCTGTGGTGGCTGCTGCGCGGTGAACCGGTCAGCGCGCCGCCAGCTTCGCCGGTCGGTGTGGCCCAGCTGGAAGTGCTGCCGGCCACGCAGGCGCCGCCGGCTGCCGCAACGCCGCTGGACGCCGCGCCGGCACTGCAGGACGTCACGCCCGCTTCCGCGCCGGTGGCCCAGCCGCCGGTGCCCACGGCCGCGCCGGCCAGCGCCGAGCCAGCCGCCGCCGTGGCTGACACGCCTGCACCGGCGCCCGCCACCAGCGTGCCTGCACCGGCCCCGGTGGCGGCAGCTCCGGTACCGGCATCCACACCCGCTCCGATCACCGCAAGCCCCACGCCCGCCCAGTGCGTGAGCCTGGGGCCGTTCGCTGACCGTGCTGCCGCCCAGGCCGCCCAGTCACGCGCCGGGGGAGCCCTGCGTGGGGCCAGGCTGCGCGAGGTCGCCGATGCCGGCGCCACCCGTTACCGCGTCCTGCTGCCGCCCGCTGCCAGTCGTGAAGAAGCGCAGGCCACGGTCAAACGCATCGTCGCGGCCGGGGTGAGTGATTACTACATCATTGCCCAGGGCGAAGAGGCCAATGCCATCGCGCTGGGCCAGTACCGCAACCGGGAAGGTGCGGACCGCCGCCTGGCGGCCCTGAGCGCGGCCGGCTTCAAGGCGACCATGGTCGCCAGCGGGGGCGATGGCAGCGCACAGTGGTGGCTGGATGCGACCCTGGCCGATGGCACCGGCGCCGCCGCGGTCCGCCAGCGCACCGGTGCGGCCCAGCAACGCTCGCTGGAATGCGCGCGCTTGCGCTAGAATCCCGGCTCCGCGACGGTCCTCCCGCCGCGATGCCCATGCCGGCATAGCTCAGTTGGTAGAGCAACCGCCTTGTAAGCGGTAGGTCCCCAGTTCGAATCCGGGTGCCGGCACCATTGATGCACAGTCGATGACGACTGCTGCAGCGCCGCGAGTCGTATCACGCCGCGCTGGCTATGCTGGTCCTCTTTGCAATGGAGGCAACAGCGATGGCGATGTATTCCCCGGTGTCCCTGATTGGCGTTCCCACCGATATCGGTGCGGGCCACCGTGGCGCAGGACTGGGACCGGACGCCCTGCGCATCGCAGGCCTGGGTGACGCGCTCACCGCGCGCGGCGTGGAGGTGCGCGACCTCGGCAACCTGGATGGCCCGCGCAACCCGTGGACGGCACCGGTGCAGGGCTACCGCCATCTGGACGAGGTGGTGGCCTGGAACCGCGCGCTGATGGAGGCGACCTACACCGAACTGCAGGCCGGCCGCATGCCGATCATGCTCGGTGGCGACCACTGCCTGGGGATCGGTTCGATCACCGCGGTCGCGCGCTGGTGCCGCGAGCAGGGCAAGGACCTGCGCGTGCTGTGGCTGGATGCGCATTCGGATTTCAACACCAGCGAGGTCACGCCCTCGGGCAACGTGCACGGCATGCCGGTGGCCTGCCTGTGCGGGCTGGGCCCGGACGCGCTGACCCGCCTCGGTGGTGATGCCCCGGCGATCCGCCCGCAGCAGGTACACCAGATCGGCATCCGCTCGGTGGACCAGGAAGAGAAGCGGCTGATCAAGCAGCACCAGGTGGATGTCTACGACATGCGCTACATCGACGAAGCCGGCATGAAGCGCACCATGGAGGCGGCGCTGGCCGGCATCGATGCCAACACGCACCTGCACGTCAGCTTCGACGTGGACTTCCTGGACCCCAGCATCGCGCCGGGCGTGGGCACGACGGTGCCGGGCGGGGTCAACTACCGCGAAGCACAGCTGGTGATGGAGATGATCGCCGACACCGGGCGCATGGGCTCGCTGGACATCGTCGAGCTGAATCCGCTGCTGGACAACCGCAACGCCACCGCCGAACTGGCCGTCGATCTGGTCGAAAGCCTGTTCGGAAAATCGACGCTGATGCGCGATTGAGCAAGGCTGGCTGAACCGTATTTGCGTGCATTCACATCCGCTGCACGCCTCTCCCGCCAGATTGCACTTCACGCGGCGCCGTGTGGTTGAACCCACGGCACTGCAGGTCGGGAAGGGGAGCTGCGCTGGCGTGCTCTTCTGACAGGCGGGACCGGATTTCGGTATTGAATTTGAACAACCAGGAGAACCCCATGAAGCGTGTTATCGCACTGATGCTGTTGTCGATGTTCTCGGTGGCCATGCTGTCCGGCTGCAACACCGTTGCCGGTGCCGGCAAGGACGTGCAGAAGGCCGGTGAAACGGTCGAAGGCGCTGCCAAGGGCAACTGATCCAACGGATCAGTCGTCAACGGAAAAGGCCGGGATTTCCCGGCCTTTTTCATGTCCGCCAAATGGCGGCGGAACGCGTGCAGTGGTGAATCATTCAAGCTCGTGAGCGTGCGTTTCATCGCTGCTTGACCGCGCGGCAACGCGACCACGCGCATTCTGGACCCACGGCGAGATGGCCGTTGCAATCAAGGATGCGAACCCATGAACAAAGACATCATTTCCGGCAAGTGGACGCAGCTCAAGGGCAAGGCGCAGGCCAAGTGGGGCGACCTGACCGACGACGATTTCAAGGTGGCCGAAGGCAATGCCGAGTACTTGGCAGGGCGCTTGCAGGAACGCTATGGCTGGGCACGCGACCGTGCTGAAACCGAAGTCCGCGACTTCGAAGCGGCCATGCGCAAGGATTATCCGGATTACCACTGAGTGGTGATCCATGACGACGGCGCCGCCGTCGGGGGTTGAAACCGGAACGGGCCGCGAAAGCGGCCCGTTTTCTGTGGGGCACCTGCGCGATCAGCGGCGGTGCTGCGGCGGGGGATCGGGCACGTATTGGCCCGGGAAGGCCTGGGGTTCGTCGCGCACCGGGGCGCTTGACCTCGGAATGATCCCGCGTGCCACCAGATTGCGTTCGCTGTCGTAACGCACCTGCACCTGCTGCGTCGGAAAGGCCGTGTCGCGTTCGAACGCGGTGTTGCGCACCCGCGACGGCTCGCGCTGGCCGTGGCCGGTGCCCAGTTGCGGTGCCGGGGCGCTGGAACCGGTCACCCGCACGCGCTCCGTCGTCGAGGAGCGCGCCTGTGGGCGTGCCCTGGCATCGGCGGAGTCGGCCACGGCGGGGGCGGCTTCCCATGACACCCGCCCCGCCTCGCGGAACACGGCCACGCCGATCACGCCGATGTTGGCCGGGCGTCCGGTGCGGCCGGCGTAGCTGCGGTCCGGATCGGTGAACACGAACTGGGCGACCTCGTCGGCGGATTTGCGCCAGCCATGGATGTCGGTGGTCTGCCACGGGTTGAGCACGTAGCCGGTCTGGTGGGGCGCGGCCACCTCGCCGCTGATGGCATTCAGGCCATCGACCGAAAGCACCACCAGCACGCGCTCGGCGCTGCCGTTGCGCAGGCGCACGCTGTAACGGTGGCCCTGCTGGCCCGCGATCCAGCGCTGGCCGTCCTGGCGGTACTGGGTCAGGGCCTGGCCGCTGTCGCGGTCGATCACCGTCAGGTGGACCGGCCCGGTGTCGTAACGAAGCGGCAGCGCCGGCTTGAACCCGCACAGGGCCAGCACGGCAAGCAGGGGCAGGATCAAACGTTTCATGGCAGGGCTCCGCAGGGCAGGTGCACGATCAAACGCACGGGCCGGGCCAACGGGGTCGAGCGCGGGCAGGTAAACTGGGGCGGTTCATCTGTCCGCATTGATTCCCATGACTACCCGCGTCCTTACCGGCATCACCCCCTCCGGCACGCCCCACCTGGGCAACTACGTCGGCGCCATCCGTCCGGCGATCACCGCCAGCCAGGCCTCGGAAATCGAGAGCTTTTTCTTCCTGGCCGACCTGCACAGCCTGATCAAGGCGCAGGAGCCCGAGCGCACCCAGCGCTCCACGCTGGAGATCGCGGCAAGCTGGCTGGCGTGCGGGCTGGATCCGGACAAGGTGTGGTTCTACCGGCAGAGCGACATCCCGGAAACCACCGAGCTGATGTGGTTCCTGACCGTGATCGCCAGCAAGGGCATCCTCAACCGCGCGCATGCCTACAAGGCCGCCGTGGACAAGAACCGCGAAGAGCAGCTCGACGACGATGCCGGGGTCAGCGCGGGGCTGTTCATGTACCCGGTGCTGATGGCCGCCGACATCCTGATCTTCAAGGCCAACCGCGTGCCGGTCGGCCGCGACCAGATCCAGCACATCGAGATGGCGCGCGATTTCGCGCAGCGCTTCAACCACGTCTACGGCCAGGAGTTCTTCCCGTTGCCGGAGGTGGTGATCGATGAGCAGGTCGCTACGCTGGCGGGCCTGGACGGCCGCAAGATGAGCAAGAGTTACCACAACACCATTCCGCTGTTCGCCCCGCGCGCGGAGTTGAAGAAGCTGGTGTTCTCGATCCTCACCGATTCGCGCGCGCCGGGTGAGCCCAAGAGCACCGAAGGCTCGGCGTTGTTCCAGATGTACCAGGCCTTCGCCACCCCGGAGCAGACCGCTGCGTTCGCGCAGGCCTTCGCCGAGGGCATCAGCTGGGGCGATGCCAAGCAGCAGCTGTTCGAGCGGATCGACAGCGAGATCACCCCGCTGCGCGAACGCTATGACGCCCTGATGGCCGAGCCGGAGAAGATCGAGGCGCTGCTGCGCCGTCGTGGCCAGCAGCTGCGCGAGCAGTTCGCCGTGCCGCTGCTGAAGGAGCTGCGCCATGCGGTTGGTCTGCGCGATCTGTCCACCGCCGGTGATGTACCCAGCGAGGAAAGCGGCGCTGCGCGCGCGGCACCGCCGCTGTTCAAGCAGTACCGCGAAAAGGACGGCCGCTTCTACTTCAAGCTGCAGGCCGGTGACGGCACGCTGCTGATCCAGAGCGAGGGCTTTGATTCGCCGCGCGACGCCGGCCAGCTGATCGGCGTGCTCAAGCAGACCGAGCATGGTGACGGGCTGCAGAGCGAATTGTTCAAGGTCGAGGCGGAGGTGGATGTCGTGCTTGCCGCACTGCAGGCACTGCGCGAGTAACGCCGCCTGCTGGCCAACACCCAGCCACCCGCAGCACCACGTAGTGCCGGCCGCTGGCCGGCAACCAGGCGAGCGCGCCATCACACAGGCGTCGGCCGTTGGCCGGTGCCACCGCTATGGCATGATGCCCCTGCACGCCGCGGGGCGTGATCCTGCACGGGAGACTGCGATGGCCTGGTTGTCGTTGTTGTTGTTCCTGCCCTGGTTCGTGCTGCTGGGCACGCTGTACTGGCTGTTCCCCCGCCAGCCGCGTGGCACCGCGCGCCGCGTGTTCGACGGCGCCGCGCTGGTGCTGGCCTTCGTGCTGAGCATCCTGGCGATGCTGTGGGGCCACCATATCGGCGTGGTCCAGAACGATGCCGGTCCAATCTGGCGGCAGGTACTGGCCGTGCTCTATGCCTACGGTGCCTTCCTGGCGGTGATGGTGGCCGCGGTGCTGCTGCGCGGGCCATTGCTGAGCGCGACTGCGACCAAAGCCGCATCGAAGCCGCTGCACTGATCGACGTAAGATGGGGGCGTTTCGTGCCAGGGATGCGTTGATGCACTCCGACCCCAGCATTCATACGATCGACACCGCGTTCCAGCGGGATGATTTCGATGCCGCCTACCTGATCGTCGAGAACGGCCGGGCAGCGTTCATAGATTGCGGCACCGGCCTGGCCGTGCCGGCGATGCTCGCCGCGTTGACGCGCGCCGGCTGCACGCCCGAGCAGGTCGACTGGCTGATCCTGACCCATGTGCATCTCGACCACGCCGGCGGTGCCGGCCTGCTGATGCAGCAGCTGCCCAACGCCACCCTGGTGGTGCATCCGCGTGGTGCGCCGCATATGGTCGACCCGGCCCGCCTGATCGCCGGGGCCACCGAAGTCTACGGTGAAGCGGAGATCGCGCGCAGCTATGGGCCGATCCTGGCCGTTGCCGCTGACCGGGTGGTGATCGCCGAAGATGGCCATACCGTGGATCTGGCCGGGCGCACGCTGCTGTGCGTGGATACGCCGGGGCACGCCCGCCATCACCTGTGTGTGTGGGATGCGCGCAGCCGCAGCTGGTTCACCGGCGACACCTTCGGGCTGTCCTACCGCGAGCTGGACAGCGCGCAGGGCGCCTTCATCGTGCCCACCTCCTCACCGGTGCAGTTCGATCCGGAGCCGCTGAAGCAGTCGATCGCAAAGATGCTGGCCTACGATCCGCAGGCCATGTACCTGACCCACTACGGGCGCGTGGCACCCCCGCGGAAACTGGCTGACGATCTCGTCGAACAGATCGATGCCATGGTCGAGATCGGTCGCCAATGCGATGGTCGGCCGGATCGGCATCGCTGCCTGGTCGCGGCGTTGACCGCGCTGTACCTGGAACGCGCGCAGGCGCATGGCTGCCCGCTTGATGATGAAGCGGTGGCCCGGGTGCTGGCGATGGATATCGAACTCAACGCCCAGGGCCTGGCGTGCTGGCTGGATCGCGACCGCCGCTAGTGCACGGTCACGGGGGTGTCACGTTACACTCCGGTGTCCTGTTTTCCGTCCTGGTGTCTGCCGTGAATCCGATGCGCATGCTGCTGCTGTCGTCCTGCCTGTTCGTGGGCGGCCTGGCCCACGCCGCCAATGACCTGCCCGGCGGCGGCATCGATCCGGAGGCACTGTCGCGACATGTGCGGATCCTGGCCTCGGACGAGTTCGAGGGCCGCGCCCCTGCCACGCCCGGTGAAGAGCGCACCGTCCAGTACCTGATCGAAGAGTTCAAGAAGTACGGCCTGCAGCCCGGCGGCGTGGATGGCGGCTGGGTGCAGCCGGTGCCGATGGTGCGTGCGCAGGTCGACGGCCCGGTGCGTGCGCAGCTGCACCAGAAGGGCAAGCAGCGCGCCCTGGTCAATGGCGAGGACGTGACCCTGCAGAGCCTGCGGCCGCAGGATGCGGTGGCGATCAAGAACGCCCCGCTGGTGTTCGTCGGCTACGGCATCGATGCCCCCGAACGCCACTGGAACGATTACAAGGACGTCGACCTGCACGGCAAGATCGCCGTGGTGCTGATCAACGACGCCGATTTCGAGGCCGACCAGCCGGGCGCATTCGATGGCAAGGCCGTGACCTACTACGGCCGCTGGACCTACAAGTTCGAAGAAGCCGCGCGCCGCGGTGCGCAGGGCGTGCTGATCGTGCACGAGACCGCACCCGCCGCGTATGGCTGGGCCACGGTGAAGAGCTCGGGCACCTCGCCGCTGTTTGATATCGAACGCACCCGCGAGCAGGCCCTGGCCCAGCACGTGCCGGTGCGCGGCTGGATGCAGCGCAGCCTGGCCGAGCAGCTGTTCCGCGATGCGGGCCTGGATTTCGAGGCCGAGAAGCGCCGTGCCATGAGCCCGGCCTTCAAGCCGGTGGCCCTGGGCGATGCGCAGCTCTCGGTGGACTTCAAGCTCAAGCGCGAACAGGTGATCACCCGCAACGTGGTGGCCAAGCTGCCGGGCGGCGCGCACGCCGATGAAGCGGTGATCTTCTCCGCGCATTGGGATGCTTTCGGTATCGGCCAGCCCGATGCCAAGGGCGACCGCATCCGTCGCGGTGCGATCGACAACGCCACCGGCGTGGCCACCGTGCTGGAGCTGGGCCGCGTCTTCGCTGCCGGCCCGCAGCCGCAGCGGACGCTGTACTTCGTGGCGCTGACCGCCGAAGAGAAGGGCCTGCTCGGGGCCAGCTACTACGCCGCGCACCCGCTCGCCCCGCTGGACAAGACCGCCGCCGTGTTGAACATCGAGATGTTCAGCCCGGATGGCCCGACCCGCGACATCGCCTCGTGGGGCAAGGGCCGGGTCTCGCTGGAAGGGGATCTGGAGCGCGTGGCCAAGGCACGTGGCCGCACCTATTCGCCCGATCCGAATCTGGAAGCAGGCTTCTTCTACCGCGCCGACCACTTCGCCTTCGCTCGCCTTGGCGTGCCAGCGATCACCATCGGCCCGGGGCTGGACATGCGTGAGGGCGGGATCGAGAAGGGCCGTGAACTGCGCGATGCGTACTTCGCCGCCTGCTACCACCAGGCCTGCGATGCGTGGACCCCGAGCTGGGACCCGAGTGGTCATGCCGCCGACACCCTGCTGGTCTACGACCTGGGCGCGGAACTGGCCAACAGCCGTCGCTGGCCGCAGTGGGAAGAAGGGTCCGAATTCCGCGCCGAGCGCGAGAAGAGCGAATCGGCGCGCCGCTGAGGCGTACCGCAGGCGGCGCTCAGCGCCGCCGCAGCAGGCGCCACGCGCCCCCGCCACTGGCCGCGAGCGCGGCCACGCAACAGGCAATCATCGCGCCGAACGGTTGACCCATGGCAACGCAGCGCCCGTCAGGGCGCTGCGTTGCGTGAGAGGACGTGCTGGCCTGGGCGAACGCCGCCGGTACCCGCATTGCCAGCATCCACCCGCCCAGCGTGATCGCGGGGCGGGTGGTGCGGCCGTTACTTCCGTGTGCCATCGAGCCAGTTCGGGCCCTTGTTGGTCAGGAAGAACATGTAGACCACCAGCGACACCGCGATGATTGCCGTGACATACACCGCGAACATGCCGACCTGGCCGGTCTTCAGCGCGCCCTGGTACAGCAGCGGCGCGGTACCGCCGAACAGCGAGTTGGCCATCGCGTAGCCAAAGCCCACGCCCAGCGCGCGCACATGGGTCGGGAACAGTTCGGCTTTGACCACCGCATTGATCGAGGTGTAGCCGGTCAGGATCACGAAGCCGATGCCCAGCACCAGGAAGGCCATGAACGGATCGTGCTGGTTGGGCAACTCGGTGATCAGGTACCAGCTGTACAGCACGCCACCGATGCCGAAGAACACCAGCAGGCTCTTGCGGCCGACCATGTCCGACAGCCAGCCGCCGATCGGCTGCAGCACCATCAGGAAGGTCAGCACGCCGAGATTGATCATCGTGCCGGTCATCACGTCATCGCCCGCGAAGGCGCTCTGGATCATCTTCGGCCCGTTGACCGAATAGGTGTAGAACGCCACGGTGCCGCCGGCGGTGATCAGGAAGCACAGCAGCAGCGGACGCCACTGGTTGACGAACAGTTCGCGCATCGAGCCGGAGGCCTTGGCGCGGCCATCGCGGGCGGCATCGATGGAATCGGACTGCAGCGATTCGTCCATGCTGCGGCGCAGCCAGAACACCACGATCGCCGCGACACCGCCGATGCCGAACGCCACGCGCCAGCCCCAGGCGGAGATTTCCGGCTTGCCCCAGAAGGTCAGCATGCCCAGCAGGGTCAACTGGGCCAGCACGTGGCCGCCGACGAGGGTGACGTAATGGAACGAGGACAGGAAGCCGCGGCGGCCCGGGATGGCGGCTTCGGACATGTAGGTGGCACTGGTGCCGTACTCGCCACCGGTGGCGAAGCCCTGCAGCAGGCGCGCGAACAGCAGGATCACCGCGGCCCAGATGCCGATCTGCGAGGCGGTCGGGGTGATCGCGATCAGGAACGAACAGGCGGCCATCACCGTGACCGACACCGTCAGCGCCAACCGGCGACCGTAGCGGTCGGCGAAGCGGCCGAAGTACCACGCACCGATCGGGCGCATCAGGAAGGTGGCGGCGAAGATCGCCCACACGTACATCGTGGAGTTCTTGTCGGCGGCCGAGAAGAACTGGGATTCGAAATAGACGGCAAAGACGGAGTAGACGTAGACGTCATACCACTCGACCAGATTACCGGCCGAGCCTTTGAGGGTATTGGAGATGGAGCGCCGCAGGGCGGCCCGTTCGGGGTGTGCCGCAGTGGCGGGGACGGAAGTGCTCATGCAGGGTAGGGGTCCTGGCTGGGAAGCGTTGATTACTCTTGTTACCTTACCGCACGTCAAAAACGGGTGCGTGTCAGGCATCACGGTGCGGCCGGATGAAATCAGCGTGCCAGCACAAAGCGTGCCGCGCCATCGGCAACGGCCTAGAATTCGTGTTCCCCCGCACCGTGGTGGCCCATGGCCGTCCTACCCCCCTCTCCGTCGGCCGCTCCCCGCAGCGGCCTGGTCGTCCTGGCGCTGCTGCTGGTGTACGTGGTCTGGGGGTCCACCTATCTGGGGATCCGGCTGGCGCTGGAGGGCGGCGCACTGCCGCTGACGATGGTCTCCGGCGGCCGCTTCATCATCGCCGGTTCGCTGATGTATGCCGTGTTGCGCTGGCGTGGCTCGCCCGCGCCGACCCGGCGCCAGTGGCGGAACCTGGCGATCATGGGCCTGACCATGCTGGTCCTGGGCAACGGCATGGTGGTGCTGGCCGAGCGCACGGTCTCCTCGGGCCTGGCGGCGACCGCCGTGGCCTCGGTGCCGCTGTGGATGGCCCTGTTCGGCGCGATGCGTGGGCAGAACGCCAGCCGCGGCGAGTGGCTGGGCATCGCGATCGGCTTCCTCGGCGTGGTCTGGCTCAACGCCGGCAGCAGCCTGACCGCCTCCCCGCAGGGCCTGATCCTGCTGCTGATCGCCCCGATCGGCTGGGCCTTCGGCTCGATCTGGGCACGCGGCCTGGACCTGCCCAGCCCCTTCATGACCGCCGCCGGGCAGATGCTCTGCGGTGGCGCGATGCTGATCGTGCTCGGCCTGCTCAGCGGCGAACGCCCGACCACCTGGCCCAGCATGAATGGGCTGCTGGCGGTGGCCTACCTGTGCATGTTCGGCTCGATCGTCGCCTTCACCGCCTACGTGTGGCTGCTGCACAACGTGCGCCCGGCACTGGTGGCCAGCTATGCCTACGTCAATCCGGTGATCGCAGTGATCCTGGGCGTGATCATCGGCAACGAGCACTTCGGCGGGCGTGACCTGCTGGCCATGGCAGTGATCCTGGCCGGCGTGGTGGTGCTGACCCTGGCCCGGACGCGCGCGAAGTGAGCCTGCCCGCACCACACAGCCTGCAGGAGCAGCGCCGCGGCCTGGCGATCACCGCGTTCACCTTCACCCTGTGGGGCCTGGTGCCGGTCTACTGGCACCTGCTCAATGCGGTGCCCTCGCAGCAGATCATCGCGCACCGCATCATCTGGAGCACGGTGCTGGTGGTGGCCTGGCTGCTGCTGAGCAACGGCCCGGGTTGGTGGAAGGCCATCGCGGCGCAGCCACGCGCGCTGCCGACGTTGGCGCTGAGCAGCGTGGCGATCGCGTTCAACTGGGGCCTGTACATCTGGGCGATCAACGCCGGGCATGTGATCGAGACCAGTCTGGGCTACTTCATCAATCCGCTGGTGAGCGTGGTGCTCGGCGTGGTGGTGCTCAACGAGCGCCTGCGCCGCCTGCAGTGGCTCGCGGTGGGCTGCGCGGCCCTCGGTGTGGCGTGGCTGACCATCGATGCCGGCAGGCCGCCCTGGATCGCCCTGGGGCTGGCCTGTTCGTTCGGTCTGTACGGGTTGCTGCGCAAGATGATTTCGGTCGACCCGGTGGCGGGGCTCGGGGTGGAGAGTCTGTATCTGTTCCTGCCGGCGATCGGGTTCGCGCTGTGGAGCGAGAACGGGCACGGCGGGGCGTTCTTCAGTGGCTGGGGCTGGCGCAATGATGCGCTGTTGATCCTTGGCGGGGCGGTGACGGCGCTGCCGTTGATCGGGTTTGCGTACGGGGTGAAGCGGATTCCGCTGTCGCTGGTCGGAATCCTGCAGTACATCGCGCCGAGTATCGGGTTGTTGTTGGGCGTGTTCTTTTTCCGCGAGCCGTTTGATACGGCCAAGGCGGTGGGTTTCGCTGCGATCTGGACCGGGTTGCTGCTGTTCATCGGCGACGGTCTGTGGCGGTCGCGGGCGGGTGGTGCGTTGAAGCGCTGAAGGCTGAGAAGCCTGAAAGCCTGAAAGCTTGAGCCCTGGTTTGCTGGTTTGCTGGGCTGCGTGGCCAGGCGGGGTGTGGGTGGGTGCGCGGGACCCGCCGTGAACCCATCCATGGATGGCGGCATACGAGCTTACATGGGTGAAGGCGCATTGCTTGCGAGGCACTGCCTCGCATGCGACTGAACGCACAGCCGCCAGCGGCTGGGCCGGGCCGCGGAGCGGGACTTGCAGCGGGTCCCGACAACCCACCCGTGCCCGCCCAAGCCAGGGCGAGTCCAGCACTGAAGGCTGTTGTTCCAAGGAGCTATTGCTCCAAAGAGCTGTTGCTCCAAAAGCCATCGCTCCAGAAGCCATCGCTCCAAAACTGCAGCGCAAAAAAAAAGACGGCGCCCGAAGGCGCCGTCTTACTTCCACTCGGCGGCTTGGAGAGAGTAAGCCGCAGATCAGAAAGGGGTGATCAGGCAAGCCCGATCAGAAACGCTGCTGGTACTTCATGTACATGTAACGGCCGATATCGAACCCGCCGTAGTACGTGAAGCTGCTGTTCGGCTGGCTGTACATGATCGGACCCTGATGGTCGAACACATTGTTCACGCCCATCGAAACCGTACCGTTCCACGGCAGCACGTAACGCACCTGGATGTCGTGGAAGGTGTTCGAACCCACCTTGTTGACGCCCTGGCGGCCCGTGTACGCCGAGCTGAAGCCCGGATTGCTGCACTCGGTCGTGTACGCGCAGTTTTCCTTCATGCTGGAGTAGTAACGCGCCGTCCAGCCCAGGCCGAAGTTGCCGTACTGATAATCCAGGTTGAGGTTCGAACGCACGCGGAAGTTGCCTTCCCAGCCCGTGTACTGACGCACCGGCGTGGTGTCGACGTTGTCGTTCTTGCGCTCCAGGTAATCCACATACGTGGTGTTCCACGAGACCGCGAACTTGCCGATCGCCAGTTCCGGCAGGCGGTAACGCACCGAGAGGTCATAGCCGGCGGTTTCCTGGTAGCCGGCGTTGAGCAGCGTACGGTCCAGGCCGTTGACCTGGCCGAGGGTGCGGCCCGACTTGGCACGGGTGAAGCGGTCGCATGCGGCATCCACACCCAGCACATAGCACTGGTTGAGCATGTCCGTGGCCGACTCACCGACGATCACGTCGTTGATGCGGATCTTCCACCAGTCCAGGCTCAGGTCCAGGCCCGAGACGAACTCCGGGCTGTAGACCATGCCCACGGTCCAGGTCTTGGCGGTTTCCGGCTTCAGTTCCGGGTTGGAGCCCGAGCTGAAGTCGGTGCCACCCTGCTGGCCGGGCACCGTCGCAGCGCTGCCGTCCGCGGCGAGCTGGCGGAAGTTGGCCGGGACACCATTGGCCAGGCAGCGCGCCAGGACCTGCGGGTTGTTGGCGGCCGCACCGAAGTTGGTATCGCACGGATCGGTGTACGAGTCGCGCGTGCTGGTGGTGCCGCCGTACAGATCTTCCACGGTCGGCGCGCGGAAGCCGGTGCCGTAGGTGGCGCGCACCAGCAGGCTGTCGATCGGCTTCCACTTCAGGCCGAACTTGGTGTTCGTGGTCGAGCCGAAGTTGTTGTAGTCCGAATAGCGGCCGGCCATGTCCAGCGACAGCTCACGCGCGAAGGCCATGTCGGCCAGCAGCGGAACCTGCAGTTCCAGGTAGACCTCGTTGAGCGAGTAATCGCCCTGGGTCGGCTGGCCGGTGGTGCCGGCGATCTGGCCGTTGCGGACCATCAGGTCCGGCGAGTAGCTGGCTTCTTCGCTGCGGTGCTCGACACCCAGTGCACCCAGGATGTCACCGGCCGGCAGGGTGAACAGCGAGCCGGAGATGTTCGCGCTGGCCACCTTGGTGGTGCTCTGCATCTTGTCGGTGAAGCGGGTGAACAGGAAGTCCTGCACGTCCTGGTTGCTCATCGAGCCCGGGCCGGTATAGCCCATCGGCGCCAGCGGGTTCCACGGGGTGCAACCGGCGATCACGTTGCCGACGCTGCCGCAATGGGCGACGTTGTTGGCATCCAGGAACGACGGGCCGACCGACTGGTTCACGTTCGGCTGGTACATGCTGCCCGTGCCGATGCGCTCGCCTTCATTGCGGTTGTACATGTAGCTGACGTTCCAGTCCCAGTAACGCAAACCGGTGTCGAAGCTGCCTTCCAGGCCCAGGCTGGCGCGCTTGGTGGTCAGGTTGTTCTCGGTGCCGCGCGGCAGCTCTTCGGTACGGTGCGCGAAGGCAACGTCCTGGCCGAACGGGTTGAACGCGCTGTCCTTGGACAGCAGCGCACGCGAACCGGTGCTCTGGTACGGATAACCGGCCAGCTGCTTGCTCGACTCGCGCTCGCTGTACAGCGCATCGGCGACCAGGCGCAGGTCATCGGTGATGGAGAAGCCACCGTTGGCGAACACCGACTTGCGCTGCAGACCGGTGAGCAGGCTCATGTTGGTCTTGGTGTTGGCGTCGTTGGCCTTGTCGGCCGGCTTGAAGTTGCCGAGCTGGGTCGGATCGCCGCCCGGGCCCACGCTGAGGTTGCGGCCGTTGACGGTCGCATAGCCCCACGGGGTGACGCCGCTCAGGCCGTCGCCGGTGTGGCGCGGGCCGTTCGGGTAGGCGGTGAACTCACGCGCGCCGCCCAGGACCGGATCTTCGTCGGTGTACTCGCCACCCACGGTGACCCAGCCGCGGTCGAAGGTCTTGCCGAAGGTCGCGCTGTAAGCGGTCTTCTGGCCATCACCTTCGCTGTACTGGCCAACGTAGGCGTTGACTTCGGCACCGTCGAAGTTCTTGCGGGTGATGATGTTGACCACGCCGGCGATGGCGTCCGAGCCGTACAGGGCCGACGCACCGTCGGTCAGCACTTCCACGCGCTCCACGATCGAGGACGGGATCGAGGCCAGGTCGGAGTAACCGCCGGCGCTGACGCCCATGCGGCGGCCGTCGATCAGCACCAGGCTGCGTTCCGGGCCCAGGTTGCGCAGGCTCACGTACATACCGCCGAAGTCGCGGCCCGATTCCAGCGAGGAGGCACGGCTCATGCTCGGCGAACCGGCGGCGGTGACGTCCTGCAGGATGTCGGCGACGTTGACGTAGCCCTTCTTCTCGATCTCGGCGCGGTTCAGCGCAACGACCGGCTGGGCCGATTCGACACTGGCCTGGCGGATGCGCGAGCCGGTGATCTCGATGCGATCGAGGTTGGTGGTGCCGTCATCGGCACTCTGTGCGAAGGCGGGGGCACTGCAGCTGGCGACAAGCGCGATGGCGATCGCGTTGCGCAGCGGATTGGTCTTCAAATACATCCGTGCGTTTCTCTTTCTCTGTAAAAACATTCGCCCGTTCGGGCGGCGTGGGGAACAACACACCACGACGTGGGGGCGGGAGTCTAATGACTTTTCAAATTTTTTACTTTCATTTGAAAGCGTAAAAAGCGCTGTAAATGAACGATGGCTGACAAAACCACGCATTCAGACGAAACCTTTTTCTCATCGTCGCGAGAGGCATGCAGAAGCGGTCCGCCGCGCTGGGTCGATGCGCAATAGCGGCGACGTGCGAAGCAACTTGAGCGCGCGCGACGTTCCTTTGCAGCGCGTGTACAGCTGCGCGCTGGAGAGCTAAACGTGCAGTGAACGTGCACTGCAAAGAAAAGAACCGCACTCTTGCAAGTGCGGTTCCGGAGTTGCTATTTCGCGTGCGCGATCACGCGCACGCGCGTTGTTCAAACGTATCGCTCAGGTCTCGCGCAACGCCGTGGTGATCGGCAGTCGCGCCGCGCGCAGGGCCGGGAACAAGCCGCCCACCAGGCCAATGCCCAGCGCCCACTTCAAGCCTGTCCACAGCAGCTGCGGCGACACCTGGAACTGGAACACCACCTGGCTGAAATTGTTGCCCAGCGTGGAAACGGTGTAGTTGTTGAACACCAGCCATGCCACCAGACCGCCGAGCAGGCCGCCGAGCAGCGCCAGGAGCATCGTCTCCAGCATCACCGCGGTCACCACCGGCACGCCACGGAAACCGATCGCACGCATCGTCGCGATCTCTCGGGCACGCGTCGCCACCGCCGCATACATGGTGTTGAGCGCACCGAACACCGCACCGATCGCCATGATCGCGCCGATCACCGTGCCCAGGATGCTGATCAGCTTGCTCAGGCCACCGGACTGCTTGCGGTAGTAGTCACGGGTGGTCTCCACATCCAGCTTCAGGCGCGGGTCGGCCTCCATGGCCGCCTTGAACTGCTGGAAGCCCGCGGCCCCTTCGGTGCGTACGTTGACCGACTGGTAGGCACTGCGGTTGTAGGTGGTGGACAACGTCTGGGTGTCCGACCACAGCTCCGACTCGTGCACATCGTTGGAGGCGAACACGCCCACCACCGTCCACTCCTGCTTGCCCAGCTGCAGGGTCTTGCCGATCTCCAGGCCCTCGAACTGCGCCTGGGCGCCCTTGCCGACCACGATTTCGCGCAGGCCGGGCTTGAACCTGCGGCCGGCGATGATGCGCACGTTGTCGCGCACCGCCCACGCCTGCTCGCCAACGCCGCGGAACTGCACGTTGGTATCGCTGTGGTCGCTGCGCGAGAGCAGGCTGATCACCTGCGACAGCTCGGCGGAGATCAGCGGCTTGCCATCGCTGCCGCGGGCCACGCCGGGCAGGTTCTCGATCAGTGGCACCTGGTCGCGCATGATCACCGAGTTGGTTTCGGCCTGTGAGCCGCCGCGCAGCACGATGGCCACGTCATCGCTGCCGCTGCGCTCCAGGGTGGCCTTGAAGCCATCGCCCATCGCCAGCATCGCCACCAGCACCCCGACCACGCCGGCGATGCCGACCACGATCACCGAGGAGGCACCCCAGCGCTGCGGCAGGCTGGCGATGCCGATCCGCGCCGCTGCCAGCGACAGACGGCCAGTACGGGTGAGCACCAGCCAGGCGGCCAGCAGCACGGCGATGGCCAGCACCATCCACCACGGCAGCACGATCCACACTACCAAGGCGACCAGCAGCGCCAGCACCGTCACGACGTTCCACATCCATTGCTTGTTCATGATGGTCTCCTCAGCGCCCGGCCAGTGCATCGACGATCTTCAACCGCTGCGCGCGCAGTGCCGGCAGCAGGCCCACCACGATCCCGATCACCGCCATCAGGCACAGCGCCACCCCCCACGTCTGCGCCGGCACGCCGGGCAGGCTGATCATGCCCTGGCTGCTGGCGCTGATCACCGGCATCACGATCGAGGCCAGGCCCATGCCGATCAGCCCGCCGAGCACGATCAGCAGCACCGACTCCACCATCACCAGCACCAGCACGGTGCCATCCTTGAAGCCCAGCGTCTTGAGGATCGCCAGCTCCGGGATGCGCTCGCGCACCGCCTGGGCCATGGTGTTGCCGGTCAGCAGCACCAGGGTGAAGAACACCGCCGCCATGATGCCGGTGACGATCAGGCCGATATCGGCGAACTGCTTGGCGAAGGCCTGCGAGAACGAGGCCTCGGTCTGCGACTTGGTTTCGTGATCGGAATTCAGCGACAGCGCATCGATCGCCTGGGCCACGCGCGAGGCGTGTGCGGGGTTCTCCAACTGGACGGTATAGAAACTGACCTGGTTCTTGATGTAATCGTTGGATTCATCGAAGTAGCTCCAGTGCAGCATCAGCTGGTTTTCCGCACTGGCGTTGTTGCGGTCCTTGGCCCGGTAGATGCCGCTCAGCACCAGCGGCCAGTCGTTGCTGCCCTTGCGCGGGAAGATCGTGGCCTGCATCGGAATGGTATCGCCCACTTTCCAGCCGAAGCGCTTGGCCAGGGCTTCACCGACCAGCGCACCGGTCCGGGTGTTCTTGAACGCCTCGGCCTGCTCGGGCGGCAGCTCGAACTCGGGGTACAGGTCCATGTAGTTGTCCGAGACGGAGAAGCTCGGGAAGAAGTTCTTCTGGTCCTGGTAGATGCCGCCGAACCACATCGCGTAGTTGACCTTGCGCACGCCGGGGGTGGCTTCGATATCGCGCAGCAGCCGCAACGGCAGGCTCTGGGTGATCGACAGCTTGGAGGAGACCACTAGCCGCTTGGCACCTTCGATGGTGTCACCGCCGGAGTTGAAGGCCACCCGCACCGAATCGAGCATGCCGAACAACAGGAAGGCCGCCACCACCGACAACAGCGTCAGCAGGGTGCGGGTCTTGCTGCGGAACAGCTGTGCCCAGACCAGCGAAAAATATTTCATCGCCGCATCCTCCGTCAGTGGGCCGCTGGCGCGCCGGCCAGTTCGCCCTTGTCCAGGTGCACCGTATGGGTGGCGTACTCGGCGGCCTTGGGATCATGGGTGACCATGATGATGGTCTTGCCGTGTTCGCGGTTGAGCTGCTGCAGCAGCCCCAGGATTTCCTCGGCGGACTGGCGGTCCAGGTCGCCGGTGGGCTCATCGCAGATCAGGAAGGTGGGGTCGGAGACGATCGCACGGGCGATCGCCACGCGTTGCTGCTGGCCACCGGACAGTTCGTTCGGGCGGTGGCTGCGGCGGTCGGCCAGGCCGACCAGGGTCAACGCGATCTCGGCATTGCGCTTGCGTTGTGCGGCGCCCAGGTGGGTGAGCAGCAGTGGCAGCTCCACGTTCTTCTGCGCGGTCAGCATCGGCATCAGGTTGTAGAACTGGAACACGAAGCCGACGTGGTGGCTGCGCCAGGTGGAGAGCTGGCCGCCGCTCATGCGGTCGATGCGCTCGCCTTCGATCTCGATCTCACCGCCGGTGGGCGTGTCCAAGCCGCCGATCAGATTGAGCAGGGTGGTCTTGCCCGAGCCGGACGGGCCCATCAGCGCGACGAAATCGCCGGACTGGATGTCCAGGTCGATACCGTGCAGCACCTGCACTTTCTCGGGGCCGCGCTGGTAGGTCTTGGTGATGTTGCGGAGCGAAACCAGGGTGGACATGGGTGGTTCTCCGTGGATCGGTTGGAAAGACGTACGGCGCGTCCGGGCGAAGGCTTCCGGACGCCAGGGGGACGGGCAGCGCTCACCGTGCGCGCCGGGACGGCACGAGGAAATCGCACTTGCCGCGAGCGTGAGCGGCTCGCGTACCGCGTGGGCGCAGGCCGGTGGCGCATTGGCCACCGAGCCCGTTGTCTGTCAGGGGGTTTCGGTGACCTTGCTGCCATCGTGCAGCTCGGCCGGTGGGGTGGTCACCACGACCTCGCCGGCCTTCAGGCCCTGGGTGACCTGGCGGTCGTTGTTGAGCGTGGTACCCACGGTGATCGCGCGCTGTTCCACCCGGGCATCGTCCTTGACCACGAAGGCGACGGTCTTCTGCCCGCGCTCCACGATCGCCGAGGCCGGCACGCGCACGCCCTGCGGCTTGGCGGCTTCGGCGGGGCGGGCGCCTTCCAGGAAGCTGACCCGCACGCCCATCTCGGGAACGATGCGCGGGTCCTTGGCCTTCAGCGCCACGCGCACTTTCACGGTGGCCTTGCCGCGGTCGGCAGTGGGAATGATCGCGATCACCTCGGCCGGAATTTTCCAGTCCGGGTAGGCATTGAGGGTGGCTTCGACCGGCATCTTCGGCTGCACCCGGCCGATGAAGGATTCGCCGACCTCGACTTCGATCTCCAGCGAATCCATGTCCACGATGGTGCCGATGCCGGTCCGGGTAAAACCGCCGCCGGCCGACAGCGGCGAAACGATCTCACCCGGCTGTGCGGCCTTGGCGGTAACCACGCCGGAGAACGGCGCGCGCACGATGTTGTTGTCCACGCCCAGATCGGCGATCGCCAGTGAATCGCTGGCCACGGTGGTGTTGCGCTGGGCGGTCTTGAGCTGGGCGCGCAGGGTGTCGCGCTGGGCGATGGCCAGGTCGTACTGGGAACGCGAGACCAGCTGCTGGCCGACCAGTGCCTGCAGGCGCCCGGCCTCGGCATCAGCCTGGGCCACCTGTGCCTGCAGACCGGCCAGTTGGCTGCGTGCGGCCTCGAGCTGCGAGGCCGACAGACTGCGCTGGGCGTTGGCATCGATCGGGTCGAGCGTGGCCATTACCTGGCCTTCTTCCACGCGCATGCCTTCCTCGATCATCACCTCGCGGACCTTGCCGGTGATCTTGGCCGAGACCGTGGCCATGCGCCGGGCGACCACATAGCCGCTGGCGTCGAGCACCGAGCTGCTGGCACCGCCCTGCTGGATCGCCACGACGGGCGCGGTGGTCACGGCGATGGGGCGCTCGCGGCCGAACACGAACCAGGCCAGGCCGGCGAGCAGGATGAGAAGGACGATCGCCAGCGCGATCCAGCGGCCACGTCGCGGGGGCGACGGCGGCGGCGAACCGGCCTTGCGGTCGATACGGAGTTCCTTGAGCAGTTCAGCGGATGCGTTCATCGTGAGTCTGGACGGGGAATCGGGCCGAGTGTGACCGCATCGGCGGCCGAGGGGCAAACCGGCACGGTGGCCGGGTGGTGGACAGCATGCCCGGCGGCCTGGCGCGGCGGCAGTGACAGCTGTCACCTGCATGGGCTGACGACGGCCACTGGGGCCGGGCGGCCCCGGGGGTGACGCTGTGGGTGTCCTCATCGAGTCCACTGCCTTGCCCCTGACCTGCCTTCACGACGTGGAGATCCACCACGGCAGCGCTGCCTGCGGCATACCGGCTGAAGTGGCATGATCGCGCCTGATCGTCCTGCTTTGGAAACGTCCGTGCCCTCCAGTCGGTTCGCCTCCCTGTTGCGCCCCGCGCCGGACTCGGCCGTGGCCGAGAACATACGGCGCGGCAAATCGCCGTGGGTCGATGCGATCCACCTGCTGTGGACGCTGTGGGTGTTCCTGACGCCGTTGTTCGGCGGCGGCTACACCTGGCGCTGGGCGGCGCTGACCCTGCTGACCTACCCGGTGTTCCTCGTGCTGTACGCCGGGGTGCTGCTGGCACCGCGCTGCCACGCGCCGCGCTACGCGCTGTCGATGGTGGTGCTGGGGCTGGTGCCGCTGGCGTGGTACCCCTCGGCAGTGAGCTATTTCATCTTCGGCTGCGTCACGCTGCGCGTCTCGCGCCGCAGTGGCTATGGGCGCTATCTGCTGCAGCTGGTGGGATTGAACGCGCTGTTCGTGGTGGTGGGCTTGCTGGCCCATTACCCTTGGCAGGCGCTGATCTGGATTCCGAGCATGGCGATGATCATCAGCCTGGTGGTCAACTTCGAGACCGCCAGCCATGAACAGGATGCGGCGCTGCAGCTGTCCCAGGACGAAGTGCGTCGGCTGGCGGCGACCGCCGAGCGCGAGCGCATCGGCCGCGATCTGCACGACCTGCTGGGGCACACGCTGTCCTTGATCACCTTGAAGCTGGAGCTCTCGCGCAAGCTGGCCGACCGCGATCCGGTGGGCTCGCGCCGCGAAGTGGCCGAAGCCGAAACGATCGCGCGCCAGGCCTTGGCCGAAGTACGCAGTGCGGTCACCGGGATCCGCGCCAGTGATCTGGCGGCCGAACTCGCCTCGGCCCGGTTGCTACTGGAGTACCAGCATGTGCATCTGCACTACGCGCCACCGCCACCGATGCCCGTCGATATCGAGCGCGCGCTGTCACTGGTCCTGCGCGAGGCGGTGACCAACGTCGCCCGCCACGCGCAGGCGCGGCAGGCGTGGATCACCTTCGAGCAGGACGGGCGCACTTTGTCGATGCAGATCCGCGATGACGGGCGTGGCGGTGCCCACGTGGATGGCAACGGCCTGACCGGCATGCGCGAACGGGTCGCTGCCCTGCGTGGCACCCTGGTGCTGCACGCGGCGAAGGGCGAGGGGACGTCCGTAACGGTCCGCGTGACCTTGCCGGCCGCGACCACGGCGGTGGTGGCGCCTGTGGCGGTGCCGACCGCGCCGTCGCTGCCGGCCCGGGGCGCATCATGATCCGCATCGTGCTGGCTGAAGACCAGGCGATGGTACGCGGCGCGCTATCGGCGCTGCTCGGGCTGGAGCCGGACATCGAGGTGCTGGGCAGTGCCGCAGATGGCGAGGCCGCATGGCGGATGCTGCAGCAGCTCAAGCCGGACATCCTGGTCACCGATATCGAAATGCCCGGCTTGTCCGGGCTGGAACTGGCGCAGCGGATCGCCCGCCAGGGCCTGCCGATCAAGGTGGTGATCGTGACCACCTTCGCGCGTTCGGGCTTCCTGCGCCGCGCACTGGATGCCGGCGTCTGTGGTTACCTGCTCAAGGATGCACCGGCCGAACGCCTGGCCGATGCACTGCGCCAGGTGCAGCACGGCGGCCGCGCGATCGACCCGCAGTTGGCGCTGGATGCATGGTCGCAGGCCGACCCGCTCAACGATCGCGAGCGCCAGGTGCTGCGCCTGTCCGGCGACGGCCGCTCGGCCAGCGAGATCGCCATGCAGCTGGGGCTGTCGCACGGCACCGTGCGCAACTACCTGTCCGAGTGCATCGGCAAGCTTGGCGTGGCCAACCGCATCGAAGCGTACCGGCTGGCGCGGCAGAAAGGCTGGTTGTAGTGCCGGCCGCTGGCCGGCTCCCGTTATTCTCGATCGAGAGGATGCAGAGCCGGCCAGCGGCCGGCACTACCGGGGTGCCGGAGATGCATGCGATCCGATACCACCGGCCAGCGGTCGGTGGTTACCGCGGATCCGTGTCGGTGGGGGAAGTGCCGCCCGGGCCCTTTGCCATCGCCTGGAACACGCCATCGCGGCGCACCCACAGGTGGAACAGCGCGGCCGACAGATGCATCACCACCGTGGCGAACAGCACATACGCCAGCAGGCTGTGGGCGTTGCGCAACGCGGCATACAGCGCCGGGTTGTGCGGCAGGATCGCCGGCAGATGCACGCCGCCGCCCATCACGATCGGGTAGCCACCGGCCGAAAGCATGCCCCAACCGATCAGCGGCATCGCCAGCATCAGCCCGTACAGCACCCAATGCGAAGCATGCGCGGCGGCGGCCTGCCAGGCGGGCAGATCGGCCGGCAGCGGCGGTGGGCGATGCCGCAGGCGGTTGTACAGGCGCACCAGCACCAGCAGCAGGATCGCGATGCCCAGCGGCCGATGCAGATCGATCAGCACCGGCCGCCAGTGCAGCGAGGCAACCATGGTCACGCCCACGAACAGCATCGCCAGGATCATCGCCGCCATCAGCCAGTGCAGGACGCGGGCGAGGAGATTGAAATGGCCGGCATCACGGTTCATCGCGCACCCTCCTTGCCCGTGGCGGCGGGCGCCTTGCCGCTGGCGATTTCGCGCTCGCGGCGGTTGAACGATTGCGAGTACACCGCCGAGCGTGCGGCCAGGATCGGATCATCGGTGCCGGCCACGCCGCTGGGCAGGATCAGCGGATCGTAGTTCAGATCGCGGCAGGCGCCGGTGGCCTGCGGTTGCATGCTGCTCAGCGTCAGCGTGCCGGCCTTCACCTGGCGGCGGTCCTCCGGCCAGACCTGGGAGGGGTCGTTGATCGGGTCGCCGTCGTTGGCGATGGTCACCCACATGTCCCAGCGCACGGGGCCCTGCGCCAGGCGCCGGGCGAACTCCTCGCTGAGGAAATCGTCGTCGGACTGCGCGCGCTGTTCCGGGGTCATGTCCTCGAAGGGCGCCTGCGGCCGCATGCTCCAGCGCACGAAGCGGTGGCTGCCATCGGCGGCGGTGAAGCGGAAACTGTTGACGCCGTTGTAAGCGGTGTTGGCCCAGCTGTTCGACCAGGGGGCGGTCTTGGCCCACTGCTGGAAGGCACGCGCGGACGGGTACTTCTCCAGCACGGCGGCCATCTTCGCCGGGTCCGGTTTGCCGGTGGCCGGGTCCGGGATGCCGGCGCGGGTCTGTTCCAGGAAGGCCTCGGCGGTGGGCACCGCGAAGAACGGGAAACTGTTCATCGCCATGCGCCATTCCTGGCCATCATCGCTGACCAGCTGCAGCGCCATGCTCCGCACGCGGGCCTTGTTGTCGGCGCCATGCGGGTCGCCGCCGCCGATCGAGAGGCGGCCCAGTACCGGCACCTGGCGCTGCCGGAACACGCGTGCCGAACTCAGCGCCGCCCCTTCGGGCGTACCCTGGAAGACACCGCTGACGCACACGCCCTTGGTGTGCGCACGGCGGAAGCCGGGCTGCGGCGGACCGGTCGCCTCGATGGCATCGGTGAAGGTCTGTGCGGTGACGCGGTCGCGGCCGATCCAGCCGGCCAGCCAGGCAAAGGCCAGCACCAGGCCGCCGGCGATCAGGGCGATCAGCGCGATCCACAGCAGCGGTGAGGGAGGGCGTGGACCGCCCGGTTCGCGACCAGCGCGGGTATAGCCGAAGAGCGACATGTCCGGATTCCTGCCTTCACGATGCGTGTGGGGGGGGCGACAGGGGCATGGTGTCAGAACGCGGCGCAGGCCGATATTCACATTTTCGACAACTGTTGAAAACAACGATCCCCGCCGGAGCGGGGATCGTCGGGGTTCAGCCGCTGGTGCGCTGCCTCAGACGGCGTAGCGCGTCTTCAGCATCGCCCAGGCCGAACGCAGCGCCAGCGCTTCGCCACCGGCCGGACGGCCCGGGCGTTCGCCGTCGTTCCAGGCGTACACATCCAGGTGCGCCCAGGTCTGGCCCTCGGCGATGAAACGTTCCAGGTACAGCGCGGCCGTGACCGAGCCGGCCATGCGCGAGCCGGCGTTGGCCAGGTCGGCGATGTTGCTGTGCAGGTAGCGCAGGTACGGGCGCCACAGCGGCATGCGCCAGACCGGATCGCGGGTCGATTCACCGGCCTGCAGCCACTGCTGGGCCAGAGTGTCGTCGTTGCTGAACAATGCCGGCAGATCCGGACCGAGCGCGATGCGGGCCGCGCCGGTCAGGGTGGCGAAATCGAGCACGATCTCCGGCTGCTGCTCGCTGGCGTAGGTCAACGCGTCGGCCAAGATCACGCGGCCTTCGGCGTCGGTGTTGTCGATCTCAATGCTCAGGCCCTTGCGGGTGGCGATCACCTCGCCCGGGCGGAACGCATCCGGACCGATCGCGTTTTCTACCGCCGGGATCAGCAGGGTCAACTGCACCGGCAGCTGTTGGGCCATGATAAGCCCGGCCAGGCCCAGCGCATGCGCGGCACCGCCCATGTCCTTCTTCATGTTGCGCATGCCATCGCCCGGCTTGATGTCCAGCCCGCCGGTGTCAAAGCACACGCCCTTGCCGACCAGCGCAACGTGCGGCTGCCCTGCATTGCCCCAGCGCAGCACGATCAGGCGCGGGGCCCGGTGCGAGGCGCGGCCCACGGCGTGGATGGAGGGGAAGTTCTGCTCGAGCAGGGCATCGCCGGTGATCACCTCGATCTGCGCACCGTGGGCGGTGGCCAGTTCACGCGCGGCGTCTTCGAGCTGCTGCGGGCCCATGTCCTCGGTCGGGGTGTTGACCCAGTCGCGCACGCGCAGGCTGGCGGCGATCACATCGCGCACTTCGGCCGAAGGCGTGGCGGCCAGCTGGGCGGGCGCGCGGTTGGGCGTGCGGTAGCGCGCGAAACGGTAGCTGCCCAGCCCCCAGCCAAGCTGCAGCAGGGTCTCGATCTCCGGCGCCAGCGCGTCGGCCAGTGTCCACACGGTGCCTTCCGGCAGCGCGAACGGTGCATGCGCGTAGCTGTAGACATCGCCCGGGTCGCCGACACCGACGATCGCGCCGGCCAGGCCGTGCTCGCCGGGCAGCAGCACCACGCTGCCACCGCTGCCGTTGAAGCGCTGCGCATCCAGCCACGCGCCGAGCGCGTCGGACTGCCGTGCGCGCCAGCCGGCGTACTGCTCGCGGGTCATCACATGCAGCGGCAGCGCATGCGAGGTATCGGACGTGAAACCGTTGATCTGGGACATGGGATTCGAAGGCTCCTTGGGCGGCCGCTCAGGCATGCGGGACGGATGCGTTCGCATCCAGCCAGTCGGCCAGCCCGGTCAGGGTGTCGAACTGCAGATCGGGCTGCAGTGAAGGATGAGTCCAGGTGTGCTCGACGCGGTTGATCCAGCAGCCGCGCAGGCCCGCCTGCATCGCACCGACCACGTCCATCTCGGCGTGGTCGCCGACGTGCAGCACGTGGGCGGGGGCGACCCCCAGGCGCTCGCAGGCGGCGTGGAAGATGCTGGCGGCCGGCTTGGCCGCGCCGTGCTCGCGCGAGCCGAGCTGGAAGGTGAAGTGGTGCGATACGCCGATCCGCTGCAGGTCGGCATTGCCGTTGCTGAGGGCGGCCACCGGCACGCGCGCGGCGATCCGGGCCAGCGCGTCCATGGCATCAGGATAGAACTCCACCTGGTTGCGCGCGGCATAGAACGCTTCATAGGCCGGTTCCAGCAGGGCCGGGTCGGCGCCGCTTTTCTCCAGCGCCTCGCTCAGCGTCAACCGGCGCAGCGCGCTCAGGTCGTAGTGCAGATGCGGGTTGTCATGGAAGGAGCGCTCGCGCAGTTCACGCATCGCCGCCACCGGGTACATCGCGGCGGTGGCGGGGCTGTGCTGGAGCATCCACTCGTACAACACCTGGTCGATGCGGGCGCCGATGGGGGCGAACGGCCACAAGGTGTCGTCGAGGTCGAGGGTGATGGCTTGGACGGGAAAATTCACCCCGCCATTCTACGCCTGCGCGCGCGGGCTTTCATCGCGCGCGCAGGGAGTGCAGGGCTGTGCTTCAGCGCAGGTCGTAGGAACAGCTGATGGATGCCTGCCCGTCCTGCTGCCGCACGTTCAGGTCATGTCGACCCACCTCCAGGGTGTAGTCGCCAGCTACGCTGTCGCCCATCTTCGCCAGCGCGGCGATCTGCTCGACGCTGGCCGTGCTGAAGTAGGCGGTGTAGCTGTCAACGCCGTCCTCGCCGCTGGCGCCGTCGTACAGGTACAGGCGGTTCACCGGCTGGCCCAGCACAAGCAGCGGCGTGGTCAGCGCATACTCGCCATCGGACAGCTCGCCGTACGCCTGCAGCTCGGTCGGCTTGAGCACCTTCGCCAAGGCAGCGAACTGCGCGGGCGTCAGGTGACGCTGGCAGGTGACCGCCTCGACCAGCTGGCGGCCGGCAGCCTCGGCGCTGGGCGGGGTTGCGGCGAACGTCGGTGCGGTGAGCGTGACAAGGCCGGCGAGGGCAAGACAACGGACAGAGAGAGAAGACATCAGGGCCAGGATCCATCCAGAAAAGTGCGGGTAGTCTGGCAGCATCGGAGATTGCGCGGCGAGTCTGTCCCGGGCCTGACAGGCTTACTCCAGCAGCCGCGCCCAGCCCTGCGTGCCGTCCAATCGTGCCAGTACCAGCTTGATGCAGACCAGCAACGGCACCGCCAGCAGCAGGCCGACCATGCCCCACAGCCAGCCGAATACCATCAGGGCCAGGATCAGGATCAGCGGCGAGATCGCCATCCGGCGGCCGAGCACGATCGGCGTCACCACCTGCCCTTCCACCGTATGCAGGGCGAGATAGCAGGCCGCCGGCAGCAGCGCCTTGAACGGATCGCTGAATTCCACAAAGCCCATCAGCAACATCAGTGCCACGCCGATCAGCGGCCCCACATAGGGCGCGAAGTTCAGCAGGGCGGCCACGGTGCCCCAGAGCAGCGCCTCCTGCAGCGAGATGCCGAGCAGCAGCAGGATGCCGGAGAAGACCAGGCCGACCAGCGTGTTGATCACCGTGATGGTCAGGACATACCGGGAAACCTCGCGCTCGATCGAGCGCAGGATGTCGGCGGTGAACCGTTGCTGCTGGCGGCTGGGGAACAGGGCGATGGCGTGCTTCTGCAGGCTCTGCCCGTAGATCATGAAGAACAGGGTCAGCAGCACCACCGCCAGCACCGAGGCAGCCAGGCGTGGTGCGCGGGTCAGCACCTTGTAGGGATCATCGAGCTGGGTGCGCACGATCTGCACCCGGCGGCTGCCTTCGCCCCCGGCCACGCGCGCGAAGTTCTCCGCGGCCTGGTTGGCCTGCTGCACCGGCTTGGTCAGGTTCTGCACCTGGCGGGCGACCTTGCGCAGCTGCTGCGGTGCTTCCTGGGCCCATTCCATCGCCGGGCCGACCAGCTGCACGCCGAGCGCGGCGGCGCCGCTCAGGCCGACGCCGAGCACCAGCACCGCGCCGAGGAACCGGGGAATCCAGATCTTCTGCAGCATCCGCAGGATCGGGTTGCCGACCAGCGCGAAGAACATCGCCAGCAGGATCGGCAGCACCACGTCCTGTGCCGCCCACAAGGTGAAGGCGACGGCCAGGGTGGCCAGGATCACCAGCGACATCGGGGCGCGCGGGCGCGGCGCGGGCGGTGCGACGACGGCTTCGGCAGAAGGGGGAACCGGGACGCTCATTCGGGTCGCACACGGGAAAGGAGCGCCATTATTGGGCAAGCCGGGTGCGCGTGGCGTGTGGGGTGCGTGCAAACGAAGAAAGGCCCCGCGGCAGCTGCCGCAGGGCCTTCGGAAGATGCTGCCGACCGCAGTGCGATCAGCGTTCGGACAGATCCGTGGCTGCTTCAGCCGGTTGCGGCTGGGACGGCGAGGCCGGATCAACCCGCCGCTCCGGCCCGAGCCGTGGCGCTGCCGGTGCCGGTGCCGGTGCGGCCTGACGCGGGGACTGATCGGCCGCGTCATCCACCTTGTCTGCGGCCTGCTCGGCGGTATCGGCCGCTTCGCTGGCCTGCATCGAGGCGAACGCGGCCTGGGTGCTGGCGACCAGATTGGAGACCGAGCCGATCATCTGCAGCCATCGCGCGCCCTGCACTTTCGCACCGAGACCGGTGGGCTCCAGCTTGCCGGCCAGGAAGCCGCCGGCGAGACCGACGGTGATGATCCGCAACGGCGTCCATCCGGCGCGCCAGACGCTGCTGAGGGTGAACCAGCTGCTGCGGGTTTTCTCGACCCGCACCGCCACCACCAGCTCGGCGCGCTGGACACGTTGCCGCAACGCTTCGAAATTCATCGCTTCACCCCCGTGGTATCCACGTCGGCATCGGGATCTTCATCGCTGGGTTCGTCATACAAACCCAGCCGCGACAACTGGCGCCGCGTGGCATGCATGCCGGTATGGCGGAAGAAGAACGACACCCGCCACATCGCGTAGCCGGTGACCAGCAGGCTGACGATCGACGTGATCAGCAGCGAATGGAACCAGGACAGGCCCCAGCGCTGCATCAGGGCAATCAGCGTACCGGCCAGCAACAACCAGGCCGATGCACCGAACACGATCGCCACGCCGGCCCAGGCCAGTGCCCGGCCAAACGCGCTGCGCGCCAGCGCGAAATCGGCCGAAGCCAATCGTCGCAGGGAGCGCAGCGTGTGCTTGGCCGAATCGACTGTCTCACGGCCGGCCTCACCGACCTGACGGATGCTCTCGTCCAGGCGTGGTGCTTTTTCACCGCTGTCCGGTGGCGGGGTATCCGCGCCACCGGGAGCGGTCGACTGGGCTTGATCGCTCACGCCGCTGCTTACTTGTCGCCGCCGCTACGGGCCAGCTTGGCGATGATCCAGCCGGCCGCGAAGGCGACGCCGAAGGAGGCCAGCGGGCGCTCGCGGATCAGTTCAGCGGCGCTGTCGACCAGGTCCTTGCCCTTGTCCATCAGTGCATCGACCTGTTCCTTGGCGGCGGCACCACCGAACTCGGCCGCGGCCAGGCCGGACAGCGCGGTATCGGACAGTTCGGCCTTGACGTTGGCCTTGCCGATGCGCAGCTCGTCACCGGCAGCACCGGTCGCGCCCTTGATGGCACCGCCGGCAGCGGTGGCGGCCGACTTCAGGTGCGAGCCGGCTTCGCCCAGGTGTTCCTTCAGGTTCTCGGTATTGGTGGGGCTCATCGTGTTTCTCCTGCTATGCGATGGGGAAGGTGACCGCGGACGATCCGACGGCAACGAACACAAGGTAATAGCACCGGCCGGGTGTAAGCCACGTTACGGCTGCCGCCGCGTTCAGCGCATCACCAGCTGGCCACCGCCGTTTCCACGGATGATCCGCAGCACCAGCTGGGACGGACGCTGCTGGAAGTTGGCACGCCAGCTGGCGAGATCGGCAAACTCACCTGCCGTCGCCGCGGTGATCACATCGCCCTGCGCCAGCCCGGAGTTGGCGGCGCGGCTGCCGCGTTTGACCTCGCTGACCAGCACGCCACTCACGCCGGCCTGGCGCAGCGACTCGGGCAGATCGACGAAGGTGGCACCGCTCAGGCGCGGGTCGAGCGATTCCCCGGTGACCGCGCGCGCCTGCTCCTTGAGCGTGGCCTTGATCTGCAGCGGCTTGCCCTCGCGGCGCACGTCCAGGGTCAGCGTGCTGCCGACCGGCTGCAGGCCTTCCACGTTGTGCAGCGCCTGCGCGCTGTCCACGCGCTGGCCGTTGGCCGACACCACCACATCGCCCGGCTTGAGGCCGGCAGCGGCGGCACCGGAGCCGGCCAGCACGCGGGTGACCAGCGCGCCGCGCGTCTCGGTCAGGCCCAGGCCCTGCGCGATCTGCTGGGTCAGGTTCTGCGCCTCGATGCCGAGCGTGCCACGCACCACCACGCCGTGCTTGACCAGCTGGTCCACGACGTCGCGCGCCAGGTTGGAGGGGATCGCCAGGCCCAGGCCGATATTGCCGGCCATGCTGCCCTGCGGGTTGAAGCTGGCGGTATTGATGCCGACCAGCTGCCCTTGCAGATTGACCAGCGCACCGCCGGAGTTGCCCGGGTTGATCGAGGCATCGGTCTGGATGAAGTTCTGGTAGCCCAGCCCGCGGATGCCGCTGCGCCCCACGGCCGAAACGATGCCGGAGGTGACCGTCTGGCTGAAACCGAACGGATTGCCGATCGCCACCACGAAGTCGCCGACGCGCAGCTGCGCGCTGTCGCCGAGCTTGATCTCGGTCAGGTTGCCGGTCGGAATCCGGATCAATGCGACATCGGTATCGGCATCGGAGCCGATGAATTCCGCCTTGACCGTGCGCCCGTCGGCCAGGGTCACCTGCACGTCGTCGGCGTTGTCGATGACGTGGTGGTTGGTCAGGACCAGCCCCTCGGCGGCATCGATGATCACACCCGAGCCCAGCGATTCGTTGATGCGCTCCTGAGGCACTTCGGGGAACAGCCGGCGGAAAAAGGGATCGTTGAAGTAGGGGTTGCGCACCCGTACCACCTGCTTGGTGTTGACGCTCACCACGGCCGGCATCACCCGTTCCAGCATCGGTGCCAGCGACGGCACCGCCTGGCCGGCGACCGCTGCGGGCAGCGCGGCCGTGGTCGGGATCGTATACGCGGCCGGCGCCGCCTCGGCACGGTTGTCCAGGTGCGCATTGATGGCCGTGGCAGTGAACCCGCCGAAGGCAGCGGCGAGGGCGAGCGTGAGCAGGGTCGGGAGCGGTCGCATGGTCCGGCGGTTCCGTGTCGGAGGGGACGGGGCAGGGGAAAACACGTATACGGTAATTCAACCTGAATGAGTGTGTCCGCTACCGGCTAAACCCTGGATGAAATTCATTGCCGGCGTCGTCGCGCCGCACGACGGATGGGCGCCGGCAGCCAGGGCGATGTGTGCCGCTGGCCACCTGCAGAGCGGGTGCGCCACGATACCCGCGGCAGGGGAAGAACGTACCGGCAGGCGCGTCCATCGGCCGCGCCCGCGCCATCCAAACCAGCGCAAATACGCAGTACGAGGGCACGGAATGGATCAACTACGACGATCCATCATTGCATCGCCGGGCGCGGCGGACATGCGCATCGAGACACATCGCATGCATCTTCTGCGGGAACGCCGATGCTGTTTTCAAGGGGTTTCGTGCACGCGGCCGGTGCGTTGCTTGCTGTCGCCGATGAGGGTGCTACTGTCGACTTGGCACGTGCATCGCATCAAGACCGTTCCACGATGGACCGCGCCGGTATAGCATCGCCAGCGATTTGACTAACCAGGCCCCTTAGGAGGCACTCAATGAGCAACGGTAATGGTGTGACCACGGTTCTCTCGCAGACCGTCGAAGATGCAAAAGAAACCGCCACCAACGTCGGCGAGACCATCGCACACGTAGCGGAAGATGCAGTGGCTTCGGTCAAGAAGACCGCCAAGCGCGCGCGCAAGGCTGCCACCACCCAGGTCGCCAAGGTCAAGAAGGCCGTGACCAAGGTCGAGAAGACCGTCGCCAAGAAGGCTGACAAGGCGGCCAAGTCGGTCGGCAAGACCCTGGCCACCGCCAAGCAGAAGCTGGAAGCGGCCAAGAAGAACGCCAAGGCCGAAGCCACCGCGATCAAGAAGCAGGTCGCCAAGAAGAAGGCCACCGCTGAAAAGGCCGTGACCAAGACCACCAAGGCTGCCGGCAAGAAGGCCACCACCGCCAAGAAGGCCGTGACCAAGAAGGCGGCTGCTGCCAAGAAGACCGTGACCAAGAAGGTCGCCACCGCCAAGAAGGCCGTCGCCAAGAAGACCGCGACCGCCAAGAAGGCCGTGACCAAGAAGACCGCCGCCGCCAAGAAGACCGTCGGCAAGAAGGTCGCCGCTGCCCGGACCGCTGTTGCCAAGAAGTCGGCGACTGCCAAGAAGGCCGTGACCAGGAAGACCGCAGCGGCCAAGAAGGTTGCCGGCAAGAAGACCGCCGTCGCCAAGAAGACCGTCGGCAAGAAGGTCGCCACCGCCAAGAAGGCCGTTGCCAAGAAGTCGGCGACCGCCAAGAAGGCCGTGACCCGGAAGACCGCGACCGCCAAGAAGGTGGCCGGCAAGAAGACCGCCGTCGCCCGCAAGTCGGTCGGCAAGAAGGTCGCCACCGCCAAGAAGGCCGTGACCAAGAAGACCGCAGCGGCCAGGAAGACCGTCGGCAAGAAGGTCGCGACCGCCAAGAAGGCGGTGGCCAAGAAGGCCCCGGCCCGCAAGGCCGCTCCGGCCAAGCGTGCTGCGGCCAAGCCGGTTGCCCGCAAGGCACCGGCCAAGCGCGCGCGCAAGTAAGTCGTCCTAACGTGCTGCTCCTGCCTGAGGGCGGGAGCGGCATGGTGGGCACGGCCACGTGCCCGTCCCGGTCATTTCGGCGGTTCCGGTCGAGCGCATCGCGTCACTGTGCGATCAGGCTCCCGGATCATGCCCCACTGTTCCGTCTCTTCCTCGAATCCTGCGCTCGGTCGACGTTTGCTTGACGGTGCTTCCCTGCGTCTGTTGCTAACCTGACCGGCAGACGTCCACGGGAAGATGCAATGCGCGGTCTCGACTTCACCTCCTGGCAGGCCATGCTCTCCACCCTGGCTGGGCTGGCGATCATCACCCTGATCGGTGTCGGCATACGGCTGCTGGTCATGCAGACCATGCAGCAGCGCCGCGAGCGTGAGAACCGGCAGATCAACGAACGACTGCGCACGCTGATCGCGGCTTACAAGGTCCTGGGCGGTTCGTTCACCGGCACGCTCGATGTCGATCCTCGCCATCGCCGCGATTTCCGCGCGCTGCCCGGCGGCAGCGAAGCCGGTGATGCGCTGCACCTGCCGGCGGAGGCCGAGAACGGTGGCGAGCGTGCGCGGCGGATCCGTGATGCGGTGGAAGCGGCCCTGTCGGACATCGTCCTGCTGGGCACCGACGAGCAGGTGCGCCTGGCCGCCCACGCCGCCAACGAGATGGCCCAGGGTCGCCTTGTTCCCACGGCCGAGCTGGTGGTGTCGCTGCGCGACTTCATTCGTCAGGCGCTGGATCTGGATCCGATCCCGGCCTCGGTCACCATTCCGCGCCAGGGTCCCGCACGGCCCTCGGCCGGTGCGAAGGGCAAGGGCGATGCGGGTGACAAGGGCGGTGGCAAAGGGGGCGGAGGCGGAGGGATGGGCGGTGGAGGCGGGGGTGGCATGGGAGGAATGGGAGGAATGGGCGGTGCTGGCATGGGGGGCGGAGCGGAGGATGCCGCCGATACCCATCGCTGAGCGAGGCGCGTCACCTCACGGCGAGGCGGCCGCCCCGATCCGGTAGGGCGGCGGCGTCGCGCCCATCAGATGCGTGACGAAGTAATCCCACATCCGGCGCATGTAGTAATCGTCGTTGCGGAACAGTTCGTGGTCCTGGTTGGGCAGGTAGAGCAGGTCGTAGTCCTTGTTGGCCAGCGTGAGGGCGCGCGCCAACTGCAGGGTCAGCGCCGGCATCGCGTTCTCATCCAGGTCGCCGTAGACCAGCATCAGCCGACCCTGCAGGCGATCGGCCAGTGCATCGTTGGCCAGCGGCTGGAACAGCGCTGGCACTGCATCCGGTGCTGGGCGCACGGCGGTGCCGTCTGCATAGACCGGCTGGCCGCCGACCAGGCGGTCCATGCCGTGGATCGCGCCGCCGTACATGCCCTGGAAGCTGTGGCTGCCGGCCGAAGCCACGCCGACTTTGTAGAAGGTCGGATGACGCAGCAGCGCACGCGCCGCACTGTAGCCGCCGAAGGAATGCCCATAGATGCCGACCCGCGTCGGGTCCATGCCCGGATAACGTACGGCAAGCGCGCCGATCGCCGCGACGTGATCGTCCAGCTGCAGATCGGCCGCGCTCAGGAAGCTGGCATCGTGGAAAGCCTTGGAACGTCCGGGTGTGCCACGCGCATCGATGCTCACCACCACGAAGCCGAGCTGGGCCAGGCTGGAGCGCGCGACGGGGTTCATCGTCGCGGTGGCGTCGACGAAGCCCACCGGGGTATTGGTGATGTGCGGTCCGCCGTACATGGCATCGATGACCGGATGCCGTCCGTCCTCGCGGTAACCAGGCGGCAGATAGACCGTGGCCTGCAGTTCGGTGCGTCCATCGGCGGCCAGGACACTCACCCGCTGCGGTGGCGTCCAGCCGGCGGCGCGCACGGCGCGGTCGTCGCCGCGCTCCAGTTCCAGCACGACCCGGCCATCGGCCGTTGAGCGCAGCACGCTGACTGGCGGCTGGTCCACCCGCGAGTAGCCATCGACCACGTACGCCGCCGAGGGCGACAACAGGTGGGAGGGACGCCCGCCCATGAGCACACCGGTTCCGCCATCGATCGCATGATCGGCCGCTTCAGGTGTGAGAAGGACCGGCGCCCCACCATCCAGCGACACGCGGTACAGGCGTCGTTGATACGGATCACCCGGCTCGCGCCCGCCCGCAGTGAACAGCACCTGGCGACGCACCTCATCGACGCCGACCACATCGCGCACCAGCCATGCGCCCTTGGTGAGCTGGCGGACCACACGTCCATCGCGTCGATCGACCAGGTACAGATGGCCCCACCCATCGCGCTGCGAGAACCAGACGATGCCGTCGTCGTGCTGCAGGACATGCACCGCCGGCCGGTTGTAGGGATAGCTGTTGAGCTGCACGCGGGTATCGCTGCGCTCCTCCTGCACGGTGCGCACGCTGCCGGTACTGACATCCACCTCGACCAGACGCAGCCGTGCAGGGTGGTCATAGCGCGCGATCGCCGTATAGACCTTGTCGGCATCGGCCGACCAGCCCCAGCACGCCAGCTTCGGTCAATGCATGCCAGCCCTCGGGAACGGAGATGCTGCGTGTGGCGCCATCCACCTCGCTGACGAACCACGCATCGCGGACCTGCTCGACGTCGCCCAGCAGGCCCAGCCGTACTTCGTGCACGACCGGGCGGAAGCCGGTGGCCGGCGCGGTGGCCAGGTAGGGATAGGGCAGGACGCGGCGTTCGTCGTAGCGCACGCCGAACAGGCGCTGGCTGTCCGGAGACCAGGTCACCGCGAACGGTGGTATCTGCATCCGGCCTTCCCGGCGCGGAATGCCGCGCAATGCAAAATCGGGCAGTACCCCATAGCCGTACGAAGGCTCACCATCAAGAGTGAGCGCCCGTCGTTCGCCGTCGGCGCCGCGCCGCAGCCACAGATTGTCCTGCTCGACCCGCACGCTGTGCCGACCGTCAGGCGCAGGCAGGTCGCGCGGATCGGCGGCAGGCGATGACTGCACCTTGCACGGCATCGGCAGCGTGCATGCCGCCACCCGCTGTGCGTCCACGCGCAAGGTAATCCGTAGTCCATCGTCGCCGCTGGCGACGCGGTCCACCTGCTGCATGACGTTGCCCGGATCAGCGACCCCGGCAGCCTGCAGCGCCGTACGCATCACGTCGTCGTCAAACAGCGCCGCGCGCGTGGAGCCCACCGGATCGACCAACACGTAGCCGGTGCGGCCATCGTCCTCTTGGCGGGCATACCAGAAGCGGCCGTCCTGCAGCCAGCGCGGCGCGACGCTGGCATTGCGGACCTTGCCGCGCAGCTGCTGGTCGAGCACGCGCTCGGCGCGCTGGTACTGCACCAGGCCCGGCGCCTCGGCCCCGGCCGGTGGGCTGGTGATCGCGGTGACCGCCACGCCGAGAAAGAGCAGACAGTGAAACATCCCCGAACGTGGTGCGGCCATGCGTATCGCTCCCTGATGACGGTCGCCCCGCAGGCGGCATCGTCATCATGGCGCGCGCTCCTGCCAGCCTGGAGCACCGAGCATGCCGGTGCTCCAGCGCGCACTCAAGCGGCGCTGCGGCAGCGGGTGCGCCCCTCGGGGCCCCCGCTCACTGTGTCAGTTCCACCACCGGCACGAAGCCACCGTAGATCATCCGCTTGCCGTCGAACGGCATCGGATTGTTCTCCGGGTTCATCCGCGGGTCCTCCATCATCTTCTGCATACCGGCATCGCGGGTGGCTTTGTCCGGCCATTCGATCCACGAGAACAGCACGGCTTCATCGTCCTTGGCCGCCACCGCGCGATGGAAGTCGGTCTGCTTCCCATGCGGGACATCGTCGCCCCAGCACTCCACCACGCGCAGCGCGCCATGCTCGATGCAGATCGCATCGCCCATGTGCGCGTGTTCCAGGAATTTCGCTTTGTTCGCGGTCGGCACGGCAAGTACAAAACCATCGATGTAGGCCATGGCAGAGCTCCAGATGACGCGCCGGGATGGGCGTCTTCAAGACATACGACGAACCGGGGGACGGAATCTCGACACTGCGCCCGCTGGCCTTTGCGGCCAGTGAAGTTGTCCAGACGGGTCATGGAGTGAACAAATTCAGCATCCGCTACGTCCTTTAGGGCTGCCTTTGGGACAAATGTCAGAAAAGTCTGAGTCATTGAGGGGAACATCCTGATAGTCCAGCTGACGCATTCAGCTCATGATGGCCTTGCCGGGCAGGACGCCCCACGGCGCCCTGCGGTCCAACGCCCCACGGCACGGACCTCGGTGCATCCAGGAGGATGGACGCGTTAGCCGATAACTCCCCAAGAGCGGCTTCCCCAGCGCGTGACGCCCCGAAAGGGCACCGTCGTGACCAGAATCCTTTCCGGCGCCGTCCACCTGCGCGCCGCGCCTTCCCCTTTGCATGACGCCCCCGCGTGATCCCCGCGGCAACGGGCGCTCACGCCGTCCTCGCCTGGAAAAAGTCACGCGCGTATGCCAGAGCGCGTCTGAACGCCGCCCCAAAATTCACTTTTGTGGACGCGGTCAACTTCAGGGCGGGTTGTGTCGAATAACGGAGAATTTACATTCCCGATGCAGTCCGGCCTCCATGCCGGGTGCAAGTAGTCCAAGACATAAAGGTGTACCCCATGAAGACTTCGTTGATTGCTCTGGCCCTGGCCGCCGCCCTCCCGTTCACCGCTTCGGCGGCTGAAGGCCTGTCCTACAACTATGCTGAAGCCGACTACGTCAAGACCGACGCAGATGGCGGCAAGGCCGATGGTTGGGGCGTGAAGGGTTCCTACGCCTTCCACCCGAACTTCCACGCCTTCGGTGAGTACAACCAGCAGAAGACCGACATCGGCGACTTCAAGATCGACCAGTGGCGCGTGGGCGTTGGCTACAACCAGGAAATCGGCAACAGCACCGACTTCGTGGGCCGCGTCGCCTACAACAAGTTCGACCCGAAGGAAGGCCAGGACTTCAACGGCTACAGCGCTGAAGCCGGTATCCGTACCGCCTTTGGCCAGCATGCCGAAGTCTATGCCATGGCTGGCTACGAGGATTACAGCAAGAAGCACGGCGTCAATCCGGATGGCCAGTTCTACGGCCGCCTGGGTGGCCAGGTGAAGTTGAACCAGAACTGGGGCATCAACGGCGACATCAAGATGGATCGCCATGGTGACAAGGAATGGTCGGTCGGCCCGCGCTTCAGCTGGTAATTCCAGCGTGACCGCATCGCCACGCGCCTGACCGGCGTGGCAGGAAAGGCCCGGCATTGCCGGGCCTTTTTCGTGGGCGCGATCCAGGCACGGGGCCCGAGGGATAATGAAGCACCGCCATGGAGATGCCCGATGCCCCCGTCCTCTGACCTGCAGCACCCACGCCTCGGCTGCGGCGCCGTCATCCAGCGCGATGGCGCGATCCTGCTGGTCCAGCGCGGGCGTCAGCCTGAGCAGGGCCACTGGGGCCTGCCCGGCGGCAAGGTCGATTGGATGGAGACGGTCGAAGATGCCGTGGTGCGCGAGGTGCAGGAGGAAACCGGGCTGCGCGTCGCAGTGACGCGTTTGCTGTGCGTGGTCGACCACTTCGAGCCGACATTGGGGCAGCATTGGGTGGCCCCGGTGTATCTGGTGCGTGCGCTCGACGCGACCGTCGCATCGGTGAAAGAGCCCGAGGCGTTGCTCGGGCTGGGCTGGTTCATGACGGATGCGCTGCCGGCGCCGCTGACGCTTTCTGCGCGGAAGGCCCTGGAACACCTCTCGATCGCGAACTGAGCTGCACCGTGGCGGCGCTCAGCGCCGCGCCGCCGCCCCATCGCCGCGCGCCACGGCCTCCACTTCAGCCAGGCTGGTGACAGCGCAATCGCCCGGCGTGGACATCGCCAGCGCGCCATGCGCGGCGCCCAGGTCCACCGCTGCCTGCTCGCCCTTGCCGCTGAGCAGGGCATGCACCACACCGGCCACGAAGGCGTCGCCACCGCCGACACGGTCGAGCAGGTCTACTTCGCGCGCGTCGGAGACATACAGCTGCGCCCGCGTGCGCAGCGCACCGGCCCACCCATGCCGGGCCGCCGTGGCGGCGTCGCGCAGCGTGAACGCCACCGCCTGCAGCGCCGGGAACTGCGTCATCGCGCGCACGGCGGCTGCCTCGGCCGGACCGACATCCATCGGCGTGTGGCGGCGACCGAGATCGCTCAGGTCCATGCCCAGGCATGCGGCGAACGAATACTCATCGCCGATCAGCAGATCGCATTCGGCGGCGATGGCGCAGTTGGTGTGCCGCGCGGCCTCCGGGTCCGGATGGCTGTTCCAGAGGCTGGCGCGGTAGTTGAGATCGTAGGAGACCGCCACGCCGTGCCGGCGCGCAGCACGCACCGCCGCAATTGCCGTCGCCGCGCTGTGCTCGGACAGGGCGGCGAAGATCCCACCGGTATGCAGCCAGCGCACGCCGTGCTGGCCGAACAGCGCGTCCCAGTCGAAGGCCTCCGGCTGCAGTTGCGAGGCCGCCGAGTACGCGCGGTCGGAAATGCCCAGCGGCGCACGCGCCCCGAAACCACGCTCGGTGAAGTTCAGGCCCATGCGGGTGTTGCGGCCGATGCCATCGTAGTCGCGCCAGAGGATCTGGCTGGCATCCACGCCACCGGCCTGGATCAGCTGCTGGGCGAGCAGGCCAAGCTCGTTGCGCGGCAGGGCGGTGAGCACCCCGGTGCGGTGTTCGAACGTGCTGCACAGGCCACGCGCCACGTTGTACTCGCCGCCGCCTTCCCACACGGTGAACTGGCGCGCGCTGCGGATCCTGCCCTCGCCGGGATCGAAGCGCAGCATCACTTCGCCCAGCGCCAGTGCGTCCCAGCGCTGGCCGTTGTCGGGTGCGACAACGAAGGTCTGGGCCGTCATCGTACCGGGCACCCGAGCAGGGCCAGATCGATGCCGTCGGCCATGCGCCGGTAGCCTTCATCGTTGGGATGCAGGTGATCGCGGGTGATGTCCTCGGGCAGGTTCTCCGGGTTGGCCGGGTCGCGCAGGATCCGGTCGAAGTCGATCAGGCCATCGAAGCCGCTGCGGCCACCGCGCATCCAGGCGTTGAGGGTGGTGCGGGTGGCGGCCGCGATCGGCTCGTAGCGGTCCGAACCACCGAACGGCGTGATCGTGGCGGCGATCGGGCGGATGCCGTTGCTGTGCAGGCGTTCGGCGATCTGCCGGTAGCCCAGCACCATGTCCTCGGCGTTGCGGCCGGGCACGGGTGGGGTGCCGCCGTCGTGGCGGATGTCGTTGATGCCTTCGAACAGGATCACGCGGTCCACGTTCGGCAGCGCGATCACGTCGCGGTCCAGCCGCGCCAGCGCGCTGTGGCTGCGGCCATGGTCCATCACCTTGTTGCCGCTGATGCCGGCGTTGACCACCACCACCTGGTCCGGGCAGGCCTGCTGCAGGCGGGCGGACAGCAGTGCGGGCCAGTCGCCGTTGCTGCCGCGGGTGGCGGTGGCCCCTTCGGTGATGGAGTCGCCCAGGGCCACCACGACGATCGGCTTGCGGGTGCGTTCGGCCAGCACGGCCGAGACCACGTTCTGCCGGTAGGCGAGTTTGACCGCATCGCCGACCGTGGCAGCGCGGCCCTCGGCAATGCGCAGCGCGGTACGCCGGACGGCCGGGCGGGTGGCATCCGGGAAGTACACGGTGAGCGAGACGTCGGCCAGCGCCGGTGCGGTGATCGCGACCGGGTCGCTGAGCAGGGCGGCGCCGACCGGCACCACCACCTCGCCACGTCCATTGAAAGTGACCGGCCTGGCCGCGTTGGCGGTGCCGGTGAGGTGGGCCGAGGCACTGCCGATATGCAGCGGCGCCTGGCCGAGTTCATTGCTGATGCGGAAGCGCAGCGCCCTGGCCGAACTGGCCAGGCGCATGTCCTGGCGCACGGTCTGGTTGGCAAACTGCACCGGGGCTTCGGGGGTGCCATCGAGACGGTCCGGGGCCGGCGAGGCGGTCCAGGCCGGCACCCAGACCTGGGCCTGGGCGGGCAGCGCCGCAGCGCTGGTAGCGAGTGCAAGAGAGAATGCAGTGATCCAGCGCAGCATGGCGGCCCTCCCAGGCGGTCAGCAGGTCAATCAGGAGAAGTAGGTGCCGCCGTTGACGTCGACATTGGCACCGGTGATGAAACCGGCGGCGTCCGAAGCGAGGTACACCGCGGTATCGGCGGCTTCCTGCGGACGGCCCTGACGGCGCAGCGGCGTATTGCCGGCCACCGCGGTGCGCACTTCCGGCTTGGTGAATTCATCATGGAAGCGGGTCGCGATCATGCCGCAGCACAGCGCGTTGACGCGGATGCCGCGCGGCCCCAGTTCCTTGGCCATGGCACGGGTGAAGGTCATCACCGCGGCCTTGGCGGTGGCGTAGATCGCCGCGCCGGGGCCACCGCCATCGCGGCCGGCCTGCGAAGCGAAGTTCACGATCGCGCCGCCTTCGGGCATGTGCGGTACCACCGCATGCGTGGTCAGGTAGACCGAGCTCATGTTGAGGTCCATCACCTTGTGGAAGAAGGCCTCATCGATCTCGGCCAGCGGACGGCGCTGGACCATGCCACCGGCGACGTTCACCAGCACGTCGATCTGCGGGCCGAACGCGGCCTGGGTCGCGGCGACCATCGCCGCCACCGCCTTGGCATCGGTGACATCGGCGCGATGCACGATCGCGGTGCCGCCGGCGGCTTCGACCTGCTTGAGGGTCTCCTGCGCGCTGGCTTCGTCGTTGGCGTAGTTGATGCACACCTTGGCACCGGCCGCGGCCAGCTTGAGCGAGATCTCGCGGCCGATGTCACGGCCGCCACCGGTGACGATCGCCACCTTGTCCTTGAATTGGGTCATGAAACACTCCTGTGATGCGTTGGGGGAAAGGGAAGAAGGGAACTCAGCGGCGCTCGACCGGGCCGTGGATTTTTTCCACGCGACCGGTGACCAGCCACAGCGCCAGCAGGGAGGCCGGCACCAGGGCCGCCACCAGGATGAAAATCGGTGCGTAGGAGTCGTGGGTCATCGCCGGCACCAGCCAGGTGGTGATCAGCGTGCCGGCCACCGCGGCCATGCCGCCCAGGCCAGCCACCGAGCCGACCGATTTGCCGCTGAAGATGTCGCCGGGCAGGGTCTGGATGTTGCCGATCGCGATCTGGAAGCCGAGCAGCACGAAAGCGATGGTGATCACCGCCCAGACCGGATCGGTGGCCAGCACCGCACCGATCAGCGCCGGGGCCATGATCGCGCCGCCCAGGGTGATCACCACCTTGCGGGCTTTATCCACGCTCCAGCCGGCACCGATCAGACGGCCGGACAACCAGCCGCCGCCGAGGCTGCCGATCATCGCGCCTACGTAGGGCACCCAGGCGAAGATGCCGATCTGCTTGATGTCGAAACCGAAGGTATCGGCGAGGTAGATCGGCAGCCAGGACACGAACAGCCACCAGATCGGGTCCAGGAAAAACCGCGAGATCAGGATGCCCCAGGTCTGGCGGTGGCCCAGCAGCTGGCGCACGTTCGGTACGTACTCGGCCACCGGCACCGCCGGCTGCTCGGTCGGCGCATCCAGGATCAGTGCACGCTCGGCCGCGCTTACCCACGGGTGTTTGTCCGGGCCGGCGCGGTAGATGATCAGCCACGGCAGCAGCCAGATGAAACCGATCGCACCGATCAGGATGAAGGTCCCGCGCCAACCCAGCCACAGGAACAGCACGGCGATCAGCGGCGCGGAGATGATCGCGCCGATCGAGGCGCCGGCGTTGAACACGCCCTGCGCCAGTGCGCGTTCCCGCGCCGGGAACCACTCGGCATTGGCCTTCACCGCGCCCGGCCATGCACCGGCTTCGCTGATGCCGAGCATGGCGCGCACAATGCTGAAGGACAGGATGGAGTGGGTGACCGAGTGCAGCGCGATCGAAATCGACCACACCGCGATCGAGAGCGCAAAGCCCAGGCGCGTACCGATGATGTCGAACAGGCGCCCGAACACGAACTGGCCGGCGGCGTAGAACAGCATGAACACCGTGACCAGCAGCGCGTAGTCTTCCTTGGTCGCGCCGACATCCTGCGAAATCTGCGGCCACATCACCGCCAGCGCGTTGCGGTCGATGTAGTTGATCACCGTGGCGACGGCGATCAGCGCCACGATCAGCCAACGGACATAGGTGCGGGCCTGCGTGGTGACCTTCATTTGCTGTCCTTGCCGGTGGCGGTATCGAAGCGCTTCCAACCGCCGTCCCAGCGCCAGCTCTGGCCATCGCCACTCACTTCATGCGATCCGCCCTGGGTGGGGTCGTCGGCGATGCCCAGCGCCAGCCGCTTGCCGCCGGCCAGGTCGAGCACCAGCACATCCGCATCCTTGCCACGGTAGTGGGTGAGGCGATCGATGCGGCTGTTGGCGCCGCGCACGGTCTCGGCGGTGCCGTCGTACTGGCCGTGCGGTTCGAGCACACCGTAGAACGTGGTGGCGGCCTGGCCATCCACGCGCTGCAGCAGCATCGGCTCACGGCGCAGGTTGAACGATGGATCATTCGCGCCGCTCTCGCCGATCAGGGCGCGCGAGGGTGCGGTGCTGGCGAACCGGTAGGTATAGAAGCGACCGTCCAGCAGCCAGGTCAGGCTGCGCGCATCGCGGGTCGGCTCGCTGGCCGCATCGACCCACACATGCTGGTAGCCGTTGGCCTTGCCCAGCACCGGACGCGCGGCGACGGCGGACTGGGTCTTGAAGCCGACGTCCATGATGTGCCCATTGAAATGCAGCGGCAGGTCATAGCGCGCGGCCTTGCTGCCGGTGACGCGCAGCAGGTCCAGCACCACCGGCTCGCCCAGCGATGGGTGCGAGAGCAGCGCCTGGGTGCGGGTGAAGCTGACCCCGTCGTAGGCGCCTTCCATCCGCGCGGAGGCGATCTGGGTATCGTCGCTGACCGCGAACAGCAGCGGCGTCGGCGCCAGCGGCTGGCCCTTCTTCCAGTCGCCACCGAAGTGGCTCTGCTCGTTCACCACCAGCGTGTTGTGCGCGATGGTCTGCCGGGCCCAGCTGTTGTTTTCCGGCAGGTAGATGCCACCGGCCTTGGCCTCGATGTTGAGGAAACGCGCGGCACCGTAATCGGTGACCACGCGCTGGCCGTTGTCGTAGAACAACCAGTTGAGCTTGTCGAAGTGGCCGTGGCCCATGCCCTGCTTGGTGTTCTTCATCACCAGCGCCTGGCCGTTCTCGCCGCCCATGCGCAGGATCGCCAGGCCGCCCTCGGTGCCATCCGGGCCATCGCGCAGCAGGGTCGGCACGAACGCAAACGGTTTGGCCTTGTTCTCCGCCAGCGCCTGGGCCACCTGCAGGCCTTCCGGCGAGAGCAGCACGCGCTTCTGCATCCTGGCTACCGACAGCAGGCGGGCATCGCGGGTCTGCGCGTAGGCGATGTCGATGCCGGCCACCAGTTCCTCGGTGTCCAGGCCTTTGTCGAGGATGGCGTCGTTGATCGGGATGAAGTAGCCGCCGTAGCTGCTCTGCACCAGCGCATCGACCGCCTTGAGCAGCACCCCGTCGCGGCGCTTGAAGATGCCGCGCTGCGGTTCGTTGCGCTCGATCGCGTTGGCGAACAGGATGAACGGCGCCAGCGCATACCGCTGGTAGTACGGGCCTTCCTCGTAATAGCCATCCGGCGAGAACAGCTGGTCGACCTGCTTGAGGAAGCCGGCGCTGCCATCGCGTTTGCTGCCCTGCAACGCCTTGTCGACGTAGCTGGCATCGCGCAGCACGTAGCCGGTCATGCCCACGGCCGCCACGGCCCAGGTGGCGTGGTTGTGGATCTTGTCGAAGTTCTCCGGCGTGCCGGACAGGAAATCGGCCATCGCGCGGAACACGTTGTCGTCGATGGTCGTGCGATCCGCGTCACTGAGCGTGTCGCGGATCGCGTCGTAGCCCTGCGCCGCGCTGACCAGCCACACCGAATCGTTGAGGGTCTGCCAGAACAGCCGGCCGGGAATCTGGCCGCGGCCCTGCGGGTGCGCGCCCAGCCCCGGGTAGAGCTTGGCGTAGCCCAGCAGCAGGTCGCGGGCGAAGGTGGCGTAGGCCTTGTCGCCGGTCAGGCGGTACAGCGCGCCGGCGGCCTGGATGGCCTGGTAATTGCGCTTGTGTTGTTCGTGCGTGTAACCGCCGCCCTTGTCCTTGGGCACCGGCACGTCGATGCCGGCCTTCATCATCGCGCGCACGCGCTGTTCGGCGCGCTGCTGTTCCTTGGCGAACAGTGGCGAGCGCGCACCCTCGGCACGCATCTGCGTCCACTGCGCAGCAATGACCAGCACCGGTGCGGTGGCGGACGCCGCGGGCGCCTGCCGGACGGCGGGTGCGGCCTGTGCGGCGGGCAACGCAGCCCCGCCAAGCGTGGCGGCAAGCAGCAGCATCAGGGGCGGGGCGTGATTCATGGCAGGGCCTCAACAGGGGTATCGGACAGCAACGGCGCGGTGGCCGTCAGCGGGTTGTCGCCCATGCGCAGGGTCGGTTCCCCGACGCGATGGCTGAAACGGATGCGGCCGCTGCGGTCGAAGCGGTTGTCGCGGATGCTGGCGAACTGCACGCCATGCAGGCGCAGGCTGGTGTCATCGGCGACGCCCACCTGCTCGAACTGGTTGCCGTGCACCTGCAGGGCCGGGCCGAAGGTGCTCTCGTCGGTGCCACCGCGATACAGGTTCAGGACCGGCCCACCGGTGCGGCGGAAGCGGGAGTCCAGCAGATCCACCTGCTCGGCGTTGTAGGTGCCCAGATCATCGGTCTCGGCGGCCGCGGCGATCACGCTGCCGGTGATGTCCTCCACCGTGACGTTCGAGAGCGCGATCCGCGCGGCCAGGCTGCCCTTGCCGGTGGCGATCACATCGAAGGCCTTGTTGGCGGTCAGCCCGTGCACGTGGCTGTCTTCCAGCAGGAGCGTGTAGTTGAACGCCTGGCTGCCCGGCGGCACGCGGATCACCGCATTGCCGGCCGCATCCGGTGCGAGCGCACCGTCGATGTCCAGTCGCGCCAGTCGCAGCGAACCCCCCGCACTGATCTCGAACAGGCTGGGCCGCGAGAACTGCACGCTGGCCTGGCCACGCGCGGGACCTGCCACGCTCCAGGGATGGTCCACCGCGAGCACCTGGCTCACGGTGTAGCGGCCACGCTGCAACTGCAGCCGGTCGCCCGGGGCGCTGGCAGCCACGGCGGCGGTGAGGGTGTCCTCCCCCGGCGCGACCGTGCGTACCGCGCCGCTGTCCAGGGCGGTGGTGGTCAGCGTCTTGGGGTACCAGTCCACGCCGACCTGGTCGCGGGTGATCGGGGCCAGATCGCGCGGGGCCCCGGCATCGATCGCCGCGGTGGGGTAGAGCAGGCCGTTGGGCGCGCGCTGCAGGGTCAGGGACTGGCCGCTGACACCGCCGGGGAAGCCGGGCGATACGGCCGGGCTCTGCACGTTGCCGGCGAAGGTGATGCCGGAGAGGTCACCCTGCGCGCGCAGCAGCTCGCGTTTGCCATCGCCGATGAACAGGTTGCCGGCGATGCGGCTGTTCACCGGCATCGCATTGCGCTCCTCATCCAGCCCCGCGCCCAGCAGCACGGTGCCGACCTGGATGAAGCTGTTGCGTTCGATCACCGCGTGATCGATCTGCTCGTACCGGTTCAACGGCGCGTCGTGGGTACCGGCCATCACACTCAAGGCCGCGGCGAAGTTGTCGCCCGCGATGCCTTCGAAGTAGTTGTCGCGCACGGTCTGGTGGCGGTTGATCACACGCACCCCGCCGGTATGCGCCTTGCCATGGCCGAGGAACACATTGCGTTCGACCCGATTGCCGTGGCCGTGACGCAGCACCAGCGAGCCGCGCGAGTCCTGGAAGACGTTGCCCCGGTAGATGTTGCCGCCGGACTTGTTGGAGACGATCTCCACCTCGCCATCGCACTGCTCGAACCAATTGTTCTCCACCACGGTGCGCGAATCGGACTGCGAATCGTGGCTGGTGCCGATGCGCATCGTCTCGCCGCCGTTGGAACCGAGGTTGGGGCGCGGGCCGAACCAGTTGTGGTCGATGCGGTGCTGGTTGTCCAGGCCGCTGGTGGCGTTGCGCACCACCACCAGGGTGGTGCCTGCATTGGTCTTGCCGACCAGCTGGTTGTGGTCGAAACGGTTGTGCTGCCCGTACAGCGCCACCCAGTGATCGGACTGCTGGCGGTCCGGTTTGTTGTAGCGGTCGATCACGATCCCGCTGACCCGGCTGTGGTTGGCCCACTCACTGGCCGACCGCCGGAACGAGACCACTTCGCCACCGGGCGCCCAGCCATCGCGGAAGACCAGGTTGGACACCTCCAGATGCTCCCCGGCCAGACGCAGCTGGGATTGGCCGCTGAGAATCACCTTGCCGGGGGTCTGGGCCGTCAATCTAATTGGTTGACCAATTTTGCCGGTTCCCCGGAAAAGCAGGTCCACGTCACGCCAAACGCCGTCGGCCAGAATCACCGTATCGCCGGGGGCAAGCGCGCGGGTGGCGTTGGCATAGGCAGTGGCGTCGCGCACCAGGTAATCGGCGGCCGTGGCCGGGAATACGGCCAACGACAGGCTCAACAGCAGGGCGTTGGCCATGGGACGCAGCACCATCGGTGCATGCGAGTGTTGCAAAGTCACGGGGTTACCCTCCCAGATGAACCGTGGCGACTGACGCGAACCACGATCCTAACAGGTTGCCGGGCGCGAGCGTCAACCACAATCACATACCACTTTAGGCGCATGTGGTCTGCGGTTTGCGCATTTTTCTGCTGCGTCCGCACATTAATTCAGCGCAAAGTGGTCTGGACGGTGGTGCGGGGTAGACTTTAGTACCAATTCATTGACATTGGTTCATCAGTCGTGAATCTTCCGGATCGAATCCGTGTAATCGGACGATCCATCCTGGGAGGGAGATCACGATGTTGCATGACCGCCGTACGGCCTCGCCACGAGGCCTCCGCCACACCGCGCTGCACAGCGCGCTGTTCTATGCCCTGTGCGCCACCGCGGCCCTGCCGCTGGCACACGCACAGGACGCCGATGCCCCGGCCTCGCCGCCGGGGCAAGCCACCACGCTGGATCAGGTCCAGGTGACCGGCATCCGCGGCACCATCCAGACCTCGATCGACAAGAAGCGCGAGGAGACCGTGGTCTCCGACGTACTGGCGGCCGAGGACATCGGCGACCTGCCGGCGCTGTCCATCGGTGAAGCGATCGAAACCATCACCGGCGCCTCCACCCACCGCGAAAAAGGCGGTGCGTCGGAAATTTCCATCCGCGGCCTGGGCCCGTTCCTGGGTTCGTCCACCTTCAATGGCCGCGAGGCCACCAACGGCAGCGGCGACCGCTCGGTGAACTTCAACCAGTTCCCGTCCGAGCTGATCAACACCGTGGCGATCTACAAGACCCAGCGTGCCGACTTCGTCGAAGGCGGTGTGGCCGGCACGATCAACATGGAGACGGTTAAACCGCTGGAGTACGGCAAACGCACGTTCCAGCTCGATGGCCGTGGCACTTGGCAGGACTACGACGACCGCCTCAAGGACAAGGACGGCGTCGGCTGGCGCGGTACCGCCAGTTACATCGATCAGTTCGACATGGGCAACGCCGGCAAGCTCGGTGTCTCCATCGGCGTACAGGCGCTGGAAGGCAGCAACCCGGAAGAGATGTTCTCCAGCAGCTCCACCTGGGTGGCCTGCGATGGCCGTGAAGTGGTCGGCGCGACCCGCAACTGCACCCAGGTCAACGGCAACCAGGTCGCCAATGGCGTGCCGTACTACCTGGTGCCCAGCAGCCGCATCTATCGCCAGTTCATCGAACACGACAAGCGCGATTCGCAGTTCGCCGCGCTGCAGTGGCGCCCCAGCGACCTGGTGGAAGTGAACCTGGACTACCAGCACTCCAAGCGCGATTACACCGAAGACCGCTCGGATCTGTCGCTGTCTTCGATGATGCGCAACCTCAACAACCGCGTGGTCACCGATGATGGTGCGCTGCTGCACCACACCGGCAGCACCACGGTCGATTCCACCGGCAATTTCCTGGAGCGCCAGGAGGAATACACCGGCGGCGGGCTCAACGTGATCTTCCGGCCGAGCCCGGCGTGGACGCTGTCCACCGATCTGTCCTATTCCAACACCCAGCGCGATCAGATCGAACGCAGCACCCGCCTGCGCGCCGGCCGCACCGACGTCAACGGCAGGCCGGTCGGCGGCATCAAGAACACCCGCTATGTTGATTACACCTACGATTACAGCGGCGATGTGCCGAGCATCACCCTGGATCCGGCGTTCGATGTGAACAATCCGGACAACTTCACCGACTCGGCCCTGGTGCGTCGTCGCCAGCAGCACCGCGAGCACACCATCCGTGCTGGCCGCTTCGATGCCACCTTTACCCCGGAAAGCGGCTTCTTCACCGCCATCAAGGGCGGCCTGCGCCGCTCCGAGGCGACCTACACCGATTACACCGATACCGTGGATGTGACCACCACGAACGTCGCGGCGATCCGCGCCGCCAACCTCGCTTGCCGCCAGGCGTTCCCGCAGGACGATTTCCTGGCCAATGCCAGCGGCAACACCATCGACCAGTGGGCCAGCTTCGACAGCCGCTGCCTGTTCAAGGCGTTCACCGGCGTGGACGATACCGGTCTGAGCGCGGACCTGCGCAACCCGGCCAACAACGATGTCACCGAGAAAACCAGCGCGCTGTACCTGATGGGCGACTACAGCGCCGAATGGTTCGGCCTGCCGGTGACCGGCAACATCGGTGTGCGTGGTGTGCGCACCGAAGTGCGCTCGGTCGGCCTGCGCAGCGGTCTGGATGTGATCAACAATCCCGACGGTACCGTGACCCTGGAACCCACCGGCGATTTCACCTCGCAGGTGCTCAAGTCCAGCAATACCGAATGGCTGCCCAGTTTCAATGCTGCCTTCGAGCTGCGCCCGGACCTGCTGCTGCGCGTCGGTGCCTATCGGGCGATGTCGCGGCCGGACCTGGCCGCCGAAGGCTTCGGCCGCACCTTCAACCTGGGTGAGGTGGATACCGAGTTCAACAGCGTGGGCGATGCGCTGCGCAGCATCACGGCCACCGGCAACCCGCGCGCCAAGCCGTTGATGTCGTGGAACGGCGACCTCTCGCTGGAGTGGTATGCCAACGAAGACACCATGTTGTCCGGTGCGCTGTACTACAAGCAGTTCAACGGCGGCTCGATGCCGGTGATCGTCAACGAAACCTTCGATATCGATGGCCAAAGCGTGACCGTGCCGGTGGAGCAGCTGGCCACCAGCGACCAGAAGAGCGATCTGTTCGGCGTGGAGTTCACCGCCTCGCACAGCTTCTCCTACCTGCCGGGGATCTTCTCCGGGCTGGGCGTGAAGGCCAGCTACAACTACGCCGATTCCAACTTCAAGACCGAAGACCTGCGCCTGGGCGAATCCACCGACCCGGCCACCGGCGTGGTGACCCCGGGCATCGTCGAGCCGGCCAACATCTTCGGCCTGTCCAAGCATGTCGCCTCGGCGCAGGTGTACTGGGGCCTGGGCAAGCTCGACCTGCAGGCGATCTACAAATACCGCTCCGACTATTACCAGCAGTTTGTCGGCGACCCGTCGCAGAACCGTTATGTGCGGGACAATGGCTCGCTGGACTTCCGCGCCACTTACAAGGTGAACAAGCACCTGTCGCTGTCGCTGTCGGCCAGCAACCTCACCGATGAGCCGCGGGTGTCGGATATGCCCATCCTCGGCAGCTTCCGCGAGTACACCACGTACGGGCGGCGGTATTATCTGGGGGTGCGCTACCGCTTCTGAGGTCAGTGGCGCGGTTTTTCCGACCGCGCCGCTCTCTGAAGGCGCGGTCGCGTGTCGGTCCCCAGCCACCTGTCAGCAGGCCTTTGATGATGTCCGAACCCCGTCTGTACCAGTCCATTGCCGCCGAAATCGTCGCGCTGATCGAGAAGGGCGAATTCCCGCCGGGCTCGCGCCTGCCGGGCGAACGCGACCTGGCCGAACGCCTGGGCGTGAGCCGGGTGACGGTGCGGGAGGCGGAAATCGCGCTGGAAGCGCAGGGCCTGATCACCATCAAGACCGGCTCGGGCGTTTACGTGAAGGCCAAACCGTCACAGGCGCCGGGCGCACTGCCCGATGTCTCGGCGTTCGACCTGACCGCCGCCCGCGCGGTGATCGAGGCCGAGGCCGCAGCGATGGCGGCCAGCCGCATCACCGATGCCGAACTGGAGGACCTGGCCGGCCTGATCGCGGCCATGGTCGACCCCAATTCGGGCGAAGCGGCGGCCAGCGAGGCCGACCGCCAGTTCCACCTCTCGATCGCGCGGATCGCCGGCAACCCGGTGGTGGAGCACTGCGTGCAGCTGATCTGGCGGATGCGCAACGAACTGCCGCGGGTCAAGCAGGTGTATGCCAACGTCTGCCACAACGACGATGACACCCGCGACGAGGAACACACCCGGATTCTGGACGCCTTGCGCCAGCGCGACCCGGCAGCGGCACGGTCGGCCATGCGCAACCACTTCCAGCGTCTGTTCGAATCGATGCTGGAAGCCACCGAGAACGAAGCGCTGGCCGAAATCCGCCGGCGGACCCAGCAGGACCGCGAACGCTTCATGGCCGCGACCGGGCACTGAGCCCGGCGCGCGCCGGCGCGATTACTCGCCCTGGTACTGCTTCTCTTCGACCAGCTGCGAGCCGGCGATGCGGTTGATCTCGTTCTTCACCTTGACCCGCTCGCCATTGGTGCCATAGACACCGCGCGCCAGCTGGATGAAGGCATCGTCGAAGACCTGCGCTGCTTCCTTGTCGCGCAGCTGGTCCTGGATTTCCCACATGCGCTCGTTGATCGCCTTGAGCTGCGTCTTCAGTGCTTCCAGCCCCGGCTGAGCACTTACCTGCTGCTGCCACAGCGGCCACAGGCCCTCGAGTTCCTTGCGGACGTTGGCGTTCTTGCCGGCATCGGTGATGCGTTCGGCCTTGATTTCCAGGATGGTGATCTTGTCGATCAGCTCGCCAATCGATACCGGGGTCAGGATCGCGTCCACGCCATTACTCGCAACAGGTCAGAGTGGGCATGATACCGCGCACCTCCCGGCGCCACCCTGACGCAGGATTTACAGAAACGTTGCGCCGATCGCGCGGCGGCGCCATGGCGACTTTACGCGGTGCCCGCGGACACTGTCGCTCTCGACGGCGCAGCCGTCATCTGGAGCGGGACACGTGGTGGGTAAACAATCAAAACAGCGCCTGCGCGGCGGCGTGGTGCTGGTGGGGCTGATCATGAGCGGGGCGGCGGCGGCCGCTGTGGAAGGCAATGCGACGCTGACCTCGAACTATGTCTGGCGCGGGAGTTCGCAGAGCGACGGCGATCCGGCCGTGCAGGCCGGCGTGAAGCTCAGCGCGCCCAGTGGCTGGTACGCCTCGGCCTGGGGCTCGGGGGTCTCGTTCCGGCCGGACAACGGCGCGCGCAGCGAATTCGATGTGGTGGCCGGCTGGAGCGGTGGGGTGGCGCCGGACTGGAGCGTGGACGTCAACCTGACCCGCTACGTCTATCCCTCCACCACGGTCGATCTGGACTGGACCGAGCTCAACGGCAGCGTGACCTGGCGGCAACGCGCCTGGCTGCAGGTCGGGGTGTCCGACAACGCGCTGGCCGGCGGCCACGGTGGCACCTATGCCCAGCTCGGCGGACGCCTGCCGCTGGGTGAGCAGTGGCGCATCGAGGGCGCGGTGGGCCACTACTGGCTGGACAGCGCGCAGGCCGATGACTACCTGCATGGCCAGCTCAGCGCCATCTGGAAGGTGCACGGCCCGTGGGAGCTGCGCCTCACCGCGCACGACACCGATGGTGCGGCCAAACGCCTGTTCCCCGGCAACGCAGGCTCGCGCGTCGAGTTCGCGGTACAAACCGCCTTCTGACGGAGCGCCCACCCACCCCGCGCGGTAGAGCCGACCGTTGGTCGGCTGCTCGAGCCAACCTCACCCGATACTCCAGACGTCGGGTGCGAATCCCACCGGGTAGAGCCGACCGTCGGTCGGCTGCCCCAGGCGGCGCGCAATGCCGCCGATCAACGTTCGGCTCTACCGGCGTACTACCGCCACCGTCCACACCGCGATCGCCACCATCGCGACGCCGGCACCGGTCACGCACACGCCGGTCCAGCCGAAGCGATCAAAGACCTGCGCCGAGACCAGTGAGCCCAGCGAGCCGCCGATGAAATAGCCGGTCATGTAGCCGGCATTGAGCCGGTTGCGGGCGTCCGGACGCAGCGCATAGACCACGTTCTGGTTGCTCACGTGCAGCAGCTGCGCGGCCAGGTCGAGCACGATCACGCCCAGCACCAGTGCGATCAGCGAGTGCGTGGAAAAGCCCAGCGGCAGCCACGATGCGGCCAGCAGCACCAGCGCCACGGTCGTCGCCAGCGCCGCCTTGCCCCGGTCGGCCATGCGCCCGGCCACGCCCGCGGCCAGCGTGCCGGCCGCACCGACCAGCCCGAACAGGCCGATCGTCGCATCGCTGTAGCCATACGGTTCGGCGGCGAGCAGGAACGCCAGTGGCGTCCAGAAGATCGCGAACATCGCAAAGCTCAGCGCACCCAGCACGGTGCGCAGGCGGAACACCGGTTCCTGCGCGAACAGCGTACCGATCGAGCGCAGCAGCTGCAGATAGCCCAGCCCGGCGGTCTGATGGAAGCGCGGCAGATGCCGATAGAGCATGCCCGTGGTCAGCACCAGCGCGGCCGCGGCGATCCAGTACACGGTGCGCCAGTCGCCCAGCGAGGACAGTGCCCCGGCCACGGTGCGTGCCAGCAGGATGCCGAGCAGCAGCCCGCTCATCACCGTGCCCACGACCTGGCCGCGTTCTTCGGGCCGCGCCAGCGTGGCCGCGAACGGCACCAGCACCTGCGCCACCACCGAGAACAGGCCGGTCAGCGCGGTGCCCACCAGCAGCCACACGAACTGATGGCTGAGCGCGCTCAGCACCAGCCCCGCCGCGGACAGCAGCGACATCACCACGATCAACCGGCGGCGCTCGAACAGATCGCCCAGCGGCACCAGCAGGATCAGGCCCGCCGCATAGCTCAGCTGGGCGACGGTCACCACCGTGCCGGCCCGCGCGAAGGACACGCCGAACTGGCCGGCGATGGTATGCAGCAGCGGCTGCGCGTAGTAGTTGCTGGCCACGGCCACGCCGGTGGCGAAGGCCATCAACAGGACCTGCCAACGGCTGAGTGGCGAGGGCGCGTCGTTGCTCATGACGGGCTCCGGGAAAGAAGGGGCGCCAGTGTCCGCCTGATGGGCGAAAGGGGGAAATGAAACGTCTTCATCCCATGCATCTGAAATCCAGATGGCTCACCCACGCCAAGCAGTTGAGGCGCGTGGCCCCTGCATCGGAGCCACGCATCAACGACGTCTTCAGGCGCCGCGCACGCGCAGGGTCAGGCCCTTGAGGAAATTGCGCAGCATCTGGTCACCGCAGGCGCGGTAGTTCTTGTGGTCCGGCTGACGGAACAGCGCGGACAGTTCCGGCTTGGAGACCGAGAAACCGGCGGCGTCGAACACTTCGTGCATGTCCACGTCCTTCAGCTGGAAGGCGACGCGCAGCTTCTTCAGCACCAGGTTGTTGGTGATGCGCTTTTCCACCGGGCGCGCCGGCTGGCTCTCGTCGCGGCCGCGGAAATGCACGATCAGGCCATCCAGGAAATGTGCCAGGGTGCGATCGTCGCAGGGCACGAAGCCTTCCTCGTCTTCCTTGCGCAGCCAGCCGGCCACATCGGCCTTGTCGACCACGAAGGCTGGATCGGCCAGGGCACAGGTGTCGGCGATCATGCCGTCGCTGAGGTCGAGCATGTAGCGGATGCTGCGCAGTACATCGTTGTTGATCATGGGACGTCCAATACCGCCGGCGCGGCTGCGCGGCTGGCGGCCATTTTACCCCGTGCCGGGCGCGCGGCCGGCTGCGACCGGTGGTCGCTGTCATCTGGCTGCCACGAAAGTGACGCACAGTGCCGCGATTAGGCATCGACAGGCAGTGGAGCAGGCAATGCGCAGGTGGCAGGTTCTCGGGTGTGTGGGCATGTTGCTGGCGGCCCCGGCGTGGGCGCAGGCCCCCTATGTGGCGCTGGAGCAGCGGCTGGATCCGCAGGCGCTGGCCGACGTCGGGCTGACCCCGGCCCAGTTGCAGGCCCTGAACCGCCTGCTGCGCCAGGCCCAGGCCGATGCCCCCGCCCCGGTGGCCGTCGCGGCGGCACCTGCCGCAGGCCCGGGTGTGCCGACGCCGGCCCCGATGTTCCCCGGGCTGGACGACGGCCCCATCAACGCCAAGGTCACCGGCCAGGTGGACGGCTGGGCCCCCGGCACGGTGTTCACCCTGGACAACGGCCAGCAGTGGCAGGTACTCAAGGGCGAGATGAAGCTCAAGACCGCCCGCAGCAACCCCGGGATCGTCGTGGTGCCCGGCATCGCCGGGCGCTGGTTCCTGCAGGTGGATGAAGACCTGCCCAAGGCGCGGGTGTTCCGCATCCGCTGACGGGACGACCCGTGGCGCCGGTCAGCCGGGTGGCGCCCGGCGCCACACCGGGCGCGCATCGGTGCGAAAATGGTCGGGATCTTCACGGAGTACCTCGATGACCCGTACCGCTCTGATTACTGGCGCCACGTCCGGCTTTGGCGCCGCCGCTGTCCACCGTTTCGCCCAGGCCGGCTGGCGCGTGATCGCCACCGGGCGCCGTGCCGAGCGCCTGCAGCCGCTGGTCGACGCCTACGGTCCCGAGCGCGTGCATGCCGCGGTGTTCGACGTGCGCGACAGCGTGGCGATGGAAGCGGCTCTGGCCGCCCTGCCGGCCGGTTTCGCCGACATCGACCTGCTGGTCAACAACGCCGGCCTGGCCCAGGGCACCGCCCCGGCGCAGAGCGCCTCGCTGGAAGACTGGCGCACCATGATCGACACCAACGTCACCGCCCTGGTGACGCTGACCCATCGCCTGTTGCCGCAGCTGGTCGCGCGCAAGGGTGCGATCATCAACATCAGCTCCGTTGCCGGCGTCTACCCGTACCCGGGCGGCAATGCCTACGGCGGCACCAAGGCCTTCGTCAGCCAGTTCTCGCTGGGCCTGCGCTCGGACCTGCACGGCAGCGGCGTGCGCGTGACCACGATCGAGCCGGGCATGGCCGAAACCGAGTTCACCGTGGTCCGCACCCATGGTGACCAGGCCGCCTCGGACAAGCTCTACACCGGTGCCAACCCGATGACCGCCGACGACATCGCCGAGCAGATCTTCTGGGTCGCCTCGCTGCCGGCGCACCTGAACATCAATCGCCTCGAAGTGATGCCGGTCAGCCAGTCGTTCGCCGGCTTCCAGGTCGCGCGCGACTGATCCAAGGGTACCGCTGGCCAACACCTCGGCCACACCCGAACGGGAAAACACCTCGGCCGCACGCCCGAACCGGCGAACGCTTCGGCCGCACGCCCGAAACCGGTAGAGCCGACCGTTGGTCGGCTGCCCTTGGCGCATACCCACCGCTGACGGCAGCCGACCAACGGTCGGCTCTACCTGCATCCTGGCAGCCGACCAACGGTCGGCTCTACCTCAGGCGGCCGTCCACACCGCCAACTCATACCCATCCGGATCGCGGAAATGAAACCGCCGCCCACCCGGAAAATCGAACGCCGCCTGGCAGATGTCCGCGCCGGCCGCTTCCACCCGCTGCTGCGTGGCTACCAGGTCATCGGCATACAGAATCACCAACGGCCCACCGGCGCGCACCGGCGCGTCGGTAGTGAACCCACCGCGCAGGCGGCCATCGTAGAACTCGGTATAGCCCGGGCCGTAATCGGTGAACGACCAGCCGAACACGCTGCCGTAGAACGCCTTGCTGCGCGCGATGTCAGCCACGTTGAATTCAATGTTGTCGATCCGGCGATCATTGCCGTGTGCGGTGCTCATGGAGGCGTCTCGTTGAAAGGTAGCCCCGTAGAGCCGACCGTTGGTCGGCTGCCCTGGGCGGTAAAAAAAACGCCAGGCAATACCCGGCGTTCCTGTATATGTCGCGGCGCGCGGCTACTGCGCCTTGATCGCCATCGCCTGAAGCCCCGTCCCATCCAGCTTCTGCTTCGCCTCGGCCAGCTCCCCGGCGCTGCCATACGGCCCCATGCGCACGCGGTACACCGTCTTGCCGTTGATCTGTGCCGATTCCACCCGCGCGGCCAGGCCAATCATCGCCAGCTTGGCCTTGGTGGCCTCGGCATCGCCAGACGCGCCGAATGCACCGGCCTGCAGGATGTAGCGCACGTTGCTGGCTGCCGGCTCAGCCGCCCCGGCAGCCGGCGTCGCCGTCGCCGCCGCCGGCGTCGGTGCAGCCGGAGCCGCCGCCGCGGTCTGCGCCGGCGTCGTCGCCGGAGCCGTGGTCGCCGCCGGGCGCTCCGCCACCGGAGCCGGCAGCGGGGCGGCGCTCACTGCCGCAGGCGAGGTGGTCGCGGCGGTGCTGGTCGGCGCCGGTGCGGGCGGCAACGGGCGGCCTTCCAGCGCGGCCTGCGCGCGCTGTGCTTCGGCCTTGGCACGGCGCTGGTCTTCGGCGCGTGCGCTTGCGGCCAGCTCCGCATCGGACATTTCCACTTCCTTGCCGGGCAGCAGAGTGTAGAAGTCGTACTGCGTCGCCGCCGGCTTGGCCGGCTCGGCAGGCTTGGCGGCACCCGGCTTGGGCAGCTCGGTGCCGACGTCGGTGTCGGCATCGCTCACCGGTGCCGGCTGGGCGTTCGGGTCCGGCTGCGGGCCGACCCGCAGGAAACCGTCACCGTCGTTCTTGAACAGGTTGGGTGCCGCCAGGAACACCACGGCCGCAATCGCCACACCCGCGACCAGCCACACCCATCCCGGGGTGCCCTGGTTGCTGTTGCGCCGTGCCTGGCTCTTGCCGCGTCGTGCTGCCATTTACTGCTTCTCCACTGCTTACATTTTTTCCGGGGCGGATACGCCCAGGATGTTCAGACCATTGGCCAGGACCTGGCGCGCGGCGCAGGCCAGCGTCAGCTTGGCGTTGCGTTCGCTTTCGTCGGCCACCAGTACCTGCGTGCCGTGATACCACGTGTGGAAGGCATGCGCCAATTCACGCAGGTACTGCGCGATCAGGTGCGGTTCCAGCGCCAGGCCGGCCGCCTCCACGACTTCCGGGAAGCGCGACATTTCCACCATCAACCACAGCGAGGCCTCATCGCCCAGCGAGGACAGCCCGGCCAGCCCTTCGGCCGGCGTGTAGCCCAGGCCCTTCTCCTGCGCCTGGCGCAGCAGGCTGCAGACGCGGGCATGCGCGTACTGCACGTAGAACACCGGGTTGTCGTTGCTCTGCTGGCGGGCCAGATCGATATCGAAGGTCAGCTGCGAATCGGGCTTGCGCGCGATCAGGAACCAGCGGGTCGCATCGCGGCCGGCTTCTTCGATCAGGTCGCGCAGGGTCAGGTAGCTGCCGGCACGCTTGGAGAGCTTCACTTCCTCGCCGCCGCGCATCACCGTCACCATCTGGTGCAGCACGTATTCCGGCCAGCCCTTCGGGATGCCGACGTCCAGCGCCTGCAGGCCGGCGCGCACGCGCGCCAGCGAACCGTGGTGGTCCGCGCCCAGCTCGGTGATCGCGCGCTCGTAGCCGCGCTGCCACTTGCTCAGGTGGTAGGCCACGTCGGGCAGGAAGTAGGTGTAGGTGCCGTCGGACTTGCGCATCACGCGGTCCTTGTCGTCACCGAAGTCGGTCGAGCGCAGCCACAGCGCGCCGCCTTCCTCATAGGTGTGGCCGGCCGCATTGAGCTGGGCAACGGTCTCTTCGACCTTGCCGTCCTTGTACAGCGAGCTTTCCAGGAAGTAGATGTCGAAATCCACGCCGAACGCGGCCAGGTCCTGGTTCTGCTCGTTGCGCAGGTAGGCCACGGCGAAGCGACGGATCGCATCGAGGTTGTCCGGGTCGCGCTCGCCGACCACCGAATGGCCTTCCAGCTCCACGGTGGCGCCGGCCAGGTAAGCCTTGGCCACATCCTCGATGTAATCGCCGCGGTAGCCCGCTTCCGGCCAGCCGGCGTCGTCGGGCTTGAGGCCCTTCGCACGTGCCTGGGTGGACAGCGCCAGGTTCTCGATCTGCACGCCGGCGTCGTTGTAATAGAACTCGCGCTTGGCGTTCCAGCCGTTCACTTCCAGCAGGCGCGCCAGGCAGTCACCGATCGCCGCCGCGCGGCCGTGGCCGACATGCAGCGGACCGGTCGGGTTGGCCGACACGTATTCCACGCCCACGGTGCGGCCGTTGCCGCTCAGGTTGTGGCCGTAATCGGCGCCTTCCTTGAGCACACTGGCCGCTTCGCGCTGGTAGGCGCTCGGGGCAAGGTGGAAATTGATGAAGCCCGGGCCGGCGATCTCGACGCGGGCCACGTCATCGCTCTTGGGCAGCGCATCAAGCAGCGCCTGGGCCAGGGCGCGCGGATTGCTGCGCGCCGGCTTGGCCAGCAGCATCGCGGCGTTGGTGGCGAAATCGCCGTGCTCACGGGTCTTCGGGCGTTCGACCACGAATTCCGGGGTCAGGGTATCGGCCGGCAGAGTGCCGTTGGCGCGCAAGGCTTCGATGCCTTGGCTGATCAGGGCGCGGAGGAGATTTTTCACAAGGCCTGCTTTGGGACTGGAGCGGCGGAATCGGCAATTTTAGCCCAGAAGCCACCCCGATCCATTGAACCGGGGCCGAGCGGCGGCGTTTCCCGCCCGGATCAGGCCGCTGCGATGCCCATCCAGCCGCGCGCGGCCATCGATACCGGGGCCCCGTCGCCGATCACGACGTGGTCGAGCAGGCGGATGTCCACCAGGGCCAAGGCCTGCTGCAGCAGCGTGGTGATCCGGCGGTCTTCCAGCGAGGGTTCGGCACTGCCGGAAGGGTGGTTGTGGCTGACGATCACCGCCGCCGCGTTGTGCAGCAGGGCGCGCCGGACCACCTCGCGCGGGTAGACCGCCGCCGCGTCCACCGTGCCGCTGAACAGCTCCTCGCAGGCCAGCGTCCGGTGCTGGTTGTCCAGGAACAGCGCGGCGAACACCTCGTTGGGACGCGACCGCAGCCGCTGCTTGAAGTAGCGCCCGGCGGCGGCGGGGTCGCGCAGGCTGTCGCCCCGGGCCAGCTCGGCGGCCAGATGCCGGTGCGCCAGTTCCAGCCCGGCCACCAGCTTGCAGCTGCGGGCCGGGCCCAGGCCGGGCAGGGCGGCCAGCGCGGTGGCCGGCAGATCAAGCAGGTTGCGCAGGGGGCCGTGGGACTGCAGCAGGTCGCGCGCGGTCTCAACCGCATCGCGCCCGCGCAGCCCCGAGCCCAGGAAGATCGCCAGCAGCTCGGCATCGGACAGGGCGCCGGCGCCCTGGGCGAGCAGCTTTTCGCGGGGACGCTCGGCACTGGGCCAGTCTCGGATCGACATGGCCTCAGTCTCCGCCGATACCTTGCCCGCCACCATCGGTGAACCAGGCGCCATCGTGTCGGTAAATGCAGGGAATCGTGCCAAGTCCGGCGGTTGCTTATGACGAAAACCTGCCTCCTTATGCCGCTGGCGCATCAGGCGGCCTACAGACCATCGGGTAAGCTAATCGCCTCGGTTCGACAGGAACACCCAAGGTGGCTGACTCCCCCCAGGCTTCTCCGGCGGCCGCGCGCCCGTTGGAAGGCCAGAAGCTGTTGTTGTGCGTTGGTGGCGGGATCGCTGCCTACAAGTCGCTGGAACTGGTGCGCCGCCTGCGCGATGCCGGGGCCCAGGTGCAGGTCGCGATGACCGCCGGGGCCCAGCAGTTCGTCACTCCGCTCAGTTTCCAAGCGCTGTCCGGCCAGCCGACCCGCACCACCCTGTGGGACAGCGCGGCCGAGCAGGCCATGGGCCACATCGAGCTGGCGCGTTGGGCCGACCGCATCGTGGTCGCGCCCGCGACCGCCGATCTGCTCGCGCGGCTGGCCAATGGCCACGCCGATGACCTGGTCACCACCTTGTGCCTGGCCACCACCGCGCCGCTGACCGTGTGCCCGGCGATGAACCACCGCATGTGGCTGCACCCGGCCACCCAGGCCAACATCGGCCTGCTGCGCGAGCGCGGTGCCCAGGTGATCGGGCCGGAAGACGGCCCGCTGGCCGAAGGCGAATCCGGCCCCGGCCGGCTCACCGAACCGCACGCGATCGTGGCCGCGCTGGCCACGCTGCAGGCACCGGCCCCGGCCGAGCCGCCGGCCGCCAGTGAACTGAAGGGCCTGCGCGTGCTGATCAGCGCCGGTCCCACCTATGAAGACATCGACCCGGTGCGTTACGTCGGCAACCGCAGCAGCGGCAAGATGGGCTATGCCCTGGCCGCCGCCGCCGCCCGCCTCGGCGCGCAGGTGGTGCTGGTCAGTGGCCCGGTCCAGCTGGCCACGCCTGCCGGTGTGCAGCGTGTCGATGTGCGCTCGGCCGCACAGATGCGCGAAGCGGTGCTCGCGGCACTGCCGGCCGACATCTATATCGGTGCGGCCGCCGTCTCCGATTACACCCCGCGCCAGGTCGCCCCGCAGAAACTCAAGAAGACCGCCGGCACCCAGAGCCTGACCCTGGAGCTGGTGCGCACCCCGGACATCCTGGCCGAGGTCGCCGCGCAGACCAACGCGCTCAAGCTGGTGGTCGGCTTCGCTGCCGAAACCCACGACGTGGAGAAGTACGCGCGCGGCAAGCTGGTGGACAAGCGCCTGGATCTGGTGATCGCCAACCAGGTCGGGATCAGCACCGGCGGTTTCGAAAGCGATGAAAACGCGGCCACGGCCTACTGGCAGGGCGGCGAACAGGTGTTCCCCGGCACCTCCAAGGCCGTGCTGGCCGAACAACTGTTGTCCTTGATTGCCCAGAGGTTGCACGCATGACCATCGATTCCTCCCTCCAGCCCCTGCAGGTCAAGCTGCTGGACCCGCGTTTCGGCGACGAATGGCCGCTGCCGGCCTATGCCACCGAACACAGCGCCGGGCTGGACCTGCGCGCGGCGCTGGAAACCGAGCTCACCCTGCAGCCGGGCGATACGGCGCTGATTCCCAGCGGTATCGCGATCCATATCGCCGATCCGAACCTGGCCGCGGTGGTGTTGCCGCGCTCGGGCCTGGGCCATCGCCACGGCATCGTGCTGGGCAACGGCACCGGCCTGATCGATGCTGATTACCAGGGGCCGCTGCTGATCAGCGCCTGGAACCGCGGGCGCGAGCCGTTCACTCTGCAGCCCGGCGATCGCATCGCCCAGCTGGTGGTGCTGCCGATTGCACGCGTGGCGCTTCAGGTAGTGGATACTTTCACCGACAGCGCCAGGGGAACGGGTGGATTCGGCCATACCGGGGTGCGCTGACAGGGGAGCTTGATGAGCAAGGCGAAGGCGGAAGGACGGCCGCGGTTCACGACAGGGCGCTCGGTGCCGCTGTTGGCCGTGCTGCTGGTGCTGTTGGCGGGCTGGTTCGGGTGGAGCGGTGTGCGCCAATGGCGCCAGGCGGCCGTTGGCGCCGAGCTTGAACAGTCGCGTGACCGCGTGGTCGAGGGGCTGCAGACGGCGGTGACGGGTCAGCTGGGCAGGTTCGGCAAAGTGCTCAAGACCGGGCCCGTTGCCAGTGCACTGGCCAGCGGCAACGCACAGGGGGCGGCCGTGGCCATCCGCGAAGGCTGGCCGGGCGTGGAAGACGTCCAGGTCCTGACCGCCGATCTCGATGCGGCCTACGCCGATCCGAAGGCCTTCGGTTACTCGCGCCTGGCGCTGCTCGAAGCCGCCATCGCAGATGACAAGCCGGTGGCCCGCGTCGTACGCGATGCCGGTGGGCAGCGTCTCGGCCTGGCGGCCGCCGTCGATCTGGGCCCGCAGGGTGCGGCGGTCGTCTATGTGCGCCAGCCATTGCTGCGTTTGACCGGCGTGTTCGATCAGGTTGCCGTGCCCGCCGACGGTTACCTCGCACTGCGCCAGGGCAACCACAACGTCGTCGAACAGGGCAGCCGCGCGCTGTCCGGCGGCGCTGAAGCGTTGGCGCGCCCGATCGGCACCAGTGGGCTGCGCCTGTCTGCAGCGGTGCCGGACATCGAACCGGGCCCGTTGGGGCTGGGGGCGATCTCCAGTGCGATCGTGGCGCTGTTGCTGCTGCTGATCGCGGTGCTGCTGGTGCTCGGCAAAGGCAAAGTGCCCTTGCCGCGCCGCCGCGGTGCGGATGACGGCGCCGCCGACGCCGGCCCGACCCTGAGCGAAAGCCTCGCCCAGGCACCGCTTGCGGTGGAGGCCGTCGACACCAGCGACGAGGCAGCACCGCCGACGCCGTCCGTGCCGGGCGAATCCGTTGCCCCCGATATCTTCCGCGCTTACGACATCCGCGGCGTGGTCGGCCGCGAGCTGACCCCCAAGGTCGCCGCCCTGATCGGGCAGGCGATCGGTTCGGTCCTGCAGGTGCAGGGCCTGCGCGACATCGTGGTGGGTCGCGATGGCCGCCTGTCCGGCCCCGAACTCACCGCCGGTCTGATCGAGGGCCTGCGCCGCGCCGGCTGCAACGTCACCGACATCGGCCTCGCACCGACCCCGGTGGTGTACTTCGCCAGCTACCACCTGCGCGCCGGCAGCTGCGTGGCGGTGACCGGCAGCCACAACCCGCCGGACTACAACGGCTTCAAGATCGTGGTCGGCGGCGAGACGCTGTCCGGTGATGCGATCACCGAGCTGTACCACCGCATCCGCGATGCGCAGCTGCACGTGGCATCAGAACCGGGCAGCTTCCAGACCCGCGAGGTCAATGCCGATTACATCCAGCGCATTGCCGATGACGTGCAGCTGGACCGCCCGCTCAAGGTGGTCGCCGATGCGGGCAACGGCGTGGCCGGCGAACTCGCCCAGCCGCTGCTGGAGGCGATTGGCGCCGAGGTCATTCCGCTGTACTGCGATGTGGACGGCAGCTTCCCGAACCACCATCCGGACCCGAGCGACCCGCACAACCTGGAAGACCTGATCCAGACCGTGAAGCGCTTCGACGCGGATATCGGCCTGGCCTTCGATGGCGATGGCGACCGGCTTGGCGTGGTCACCCGCGAAGGAAAGATCATCTATGCCGATCGGCTGTTGATGCTGTTCGCGGCCGACGTGCTGATGCGCAACCCGGGCGCGCTGGTGATCTACGACGTGAAGTGCACCGGCAAGCTGTCCGACTACGTGCTGCGCAACGGTGGCAGCCCGCTGATGTGGAAGACCGGCCACTCGCTGATGAAGGCCAAGATGCGCGAGACCGACGCCGAGCTGGCCGGGGAGATGAGCGGCCACTTCTTCTTCAAGGAACGCTGGTTCGGCTTCGACGACGGTCTGTACGCCGCCGCGCGCCTGCTGGAGATCCTGGCCCAGCGCGATGAGACGCCGTCGGAGGTGCTCGACGAGCTGCCCGACAGCGTCTCTACCCCGGAGTTGAAGGTGCCGGTCGATGCGGGTACCCCGCACGCGCTGGTGTCCTTGTTCGTCTCCTCGGTGCAGGTGGAGGACTCGCCGTTCGCCGGCGCGCGCCTGTCCACCATCGATGGCCTGCGCGCCGATTTCCCCGATGGCTGGGGCCTGGTGCGCGCATCCAATACGACGCCGGTGCTGGTGCTGCGTTTCGAAGCCGACGACGAGGCGGCACTGGAGCGCATCAAGGCACTGTTCCGCGCGCAGCTGCAACCGCTGCTGCCGGGTGTGGAACTGGGCTTCTGATCTGTGGGTACCGACCGTGGCGATCAGCGGTAGTGCCGGCCGCTGGCCGGCGCTTCGCATTCCTTGAACGTGACGTGGAGCCGGCCAGCGGCCGGCACTACCGTGCATCTGCGCCACGTGCATGTACATCCATGCCATGCCCATGCAGCTCCACGCCATGCGTGGATGCCGTCGATCACCCCTTGAAGCGCAGCCCCACGCCGGGCTCGGTGAACAAATAGCGCGAATCCAGCGCCGAATCGCCCAGCTTGTGGCGCAGCTTGCCGACCAGGATCCGCAGGTAGTGGGTGTCGTGCTGGTGGGTCGGCCCCCAGATCTCCTGCAGGATCTGCGGCTGGGTCACCACCCGCCCGGCGTTGCGCAGCAGCAGCGACAACAGTGCGTACTCCTTGCGGGTCAACGCCACCGGCGCGCCGTCCAGGTGCACTTCGCGCCGGACCAGATCGATATGCAGGTGGCCATCATCGAACTGCGGCAGCACGCCTTCGCTGGACACCGTGCGCGAGCGCAGCAGGGCACGCACGCGCGCCATCAACTCCTGCGTGCCGAACGGCTTGGTGACGTAGTCGTTGGCACCGGCATCCAGGGCCCGCACCTTCTCGGTCTCGCTGGCGCGCACGGTCAGCATGATCACCGGCACCTGGCTCCACTGGCGCAGCTCGCCAAGTACCTCATGGCCTTCCATGTCGGGCAGGCCGATATCCAGGATCACCAGATCCGCCCCTTCGCCGACCAGTGCTTCCAGCCCGGCCTGGCCGGTCGCGGCCTGGGACACGCGGTAGCCCTGCGCGCGCAGGCTGATCTCCAGGAAGCGCCGGATCTGAGCTTCATCATCGATCACCAGCACGCGCGCCGGCGGCACGCCGTGGGAAGCCTCAGGAATCGTCGTTGTCATCGGCGGGGTGGGGATGCAGCAAGGGCAGGGTGATGCGGATCAGGGTACCGCGTCCGTCGCGGCCCGGCAGCGCCTGTACGCTGCCGCCATGCGCGCCGATCATGCCCTGGCAGATGGTCAGGCCCAGCCCGGTGCCATGCCGGCCACGGTCGCCGCGCTCCACGCTGTAGAACATGTCGAAGATGCGCGCGCGCTCCTCGTCCGGGATGCCCGGTCCGGCATCGAGCACGTCGATGCGCAATTCGCCCTCGACCAACCGTGCCTGCACCTCTACCGCCGCGCCGGGCGGGGAGAACTTGGCGGCGTTCTCCATCACGTTGAACACGGCCTGTTCAACCAGCGCCGGATGCACCCAGATCGGCGCCAGCTCAGCGGGTATGTCCAGCTTCAACAGCACATCGGGCTGATAGCGCTGCAGGCGGCGCGCGGCCGAGCCGACCAGCTCGTCCACGCCGATCCAGTCGCGGTTGATCTGCAGCCCGTCATGGCCCAGCCGGGTCATGTCCAGCAGGTTCTGGATGTAGCGGTCCAGGCGCTCGCCTTCCACCAGGATGGTGTCCAGCAGGGCGCGCCGGTCGCTGGCGTCCATCGCATCGGCATAGCTGGAGAGGCTGTCGGCCGAGCCGATCATCGCTGCCAGCGGCGAGCGCAGGTCATGCGACACAGACGACAGCAGCGCCGAACGCAGCCGCTCGGTCTCGTTGCTCACATGCGCCTTTTCCAGGTCGGCCACCAGCTGGGTGCGCAGCGCGGCCTGCGCGATGTCGTCCACCATCGCTTCGGCCAGCTGCCGTTGTTCCGGTGTCAGCCGCGGTGCCTCGCGCGGGAAGCGCATGCCGGCCACGCCGATCGCGCGGTCGTCGCCGTCCAGCAGCGGCAGGAACCACCAGCCAGCACCGGCCAGGGTATCGGTGAAGCGTCCGCTGGGTTGGCCATGCCGGTGCGCCCAGTCGGCCGCGGCCAGATCGGTGTCGCCCGGTGCGGCGCTGCCGCTGGCACTGGTGTACTGCCCGATGCGCAGCCACGCCGGGGCGTCCATCGCCTGTTCCAGTGCCTCGCGGCCGGCCTGCGCGACCTGCTCGTTGCTCGCCGCACTGGCCAGTTGCCGGCCCAGTGCCTGGCGCGCATGCGCGTGCCGGTTGGCCGCGCGCAACGCGACCACCTGCATGCGCAGGCGCGAGGCCAACCGCCCTGCCACCAAGGCAGCGGCCAGGAACAGGAAGACCGTGATCACGCCCTGGCGCGCACTGATCGCGAAGGTGAAGCGCGGCGCGATGAAGAAGAAGTTGTAGGCCAGGAAACACAGCGCGGCGGCGATCACCGCCGCACTGGTGCGGCTGCGCGCGGCGACCATCACCACCGCCACGATGAACACCATCGACAGGTCGTACAGCCCGATCCAGCGCTCGGCGACCAGCGCCACCAGGCAGGCCGCCGCCGTGGCGCCGAGCGCCAGCAGCGCGTCCTTGCCGGCGCTGCGGCTGGGAATGGACAGCCCCGACCGCCGCGCCCGCGCCCGCGCCTGTGGTGTGCCGATGATGGTGATCTCGAAATGCGCGCCACGACGGATCAGCTGCTGGGTCAGCGTGCGGTTGAGCATGCGCGCCAGCGGCCGCTCGCGCGTGCGGCCCAGCACCAGCGTGGAGACCCCGTTGTGTGCGGCGTGATCGAGCAGCGCATCGGCGATGCTGGAGCCATGCAGCAGTTCGGCCTCACCCCCGAGGCGGCGGGCGAGGGCGAAGGCGGCATCGATCTCGCGCCGGGTCTGCTCGTCGTGCGCGCGCGCCTGCACCGTCACCACCGTCCACGGCGCATCGCGCCGCTCGGCGATGCGCCGGCCGACCCGCACCAGGTACTCGCTCTGGCCGCCGCCATCGATCGCCACCAGCACGCGGCGGCGCAGCGGCAGGTTGCCTTCGCCGCGCGCGGCACGGGTCTCGCGCAGGCTGCTGTCCACGCGGTCGGCGGCTTCCTGCATCGCCAATTCGCGCAGTGCGGTCAGGTTGGCCGGCGAGAAAAATGCCTGCAGCGCCTGCGCCGCCTGCTCCGGCACATAGACCTTGCCCTGCTGCAGGCGCTCGATCAGTTCGCGCGGCGGAAGGTCCACCAGCACGATGTCGTGCAGGCGGTCGAGTACCGCATCCGGCACGGTCTCGCTGACGCGCACCCCGGTGATGCGCATGACCACGTCGTTGAGGCTTTCCAGGTGCTGGATGTTGACCGTGGTCCACACGTCGATGCCGGCATCGAGCAGTTCCATCACATCCTGCCAGCGCCGTTCATGGCGACTGCCGGGCACATTGCGATGCGCCAGTTCGTCGACCAGCACCAGGGCCGGGCGACGCGCCAGCACCGCGTCCAGATCCATTTCTTCCAGCGCGTGCTGTTGGTACTCGCGTTGCAGCAGCGGTACCTGCGGCAGGCCCGCCAGCAGTGCCGAGGTCTCGGCGCGGCCGTGGGTTTCCACCAGCCCGATCACCACGTCCACGCCGCGGCGCAGCTGCTCATGCGCGCGGGTCAGCATGCTGAAGGTTTTGCCTACCCCCGGGGCCGCGCCCAGGAACACAGTGAGCTTGCCGCCGGCTTCGCGCTGCAGGGTGTCGACCAAGGCATCGGCCTGGCGGGTACGGGAGTCGCTCATGGGCGGGGATTGTGCGCCGCTTCGCGCGATCCCGGCATCACGGTCGGGCCTTGAGATCCTCCAGCGCCAGGTTCAACGTCATCACGTTGACCCGGGACTGGCCGAACACGCCCCATTGCGGGCCCAGCGTGTTGGCCTGCACCAACGCGGCGACGCGCTCGGCCGGCAGGCCACGGCTGCGTGCCACGCGGGCCACCTGCACCTGCGCGGCGGCCGGGGAGATCTCCGGGTCCATGCCGGCGCCGGACTGGGTTACCAGATCGCCGGGCACCTGCGCGGCAGGCACGCCTTCGCGTGCGGCCACCGCCGTGATCGCCGCCTGCACCCGTTCCTGCAGCGCCGGGTTGCTGCGCGCCATGTTGCTGCCGGCCGCGGCCATCGGGTCATAGTTGGCCGCCGAGGGCCGCGCCTGGAAGTAGCCATCGCCGACGAACGGCTGGGCGATAAGCTGCGAGGCACGCACCTGCCCGTCGCGGATCAGCAGGCTGCCATCGGCCTGCGCCGGGAACAGCAGCCGGCTCACGCTGGTCGTGGCCACTGCATAGGCCAGGCCGAGCAGCAACAGGCTGCTCACGCCGAGCACGAGGGCCGGGCGCCAGGCGCTGTCCTGCTGCAGGTGGAGGGAGGCGGCCGCGCGATTGCGCGCCGAACGGGGAACAGAAGCAGCTAACGAGCGGTTCATGCGCCGAACACCGAGACAAGGAAGAGGTCGATCAATTTGATGGCCGCAAACGGCAGCAGCACGCCGCCCAGGCCATACACCAGCATGTTCCGGCGCAGCAGTGCGGTCGCCGTGGCCGGGCGGAAGCGCACCCCGCGCAAGGCCAGCGGGATCAGCGCCGGGATCACCAGGGCGTTGAAGATCAGCGCCGCCAGCACCGCATTGCGCGGGCTGGACAAGTGCATCACGTTCAGCGCCGCCATCGCCGGCAAGGTGGAGGCGAACAGCGCCGGCAGGATCGCGAAGTACTTGGAGACATCGTTGGCCAGCGAGAACGTGGTCAGCGCACCGCGGGTGATCAGCTGCTGCTTGCCCACTTCCACCACCGCCAGCAGCTTGGCCGGGTCCGAATCCAGGTCGACCATGTTGCCGGCCTCCTTGGCGGCCTGCGTGCCGGAGTTCATCGCCAGCCCGATGTCGGCCTGGGCCAGCGCCGGGGCGTCGTTGGTACCGTCGCCGACCATCGCCACCAGCCGCCCACCGGCCTGCTCGGCGCGGATGCGGGCCAGCTTGTCTTCGGGGCGGGCCTCGGCGATGTAGTCGTCCACACCGGCTTCGGCGGCGATCGCCGCAGCGGTCAGCGGGTTGTCGCCGGTGATCATCACCGTGCGGATGCCCATCGCGCGCAGCTGCGCGAACTTCTCGCGCATGCCGTGCTTGACCACGTCCGACAGCTCGATCACGCCCAGCACATGGCGGCCTTCGCACACCACCAGCGGGGTGGCACCGTTGCGCGCCACCTGTTCCACGCGGCCCGGCAGCTCCGACGGCACGGTCCCGCCCAGCTCACGCACATACGCGGTGATCGCATCGGAAGCGCCCTTGCGGATGCGGCGGCCGCCGTCCAGATCCACACCGGACATGCGGGTCTGCGCAGAGAACGCAAGATAGTCCGCACGGTCCGGCTCGGCGGTGGTGCAGCCCTGCTCACGCGCGAGACGCACGACCGATTTGCCTTCCGGCGTCGGGTCGGCCAGCGAGGACAGCAGCGCTGCTTCGCGCAGCTGCGTGGCATCAATCCCCGCCAGTGCATGGAAGTGCGTGGCCTGGCGGTCGCCATGGGTGATCGTGCCGGTCTTGTCGAGCAGCAGCACGTCCACGTCGCCGGCCACTTCCACCGCCTTGCCGGACTTGGCCAGCACGTTGGCGGCCAGCGCCCGGTTCATGCCGGCGATACCGATGGCCGGCAGCAAGCCGCCGATGGTGGTCGGAATCAAGCACACCAGCAGCGCGATCAACAGCAGCGGATCGACCTGCACACCAACGAACGCACCGATCGCCGGCAGCGTCGCCACCACCACCAGGAAGGTCAGCGTCATCGCCGCCAGCAGCAGGGTCAGGGCGACCTCGTTCGGGGTCTTCTGGCGGTTCGCGCCTTCCACCAGGGCGATCATCCGGTCCAGGAAGCTGTGGCCCGGCTCGGCGGTGATGCGCACGATGATCTGGTCGGAGAGCACCTTGGTGCCGCCGATCACGCTGCTGCGGTCGGTACCCGCTTCGCGCAGCACGGGGGCCGATTCGCCGGTCACCGCCGCTTCGTTGATGGTGGCCAGGCCCTGCACGATCTCGCCATCGGCCGGGATCAGTTCCCCGGCACTGACGATCACATGGTCGCCCGGGCGCAGTTCGGCCGCCGGGACCTGGGTCTCGCTGGCCCCGGCATGCGCGGCCGCCAACCGGCGCGCGCTGAGGTCCTGCCGGGCGCGTCGCAGCGAGGCGGCCTGGCCCCGGCCGCGCGCTTCGGCCACCGCCTCGGCGAAGTTACCGAACAGCACCGTCAGCAGCAGGATCGCGGTGACCGCCAGGCCGAAGCCCAGCGGCGCATTGCCGGTCAGCGTGACCAGGGCGCTGACCACTGTGCCGACCATCACCACGGCCATCACCGGGCTGTGCAGCAGGTGCCGGGGCGAGAGCTTGATGACGGCGTCGCGCAGGGCACGGCGCCAGCCGGCGCCGTCGAGCAGGCGCTGGCGGCGATGGGAAGAAACGTTCAACGGATACGTACTCATGGAAGGCGGTCTCAGTGCAGCGTCAGCGACAGGTGATCGGCGACCGGGCCCAGCACCAGCGCCGGCATGAACTGCAATACGGTGAGGATGACGATCAGCGCGATCAGGGTCAGCGCGAAGGTCGGGGTTTCAATCTGCAGCGTGCCGGCCGATTCCGGCGCCCGCCGCTTGGCCGCCAGCTGCGCGGCCACGATCAACGGGATCACCAGCACGGGGTAGCGGCCCAGCAGCAGCACCAGGGTGCAGCTCAGGTTCCACCACACCGTGGCATCGCCGAGGCCTTCAAAGCCCGAGCCGTTGTTGGCGAACGCCGAGGTGTACTCGTAGAACACCTGGCTGACGCCGTGGAAGCCGGGATTGGAGGTGCCGGTGATCGACGGGATCGCCAAGGTCAACGCGGTGAAGCCCAGGATGGTGATCGGCTGCAGCAGCACCAGCAGCGCGAGCAGGCGCACCTGCGGCGTCTCCAGCTTGCGACCGAACAGTTCCGGGGTGCGGCCGGTCATCAGGCCGGCCAGGAACACGCCCAGCAGCAGGTACACGATGAACTGCTGCAGCCCACAGCCGATGCCGCCCCAGATCGCATTGACCAGCATGTTGACCATCGGCACGGCGCCGGCCAGCGGGCTGAGCGAGTCATGCATGCCGTTGACCGAACCGTTGGATACCTGGGTAGTGATCGCGGCCCACAAGCCCGTGCCATCGGCACCGAAGCGCACTTCCTTGCCCTCCATCAGCAGCGGGCTGGCCGCAGTGGCCGAGTGGCCTTCCAGCCACACCGTGGCGGCGATCGACACACTGGACATCGCCAGCATGCAGCCGAACACCAGCCCGGCCAGGCGCTTGCGCCCGGTGAAGGCGCCGAGCATGAAGATCACCGCGATCGGAATCAGCAGGATGCCGATCAGTTCCAGCGCGTTGGACAGTGGGGTTGGGTTCTCCAGCGGCATTGCGCTGTTGGGGCCGTACCAGCCACCGCCATTGGTGCCCAGCTGCTTGGCCGCGACCATCGCCGCGACCGGCCCGAGCGGCAGCTTCTGCGTGTCCATGCCGGCCGAGGCGTCGATCGGCGTGGCCTGCGGACCGCCGGCGAGGGTGGCGGGCACGCCCTGGCTGGTCAGCAGCAGCGCCCACAGCAGGCACAGCGGCAGCATGAAGCGCACGCTCGAGCGCACCACATCGGCGTAGTAATTGCCCACATCGACGCGGCGGTCCGCACTCAGCAGCGCAGCCTGGTCGGCCGGCACATCCTCGGGGCGCGCGCCGAACAGCGCACGCAGGGTGGCCACCACCAGCGCCAGGCCCATCATCGGCGTCACCACCTGCAGCCCGGTGATCGCGGTCATCTGCGAGAAGTACGACAGCTGCGCCTGCCCGGAATAGTGCTGCTGGTTGGTGTTGGTCAGGAACGACACCATCGTATGCAGCGCGGTATCCCAGCGCATGTTGGGGATCTGGTCCGGATTGAACGGCAGCCAGGCCTGGGTCATGAAGACGGCCTGCACCAGCACCGCGATCACCACGTTGCTGAGCAGGAAGGCGCCCACGTAGCCACGCCAGGACATGCCGCGCGCCGGGTTCACTCCCAGCAGCCGGTAAAGGGGTTTTTCAACCAGCCCGAACAGCGCATCGCCACGCATTGGGCCACCGCGCATCAGCCGGGCCAGGTACAGCCCAAGCGGAAAGGCCAGCACGATGCTGGCCAGCAGGATCAACAGGATCTCGGTCATGGTCGGCTCCGGTCAGAAGGTTTCGGGCCGAAGCACGACGTACAGCAGATAGGCGGCGGCAACGAGCACCAGCACGCCGCACAGCAGGGAAAGCCAGGCAGACATGGTCGTGGCCTCAAACGCGGGAAAGGGAGCGCACGGTGCGCGGGGCGCCGGCAGGAAAGACAGACAGATACGGGCTCATGGGACGTCCAGGTGGAACCACTCCACGTCAGGCGCTCATGGTCTGCCTGCACGGCATAAACGCTCCACGCCCGAAACCGGCGCCCCGCGTAAAAAGTGCATAAAAAAGGCGGCCCCAAGGCCGCCTTCGTTTCAACGCCATCGCACCTCCGCCCTTACCCGCGCGGATCGCTCCCCACACCCTTGAGCAACCGATAGCGCTGCAGCGTGCTCTCGATCTCCACGTCCAGCGCCCGGCGCTGCTGCTCGAACGAGGCCTGCATGCGCCGCTGCGTCACCAGCTCGGCATGCCGCTGGCGGATGCGCTCGGCCTGTTTGTCCGGCACCGGCTGCCCATCCAGCTCGCGGTTGCCCGCACTGGCCAGCAGGGTGACCAGCGCATCACGCACGCTGGCCACGTTGTAGCTGGCGGTATGGATGTTGTTGTCCAGGATGCCGCTGCGCTCGGCGAACACTCGGCGCAGGTCGTCCTCGCTCTCGTACGTGGCCAGCATCGCCTGCTCGGTACGCTGGCGGGTCTGCTCGGCGGCCAGGTCCAGGCGCTGCTGCGCGGCCTGCGCCGCGGCATCGGCGCGTTCCTCGTCGGTCAACGCGCGCTGCACTTCCCCACTGCGCATGCCGCTGCGCAGGTTGAACTCCTCGCGCGCACTGTTCACCGCCTCCTGGGGCAGGGCATCACTGCAGATCCGCTCGCTGCCCTTGTTCCAGCAGTACAGCTTCTTCGGCGCTGCGTCGGCCGCGCGCTTCTGCGCCTGGGCAGGCAACAGCGGCACGGCCAGCAACAGGCCGACAACGGTGAACGTGGCAAACCTGGACATGGTGAAAGCCCCCTGCTCTCAACGCGTAGGACGGCTGCCGTAGCGGGAACGATAGTCCTCCAGCGGCTGCCGGTAGCCCACAAGTTCCGGATTTCCGGAGGCAAAATCAAGCAGGTCGGCCAGCGTGGCCACGGCGACCACCGGAATGCCGGCTTCTTCGGCCACGGCCTGCGCGGCCGAACGGCGGTCGGTTTCCGAGGCGATCTCCTGGCGGTCCAGGGCCACCACGATGCCGGCCGGGGTGCCACCGGCGCCCTTGATGATCGCCAGTGCTTCGCGGATCGCGGTGCCGGCGGTGATCACGTCATCGACGATCAGCACGCGCTTGCCATTCATGTCCGCGCCGATCAGGTTGCCGCCTTCGCCGTGGTCCTTGGCTTCCTTGCGGTTGAACGACAGCGGCAGGTCGCGGCCGCGCTGGGCGAATTCACAGGCGGTCGCGGTGGCCAGCGGAATGCCTTTGTAGGCCGGGCCGAACACGACATCGAACTTCAGGCCGGTCGCTTCCACGGCATCGGCGTAGCAGGCCGCCAGCTGGGACATGCGCGCGCCGGAATCAAACCGGCCGGCATTGAAAAAGTAGGGGCTCAGACGGCCGGACTTCAGGGTGAACTGGCCGAAACGCAGGGCATCGGCGGTCAGGGCCAGTTGCAGGAAACGGTGGCGATGGTCGCTCATCAAGACTCAATTCAATTCATTTGGAGCGCAAATCGTAATGCATGCCCGCACTTTTCCGCTCGCCGGGCCCTGCGGCCCGGTGTCGCACGGGCTGGCGAGACGGCTTCGCCAGATGGCCGCAGGCGGTAATGCCGTCCGTTTCCAGCCAGCCCCTGCAAGGGCCGAAACGGTATGCTCTTGCGGGTATCGTTCCAGACCCGGGTCAGCATGCGCATCATCAGTTTCAACGCCAACGGCATCCGTTCCGCCGCCACCAAGGGCTTTCTCGAGTGGTTCCGCGCCCAGGACGCCGACGTCCTGTGCATCCAGGAAACCAAGGCCCAGGAAGACCAGCTGACCGACCCGATGTTCCGCCCGGACGGGCACCACTGCTTCTACCGCGACGCCATCACCAAGAAGGGCTACAGCGGCGTGGCGATCTACAGCAAGCGCGAGCCGGACCAGGTGATCACCTCGCTGGGCTGGGCCCCGTTCGACGATGAAGGCCGCTACATCGAAGCCCGCTACGGCAACCTCAGCGTGGTCTCCTTCTACATCCCCTCGGGCAGCTCCGGCGATCTGCGCCAAGGGTTCAAGTACGAGGTGATGGAGTGGCTGCGCCCGATCCTGGCCGGCTGGCTGGCCAGCGGCCGCGACTACGTGCTGTGCGGCGACTGGAACATCGTGCGTTCCGCGCTGGACATCAAGAACTGGAAATCCAACCAGAAGAACTCCGGCTGCCTGCCGCCCGAACGCGACTGGCTCAACGGCCAGTGCGTGGATGCCGACCAGGCGCTGGACATCGCCGCCGGCCAGGGCTGGACCGATGCCTACCGCCTGCTGCACCCGCAGGGCGAGGACTACACGTGGTGGAGCAACCGCGGCCAGGCGCGTGCCAACAATGTCGGCTGGCGCATCGATTACCAGTTCGTCAGCCCGGGCCTGCGTGACCGGTTGCGCAGCTGCTCGGTCTATCGCGATGAACGCTTCTCCGACCATGCGCCGTTCACGGTGGACTACGCCCCATGACCGAAGCGGTCGAGCCGGTGTCCTACAAGGGGTGGGCGGGGATCAAGCGCGCCTTCGGCACGCCCTCGGCGCTGACGATGGCCTTCCTGGGCTTCGGCAGCGGCCTGCCGTTCCTGCTGATCGCCTCGCAGACGCTGTCCACCCGCCTGCGGGATGTCGGCCTGGACCTGGGCAGCATCGGGCTGATCAGCCTGGCCAGCTTCTTCTATCTGATGAAGTTCGTCTGGGCGCCGCTGATCGACCGCTACGCGTTCCCGTTGATCGGCTTCCTCGGCCGACGCCGCTCGTGGCTGCTGGCCTCGCAGATCGGCGTCACCGGCGGGTTGTTCGCGCTGGCCTTCGTCCGGCCCGAACTCGGCGTCACCCCGCTGGTGCTGTGGGTGCTGGTGGCTTCGTTCGCCGGTGCGACCCAGGATTCGGTGGTGGACGCCTACCGCATCGAGATCGCACCGGAGAGTGCCCAGGCGGCACTCGCCGCGACCTATACGCTGGGCTATCGCATCGGCCTGATCCTGGCCGGCGCGGGCGCGCTGTACCTGGCCCAGTTCGAGAGCTGGATAGTGGCCTACCTGGCCATGGCTGCGTTGATGATCCTGCCGATCATGACCACGCTGCTGTGCCGCGAGCCGGAGCAGCCCGAGGTGCGCATCCAGCGCCGGATCGATTTCTTCGGCGCGTTCTGGCAGCCGATCGCCAGCTTCTTCAGCACCAATGGCGTGGTGCTGGCGCTGGTGCTGCTGGCCTTCGTCGGGCTCTACAAATTCCCGGACCAGGTGATCGGGGTGATGGCCGGTCCGTTCTATCTGGATTCGGGCTTCACCAAGGCCGACATCGCTACCGTCTCCAAGCTGTTCGGCGTGTGGATGGGTATCGGCGGTGCATTCCTTGGCGGCATCGCGGTGGCTGCATTCGGCTTTCGCCGCATGTTGCTGGTCGCCGCGCTGGGCGTGGCGCTGTCCAACCTGGCGTTCCTGCTGATGGCGCACAATCCGGGCCAACTGTGGGCGTTCTATGCGGCGCTGAGCGCGGACAACCTGTTCCAGGGCTTCGCCGGCACGGTGCTGGTCGCCTTCATGTCCTCGCTGACCGACCGCAACTTCACCGCCACCCAGTACGCGCTGCTGGTCTCGCTGGCCAACCTGCCGGGCAAGTTCGTCGGCGGCGTCTCCGGTTACATCGTGGAGGCGAGCTCGTACAGCACCTTCTTCATCCTCAGCGCCACCACGGTCATCCCGACCCTGCTGCTGCTGATCTGGCTGTGGCCACGGATCCGGGACCGCAGCTCGGCCTGAGTGGTTTGCGTGCCGGCAGAGCCTGATGGATCATGCCGGCACAGTCGCCGCGGGGTTGGCGGCGCGCCAACGGGGAGAACGATGGCTGATCTACTGCTGCGGGATATGGACCCGCTGTTGCTGGAACGTATCCGCCGCATCGCAGTGGCGCGTGGCTGGTCCCGCGAGGACACCTGCGTGGCATTGCTGGAACAAGGCCTGTTCGCCAGCGAACTGGAGGTCCGCAGCGGCTTCCACGATCCCGAAGTCGATGCGCTCGCCGATGCCATCGCGGCACTGCAGGCGCTGCCGGACGCGCAGGGGCTGTAACGGCGGCACGCGCCGAGCCGCGCATCGGCGATCACCGCCGCACGCAGCGCCCGCCGCTGTGGCGCCTCAGGCCGGGTGGATCGCCCCGAGAATCCGAGGTCCGCGCGCGCCACTCACGCTCGGCAGATTGCCCGGCAACCCGGCCAGGGTGCGCTGCGCCAACCACGCAAACCCCATCGCTTCCAGATAATCCGGATCCAGCCCGTGCACCGCGCTGGACTCGATCACCACGCCCGGCAGGCGTGCGCCCAGGCGCCGCAGCAATTGCGGATTGCGCACGCCACCGCCGCACACCAGCACCCGCTGCGCGCCCGGCAGGTGCGCCAACAGCGCATCGGCCACCGTCGCGGCGGTCAGCTCCAGCAGGGTCGCCTGCACATCCGCGCCGGAGACCTGTCCCTCACCCAGTTGCGCCTGCGCCCAGTCCAGGTGGAACTGCTCGCGCCCGGTGCTCTTGGGCGGCGGCAGCGCAAACCACGGATCGGCCAGCCACCGCGCCAGCAGCGCCGTATCGACCTGGCCGCTGGCCGCGAATGCCCCGTCGGCGTCGAACGGTTCGCCGCGGTGGCGCTGGCACCAGGCATCCATCAGCGCATTGGCCGGGCCGGTATCGAAGCCGCGCGGGGTGCCCTGGCGCGGGATCAAGGTGAGATTGCCGATGCCGCCCAGGTTGAGCACGGCGCGGTCTTCGTCGCTGTCACCCAGCATCGCCAGGTGGAACGCCGGCATCAGCGGCGCGCCATGGCCGCCGGCGGCCACATCGCGGCGGCGGAAATCGGCCACGGTGGTGATGCCGGTCAATTCGGCGATGCGGTTGGCGTCGCCGATCTGCATCGTGAAGGCAGGATCGGCCAGCGGCCGATGGCGTACGGTCTGCCCGTGCGAACCGATGGCGTGCACCTGGGTGCGGTCGATGCGCGCGCTGTCCAGCAGCCGGTTGGCAGCCGCGGCGAACGTGATCCCGACCTCGGCATCGAGCCGGCCCAGCGCGTCCAGCGAGGTGATCGTGCCGCCTTCGCCCAAGGCGATCAGCTCGGCGCGGATCGCCGGATCCCACGCGTGGGTCAGGCCATCGACAAAGCGGCAGCCGCCCTCGGCGGGGAACTGCACCAGCGCGGCATCGATGCCGTCGGCGCTGGTGCCGGACATCAGGCCCAGGTAGAGCGGGGTGGTGGGATCAACAGCAGAGGTCATGGCCAGGCGGTCCAACGGGTTGCATGCAGCTTCCGCGCAACCCGTTGCCGCCGTCAATCGATGCGATCAGCCGCGGTTGGATTTGACCGGCTTGCCGGCCTTCGCGGTGGCCGTATCGGCCGACGTGGCAGCCGGCGCCGGGCTGGCGTCGGCGTAGATCAGCTTCTCCATGCCCTGGATGCGCGCCAGTGCCGGCGCGGTCTGCGCACGGAAGGCGGCCAGCTCGGCACCCTGCAGCGGCTCCGGCGGCGGCATCGTCACCGACAGCGGGTTGCGGTGCACGCCGTTGACGCGGAATTCGTAATGCAGGTGCGGGCCGGTGGCCATGCCGGTCGAGCCGACGTAGCCGATCACGGTGCCCTGGGCCACGCGCTGTCCGGTCTTGATGCTGCCAAAGCGCGACATGTGCCCGTACAGCGTGGTGTGGCCACGGCCGTGGTCGAGGATCACCACGTTGCCGTAGCCGCGCTGCACGCCGGCGAACTGCACGCGGGCATCGCCGGCGGCCATGATCGGGGTGCCGGTGCGCGCGGCGTAGTCCACGCCCTTGTGCATGCGCATCTTGCCCAGCACCGGGTGCTTGCGCGCGCCGAAGCTCGAACTCAAGCGCGCGAACTGGATCGGCATGCGGATGAAGCTCTTCTTCAGGGGACGGCCGCTGGCATCGAAGTATTCGGACTTGCCGTTGCGGTCGAAGCGGAAGCCGCTGTAGGTCTTGCCACCCGAGCTGAAGGTCGCCGCGAGGATCTTGCTGGTGTCCACCTTCTCGCCTTCGCGCCAGGTTTCGTCCATCACCACGCTGAAACGGTCGCCGGGCTGCAGGTCCTTGGAGAAGTCGATGTCGTACTTGAAGATCTCGTCGGTCATCGTCGCGATCGCCGAGGGCGAGAGCCCGGCCTTGCGCGCGGCGGCGTACAGCGAACTGGTGATCTCGCCACTGGCGACCACCCGGCGGGTCGAGGTCTCGCGCTTGCTCACCGTCTCGGTGATCTTGTCGCCGGCCAGGGACAGCTCGACGCGGTTGTCGGCATCGCGGTCGAAGCGGATCGTGCGCAATTCACCGGACAACGGCAGGTCGAAGGCGATCTCCGCGCCGGGGCGCAGCTTGGTCAGCGACTCGCGCACACCCGGGTGCTCCAGCACCTGGTGCATCACCGTGGCCGGGATCCCGGCCTGGTCGAACAGATTGCTCAGGGTCTGGCCGCGCTGCACGCGCAGCACCTGCCAGCTGTCGCCGGGGGTCTGCTGCTGGCGTTCCAGCGACAGCGGCGGCAACGGCAGCGCCAGGGTCGAATGGCTGACCGAGTAGGGCGAGTCGATGGTGTGCGAGAAGCCCGGGACGATCGTGGCCACCAGGGCGCCGATGGTGGCGAACAGGCTGGCGTGCATCCAGTGGCGGCGGGTCCAGCGCTGGTTGAAGGCCGCGGGAAGATGCTGTTTGAGCTTCCGATGGAGGGCGGTGTCGTGGAGGACGTGGAGACGTTCCTTGAAGCGCTGCTTGCGCGCGCGGCCTTGATCGGAATTGAGCATCGTCGGTCTGTTCCTGGCTGGCCCGGGAGCGCGGGCCCAAACGTCGGTAACATAGACAGGTATAAATACCGCGTCAAACCCTTGTGCCTATTGGCTTTTGTGAAGCACCTGCGGTTAACTTGTACTTAACGTCATTCATATAAATAAGGCATTGCCGGGAGTTGTCACGTGTCCTCGATTGAAGAAGCCATTGCCCTGATCGGGCGAGGCGCCGATGAGATCCTCAAATCCGACGAACTGCGCCAGCGTCTGGAAAGCGGCCGTCCGCTGCGGGTCAAGGCCGGCTTCGACCCCACCGCCCCGGACCTGCACCTGGGCCACACCGTGCTGCTGAACAAGCTGCGCCAGTTCCAGGACCTTGGCCACCAGGTGATCTTCCTGATCGGCGACTTCACCGGGATGATCGGCGACCCGTCCGGCAAGAACGTCACACGCAAGCCGCTCACCAAGGAAGATGTGCTCGCCAACGCGCGTACCTATGAGGACCAGGTCTTCAAGGTACTGGACCGCGAAAAGACCGAAGTGCGCTTCAACTCGGAGTGGTTCGGCAAGATGGCCGCCGCCGACATGATCCGCCTGGCCGGCCAGCACACCGTGGCGCGCATGCTCGAGCGCGACGACTTCGCCAAGCGCTATGCCGCCCAGCAGTCCATCGCGCTGCATGAGTTCCTGTACCCGCTGGTGCAGGGCTACGACTCGGTCGCACTGGAAGCGGACGTCGAACTGGGCGGTACCGACCAGAAGTTCAACCTGCTGATGGGCCGTGGCCTGCAGGAGCACTACGGGCAGAAGCCGCAGATCGTGCTGACCATGCCCCTGCTGGAAGGCCTGGACGGCGTGGCCAAGATGTCCAAGTCGCTCAACAACTATATTGGTATCAGCGAACCGGCCATCGACATCGTCACCAAGACCATGAAGATCGGCGACGACCTGATGTGGCGCTGGATCGAGCTGCTCTCCTTTGATATCAGCCAGGCCGAGGCCAAGGCGCTGCGTGAGCAGGTCGAGGCGGGCGGGTTGAACCCGCGCGAGGTGAAGCTGCGCCTGGCGCGTGAGCTGACCACCCGCTTCCATGACGCCGCCGCGGCCGAGCAGGCCATCGCCGGCTGGAATGCCGCCGTGACCGGGCAGGGCGATGTGACCCTGCTGCCGCTCCAGGAAGTGACCATTCCGGCCGAAGGCCTGCGGATTGGTGCGCTGCTGACCGCTGCCGGGCTCACCCCGAGCAACTCCGAAGCGTCCCGCAAGCTCAAAGAGCGTGCGGTGAAGGTGGACGGCGAGGTGGTGGAGGACGCCCAGCAGGTGTTCGCGCCCGGTTTTGAAGGCCTGCTGCAGGTCGGCAAGCGCACCTTCGCACGCGTCCTGCTGGTCGCGGCCTAAGTGGCACAAGGGGTCCGGGCGATCCGGCCCCCTTCCAGCATGAATGGGAGGGAGGCGACGTGAAAAAATGTCGCTTACCCCCTTCACAAACGATGCGGATAGGGACATACTTTCCCTCCCCCGACGCAGGGGCCACCGCAAGGCGGCAACCGCGAAGGATCAGGACTTCAACTTCTTCGAAAGAAGGTGTTGACGGAAACGAAAAGCCTGACATAATAGGCGGCTCGCTTCGACGAAAAGACCTTCGGGTCGCACGACGAAGCAGCGTCGGCAACAACGTCTCACTTCGGTGAAACGGCCTTGAAAAAAGGTGTTGACGAGGCGGAAAAGCCGGCTATAATGGGCGGCTCGCAACGAC